>ACOK01000041.1 GCA_000174895.1 Ruminococcus flavefaciens FD-1
GATAAGTTCTATATGAGTATCACGGTTATCGCAGGATATTATTTTTTTACACTTTTTAATCATTTTTGTAAAATATACATTACGTAATATTTAGCAGTAATATTTCAAGGAGGAACTATGACCGATAAAGAACTAAAACGTGCCGGCAAAAAAGAATTGCTCGAACTGCTCTATGCAATGAGCAAGGAGCTCGACAGAGTCAGAGAAGAGAACTCTCAGCTAAGATCAAGGATAGACGCTCTTGCCGCTGAAGGAGCAAAGCACATCTCCGTCACAGCAGTTTCAGCGAAAGAGGAGCAGTAAGCCATGGCGGATACTAATAAAACTCCCGTTTTCCCTACTACGGAGCAGCTGAAACGAGAGCTTGAAAGGCGAAATTTCGGCAAGAAATATATCTCAACACTGATGAGCACATTCGAAGCTATCCTTGTGGCAGTCGCCGCTATAGCTCTTATATCCGTGTTCTTTCTGCCTGTTTTCCGTGTCTCGGGCGAAAGTATGTCGCCTTTGCTCAAAAGCCATGACGTGGTGCTGTGCGGAAAATCCTCTGAGGTCTCACAGGGCGATATCATCGCATTCTACCATAATAAGAAAGTGCTGCTGAAGCGTGTCATCGCTTTCTCAGGCGATATCGTCGAGATAAACGAAAAGGGACGTATAACCGTAAACGGCCGTCTGCTCGCCGAGGACTACATAGCAGAACATTCCTTCGGTGAATGCGATATCGAATTCCCGTTCACCGTCCCGAACAACAAGTATTTCGTGGTCGGAGACAACAGGGAATACTCCGTCGACAGCCGTTCTTCTTCTGTGGGCTGTGTGGCTCAGGAGGATATCATAGGCAGGATCTACGCCGTTATATGGCCCATAGACAGATTCTCGCTCATCCCGTCAGCTTCGGGCGGAGGTAATAATGAATAAACGCAAATCCATCCTTTTTTACCTTTTCTTCGGCAGTATCCTTATCATAGGCATCGGCATAATCCTCTATCCGTCGTTCAGTACGTGGTGGAATTCCCGTGTGCAGTCGCAGGCGATTTCAAACTACGACAAAGCGGTCGGCGACCTGGGAAATGAGGAAAAGCAGAAGATCTTTGAACGTGCCGAAAAGTACAACCGTAAGCTTGCTGAGCTTCCCTCGCCGCTGTCGGACTACGCAAACGTATCCGGCTACGAAAATGTACTCGATATAACAGGCACGGGCATTATGGGATATATCACCATTCCGAAGATAAACGTCTATCTGCCTATCTACCACGGCACAAGCCCCGAAGTGCTTACTATAGCTGTGGGGCATCTGCAAGGCTCGACCCTGCCTATCGGCGGTACAAGCAGACACTCCGTCATTTCCGCTCACCGTGGGCTTCCATCATCAAAGCTGTTCACCGATATTGACCAGCTGGTGGAGGATGATACATTCACTATCACTATCCTCGACGAGATATACACCTACTCCGTTGACAATATCGAAGTAGTTCTGCCGACGGAACTGAACAGCCTGAATATCATTCCCGATCAGGACAACGTCACGCTGATGACCTGTACTCCCTATGGCATCAATACTCACCGCCTCCTGGTGAGAGCGCACAGAATAGACACCTATAAGCCCCATGAGGTAAGAGTGCCTGCGGACGCCGTTCCTATCGATAAGATGAACTGTATCCCCTTTATCGTTGCAGCCGTGGTAATCCTCCTCATCCTGTTCTGGGTGATACAGGGACGCATGACCAGACGCTTCGGTCTCGCCGAACAATTTGAAAACAGCCAGCACATTCCACATAATAATAAAAAAGGGTGAGACTGTAACCGTTGTACTCATATAGCAGCTTTATACGCATTTATCGGGGAAAACCTTTCTGAGGAAAGGTTCTTCCCCGAACCCCTTTCCAAAGACTTTTAATAGAATTTTGCCCCCATATAGGGCGCACCTGATAGAAATGATAAATCCAAACTTATCTGGTGTGCGCCCTATATGGGGGCAAAATTAATAGTCTTGGGGAGAGTTTGAGAAGAATCTTCTTCAAAAAGTCTACTTCAATAATACATACAAATCTTCTTTATAAGTATCACGGTTATAGTCCCACCCTTTTTGTATTATTGCTAATCCTCATGGTGTTTTTTATTGATCAGCATGAAGCAGATCACGGCGGCTGATATTACGATAATGCTCAGCAGCAGCTTCACAGGCATACGGTCGCCTGTCATAATGCTTGTGATATTTTCAAATACAGTTGATATTCCGCTCTTTTTCACGGTTGTCACGGTTGCGGAGGTAACTGTAGTCGTTTCAGTGGTTGTCACCGTTGTCGTCAGCGTCGTGGAAGTAGTATCCGTTACGAAATTCGCTGAAACCTCGTTTCTGAATTCCAGTCTGCCGGTTTTTGTAGTTTCGTCATTTTTGTATGCAGTTACCGTATACGCCAGTTTGTTCTGATCTGCGGTCTGTACGGTAATTGTTACATGGTACACACTGCTGTCGTATACGATCCTTTCATCGTCGCCAGCCTGTTCATATACCAAATAATCATAAGCTCCGGGCTCGGTTATATCTATCTGAAACTTTCCGGTGCCGCTTTCTGATATCTGGAGCGTATCCGACTTAGGCGCCGGTGAATTACTGTTCCTCGGTTCTATCATTATCCTGTAGATATGCCCCTCGGGAGCATCTACGCTGAGGCACGATACGGGGATCTCCGCCTCGACAGTCATGCTGTCTTCTGCATGGCATTTCAGGCACGGCAGCAAAAATAAAGAGAGGATGCCGCAGAAAACCACACAAATAAACCTATGTACCGACTTCATCTGCATTCCTCCTTTAATGCTATATTCGGTCAGACCGACCGCAAAATGATATCATATATTATAACACAGAGTAAAAAAGCTGTCAAGGTAAAAAGAATTTATCAAACTATTTTTGGTAACATTTTACAATTACGCTGTCTCCAAATGTACATATTAAACTAATACAAGGCTTCCGTCATCAAATGAACAAAAATCCCGCCTGCCATCTGTTTACGCAAAGTATATTTCAACCATTCATTTACTATATGTTCATTTTCCTCTCAAAAAACAACACCTCACAGGCCGATCCGGACCCATGAGGTGCTTTTTCATTCAATTTCCTTATGTGTTCCTCTCACTGTAACACGGCTCTGACCGCTGAGAGTGCAGGTGAACAGGGTTATATCCCATTCGCTGCTGCCTCCGCTGAACATCGTATCCACATCGTAGCCATCCACATACTGAGTGAAATCCACCTCATAATAATGGCGGATCCCAGAAGTATCGGTGAAAACTATCTCATCGCCCGAATCCAGATCGCCGATGCGTCCGAAATGATCGTTATAATTGTGGGCAGCGATTATCATGTCATTTTCCGCAGCGCTTCCGCTGTAACGGCACGGTGTATTCCTGAGAGCGGCATAGCTCCAGCCGTCAGCCACAGGGAGCTCAAGTCCCAGCGATGGAAGATAGATATATCCGCAGTAATAATCGCCGTTTACCACAATAGGCTCAGGGATCTCGGGAGCTTTTGCCTCAGCCTCCTCATAGGGAGCAAAGAGATCGTCAGCCGGATTCTCAGCAGGTATCTGCTGAAGGAACTCGGTCTCCTCGTCCTTCTCCTCAACCACGGGGATGAGCTGTTTCAGTTCCACCAGCACCTTCTGCGAATCATCATAGGCTCTGCGGCTTTCTTTTTTATTATACCAACAAAGGAACAATGCTGAGAGTATCAGCATTGTTCCGCATATCATCAATAATGTTCCTGTTTTATTCTTCATCTTCGTCCTTCTTGGATCTCAGCTTCATACCTGTGAACACCATCAGAGTACCGCCTAATCCCAGAGGAGCTACAGGCCACCAGAACTGTCCTGTCTGAGGAAGCTTGCTTCTTCCGCCGCCTGTATAAGTAGACTGCGGAGGCTGTGCTGATGTGGGAGGAAGGGTAGATACAGCAGTTGTCATGGTTGTTGAAGTGGTTGAAGTGAGCTCAGCCGCTGTATGGGTAGTCTCTGTTGATGAATCAACATCACTGCCTGTAACAACAGGAGGCAGGGTGGTTGTTGTGCCTGTTGTAGTAGTGATCGGCCTTGTTACTTCGTCCCAGTCCATAACTGTCTTGTGACGGTTGCGTATGAGATACTGAGTTTCGTTGTATTCGATTCTTACTTCGTAATCAACAGGTATCTTTCTCTCAACGACTTTCCAGTCGTATTCATTTCCCAGTGATACCCATTTATGCTGCCAGTCATTAGCTTCGTTAAGAGTAACTGTATCATAGAGTTCGCCGTCTCTGAAAAGATCAACAGTTACATAGGTAGGACGTGCTTCATAAGTATCATTATAGTCAAGCCATATCTTTCTTACGGTATGTGATGTAGCCTTATCCGAAAGTGCTGCACGTACTATCTTGGGATATGCGTCGAAATTGAATTCTGTCTGCCCGTTGCTGACTTCAAGGAGAAGAGGTGAAGGTATGTAAGTGTAACTATCCTTCGTTATCCTTTTTCCCACAGCCATGTAAAGGCCATTGTTAAGGCCGTTGAAAGTCAGTGTTCCGCTTGCATTGGTAACACCTGAAGCAAGCACGGGAATTTTATCAGCAGTGCTGTAGCCGTCGAGAGTCTGTGCAGCAGCTATGATATTTTCAGCTGACATATCCTTGATGTCAACGGGATATGATGCAAAATCGCCTGTAAGCACAAAATCTCCGCCGCTTCTCTCGCCTACACGGTATATCTTCCACTCCATGCCGTCGAGGATAGTACCGTCCTTTGTACAGTTGAGGGTAATACTCTTGTCATAGTCGTCTGCTGAAACAGTAAACGGCATGAACATCGCACAAACCGACAGTACGCAGACCAATGCGATAAATATAACAGATATTTTTTTCTTTGTAATATTCATTTCCACCACTCCTTCTGTCATGTCCGAACTCCGATCTTTCAGGAACCCTGCAATTCTGTCAACAGCAACAAAACGGCAGGGGAACCGCAGGTTCCTTGATCTGCCTGAAGTCATATTGAGTTTTTCCGTTGAGTTTCCCGCCCCCTCTGCGAAATTCAGAGGGGGTCAGGCCGTATCATGTTTTCTTTCCCATATATTTTAACTTATTGCCGGATATCTTGTTCAAGGCCGCCTAATGCCTATGATACGGTATTTACGCTGATACCTTCACGGATACAGATGAATGTCAAAGCCTTTTATCCGCCGCCGATGCCTGATTCGTCAGCGGATAAGACCTTGTTCCATATCCCTTTAAAAAGCGTATAAGCAGTGCTGAGGTGTGCAGCGGTTTTTCATTCCCCTGCACCGTCCCGTCACTGTCTCTTTTGTATAATTAATTATAACTCTTATCATACTTTATGTCAACTATTTCAAAACAATTTTGTGACTGCAAACAATTACACAAGGTATATTTTGTCAGTTTTTACGATTTATGAACGAGGCATTAATTACTATCTGTATAAGAAAAATCTTCATTTACATATTGAAAACATCTGCGGATTTTTCACCTGAGAAGTGATATTCGCCCTTTTCCGCCTTGACATAAGCAATTATATCTGTTATACTTTATTATGTGCACACCTGAACTTTTCAGATGCACTAATATCGGCGCACAGCTGCGGCTGTCCGCCCAACACGGACAAAGGAGACATCTTCTATGAAAATAGGTGTTTTAGGCGCCGGAACATGGGGCATCGCTCTTGCAAAAATGCTCTGTGAAAGCGGCAACGAAGTCACGGTATGGTCTGCACTCAAAAAGGAGATCGACGATCTGGAATCTGCTCATGTGCACCCTAAATTCCCCGATACAGTCCTCCCCGAGGCCCTTTCCTATACTACTGATACCGAAAAGGTATGCAGCGAAAACGAGCTTCTTGTAGTAGCAGTAGCCTCCGTTTACATCCGCTCAACCATGAAAACCGCCGCTCCCTACCTGAAAAACGGACAGATACTCGTAAGTGTGGCTAAAGGTATCGAAGAAAAGACACTTTTCAGCATGACCGATGTGATCGCCGATCAGCTCGGCAGTATCGTAAAGGAAAAATCGCTGAAAATAGCCGCTCTCTCAGGTCCCACCCATGCAGAAGAAGTCATAAAGAATATGCCCACTACTATCATATCTTCCTGTCCGGATATGGATACAGCAGGCATAATACAGGATGTTTTCACCAACTCTTTCATGAGAGTCTACACTAATCCCGACCTGAAAGGCGTTGAACTCTGCGGCGCACTGAAAAATATCATCGCCCTCGCATCGGGCACTCTCAGCGGCCTTGGCCTCGGAGACAACATCAAAGCCGCTCTCATTACCCGTGGCCTTTCCGAGATAAAGCGCCTCGGAATGAAAATGGGATGCTGCGAGCGTACATTCTACGGTCTTGCCGGCATGGGCGACCTTATCGTTACCGCTCTCAGTGTGCACAGCCGTAACTACAAGGCAGGCATCCTTCTTGGAAAAGGCTATGATGCAGAATCCGCCATCAAGGAGATAGGTATGGTCGTGGAGGGTATGAATGCCCTGAAGCCGGCTATGGCTCTTTCCGAAAAATACGGCGTGGAGCTTCCTATTATTTCATATGTATACAAAGCTGTATACGAAGGCGCATCCCCTGCTGACGCTGTAAGCTCACTGATGGGAAGAGAAAAGCGCTCTGAATTCAATGATGTATATTAAAGCACTGTCATTCAACAGACGTGTTTTATATAATGCTTTTTCATGGCGCACTCCATGAAAAAGCAGCAAATCGCTATAAACATATGCTGACACAAGTCAGCGGCGACATTTGAAAGGGATATTAAAATATGATCAACATTGCAGTTGCACAGTCAGGCGGTCCGACCTGTGCCATCAACGCTTCTCTGGTAGGCGTGTTCAAGGAATCGCTGAAAGTATCAACGATAGACGCTATTTTCGGCTCTGTCAACGGAATCGAAGGCATTATCGAGAACCATCTCGTTGACCTGAAATCTATGATACTCACAAACAACGATATGGAGCTCCTCAAGCAGACTCCTTCAACCGTGCTGGGTTCATGCAGATACAAACTGCCCGACTGGGGCGACGATGAGGAAGTATACAAGAAGATAACCGATACTCTCAAGCAGCGTAATATCGGCGCTTTTCTCTATATCGGCGGTAACGATTCCATGGATACCGTCAACAAGCTCTCAGAATATTTCGCTGAGACAGGCGTTGATATCAAGGTAATCGGCATCCCGAAAACTATCGACAATGACCTTTGTATCACAGACCATACCCCGGGATTCGGCTCAGCTGCCAAATATGTAGCCACAACAATGCACGAGATAACCCGTGACAGTATCGTTTACAGCATACCTTCCGTCACCATCGTCGAGATAATGGGACGTCACGCAGGCTGGCTCACTGCTTCAAGCGCTGTGCTTCACGCTATGGGCGAAACCGCTCCCCATCTGGTTTACGTGCCTGAGGTAAAGTTCTCTCTGGACAGCTTCCTTGCCGATGTAAGACAGGAAATGTCAAAGCATAAGGCTGTTATCGTTGCGGTATCAGAGGGCATCGAAGTCCCCGAAGGTGTACAGTCGGGCGTTGTTGATAATTTCGGCCACAAGTACCTCTCAGGTATCGGCAAGTATCTTGAGGATGTTGTCCGCTCTGAGATAGGCTGCAAGGTCCGCTCCATCGAGCTCAATGTTATGCAGAGATGCTCTTCACATCTCGGCTCAAAGACTGATATCGACGAAGCTGAGGCTATCGGTGCCGCAGGTGTACGCTGTGCACTTGAAGGAGAAACAGGCAAGGTAATGGTATTCCGCCGTATCGAGGATATCCCCTACACTGCTGTCATAGAGACCGCAGACGCTAAGGATATCGCAAACAATGAAAAGTTCCTGCCCAAGAAATACATCAATTCAGCAGGAAACAATATCCGTGATTTCGCTCTCAAATACTTCCTTCCGCTCATACAGGGAGACCTCAATCTCATCACGGAAAACGGCATACCAAAGCACTTTGCTATACATGAATCAGTTTTAAAATAATTTTCATAAGGAGTTAAAACTATGAGCACTATTTTACTGGCAGGCGGCGCAGGCTATATCGGCTCTCACACCGCTGTTGAACTTCTCGAATCCGGCTATGACGTAATTATAGCTGATAACTACTCTAACAGCTGTCCCGAGGTCATAAACAGAGTCGAAGAGATCACAGGCAAGTCCGTCAAGGCTTACGAAGTTGATATCAAGGACAAGGAAAAGGTCGATGCTCTTTTCAGCGAAAACAAGATCGACGCTGTTATCCATTTCGCAGGCCTCAAGGCTGTTGGCGAATCCGTAGCAATGCCTGTCGCATATTACAGAAATAATATCGATACCACTCTCACACTTCTGGAATGTATGGAAAAGCATGGCGTGAAGAATATCATCTTCTCATCAAGCGCTACTGTTTACGGCGAGGAAAATCCCGTTCCTTACACAGAGGAAATGAAGAGAGGCACCTGCACCAACCCATACGGCTGGACTAAAGTAATGATGGAGCAGATCCTTGAAGATGCAGCAAAGGCTGACAAGGACCTCTCAGTAGTGCTCCTCCGCTACTTCAATCCTATCGGCGCTCACGTTTCGGGCAAGATAGGCGAAGACCCACAGGGCATCCCGAACAACCTTATGCCATACGTTGCTCAGGTAGCAGTCGGACGCCGTGAGAAGCTGACTATCTTCGGCAGAGACTACGATACTCCCGACGGTACCTGCCGCCGTGACTATATCCACGTTACCGACCTTGCAAAGGGCCACGTAAAGGCTATCGACTATGTATTCGGCGCAAAGGGCGTTGAGATATTCAACCTCGGTACAGGCACTCCTTACAGTGTTACCGAGATAGTTGAAACTTTCGAGAACGTGAACGATATCAAGATCAACCACGTTTACGGCGACAGACGTCCCGGAGACCTTGCCGAAAGCTATGCAAACGCAGACAAGGCTCTGAAGGTACTCGGCTGGAAGACCGAGAAAACTCTGGCTGATATGTGCCGTGATACATGGAACTGGCAGAAGAACAACCCTAACGGCTACAGAAAGTAATCGCAGTTTCAGACAACACATAAATAAACGGGCGCTTTAAGAGCGCCCGTGATGTTTTATCCGTAAAAGTCAGATTTGATACGGAATTATCGGGCGGCCGAGGGCGGCCGCCCCTACTTTATACGCATTTATCGG
>ACOK01000040.1 GCA_000174895.1 Ruminococcus flavefaciens FD-1
CTGTATCGTTCTGATCTTTCGACTCGTATCCTGTGCAAAGAAGTCATTGAAATAGTTCTTGATGCCCGACATATCGTTCATCCCGTTTATGCTGTCAACACCGTCGGAGATAGCTATGAACCTAACGTCATACGACGGAAACAGTATCTCCATTAATCTGCCTGTTTCAAGGTGGTCTCTGCCGAGACGGCTCTGGTCTTTGACGATTACTGTGCTAATAAGACCATTTTCAATATCAGATAGCATTTTCACATAAGCTGGTCTGTTCTTATTGACTCCGCTGTAACCGTCGTCAATGTAATACTGGCAGTTCTTGAAACCGTTTTTATCTGCGTATTCTTTCAGCAAGAGCCTTTGGTTCTCTATCGACAGCGACTCTCCTGCGCGCAAGTCCTCCTGACTTAGGCGGCAATAGAGCGCTGTTATCTGATTTGCGTTTGATTCTTTCATTTTTATCCTCCTGTTCCGAAGCTATACTTCTGGAATCAAACCGAATAGGAGCTACCAACAGTATACTCCTATCCGGCTCGAAAGTCCAGAACTTTTTTCAACTTACTTTTTCGCCGTTTATCAGGTGTTTCAGCTTATCGTAAGCTGTTTCCGCTTCGTTTTCGGGAAGGGGAAACGTAAATGTCACGTTATACACCTTCCCATTGACTTCAATTTTGTTTTCTGAATAATATCTGACTTCCTCTTTTTCAGCCATTCAACAACCACGCTCCTTATCGTTCTCTCGTTCATGTTTCGTATGTGATTTGCATTGTTCATTTTTAATCTACTCCTTTTTTAGATTTGGGTTAACCCATGTGTATTCATTAATATTAATTGGAGAATCAAGTTTAATATCCGCATTTCCAGAATGGCAACTATCAATCATTATTATTTTGTTTTTGCAGAGAATACTGTCTATAAACTTAACCAATTCTCTTATAGAATACATTCCATTGCTAAAAATGATATAGTTTTCATTGTCATCATATAAACCATGTCCAGAAAAATAAAAGATAAACGTATCGGAAGCTGTAGTTTCGTTTTTAATGTTTTCTAATTCGGATAAGAATGATTCTATATTAACTCTTTTATTCTCGCCAAGAACGGTGATGTTTTCTTCGTTTGTAGATAATCCTGATATCAAAGCGTGTTTCATTGCATGGATATCATTATAGCATAACGGAATGTATTTTGATGGAATCCCACAGTCGCACACCCCAACAATAAGGGCTTTAATCATAAAAACATCTCCTTTTTATTCTGAATTTACAAGTGTATTATACCACGCTTTGTTAAAAAAATCAATATTAATATAAAAACTCATAGAATCAAATCTCAATTTGGATTCGACTCTATGAGTCATATTATGATATTATTTGTTTTATCTATCCATAGTTAGCTCTTTATTTATCTCCTTTATTCGCTTTTCTATGACATCAATTTTATTCTTGAGTGGGGTAGCAGTTTCTTCAAGCTCTTTTATTTTACTGTCACACAAATTATTGAGCTCATTTTTCTCATTTTTGATAGATTCATTAATAGTAGGCAAACGAGAGTTAAGTTCGTCGATTTGTACCTGTAAAGCTTTCTTTTCCTTTCCTTTAAATAGGCTCAAACTGCTTTTTTGCTGGTTAAGTGCGGCTATTTGTTCTTCAAGATTTTTCTTTTCTTCCTGAGCTGGTGTTTCTGTTTCACGTTTCTTTTTCCATACCTTTATTTCAGAATCATAAGGATCAATTTTCTCATGAAGTTGCTTAAGCTGAGAACCTAAAGCATCACTTTCAGCTTCAAGTTTTTGCTTTTCTTCGGAGTGTTCAGCCCAGTATGCTTTATACCGTTGCTCTGCAAGTTTCCTTTCGCGCACTTTTTCTAATTCTTTATCCTTTTCATTCCAATATTTTTCCAGTTTATCAAACCGATTACTATCCCACCTTTCAGGAGGACTCCACGGATCTATCAAAAGATATTTTGATTTCCTATAATCAGGTTCAACCTCTCTTCTTTCCATAACCAATTCAATGTATTTATCTACAAACTCTTTTTTCGAAGATTCATTCAATCCAAAGCAACAAAGATAATTTTGACTATAACTATCCCAATACGTATCTTGACAACTACATATATACTGTAACACCCTACAAATATGATTTTTCATAAATATAACAGTGTCTTTTGATTCTTTGTCTGTTAAATCAGCTATCAAGGACATTACATCTTCGGTTTGCTCAATATTAGCTTTTGCTTGGATGTAATGAACCTCCCACCATTCATCCCAATGTATATCATAATACTTGTCTTCTTTTTTTTCAAAATTATCTTGACGTAATGATAAAAAAGCATTATTTACATCAAAAACTGCCATAGCAAATTCGTTTTTTATTGACGCTTTTTCATCATCTGTCATATTTGATCGTTCAATTATCTCAAGTGATGACTTAACCGCTTGGTATAATTCTGCCGTTCTTGATCTTGCAAGTGTTGATTGCCACGCTGCAGCTTTTCCCCTTTCAAAAATTGCACGCCAATTAGTAGGTTCAACCTCTAAAACCTTAGTAAAATAGTCATATGCTTCTTTTTGATTTCCTGCGGATGACGCATCATTTGCCATCTTCAACCATGTATTAACCATGTTTGAATTATCAATTTGAACCGTACCTTTGATTGCTTGTATTTTTTCTTTAACTCGCTCTGTAGTATATTCCATACCACAACTGTCACAGGTTGCAAGTCCGCCTGCACTCATAATAATTTTACCACCACATATATCGCATACTAATGCATCCATATCACACACCTCACTTTAATGATTTTAATACTTTATTTCTTTTAGTTAGTAATAACTCTGCTTCATTGATAGTCCTTGCTTTATCGGTACTTTTTTCAATAACAGCTATCTTATCTGACAACTCATTCTCCAGCTCTGACAGTGAAGGATCACTCATAGGATCACTGAGTCGTATCTTCTTTGCAAGCTCGGTCAATTTCAACTTGATCTCGCTGTCTGTTTCCGTTTCAGCAAGCATTTCGACCTCAATCTGCAAATCTTTGATAAATTGCCGCTGGACAGCAACTTTGTTTTCAATCGCTGTTATCATTTCCGTGCCTGCGTTGGTGGTTATCATGCAGACAGCCGATATACCGAGTATCATCACACATACAAGGATAGCACACCAATTCGGTGCAGATGATACAAACATAAATATCAGAAATGCTACAAACTGTACAGCGAGATATACTGCACCGATATATGTTACCGATGAACCGAGCAGCTTGCTTTTCAAATCCTTTTTCTTACCGATAGTTGCATACCACACATAGGCTTGTACAGCAAATGCTATCACAGTGAATGCATAGCCAATCCAGAAAGCAGAAGTTTTTGCTGTCGGTATCACGAATGCGATAACATTGAACATGACGAATAGTATTGCTATCACAATGTAGGGAGTTTTATTCTTCATGACTATCCCTCCCTGTTAAATCCGCATTTCGGACAAAACTTGCCCGGTCGGGTAAACTCAAAGCCGCACTGAGGGCATTTATTCAGTGGCGGAGCTTCCTGCTTTGTTCCGCAATTGTCACAGAACACTGTGCCTGCTTCTAATTCAACTCCGCAGTTGTCACAGAAACATTTGATTGGAACAACAGGCGGCGTGGAAGGCTGACTGTCAATTCCCGATACCGCTCCATTTATCGCTGTTCCCACAACTCCTCCGACTGCACCGCCTACGCCTGCCATTGTTCCTAAGCCGATGCCCATATTAGTGAACTGACCAACAGCTTCATTCTGAGCGACCTGTTCCGCAACATCAAAGCCACGCTCCTGCTGATAGGTGTAGCCTTCCTGCTGACGTTTGGTAGCCATAGCCTGCGACTGTATCACCATACGTTGTGCGGCGGTCTGCTGTTCGATAATGCCTACCTGCTGTTTCAGCTTTGCTTCGGCAATATCGGCATACTGTCGGAAATGAAGCTCCTTAAACTTTTCGTACTGCTCACTGTCGTCAGGCTTGACAATACCCGTGACAAAGAACTTACGCAGATCAACACCATATTCGGCAAAATCTGGCTTCAGCTTTTCATGTATACCTTTGGAGAATTCTTCAAGCCGTTCGTCTATCTCAAAAATGCTGATAGCATTATTACGCATTTCCTGTGCAAGATAAGTCTTTACTCTTGTCATAAGAAATGCTCTGAAATAATTGACAAGGTGCTGACGGTCAAGCAGTGCTTCTGTTCCGACAAGATTTATCAGCAGATTACGTGAATCCTCCACGGCAAGTGTCATTTCGCCATTCGCACGCGATTGCAAGCGGAAAACCGTATGTAGGCTCAACATACTGCACCAAGGGCGA
>ACOK01000039.1 GCA_000174895.1 Ruminococcus flavefaciens FD-1
GTAAATTATTCTGTAACTGATTCTAACATACGAAATAACAGTATCAAACCTGAGTTTTACGCCATTTCCCGCCCGTCACCGACACGCTTCATCCCACGCCGTCAGAACTCTGCTTAATCCGACGCAGTAAAACAGCGCATCTTGTCGGATACTGCGATATTTTCATGCGAAAAAATACGTATCTGCGTATTTCACAAGCTTTTCACTTCTATCACAATTTTCCTGTTGTTTTTTTCAGATGGGTATGTTATAATTTTATCATAATGATATGGGAGGTAATTCAATGAACGAAAATAAAGACAACAGAAAACGCTATACAAACGCATTGCTGTTCGGTTTGCTGCTGATACTCATCTTCAACGCAGTCATTATGCCGATGCTGAATAATCAGCCCGTCAAGGATACCGAATACAGCTTTTTCCTCGAACAGATCGAGGACGGCAATGTCTCAAAGGTTGAGATAACCGACAACGAAGTCAGCTTCCAGACCAAGGACGATCAGAAATACTCAACGGTTCGTATCGACGATCCTGACCTTGTTGAGAGGCTGAACGACAAAGGCGATATCGAATTCACGGGTGTTTCCTCTCAGCAAAGCCCTCTGCAAAGCTTTCTTTTTGCGTGGGTGCTTCCGCTGATATTCCTTTTTGCCCTTTACAGCCTGCTTTTCCGCACTCTCGGCAAGCGTATGGGAGGCCTCGGCAATGCTATGTCGTTCGGCAAAAGCAATGCCAAAGTCTACGTAAAGGCACAGACAGGCAAGACCTTCGAGGATGTGGCAGGTCAGGACGAGGCTAAGGAAGCCCTCAAGGAGATCGTGGATTTTCTGCACGATCCCGGTAAATACGCTGAAATAGGTGCAAATCTGCCAAAGGGCGCTCTGCTTGTAGGCCCTCCCGGCACAGGTAAGACTCTCCTTGCACAGGCTGTCGCAGGCGAGGCTGAGGTACCGTTCTTCTCGATATCAGGCTCGGAATTTGTTGAGATGTTCGTGGGAATGGGTGCGGCTAAAGTCCGTGACCTTTTCAGTCAGGCTGTGGAAAAAGCGCCCTGTATCGTGTTCATCGACGAGATAGACACCATCGGCAAAAAGCGTGACGGTCAGATAGGCGGAAATGACGAGCGTGAACAGACTCTCAACCAGCTGCTCACCGAAATGGACGGCTTCGACGGCAAAAAGGGAGTTGTCATCCTTGCCGCTACAAACCGTCCCGAATCCCTCGACCCTGCGCTTCTCCGTCCCGGACGCTTCGACAGGCGTATCCCCGTTGAGCTTCCCGACCTTGCAGGCCGTGAGGCAATACTGAATGTTCACGCCCAAAAGATAAAGCTGACCGACGGCATCGACTTCAACGCCATTGCCCGTGCTACCGCAGGCGCTTCGGGTGCAGAGCTTGCCAATATCATCAACGAAGCCGCTCTCCGTGCTGTCAGAAACGGCAGAAGTGCTGTTGACCAGTCGGACCTTGAAGAGAGCGTAGAAGTTGTAATCGCAGGCTATCAGCGCAAAAATGCTGTTATTTCCCAGCAGGAAAAGGAGATAATCGCTTACCACGAAATAGGCCACGCCCTTGTTGCCGCCATGCAGAAGGACTCCGCCCCAGTACATAAGATAACTATTATCCCCCGTACTTCGGGCGCTCTCGGCTACACCATGCAGGTGGACGAGGGAGAGAAATTCCTCATGACAAAGGAAGAAGCACTGGCAAGGCTTGCGACTCTCACAGGCGGACGCTCGGCTGAGGAGATAATTTTCAACACCTGCACCAGCGGCGCTTCAAATGATATAGAAAAAGCCACCCAGCTGGCAAGAGCTATGGTGACCCGTTACGGTATGAGCAGCACTTTCGATATGATAGCGCTGGAGACTGTGAATAACCAGTACCTGGGCGGAGATACCTCGCTTGCCTGCTCCCCCGAGACCGCCGCACGTATCGACGACGAGGTGAACAGGATAGTGAAGAATGCCCACGCCAAGGCTGTGCAGATCCTCACCGACAATATCGACAAACTCCACGAACTTGCACATTATCTCCTCGATAAGGAGACTATCACAGGCGAGGAGTTCATGGCTATTCTGAAGCCTGAGAAATCATTGGTGTAATTTTAAAAGGGACGCTTTGAAGCGTCCCTTTCTGTCTGTAGAAAAAGTAGTTTTTGAGATTGATCATATCAAGGGCGCTCGGAAAGCGCCCCTACAAAACGGCTATTATTTGTTGGTTTATGTAGGGGCGAGTTCCGCTCGCCCGCATTTTTTAGATGACATCAGCTTTTTCTTAGAACCTTTCCACATAGGGTGAATGTACGGATTATCAGGCATAATTTTGTCGGTGACAAGGCAAAAATCCGACGACGGGCTGTCGCCCTTCAAGGATTTTTAACGCAGTCACCGGCAAAATTTGACGAAAAGACGTGCATGAATCCCTATGTGGACAGGTTCTTACTTATTCATATCAGCCAGTACTTTGTCGTACTCGTCTGTGATCTCCTTTTCGGGAGCTGAAGTCGCAAGCGATACTGCTACGATAGCGATAAGAGCTGTCACGAATGCGGGGAGAAGCTCGTATATAGCGAAGATACCGCCCAGCTTTGCGATGCCGAACTTCCATACGAATACCATGATTCCGCCTGCTACCATGCCTGCCATAGCGCCGTACTTGTTGGAGCGCTTCCAGAAAAGTGCCGCAAGCATTACAGGTCCGAATGTCGCACCGAAGCCTGCCCACGCAAATGATACTACACGGAATACCGAGCTGTTCTGATCCCATGCAAGGATAACTCCGAGTACAGCTATTACCATGAGTACAACTCTCGCAGAAAGCATGGACTGCTTGTCCGACATCTTCACGCCGAATACCCCCTTGAGGATGTTCTCGGACATACTTGATGATGCAGCAAGAAGCTGTGAGTCGGATGTGGACATTGTACAGGCAAGGATTCCTGCGAATACAAGGCCTGCGATAACTGCAAGGAAGAAACCGTGCTCGCTCATATAAAGCGCAATCTTTACGATGATAGTCTCGGAGTCCTCAAGGTTTTCAACAACACCCTGTTTGGAAAGAAGATTTCCGATGAAGCCGATAAAGATAGCAACGCCCATCGAGATAACCACCCATGCGGATGCGATCCTTCTGGATGTCTTTATCTTGTTCTTGTCCTCGATAGCCATGAAGCGGAGGATGATATGAGGCATTCCGAAGTAGCCGAGACCCCATGCAAGCAGTGAACAGATGGTCAGCAGATTGTACTTGTCAGCGCCGCCTGTTACCACATTGTGGATGTGGCTCAGCGAGAGATAGCCCTCCATTGATCTTGCGTTGTCCAGTACAGCGTCAACTCCGCCTGCCTTGTTTATGCCGAATAAGATGATGCTGATAAGTGCGGCAGTCATTACTATCGACTGGATAAGGTCAGTGAAGCTTGCTGCAAGGAATCCGCCCGAACAGGTGTATGCGATGATAACAACGGCACTTATCACCATTGCTGTGTGGTAATCCCAGCCGAAAATAGTGCTGAAAAGCTTTCCGCAGGCCGAGAATCCCGAAGCAGTGTAAGGCACGAAGAAGATGAGGATTATCAGAGCGGAGATGCCCATGAGTATCTTCTTTTTGTCGTGGTAGCGGTTTGAGAAGAAATCAGGAACAGTGATAGCGCCGACTTTCTGGCTGTAAACTCGCAGTCTCTTTGCGACGAAAAGCCAGTTCAGATATGTACCTACGGCAAGACCGATGGCAGTCCAGCCTGCCTCAGCGCCGCCTGTCAGGTAGGCAACTCCGGGAAGTCCCATCAGCAGCCAGCTGCTCATGTCGGAAGCCTCGGCACTCATAGCGGTAACGAGAGGTCCAAGCTTACGTCCGCCAAGGTAGAAGTCGCTGACGTTCTTGTTTTTCTTCGAGTAGATAATGCCTATCACTATCATCATGCACAGATAGGCGATTATCGTAATGGGGATGATCATAGAAATCTTGTTCATTGTTTTACTCCTTTAGGCAACACCGCACAAAGCCCGCCTGACGGCTTTGCACTGAGAACCTGTCCACATAGGGATTCATGCACGTCTTTTCGTCAAATTTTGCCGGTGACTGCGTTAAAAATCCTTGAAGGGCGACAGCCCGTCGGCGGATTTTTGCCTTGTCACCGACAAAATTATGCCTGAAAATCCGCACATTCACCCTATGTGGACAGGTTCATATTTTCCGTCATCTTGCACAGAAATCCCTTGACATACGATAGTATGCCTGCGGAATTTCTATACAATCTGACGAAAAATCTGTCGGCGCATCTTCAGCACAAGCTTTGTGCGGTGTTGCCTTAAAAAAACGGATATCTGTTAAGTACAGATATCCGTTACTATTATAATATAATACCGAACTGCGCCTTACGCAAAAATTTCTGCGTAGATAGCCTTTCTGTCATTTCTTGCAGCTTCAAATGAATCCAGTATCTCCTTTGTACCCTTCTTGAAGTTCTCTCTGTTAGCGTAAGCATCATCAACTGCCTTCTTGATGATATCAGCAGTAATGTTGATCTCATGCTTGTTCAGAGCGATGCCTGCATTCAGCTTCTCGACAACTCTTGCAACATCGAACTGGTCAACAGCCTGCGGTACAAGAACCATAGCAGCACCGCTTGCAAGTCCCTCGGAAGTTGAGTTGAAGCCTGCGTGAGTGATGAATACATCGACCTCAGGCAGAAGCTGTGTCTGCGGTACGTAGTTGTAGATAGTGAAGTTAGATGGGATGTCGCTGAATGTCTTTGCGATATCAACGAACTTACCCACTGACATGATCACCTGATATTCCTCGGAGTCCCTGAATGCTTCGATGCACTGGTGATAGAAATCCAGATCCTTGCCGAAGATAGTTCCCAGAGAAATGAAGAGGAGCTTCTTGTTCTCATCCTTCTTGAAGTCAAAGCTTGTATCGATATTTCTCTGCTCGATGTTTGGTCCGATGAAGAAGCAGGTATCATCTGTATCCTCCGGTCTTAAATGGAAGAACTTAGAAGTGAGGATAAGCTTCTTGTACTTCTCGCCTGCGAAAAGGAGTCCGACGAAATCACGGAGATTGATGTTGTACTTCTGGTTTGTAGCCTGTAAGCCGATAAGTCTGCCCTTGGTAATATCCAGCTGATTCTCGTCGGTGAGTACGAATGAAGGGTAGATCTTCACAAACTTGGAAGGATCAAGCTTCAGCACCTTGTTCATCTCTTCGATATCGAAGAAAGCGTCAATGATGTAGTAGTCGTAGTCTGTCTCATCCTTGGATAATAATTCAATGAGAACATCAGTTGCCTTTCCGAGAAGGAAAGCGTTTATTGCAAACGGAGGCGCATTCGGATCGACCTTCTTCAGATTCTTTGCGATCTCGCTTACATCTGCGGAATATACGATCTTCTTTACCGGAACGTTCAGTCTCGGTGCGAATTCGTCGATAACATAGCAGGTAATGTCGTAACCTAAAGCTTCAAGCTCTCTTACTACCTCCACGCTGCCTGTAAAATGGCCGTGTAAAATTCCGTTTAAAACTGCTATCTTCTTTGGCTTTACTGTTTCACTCATTTTATCTTTCCTCCATATTTTGTCTTTATATTGTCTGCCATGCTTTGAAACAGCATGGGCATGAGCAATATTCCCCCAGAAAAAAGGAGTCCACTGCTTTTCAGCCCGGATCTCCGTCAGCACAGATGCGCTTTTGATAAATTTCTCTTAATTCTATCATATTTCCCGAAAATAGTCAATCCCTTTTTTATATGTTTTGACACAGCCCTCATATGCTTTAACATAAATACACTAATCCTTGCGACAAAATCATTTCTTTTTTATTCTCTATTTATATTCAACTTTAAAAAGATGTACTCTTTTCCATACTGCACAAAGCGTACAACTCGTTTTTGTGCAAAAAGTTGAACCGCAAACTAAAAGTCAATGATTAAATTTAAAGAATTAATGCTTGACAAAACCCGAAGAATATGCTATACTGCTTCTTGCTGCAATATTGTGCTGCATACGATCAGGATCTACATTTAATAAAAATATATAATAATGCAGTGAAAAATTCAAAAAATCATATAACGTTAAATAATCACCGCATTTACAGGTGTAAAAGAAAGAGGAATAAATATGGAAATGAAAAACAAGCGAGTATTTCTGACAGGTGCTACAGGATTTGTCGGAGCTCACATGGCAAAACATCTCGTTGAACTCGGCGCAAACGTTACTGTTCTTATCGAAAGATGCGATGCTACAAGCTATTTCAGCATCTGCGGACTCGACAAAAAGGTGAATATCTACTACGGTGATATCAGCAACGGTTCACTTATCGAGCAGATCATCGTTGAGCAGAAGATCGAAGTTATCTTCCACCTTGCAGCAGTTGCCCTTCAGGATCTGGCTTACAAAATGCCAAAGGTTACTTTCCAGGTAAACATCGTCGGCACTTACAACATCCTCGATGCAGCAAGACTTCACACTGACACAGTCAAGGCTGTTCTCGTTGCTTCAAGCGATAAGGTTTACGGCGACAGCGATGTACTCCCCTACACAGAGAGCACAACTCTCCAGGGAAGCAATCCTTACGACGTTTCCAAGGTTTGTCAGGATATGCTGGCAAGAAGCTTCTACCACAGCTACGGTCTCCCTGTAGTAGTCGGCAGATTCGGCAACATCTACGGCCCCGGCGACAACAACTTCAACCGCCTTATCCCCGGCACTATCCAGAAGCTGGAAAACGGCGAATCTCCGCTGGTAAGGCACCCTGCAAACGGCGTATTCAAGAGAGATTTCCTCTACATCAACGACATCGTTAACGCTTATATGTATATGCTCTACAACATCGATAAGGAAGGCGTAGCAGGCAATGCCTTCAACTTCGGTACAGGTATCGCAACAGATATCGAAACTATCGTAAACAAGCTCAAGACTATCATGGGCTGTGAAAATATCCCTTCAAATGTACAGCAGAGCGAAGTTTCAGAGATCCTCATGCAGCAGCTTGATGCAACAAAGGCATTCGAGCGCCTCGGCTGGAAGGCTGAATACTCAGTTGACAAGGGACTTGCTGAAACTGTTGACTGGTACAGAAACGTTTACTTCAAGAATAACGACTGATATAACAACTGAATCAAAGAATAAGGGATGCCTGATGGCATCCCTTCAATTCAACTAAAAGAGCGGATGGTAACCACGGTACTCTTACAGAAGTTTTTACACGTGTCTATTGAGGGAAACCCTTTTGAAAAAGGGTTCTCCCTCAAACTCCTTTCCTAAAACTTTCAGTATTAATTTTTCCCCTGAGAGGGCGCTCCCAGTAATACTACTGGTTTTCACATCTTTCGTGGAGCGCCCTCTCAGGGGAAAAATTCTATTAAAAGTCTTGGAAAAGGGGTTCGGGGGAAGAACCCTAAGGGGAATCGCGCGTATA
>ACOK01000038.1 GCA_000174895.1 Ruminococcus flavefaciens FD-1
TAAGTAATCTAGAAATAATTCTTCAATGCTTATTTTAAGACAGGTTATGGATAATTGTACATTATGATTCTGATAATGCGGGGGATGGTGAGACAATTTTAATAGATTAATCTGTCTATTTACGGAAACATAATAGTAATATTGTATTGACAAATAGTTTGTGGTCTATGAATAAACAAGGAGGCACATTTCGTTCTATCGGATAAATCCAACACAAACCCACTAATGATTNTCAGATTCCCTCAATAGACACGTATAAAGTTGCTGTATGAGTACCACAGTTAAGTGCGCCTTTTTTACTGTGCGAATCTATCGACCTCGCCTGCAACCAGGCCTGTCCATGCTTCGCAGGCGTTATCCCATGATGCATAGTAGCCGTCTGTCAGGTTCTTTTCCATGCTGTAGAGGACGCCCTCGCCCTTGTAGTTGTACATATTATTTCCCATGCCATAGCCGAAATCGAATATCGGGAACACCTGTGTGGGATCTGTGAATTCAAGCAATGCATCGTACTGCTCGGGAGTGATAACGCTCTTTACATCGCCCATTGCGCTCTTAACGGGAGTAGTAGCGGCTGTCTTCTTGTCATCGGCAAATGTAGCCTCAGTTGCAGCAAGGCGCTCGCATCTGATATATGTAGCCACAGCTGCGCCCTTCTGGGAATTTCTTGCAAGCAGTCTTGCATTATGGTCACAGCTTATGTAGTATCTGTCGGACGTCGGCGACTTCGGGAAAGGCACTATCATAAGATCCTTGTCATCGTTGAGAGCGTTTGATTCGCCGAGAGTCCATGATCCCATTGCGTAGAAAAGGATATTTCCGTCGGTGTCAAAATGCTCCAGCCAGTTGCTGCGGTAAAGTCCCTGCTGGCTGATATCAATGACCATCTGCTCAGCCTTTGCTATCTCAGGATCTGAAATATTATTCACCAGCTGACCGTTTTCCTTGTTGACTACGGAACGTCCCGATGAAGCAAGAGCTGCTCTTCCAAGCTCGCCGCTTATTCCGTATCTTGTAGTACCATCGGGAGTATTCTCCTTGAATGTCTGCATCATATCCATGAAAGTATCCCAGTTCCAGCTGCCCTGCTTGTAGAGCTCATAGGGGTCGGAAAGACCTTCCTGCTGGATCATCTTTCTGCTGTAGGTCAGAACCACGGGATTTGTGAAGCTGTAAGGGATAACATAGTGGCCGTCCCTGTAGCTGTACATATCGATAACTTCCTGCATATCATCCCATATTCCTGTATCCATGCCCAGTTCCTCATAGTAAGGGTCAAGGGGAGCGTACAGGTCACGGGTAAGTCCCTCTGGGAAAGCGCCCTGTTCATAGGGGAACATATCCACAGTTTCGCCTGCGTTGAGCATTTCTGCAAGGCGGTCGTACTTCCCGTCTGCGGTAGTGGCAACATAGTTTATCTTGCCGCCGAAAACGTCCTCGAAAATCTCAAGGGCGGAGCTTCTCTTCTCGTGACGTGCAGGGTTAAGGTCGTAATCTGAAAGCCAGGTTATTGTCATTTCTTCTCTTGCCTCGGCTTTGCGGAATTCCTCTTCCGTTTCAGCTTCGGTAGGAGCTTCTGTTGTAGCAGGTTCTGTCACAGTTTCTTCTGAGCTTTCCTCTTTTTTCGATGAGCTGCATGAGAACAGTGATGTTACAGTAAGTGAAATTGCAATTATACCTGCCATTGTCTTTATGTATCTTTTCATTATATTGCTGCTCCTTTCATATTCCGAAATACATCGGACACTTCTATTATACTATAACATATGAATTAAGTCAAGCGGGGACGCCCCCGCTTGCGTTCCACGATTCGCTTGCTTCGCTCGCTTACTTTGTACGTTTAGCATAATCTGCTTTCGCTCGCCGGCACTTCTTGTTTGTTGAGGTTAATGCTATTTTTGTAGGGGCGCACAGTGTGCGCCCTTTGGCATGAAAATACTATTTCCGGGGACGACAAAATCGCTGTCTCCCCTGCAAATCAGCATTTCCGATCTTCAAAATCTCATCCCCTGCTTTTAACGCCTGATACCTTGACAAAATCATGTATTTATAGTACAATTATTAGAGAATAAAAGTTCAGGAGGTACAATGATATGCCGGGATTAGATGACTACGCTCCCGCTGTCAGAAAGGTGATGACGCTCTTCTACGTCATCGACACTTCAGGCAGTATGCAGGGAAGCAAGATCGGTCAGGTGGAGTCAGCACTGGAAGAGGTCATGCAGACCCTCCAGGAGATCAGCGACGAAAGCGATGACGCTGAGATAAAGATCGCTGTTCTCGAATTTTCAACAGGAGCTTCATGGGTCACACCTGAGCCTGTTTCACCCGAGGGGTACCGCTTCAAATCCTTTGAAGCCTGCGGTGTTACAGATCTTGGTGCAGCCTGCAAGGAACTGGATAAAAAGCTCTCACGCAACGAATTCCTTAAAACTTCCGCCGGTGCTTATCCGCCCGTTATTTTGCTTTTCAGCGACGGCGGTCCTACAGATAACTGGATAAGCCCGCTGAATACTCTCAAAGAAAACAACTGGTTCAAGCGTTCCATAAAGATCGCTTTCGCTATCGGTGACGACGCCGACAGAGATGTTCTCGCCCGTTTCTCGGGAAGCATCGAGACTGTTCTCGATGTCAGAAATAAAGATCAGCTCAGACTGATGATCGAAAAGGCAAGCGTTATCACAAGCGTATTCGCCAGCCACTCCAGCACTGTTGACAGTAATACTGACCCTGTTGAGATATCCAAACAGCTTGCTGAAGATGTACAGACACAGACCTCAGAGGCTCTCAGTGATGCTAATACCGCTGACTGGGATGACGCTGACTGGTAAAAGGGGAACTAACTGATGGAAAAATTTTCTTCCTTTGCTCAGACAAGCAGAGGTGCCAACCATATAAAAAAGGATATCGTATGTCAGGACGCTTCAATGGCAATCAACAACGATGATTTCATCTTTGCCGCTGTTGCCGACGGACACGGAAGCCCCCACTATCTCAGAACAGAAAGAGGCTCACGCTTTGCCGTGGAATGTGCTTTCGACTGCGTTTCCGAGTTCATGGAAAGTATCAGGGATGCGGAAGAAGTCCTCGATGACCCGAAACAGCGTGATGCCATCCTCGATCAGCTCTGGAGAAGCATTGTTTCAAGATGGCATAACCGCACAGAAGCCGATCATGAACAGGAGCCGTTCACTCCCGAGGAGCTTGACAAGATCCCCGATAATCTGGCTTTCTACCGTGAGAACTACATGAACGGCGAATATATCAGCGCTTACGGCACTACTCTTGCCTTCATCGCCGCTACCGAGGATTTCGCTTTCTGCGGTCAGATCGGCGACGGGAAATGCGTTACCGTGGACTGCTCGGGAATCGCTTCCGACCCTGTCCCTGACGATCCGAGATGCTTCGACAATATCACAACTTCCCTCTGCCAGGACGATGCTGTGCTGTCGGCAAGATTCGTATACTTTCCCAAGGATTTCATTCCTCCCGCTATTTTCGTTGGCACTGACGGAGTTCAGAATTCCTACTGGGCTATCGAACAGCTTCACGGATTCTACCGTGGTCTTGCGCTTACCTTTGCCGAAAACGGCATTATTGAAGGCTCCCGTCAGCTTGCGGAGTTTCTCCCGGAAATGACACGCAAGGGCAGCGGTGACGACGTATCCGTTGCAGGCGTAATCGACCTGGAGAGGCTGAAAAATTCCGTTGACGCACTGAAAAACGCCGTCAGCTATATCGAAACGGAAACACCTATCGAACCTGTGGATGGACCTCCTATCGAGGAGATTGAAAAGGATATAACCGAAGAATAAGGAGCTTTTCAGCTCCTTTTTATTTTACCTGTGTACTCTTACAGAAGTTTTTACACGGAAGTCTATTGA
>ACOK01000037.1 GCA_000174895.1 Ruminococcus flavefaciens FD-1
CAGGCATCCTTCGGGGTGTCTGTTTTGTATATCGGAAAGTATTTATGGGGACTGATAATAACAAGGGCGCTCGGAAAGCGCCCCTACAAACCGGAGAGTATTAGTTGGTTTATGTAGGGGCGAGTTCCGCTCGCCCTCATATTTTGGAAAAGTAACAGCTAAGGTGAAGGACGGCCAATGGCCATCCCAAAATTAGTCATGGCGATTTTTCAAGGGCGCACACTGTGCGCCCCTACATTGAGCCGGATTTACGTGAATGATTATGTAGGGGACGGCGTCCTCGACGTCCCGAAATCAGTTTTTCGTTAGCCAGTAACGTTCTTCTTTCGGGATGCCTGTTTTTTCTTTAATTCTACTTGAAATATGGGCGGAAATGTGATATAATAAATCTATATTATTTTTGTAAACACTTTGCAGATAACGGAGGTAGATCAATGGATATAAAACAGCTTCTTTCCAAACTCACTATCGAAGAAAAAGCTTCCCTTCTCTCAGGTGCTGATTTCTGGCATACCAAGGCAGTCGAGCGTCTCGGCATCCCTCAGATGATGATGAGCGACGGCCCTCACGGTCTGAGAAAACAGCGTGTTGACGATGAGGAGGCAGGCGTAAACCAGAGCATCGAGGCAGTCTGCTTCCCTGCGGCCTGCGCACTGGCTTGTTCGTTTGACCGTGACCTCCTTTTCCGCCTCGGACAGGCACTTGGCAACGAGTGTCAGGCTGAAAATGTAGGCGTCATCCTCGGCCCCGGCACAAACATCAAGCGTTCACCTCTCTGCGGACGTAATTTCGAGTATTTCTCCGAGGATCCCTTCCTCGCTTCAAATATGGCAGCAAGCCACATCAGGGGCGTTCAGAGCAAAAAGGTAGGCACAAGCCTGAAGCATTTTGCTGCCAATAATCAGGAAAACCGACGCATGAGCGTTAGCGCTGAGATAGACGAGCGCACTCTCCACGAGATCTATCTCTCAGCTTTTGAGTATGCTGTGCGTGAGGCAAAGCCGGCAACTATCATGTGTTCATACAACAGGATAAACGGCGAATATTCCTCAGAAAACAAGTACATCCTCACCGATGTCCTCCGTGACAAGTGGGGCTTCGAGGGCATGGTAGTCAGCGACTGGGGAGCTGTAAACGACCGTGTCAAAGGCGTTGCAGCAGGCCTTGACCTTGAGATGCCCTCCAGCGGCGGTGTCAACGACAAGAAGATAGCCGAGGCTGTCAAAAACGGCACTCTGCCAAAGGCTGACCTTGACAAAGCCTGCGAAAGGGTCCTCAGAACAGTTGACAATTACCTTAAAGGCCGTGACGAGGAAGCTGTCTGGGACAAGAATGCCGACCACGCACTTGCTGCCGAGATAGCTTCACAGTGCATGGTATTGCTGAAAAATGACGACAGAGTTCTTCCTCTGCCCAGAAACCGCAAGATAGCATTCATCGGAAAATTCGCAAAGAAGCCGAGATTCCAGGGCGGCGGAAGCGCACATATCAACGCATTCCGTGTATCAGATGCCCTTTCGTCAGCTGAAAAGTATGCCTCTGTTTCCTATGCCGAGGGCTACAGGACTGACGAGGATATAATCGACGCAGGCCTGATAAACGAAGCTGTTGAACTCGCCAAGAACAGTGATATAGCCGTTGTATTCGCAGGTCTTACCGACCTTTTCGAGTCAGAGGGATTCGACAGGAAGCACATGGGAATGCCCGAGTGTCAGAACGAGCTTATCCGCAGAGTTGCGGCAGTTCAGCCTAATACCGTGGTAGTCCTCCACAACGGCTCACCTGTTGAGATGCCGTGGATAGAGAATGTCAAGGGCATTCTTGAAGTATATCTCGGCGGTCAGGCAGTGGGCGAGGCTGTGTGCGATGTCCTCTTCGGCAAGATCAACCCAAGCGGCAAGCTTGCAGAGACTTTCCCTGTGAAGCTTTCGGACAATCCGTCCTATCTGAATTTCCCCGGCGAAGGCGATACCGTCAAGTACAGCGAGGGTATATTCGTGGGCTACCGCTACTACGACAAAAAGGAAATGGAAGTTCTCTTCCCGTTTGGTCACGGTCTTTCCTACACCACTTTTGCCTACAGCGACCTGAAGCTTTACGCTAAGAACATCACTGACCGTGATTCGCTGACAGTATCCGTTACCGTCAAGAATACAGGCCATGTGGCAGGCCGTGAAGTAGTACAGCTTTACGTCCGTGACATCGAAAGCTCGGTCATCAGGCCTGTCAAGGAGCTTAAAGGCTTCGAGAAGATAGAGCTTGCTCCCGGCGAGTCAAAGGTCATCGTGTTCACTCTTGACAGAAAGGCATTCGTATTCTACAGCGACAAGACTCATGACTGGTTCGTTGAAAGCGGCGATTTTGAGATAATGATAGGAAGTTCATCCCGTGACATCAAGCTTTCATCAGTTATCCATGTTGAGTCAAAGGACAGAATGCCCTTTGTATGCACAAGAAATACAACTCTCGGAGACGTTCTTGCTCTGCCCGACGGAGAGAAGTATGTGGCTGAACTTATCAGCGATTTTGCCAAGAATCTCAACACCGAAAGCGATAACAACGAGCTTGGCGAATCCACAAAGCTTATGATGGAGGCTCAGCTTCGTGACAATCCGCTCCGTGTTATGGTAAGCTTCTCCGACGGACATTTCGATCAGGAGTATATCGAGGAGATATGCCGCAGGATCAACGAGGACATGAAGTAACAGTCTAATCCGACATATCAAGGGAGACGGAACATAAAATCATCCCTGAAACTTTTGGAAGAATAATTATAGTGATCAGGCGTTGAAAATGCTGTATTTTAAAGGCAACACCGCACAAAGCTTGTGCTGAAGATGCGGTGACAGATTTTTCGTCAGATTATACAGAAATTTCGCAGGCATACTAGCGTATGTCAAGGAATTTCTGTGCAAGATGACGGAAAATATGTCCGCAGATTCAGTGCAGAGCCGTCAGACGGGCTTTGTGCGGTGTTGCCTATAGGAACTACAGCTGTATATCAGAACAGTTAGTTCGGAGTTTTAGAGGTGAATATTATGCTTAAAAGCAGAGGAATTATCAAGGGAATCAATCTGGGCGGATGGATGTCGCAGTGTGACTACAGCCGTGAAAGACTGGATAACTTTGTAAAGGAAAACGACATAAAGCAGATAGCAGACTGGGGATTCGACCACGTAAGACTTCCCATCGACTATAATATCGTTCAGAATAACGACGGAAGCGTTATCGAGGACGGCTATAACAGAATAGACAAGGTCGTTGAACTTTGCCGCAAATATGGGCTGAAACTGGTCATCGACCTCCACAAGACAGCCGGTTTCTCATTTGATTTCGGCGAGCCTGAAAGCGGCTTTTTCGACAATAAAGAGTATCAGGAGCGCTTCTACATCCTGTGGGAAGAGATAGCAAGAAGATACGGCCACGACACCGACAATATCGTTTTTGAGCTTCTCAATGAGGTGACCGATGAGGCGTTCATCGGCAAGTGGAACGAGATTTCGGATATCTGTATCGGAAGGATTAGAAAAATAGCTCCCGAGGTGATTATTCTTCTCGGAAGCTACCACAATAATGCAGCGGACACAGTGCAGTTCCTCAATGCGCCGCACGATGACAGGGTAGTGTACAATTTCCACTGCTACGAACCGCTGAAATTCACTCATCAGGGTGCAACATGGACTCCCGATATCATCCCCGGGGAGAGGATGAAATTCGAGGACAGCGAGACTTCCGAGGCGTATTTCGAGGAGCTTTTCTCCACAGCCATAAGCACGGCCGAGAAGTACGGCACTACTCTTTACTGCGGTGAATACGGTGTGATCGATGTCGTGTCCGCCGAGGATTCGCTGAAGTGGTTCAAGGTCATCAACAAGGTGTTCAGCAAGCACGGCATTTCCCGTGCAGTGTGGAATTACAAGGAAATGGACTTCGGCATTTCCGACAGCAAGTACGACAGCAACCGTGAGGAGATACTGAAGTATCTGTGATAAAAACAAGGAAAGCACATAACTGCTGTACTCTTACAGAAGTTTTTACACGAGTCTATTGAGG
>ACOK01000036.1 GCA_000174895.1 Ruminococcus flavefaciens FD-1
CATTATATCACAAATGCAGGAAATTGCAAGTGCTTTACCTGAATACTCTGTTGTGAATGAGATGAAAGGCGTGGGAACAGTGCTTTCTGTACGCCTGATAGCAGAGATTGGCGATGTCAGGAGATTCCATAATGGCAGTGCGCTGGTGGCTTTTGCAGGAATTGATGCTCCACCATATGAATCCGGATCTTTTGTAGGAACCAACCGTCATATCTCCAAACGAGGCTCAGCATCGCTTCGCAAAATAGGTTATGAGATCATGCACGCTTTGAAAGTTACCAAGCCAACAGATGATTCTGCTGTCTATGACTTTATAATAAAAAAAGAAAATGAGGGAAAACCAAAACGTGTGGCTAAAATTGCAGGTTTCAACAAGTTCCTGCGCATCTATTACGCAAGAGTAATGGAAGTCTATTGTTGATCTGCTGTATCTTTCCCTTTTAAGCCGAAAAACGATACTGTTATTCGGCTTTATTGTCATGCCCATGTGTTGAAAGCTAGTATGATGAAAATATTTTTAAAAGGGCTTGACAAACAGTAACAGGTTTATCTCCGCAGCATAAACAAACACAATGCCCCTGAGCGTTAATTGAAACGTTCAGGGGAAGAACTCCGCACAGCGGTGTTTTATTGATGCGGCAGTGATGCTATAATTTACTAATACAAATCGGAGATCAAGGAGCTGATAAACTGTGAAGATAGAATACAGAAAAGCTGAAACAGCAGATGCAGAAATGCTGATAAATATCTACAATGCTTCATTTTACAGCGATTACATGAGATTTGGTGCGTGTCCCGGTTACGGCAAAACGATAGAAATGCTGGAAGCGTCAATAAGAGATCATCCGAAATATATCATACTATGCGATAATAAACCTGTTGGGAGCGTTTCCTGTAAAATGCAGGAAATGAGAGTGTATGAGATCACTTGCCTGTGCATTGTTCCAGAGTATCAGGGCAAAGGAATAGGTACACAAGCGGTTAGGTTCGTAAAGACTCTTTATGAGGATTGGGAGAAGATAACTTTAGTAACACCTGTTGATAAGAAAGAAAATGTTAAGTTCTATACCGAAAAATGCGGATTCCGTATAGTATCCACCGAAACAGACGGTAATGTTGAGCTTGCTCGGTTCGTTCTGGAAAAGCAGATATTAACAGCAGAATAAAACACAATGCCCCTGAGCGTTAATTGAAACGTTCAGGGGCAAAACTGTATGTGCGTTTTATTCACTTACAACAGGAATCCATATCTGGCTTTTGTAGTCGGGGGAAATCCTTCGATGTCCTGATATTTTGTGGCTTGTTGTGTCAGGCGGATTTATAGTGGTTTATCCCGCAAGTGAACAGGACAGTATCTCACCGGTGCTTTTGGCTTCAATCACGATCTCATGGTCAGTGAACAAGCCGTCAGCAGGTATCCTGAATGTTATCTCGCCATTGTTTGTAATGAGTATTTCAAAAACAGCAATCTCTTTTATGAATTCTTCTTTTGGCATTGGCGGAACATTGTCCTCTTTGCCGTCGCCCCATATCTCGACCATACCGTTTTCGTCCATAAATTCAGCCGCGGCACACTCCTTGACCTTTCTGTCCCATTCCTCCATGTTTTCATAAAGCATATGAAATACGGCGAGTGATTTTTCAATGGTTGGGTTCTCGCTTGGGTATTCATCAATATCAAGCAAAATGTCACAATCATAATTGTGCCATTTCACTGTGCCTTTGTACTCTGAAACGTCGTCTGCATCGGTAAAATCACAGTATTTGTCGTGAATGACTTTGAGCTCTCTTTCAGGCTTTTTACTGCCGAATAATTTCGATAAAAATGACATATTACACCTCGTTTTTCTTAAAATCCACCCTCACCAGTGCCTTGCCGTTGGGGAGCGGTTCGGACTTCTGCAATATCACCGAGTAGCCTATCTCCTTCATGGCAGCCGTGAGAGCCTTTTCCTCCATCTGGTGATGAACCTCGTCCAGCCTGTCGAAAGCTCGCAGGTACGGCGACTCCGACACCCACTGCTCCTCGTCCGTGTTTATCTGTATCACACAGGAAATGTACAGGGGAGCAGTCTGCAAAACGGCTCGCTGAAACGCTCCGTAGCCGATGTACTCGATAAGCAGGTTCGCTATCAGAAGCTGTGCCTGCGGGAGCTTCTCAGCCTCGTTTATAAGGTCGATGTGCAGGCACTCCAGAACTCCCGAAAGCTGAGTATATCGCTGAGATACCGCACTGAGGTAGTCCGCATTGATGTCGATTCCGTAGACCCTGCGGAACTTGTCGGTGGCGATGTGTTCAAGTCCGTTTCCGCCTGCAACTCCCAGAACTGCGGCAGTCTCTACAGGATAGGCGGCGAACTGCTCCTGCATTATGGAATCGAGCGCCTGAAGCTGCCGCACGGAGTCAAGGCTCATGTGCTTTTCGTAGTCGTCAAGACTTATTTCTTCCCATGGGTTGCTCATATACAGCACCTTTCCAAATCGTATTCATCATTTATCAGAAAATAGTCAAGTCCGTAACTGATACAGCCGCGGAGATATTCTTGATTGTCCTGTATTATGTCCTTAATACTGAGGTCATTGGAGAGCCTTTTCTCGATAGCGTTCCCGAAGCTGACAATGTCACTGAAATGGCTGGTTATGTAGCTTTCACTCATAACAAGGCATATGTATTTTATCTGCGACAGATAGTCGGCGTCAAAGCTGTTCTTCCAGTCAAAGGGAATATAACAGCCCTCGATTATGAGATCCTGTTCGTTTTCAATGGCAGTCTTTATCATCTCTTTCAGGATATTCCAGAGGTATGCCGTCAGCTTGTCGTCGTCATAGGGAGTGAGCTCGGTCTGACCGCTTCTTATAAGTCCCATTTTCAGGTGGTCGATAGACAGGTAAGGGTACTTGTATTTTTCAAGCAGTTTCTGTGCAAGGAGCGTTTTTCCTGTATGTGAAGCGCCTGTTATCAGTATTATCATAGTAGCCGCGGCTCCTTTCCGATAGTTTCCATAATTATATCATATTTGGGGGAGTTTTTCAATCAGAATGGTGGACAAATCAATCGAAGTGTGGTATACTTGGGATTAATGAAAACTCCTTTTTAATATATGGAGGGATATTATGATCAGAATATATGTCAGTGATATAGAGAATTCTCTAAAGAATAAATGCTATTTTTCCGCATTAGCCATGTCACTTGCACTGCCTGATATATGCGCAGCAGCAGAGTATCCCAATGAAACATCAACAGCAAAACGCTATATTGAATGGTATAACAAATACCTCGATGAATATATGTCGGATGATAAAGATAATCCGTACCTGAGCGGTGAGATCGTATACAATCTCCGTAACACCTTTCTTCACACAGGCTCCCCGAATATAGACAGCAGCAAAGTAAAGAATGAAGCGAACCAGCTCGACAGATTTATTCTGATTCTTGGAGATGGCACTAAAATTTGGAGTACAGCCTTATTTATTGATACCCCTATTGTTAAGCTGCGTAATATTATGGTCGATGTAACATATTTATGCCAAACAATATGTGACTGTTCACTTTGGTACTATAAGCATAATACTGCCAAATTCCGTTTCGATTTTTCAATAGAAACGCAGGAACATATGGTATCGAGAAAAAACGAGCTGCCTTCAGGCAATCAGATAGATGAAATCATAAAAGAAGAACTAAATCGCAAGTTAGAGCAATCAGGTGATTCCCGAAGATTTCAGGAAGCCACGAATCACACCATGTTTGATGGTTTTAAGGAAAGCTTGGATTATATCTTTTCAGATGAGGCGTTAAAGCAGAAGTTCCTTAATGGCGAGGAGATCACGTTAGTAAGAGAAAGAACAACTAATGGTATTTCCACTCCAAATACTGAGCCAACGGTAAAGAAAGAATCAGCACCTAAGAAAAAATCTGCTTCTACACCTAAAAAGGAAATCAATCCTGATAGGAGAGAAGCACAGATACGCTCTTTCTTTGGCCAGCACTTTAAGGAAAAGAAATATAAGCAGAAAAAAGAGATCATAATTCAGACAGTCCTCAAATCTGAAACCAAACAGCAAGTAAATAATGCTCTTATGAAGTCTTTTGGAAGCAAGGAAACAGGAGTGATATATAAACGGCTCTCCCCATTGCTTGCTTTATTATCGTTACCGGGCAAATAGTCTTTATTGAGGCACTTCAAAGCTATACCCACGGTTTCTTGATTTTTATCAGACATAATAGTGTGTTCGTCAATATAAAACAGCTCCTGTCTGTATCTGGACGGGAGCTGTTGTCAGTTATCGCAAAATATGCGACAACTCATTTTAGCAGTAACAGTTGCGTTTTTTGCAACGGTTAGTTTTTCAGTTGTTGCAAATAATACAACAACTCATAGTAATGTGCATTTTCTGCATAATGCTTTTGGCGGTCGTACTGAGACTCGAACTCAGACATCAGGATTTCCCGATTACTCACAGTTTAGCAAACTGCTGCCTTACCAGTTAGGCTTATGCGACCTTGTATAGATCTTGACTTTCCGCAATGCTGAATGCGCGGAGGTTTCTCGCGTTCCGCAAAAAGTGAAACGCGAGACCGCGCGCGTCTGCTCGACGCTGGGGTAATCGAAGAGAATCGAACTCTCATTTTCAGAGCCACAATCTGACGTCCTGCCATTAGACGACGAATACCTGGTGACGGATGCGGGGCTCGAACCCAGCATTTAGAGATTGAAAGCCTCTTGTCCTGACCGATTAGACGAATCCGCCATAAATAAAATAGTGATTTGAAAAAACTTCTGTAAGCGAAAGCAGAGTAACACTTACATACAAAGTGAGCGAGCTTGCGAGCGTCAACGTGGCTGCGGTCAAGCTGGCTCAGCTTGTGGTGACGGATAGGGGGATCGAACCCACTATTTAGAGATTGAAAGCCTCTTGTCCTGACCTGTTAGACGAATCCGCCATATGGTGGGTAAGGTAGGACTCGAACCTACAGCGTTTCTATGTCACGGATTTATCCCCCAAGGGGACTTCCTCGCTACGCTCACAGCGCATCCGCTGCCTTCACCAATTCGGCGCACTTACCCATGTATCGTCACTCATATTCGGGTGACGATTATTATTTTATCTATCGGAATATCAAACATATCCGCAAGTATTATCAGGTTGTCGATAGTAGGTACAGCATCTCCACGCATCCACTTGAATATCGCCTGTGGAGTATTGAAACCGCATCTTGCCTGTACATCGGATATTTTGAAGCCTTTGGATCTGATGATATTCTTTATATTATTTCCTGTTGCCTTTACGTCAATCACCGGCATCGTAAGCAACTCCTTTCTCTGTATTATGATAAACAAAAACACCGCCTGCTTACATACAGACGGTGTTTATCATTTGTATGGATCACAACACAAAGAAAGTGCTCTCCGAAATGACTATCCACTATGTTCTGTACGCAGCACAATAAGAGCTTCTTCACTCTCGTGATAGAAACTTTCCTCATAGTGTTCGCTATACAGATATACCATAGTAAACTGTTTCATTTCGGGTAACTCCTTTCGTAATTATTCTTGTTACAGTGGTCGTTCTGCGACCGTTCCTGTTCTGACTTTACCTGTATTATAGCATAGCTTTTCGGAAAAAGCAAGTAAACCGTGAGTATAGTTTTTTATTCAGTATTTCTACAGGTTTAGTGGCAGCTGATATTCATTAAGATCATTATCTTTTTTGAACGTCATTTCCAGTAACTCTGCAGCGATGGCTTTACTTGATACACGCATGATATTGTCCTCTATATCATCTTTTGACAGGAGGTTCATACTTCCATACCATACTAATTCACCATCAATAACAGCATAATGCTGACAAGATTCGTTCATCAGTTCGATATGAAAGCTTGCATTGCGTAAGAGCTCCATAAGTTCTATTCTGTATTCATCTTTTCCATATTTATATACTTCGGGATGCCATGTTACAATTGTAACTTTTACGCCTGATTCCTGCTGTTCTTTAAGAAGGCTTATCATTCTGTGAACTTTGTATTTTCCAAGCGTAGGACTGGAGATAACAATATCTTTTGCAGCATTTTTCAAATCTTTCTCATATACAGTAAGATATGTTTCAGAGTCAAATATCGAATTAGATGCCTGATTTTCGAGAGTTTCACCTGTATAAAGCTGATAGCCTATTCTTTTGTATGCCTTTAACCTCTTTGCATACATTTTATCGAAAACGGGGATATGTATATCTACATAGTCATAGATCATAACATTGTCTTTTCCGTCATAATCACGGTTCAGACGTCCTGCATACTGTTCAACAATACCTTTCCACGCAACAGGAGTAGCCAGGAACAGTGTATCAAGCCTCGGATAATCAAAGCCTTCACCGATAAGCTGTCCGGTTGCGATAAGTATCATGCTTTCATTGGCAGGTACTTGCTCCATAGCTGATCTTACAGCTTTTTGTTCTTTCTTCGATTTTGTTCCTGTAAGCAGAAATACGTTGTCAGCATATAATTTTACTTTTTCATATAGCTGTGCTGCATGATCGGTGTATTTTGTAAGAATAACAGGAGTTCGTCCAGTTTCAATACAGCTTTTTATATCAGTGATTATCTGATCATCTCTGATTTCGTTATTACGGATAATCTCGTAAGCATCATTAACGTGAAGCCTATCCCTTACGTGCGGGCTGACTGCCCTTGTAAATCGTGGTACAACATAATGTGATATGCCTTGTTCTTCTGCCTTATCTTTGGCTGTATACTTATATCTTATGTCTCCAAGAAGCATAAAAATGATTTTCTCTAAGCCGTCTCCCCTGAATGGAGTCGCAGTTACACCATAAATGTATTTTGCATTGACCTCACAAAGCACTGTGATGACATTCATCTACAATTACCAAACCATATTCCTTTAGTTTTGGATGGTACTCGCCTTTTTTACAAAGAGAGCCTGCCATAGCGATATCTATAATGCCTGTGGAGGTATCCTTTGCTCCGTGTATTATTCCTATTACACTTTTTCTTTTCTTGACTCTGCCTGTTTTGGTCTGATATTCAGGCAATTCTTCATTTATTGTCAGAAAAGTGTTAAGCGCTTTCTCCCATTGTTCCACAAGAGCAGATGACTCAAGAAGAATGAGCGTTGAAGTCTTTATTTTTGAGATAATACCACTGCAAGTTACTGTCTTGCCGAAAGCGGTAGCTGCGCTTATTATTCCGTTATCATACTTCATCAGAGCTGTAATTGCATCTTTCTGATTATCACGCAATTTACCATTAAACTCTACATTCAGCGTTTTTCCGTTGCTTCTCTTATCGTCAACCTCTATGTTGATACCTGCATTTTTACATCGTTCCTGCAATGTATCAAGTAGTCCTCTCGGAATGCAGATATACCCGTTTTCATCGTAACCTAAGGCAACACCGCACAAAACTTGTGCTGAATATGCGCCGACAGATTTTTCGTCAGATTGTATAGAAATTCCGCAGGCATACGGACGTATGTCAAGGGATTTCTGTGCAAGATGACGGAAAATATGTAAGCAGATTCAGTGCAAAGCCGTCAGGCGGGCTTTGTGCGGTGTTGCCCTAAATATATAAATCGGGACTGAGCATAATTTGAAAGGCCTATCGCCTTGTTTTTATAAAACTGCGGATTTGAAAAAGCAGCCAGTCTCCTGATTTGATTTTGTATTCTCGGTTTCAGTTTTTCTGCTTTGACATATATCTGATTTGATAAAACAACCTTTAGATTTCCCGAAACGTCTTCCTTGTGGAAAAAAGTTGTTTGCTCCCATGGCTTAGTATCATCATTGAGAAGGGCATGATTATTTTGCTTGCTTTCAGAATACCGGTCTGTGATATAGTCTTCAACCTGCTGTTTTGATAATTTATTCGTGGATAACAGAGCTTTCCATTGGTCATGATATGCATTCCAATTTTCATCAATAAATGCACTGTTGCCGTCTTTTAATGCCTGTCCTTGCAGTGGGAGTGCTATCAGATTTCCTAACTCTCCGTTATTTAATGCGTCCTGTGCAGGGAGCATTCTGTCATAATAATGGAACGATTTCAGATTAACTGATTCAGCGCCCTTGTCCAATAAAGCTGTTCCGAATCTTCTTACTAACGATGCGTCTATAGGTGCATTAAAGAATATCCATAAATGAGCACCACGCCCTGATCGTGAACGTTCAACTAAAGTCGGTATCTTAGCTTTATTACAGATTTCTCTTAATGCATTAACTTCTTCGATCCATGTATCATCAGAATTTGCATTATCATTTCCCTCAGAGCCTTTGTCATGATTATCAAAATCAAATACAAGAAATCTGCACGTTCCATCAGGAAACAACGGATATATTCCAATTACATCCGAGGCATCATCCTTTTTACCGATAAGATGAGATTCTATGTGAAATGCAAGCAGTTTTGTCCATGAACGATTATTACAATCCTTACATTTTATCTTTACTCCCGATGCTTTCGGACAAATCCCATGCCTCCAGAAATTATCGCATTGAGTAAAATAGCCTGCTTTTCCGGTTGATTTGTTCTGATATCTTTTACTGAAAACGTCCATTCGTCCCCAGAAATAAGAAAAGAATGCCCGTACATGATTATGAGTGATCTGTACGGGGATTATTCTTCCACCTTGATTTTCATCATATATTTCCTGTGGCGATTGTTCATATGGGAAATTTGTGTTATATGAAATGCCGGCATTATCTAATAATGCTTTAAGATATTCGTTTTCTTTTTCGAGTTCGGTGATCCTGTTTTGAAGTTCGGTTATATTCATATTTCTTCTAAACCTAAAGACTTTAAGTAAGCATATGTTCCGTCGTAATATTCTGGCTTTCTTGTTTCGTCTTCCCAGAATCCGCCAACTGTTTTATTTGCATTTCCTTCGGGAACGCATATCACCAGACCTTTTCTGGCACGAGTAAGCAGAACACGGTAAGCATTGAGCATATATTTTCGACGCTCCTGCATACTTTCGCTGTCGCCGTTCTGTTCATTCCATTTAGTCTGCCCGTTGAACTTATAAAAATGCCATTCACCGTTTTCATAGCGCATATCTGCATCCCACAGCAGGCAAGCATAATCAAGCTTCAATCCCTGAACCTGAATCTCGGTTGCGGCATCTTCCAGATAGTTGGAAGAACGTGTATCCGTCTTATCTTCAAGGAACCAATGCACTGCATTTTCATCACCGGAAGGCAGAATATGTACAGCCAATGGCTTAAAGCGTGCTGCTTCTTTTGTGACAAGTATACCCGTTCTTTCAGTTCCCATTGCCCTGTCCCTGAGCCATTTTCTTGCAGTATTCATATTTCTTGTCAATACAATGGGATATTTATCACAGAACTCTTGATACACATTCTTAGCCTGTTCATCAAAGGATAACAGCATATGAACAAATGTCGAGAGCTTTTCAGCTCGGAAGGAACGCAAATTAACGCTGAGATGCAAGTCAGCTGAGAATGTTACATTCCTGTTTTCTCTCAGAAGTTCATTTACTCTGCCTTCGGCATATTCGGACTCTGTAAGCTTCGGTGATATATATACTTTCCAATCGGGAAAATCGTTATTCAGTGCATTGATCCATTCGGATATACCTGCTTCGCCAGTATTGATCTCCTGACCTCCTCCGACTAAGCAAACGATAGTTGCCCAGTCTTCTCTCTGATCCAGCGACCAGATCAGGAAACCGGCTTCCGACATCGGGAAATTCGGAACTTTCAGTTTGTTTCCGTAGGTTCCGCCGCGCTTTAGGTACTCTGCAAGACGTTTATGCGTCCATGAACGCTGTGCCTCATCAAATATGGCTACGTGTTCGACCTCACCATAACCGGATTCAGCCATTTTCACTGCTTTCTCAGGATCAATTTCAAGCACGCCGTTCTCCACAGGATTCTTTATTTTGGCAAGCATATTGTCACGATAGCGGTGAATCATATTGATGAACTTACCGACTTCACGTCGTGAATCGGTGAGCTTTTTGGTTTCCCCTCTATCTTTGCATTTTTTATAATTATCCTTAGCAAGTGCTTCTGTTAAAACTGCAACCAGAGGACCGTTACCTGATAAGTATACAGCACCTTCATCATCAATTGGTTTATCGTGTCCCTGATACGTCTGCCTTACAGCAACTTCCAGACCAACAAGTGTTTTTCCCGCACCTGGCACACCTGTCACAAAACAGATGCTTTTTTCGCCGTTATGCTTGCTTCTTTCTATCACATCCAGTATACATGAGATCGTCGCATCTGTGGAGACCTTATCGGCTTCATGTCTTGTAATGTCCTCAACAGAATGGCTTTCATACAGCGTTCGTGCAGCTTCGATAATAGTCGGTGTTGGTGCATACGGACTTATGATCCAGTTTTCTTCAAGCGGTGGAAGGTCGGGATATTTTTCTATTACTTTATGTATGAGCTCCTGCAATCCGTTTTCACCCGATATCAAGGGATTAAGTACATTATCGTCATATACGGATTTCTGTATAACAGTGGAGCTCCTTTGATATTTTGATACTATCAGAATGGGTACGATAAGACGGTTCTCGCTGAATTTATGAAAGTTCGTCAGATCAAGAGCATAGTCAAGAACCTGATCTACATCAGCTTCTGCCAGTGTATCTTTATTACCGGTTTTGAACTCTATGCAGAAAATAATACCTTTCAGAAGAAGAATCACATCAATTCGTTTTCCAAGACGTGGGATATCGTATTCAAATACGATCTTTCCGCTTTCGTTTTGATATGGTAGGAGAACTCTCTTCATTAATGATATCTCGCTTTTCCATGCCTCTATCTGAGTGCTCTGTACAGAGCCGTGATAGCCATCACAAAGAATACCGAGTATCGATTGCTCATCATCAGATATAAAACCAGTAAACTGATTATGATACAAGCAGCGAGTGCTTTTACTCATGATATCCCTCCTGACACGTAATATGAATTTAGTTATAATGATTATAACATATACAGCCTTAAAAAGCAATAAAAATCATACGGTGTTCTCTGGCTAATATATAATTGCTAATAGGATTATATATAGTCGAATAATCTACAAGTCTCGCCTGTATACCTGTAATCACTTTCCTCGACGAATTTACAGCCGATGTCGGTCATTTCGATAGGTTCTTTACAGATCACTGTTCCCCAGTGATTGACCAATATGTAAGGCCTGACATCGATAATCCTGCCGTTACAGTCATCGTCGTGGCGGACGTCATAGGCGAAAGAGATGCTCAGAGAGCAACAGCAGAGAGAACAGGCACAGCAGTTAGAATACCAAACCACCAAAAAGAAAAAATCGTGGGGACTGGAATAATATAAAACAGAACAAAAGATGAAACTTTATGACATCCCCCGAAAAGATACGTCAAATCTCTTGACAAGCCCGAAATATTGCGCTACAATCATAGATGTACAAGGTTATGTCATAGATCTTAGGAGGTAATCTATGGCAACAATAAAGAAGCGTGGCAACAGCTATCTTATCAGAGTAAGCTGCGGCTATGATGTAAACGGCAATCACAAGGAACAGTCCATGACCTGGAAGCCCGACGAGGGTATGACCAAGAAGCAGATCGAAAAGGAGCTGAACCGTCAGGCGGTCATGTTCGAGGAATCGGTCAATCACGGTTTCAAGACTTCCGCTATGAAGTTTCAAGAGCTTGCGGAGGAGTGGTTCGAGAACTACGCTAAAAACGCTCTCAGAAGCACTACATACGAGCGGATGCTTCAGCTCAGGGGCAGGATATACCCAGCACTTGGTCACATGAGAATGGACAAAATAACCCCGAGACAGATACAAGCATTCGTCAATTCTCTTTCAAGAGAGGGAGCGAATGAACGCACAGGAAAGCCTCTTGCACCCAAGACCATAAGGCATAACCTGAGCTTCGTATCCGATGTTTTCAGTTATGCCGTGAAAATGGGTGTGGTGAACGACAATCCATGCACAAAGGTAACGTTGCCGAAGAACAATCAGGCGGAGAAGAAGATATACACCCCCGAACAGGTACAGAGGTTTCTTTCTCTGCTGAACAATGAGCCACTGAAGTATCGTACATTCTTCAACCTGATGATATTCAGCGGATTCCGCCGTGGTGAGATGTTAGGACTTGAATGGAAAGATGTGGACTTTGAGAACAATATCATCAGTGTCCGCAGAACAAGCAACTACACGGGCAGAAAGGGAACGTACACCGACACAACCAAGACAAAGAAGTCACAGAGAACGCTGAAATTTCCGCAGGAAATAATGGATATGCTCCGTGAGTACAAGGACGAGCAGGATATGCAGGCTCTTAAATGCGGTGACAAGTGGGTGGAGGCAGACAGGCTCTACACCAAGTGGAAAGGACTGCCCATGCAGAACGGCACTCCGTACTTCTGGCTCGGCGAATTCTGTGAGAAGCATGACCTTCCGTTCTATGGATTACATAGTTTCAGACATTTGTTCGCATCGCTTCTTGTTAATCAGGGTGTAGACATCGTGACTGTTTCGGGAGCGTTAGGACATTCGACTGTTTCTACAACAAGTAATATTTACTGTCATATGTTGGAAGAAGCACAGGCGAAAGTCTCAGAAGCAGTCAGTGCAGCACTTGATTTTTCAGGCAATAAAAAGGAGCCGGGAGGTGAATAACCTCCGGCTCTGAAAACGACGTTTTTTTGAAATAAAGAACAAACAAAGAACAAATGACATTTTTACGGATAAAAAGAAATTCGCAAATGGCGATATACCGTCATTTGCGAATCTTTCGTTAAGTGACCCGTACGGGAATTGAATTAAATTTTTCACATTTTCTAACCTGCCGTGATATGGGAAATAGCCCGTATTTACGGCATTTTTCAACCTTAACTCGTTTTATTATGCTGTCCTTTATTCTATCTTTTGGAAACTTGTAAAGGACAGACAAAGGACAACATTATGGTCATACTCCTGTTATTTTCTTTTGAGAAGAACATCAACCAAATAATATGGAGGACACAAAAATGAAAAATATTCTCGATGAACTTTACGACTATGACCTGTTCCACCTGACCGAAATTGAGGATATGGACGGTTCATACAAGGCAGCCCTTGACAGGCTTGTTAAAGCAGAAGCTGAGTTGAAAAAAGCCTATCCCGACAGCACTGAAATTCTTGACGAATATCAGTCGGCGGATATTGAACTGCACAACCTCTCCAACCGCAATGAGTTCCGCAAGGGCTTCAAGGTCGGCGCTCAGCTCGTCCTTGAAATGATAAAGCCCATAAAGTGAGGTGGACGGTATGAGCAGATACAAAAGCGAACAAACCGCTTACAGCTCCCTGAAAAAGAAATATGTTCCGCTGTGGCAACTTGACACCGATACAGTAACCGTCACACATTTCAATTCCGATACGCAGACCGAGGAAAGCAAGACATACACCACCGACTTCATTAGGTATCACCTTCATTTCTCTGACAGCCATTGCCCCGACAGGCTTCGCAGGCTCGTCAACGTGGGTAAGATCATTCAGTACCTCGATAATATGGAACGGAAAGTCAGCGAAGCTATCTCCCGTCAGGTAGAGCTTTGGAAACAAACCGACAGTTGCTATCAGAAGGCTGTCCTCAGCGGTGATGCTGAGAAAATGCTCGGTCTGGAGAACTGCTTCGTCTATATGGCGAGAGAAGCGGTGTTTGAGTGTATGATTTATATTTGAGGATCAACGGCTGTGCCTTCGGGTGCAGCCGTTTCGTTTGAATTATCATTGCTTGAAGGAGGAGTAGAGTACTTGATAGCATCACAACATAAAAATACATCATCTTCTTTAAACTTTTCTTTTGAGGATAATTCTTTAATGATTTTTTCAATCTGAAATATCTCGTCAATTAAAACATTATCGATAGAATATAGATGCTTTTCTGATGTAAGCGAGACCATTAATTGCCAAATGCAAACATCTACATAACTATGCAGGTGTTCGCCAAGCGGCTTGAGATTGTTAGGTTTATCACCAGAATGTATAATGGAATTGCGAGTTCGATATAGTCTTATTATATGCCATGTTATTCTTCGAGTGAATCGCTCTAAATCATTTAAAAAGGTATTTCTACGTTTACATAAAGTGCTCATCTGAGATATTCTACTTCTAAGTATTGGATAATTTTTCAAATATATGTATATCTTTTGTCTTAAAGCATCATATTTATCCAGAGTTATTAGTGCTGCGATTTTATATTTATTATCATTTCCATCAATTGAATTGATAATATCATTATATTGTTCTATTGATAAATTATCCTTAAGATTACCATCTAAATCCTTAAATAGCATTATTATATATTCTTTTTGTAGTAAAGGAATAGCTTTTCTTTCTATTTCATTTATTTTAGCACGATCTTTATCTGAAACAAATAACACTTCAAGTATTGACCATAGATTCAAAAAACCATTGCTTAGATTAGCATTTTCTAAAGCAGTATTATGTAATGAAATAACTTTATCAATTCTATTAAATGAACCTCTACTAGCGTTTGTAAGAAGAGCAGTAATCATTAACTCTGATAATTCGCTTGATTTTTCTGCATCCTCATTTTCTGGAAAGTTGAAACGTTGTACTGTTAAGTCTACAAAAGCATAGTCGGAATCAGAATATCTAACCATACATTTGTTTAAGAACCACTTCTTTCGATCATCGTTCATAAATCGATAAAACTTGTAGAAAATATCAAGATTTTCGTATGCAATGTTAGCAGCCTCTCTTTTATCTAGTGCTTCTATTTCAAGTTTAGCAACGATATACTTTTTTCCGGAATACTTAAACTCTTTTGCCTCGCTTATATCAAAATCAAAATCAACACCAAGTTTTTGAATCAGTATTTCTTTAAAGTATTGAGCATTTTTGTGAAGTGCAACATAAACACTATATTTTCTTTTCTTAAAATCAAACCGATTAAGAAACTCTTCTAACAGCTCAAGATCATTTTTATCTGTTTGATTGAATACCGTTTTATTATGATAGTAAATGTAGTCAGAGCTATATCCTCTATCAATTAATCCAGGAATGTAGCAACGTAACGCCTGTTCAATCAATCGCTTTTCTTTTTCTTGGGGAGCAATCTTAAGAAGATATTCTTTACACCAATAATCATATTTACTTAACAGATGAAGAATATAGTGCATCACTTTGTTTCTATCAAATTCAGTACTGCTGTTAAGTTTATTTACTAGCGTTGTTTTTTCTTCTTCAGGGATATACTCTTTAATTATAATATCGTTTTCAAACGATTCTAAAAACTCCTCGAAAATGAATTTTAAGTGTGATTGGTCTATTATCCCTTTTTTTACCTGATCTGCTGTTATTAAATACTCTTCAACCAGCAAATAGGTGTTGAGCACAGGTGCTTTATAAATGTGGTAAGTTGAGTGTTTCAGCATTTCATCAATTCTTTGTGAAAAATAAAGAATGCCGTCATTTATCGGATTTTCACCCGACTTATTCATAGTAAAAAACTTCATATAGCACCGCCTTTCACAATCAACTCGGATAATTTGTCACAACGTACTTTTGATAGTTCACGAGGTTCTATTTTCTTTAATCCTCCTCCGTAAACACGTCCCTGACTTTCAAGATCATAGCGAGATATTGAACGCAGGGCTTTCCATATTTCAAATAAAGATTCAGGATTTCTGCTTAAAAAGCTTAAAACATCTTCTTTGGGATAAAGCATCATATATGAGTTAGTTGCAACAGCATTGGTATGATTAAGAATGAATCTGAATGGATTATCAAACTCACTTTTGCTTCTTCCCATATATGAACATAAGAATGGTGTGGCTGAACGTCTTTCTTGAAAATACCATTTTTTACGATTTCGACATAAGTATTTTCTTCCTGTTGTTTCTTTTCCACCTTCCAAATATGCCCATACCCCTGGATGATTAGCTTTCAAATCTTCTTCCGAAAGAGTACAATCTAATAAAAAATACTGTGTTTCAAGAAGAGGGTATCCAGATGTGTCCTTAAATATTTCATTTTCCTTTAATTTGTGTGGACTCGGCAAAATAGGCGTGAAGAATGACATATCTAAACCCAGCTCAGTTATTTGCTCTTTGGAAAGAATAAAAAAACCATTGTCGCCTGTTGCCAAACCTCTTTTTATTGTAAAGAAATCTCCTAATGTTGGTACTTCTATATTATTTGTAGAAACAGACTCGGCTGTTATATTAGTCCATTTGTCCTTTTCAATCAGTAGCTTTTTAGTTACTATTTTGGATACTTCGGGGGTGTCATGTGTACCACCATAAGACAATTCGATTTCATAATCAGAGTGAACGATTTCGTTCCTGAACCATACAACACAAGAAGAAACTAACGCATCTTTGAATTTACTGTTTTCTGGTGTGTATCTATGAATTCTTAGAAGATGCACACTGTTTAATAAATACTCTTTCACTGCTTTTCCGTAGTTAACATCCATAAACTCGCTTGGGATCAACCAGCCAGATATTGCACCTGGTTTGAGTTGTTTATGTGCTGATAGCAGAAAATAACAATAAAGTCCTGCAAGTCCTGAAATAGAAATATTGGTTTCTTTTTTTATCTTTCTAACCAAATTTGCCTTCTGTTCCTTATCAATAAGATGATGACGAACATATGGCGGATTACTGATTACAAGATTAAAACGTTTATCATCTTGCGAACAAAGGAAATCACCACAAATCAGATTATAATAGTTTTCTTTCCATAATGAGACGGACTTTTGATAGATTTCAGAATCTATTTCGTAACCTGTTATACTTTTAATCCTTTTGATGCACTTAATTGATTGCAAAGCTGAAAAAAAAGCTCCAGTTCCAAATGATGGCTCTAAAAAGTCGATTTCGTCATCTTCCAACAAAGATACTCCATACGACACAATCTCTTTTGCTAAGTCGTACGGAGTAGCAAACTGTCCCAAGGCACGACGTTCTTCTATATCCTTAGAACTATCGATTTGACATTGAATTATCTCTCTTTGTTTTTCAGTGGAAGTTATATACCCAACTGAGTTAGATCTTCTATTCTGTGTTCCCATATCCAATCAATTCCTTCTGCTGCTTCATAGCCAAGATAGCCTGAATCAAAGTAGCCACATAAAAATAATGAATAAGATACATTTACTCCATATGTTCGTTTTAATTGTTGCATTTTAGTTGCCTCTTCTTTTCGACGTTTGTTAACGTTGGTGAAGTCTCCCGCTGATTTCGCTTCAATAAGAATCGGCATAGAGTTTTGTGATGCGCTTAATGGCATAATAACAACATCGACAGGAATATTGACTGTCGTTTCAGATCCATCCGCAACTATAACGGGAACATTAGTATGAAATGAATATGTACCTTTTTGCATTTCGGAATACTTTGTATTCTTTTCAGCTTTTTTATACCCTTTTGCGTTGAGGAAAGTTGATATAGCATCTAACTGTCGCTTTTCTTGAGCATTTCTTATTATTGGATCTGCAACTGCCCCACATAAACGGTCAGCTACGATAGTAGATGATCGTTGAACCTCTGCATCTGAAGGTTTTCTTTTTTCACCGAGCCAAACAAAAATATCAGGATCAGCCATTTTAATAATTGTTGTAGATATTTTTGTAAGCTGATCATAAAGCATATTTTCGCTCATTCTTGGAGAAACACGAGGATTATCATTATCCTCCATATTTTCAACAAGACTTTTTGATACTCCTGCCAAACCTACAAGTCTGTCACGAGCAATTGGTGGACAAGTAGACATTCTTAGAATTGGCAGTATTTCTGGATGGTCTTTTAATAATTCAGGCGAAATATTTAGCAGATAGTTTGAATTGATCAGCGCAGATTCAACTTTGCTTGCTGTAGAAATACGAGTATCTCTAAATGCTTTTGGTGCAAATTCCATAAACCATTCGTTATATAAATCGACAGATGCTTGTACATCTCTTTTCCATAAATCTGGTTTATCTCTGTTAATCCCCATAATGAAAACTCCTTAACAGTGAATACTATTTCTCATCTTTATAATTATAACACAAACATCTAGAAAAAGCAACACCTTTCCCCCATTTTACGCTGTTTACAACTTCGACTCCACCGGAATCAAAGTCCATTCAAAAAGAAAAGAGCCAAGAAGCATCGCTCCTTAGCTCGATAGCAAACATCAGTTACTGTTCAGATAATTCTTTCGCCAATTCCGCCGACAGAATATCCATCTGCATTTTCAGTTCCGCAACAATGTTCTCGTCAGACACTTGTGAGAAAGGAACGGAATACTGAGCAAGTTTAACAGCAGTTACCGCTGCTATATTTTCATTGGTTATTCTAAGTTCCTGAATTTTTGAAATTGCCTTATCCCTATCCAAACGTCTTGTCATTTGAAATTCGTTAATCATCTGCTGACGCTCCTGTATATCTTTCCTGATAGAAGCAATATCATAAGCCTTTTTGATAGGATCGTTCATGATGTAATCTCCCTTCTGTTATTCAACCCCCGTAAACATAACCTGATAACTCAGCCCCGCAAACTCCCTGAGAAAGTCCATATCCGAGAAGTTCAGCCCGTAGTTATGCGTTTTACCGCTGTCCTTTCCCGTGTAGAGGTACTCCATCTTCTCCTGATCGAGATGCTCGGTACGTAGTGCTTCACGGTCAAAGCCTTTTTCTTTCAGGTGATACAGCACGATGCGTGAGAGCTGCACCTGCACTATACGGTAACTCTCAGTGTCAGCACAATGGTCAAGAATGCCCAGAATATCGAATATAGTTTCGGTGTCTTTCAGATGCTCGGTATCGTATTCGGTTTCGGGGACGTACTCAATATACTTATCATTATTCAGGAACTGCACCGTACAATTCACATAGGGAATGATCTTGAGCTGCATTTCCAGGCTGATCTCACTGCCACGGCGCAGGCTCACCCAACGCTGAGACAGTGAGCTTACCGACTTGAACACGCTTCTTTTCTTGTTTGCCTGCGGAATGATGGGTGTATCGTCCTCGTTAATGAGGTAATCTATCGGAACATCGAAGTATTCGGCTATTCTCGTTATCATGTCGAGGTTCGGCATACCGTCATTCACCCATTTGGTGACGGTCGCAGCTGAAATGCCCAGCTCGGTGGCTAATGTCCTCGGCTTGATTCCTCGTTCGTCACATAATTCATTATATTTTCTCCAAAAGATGGTCATTTTGTGTCCCTCCAATTTGTGCAAAAGGCAGAACTTAATTCGTTATGATTATTTTTACTTGACAAACGCTACTTTAGTAGCATATAATATGATTCAGAGATTGTATCGTGTCATTTCTTTTCTTATTATAGCGACATCGAATGCAATCTGTCAATAGAAATACAAGAAAAATTACAAAAGTAGAGGAAAACAAAACTTATGAATGAAATCAAATGGGGAGAACCCCGACCGCTTCGGCAGAGTGCGGACGCTATCCCTTTTCCGCTCGATGCGTTGCCAAGTGTTCTGCGAAATATGGCGCAGGCGATCTCGGTCACGACTTCCACCGATGTGGGAATGGCAGGGACGGCGATGCTCTCAGCCGTTGGCTACTGTTTTACAGGTCTGTATCGTCTTGCAGGCAAGGCAGACCACACAGAACCGCCTGTGCTGTATTCGATCATCATAGCACAGCCGTCTGAAAGAAAAAGCCCTGTCATGCACTTCATCAAAGCTCCGTTCGACAGCTTTGAGAGCAAGTACAACAAAGACCACCGTGAGGAAATGTACAAGGCACAGCAGGACGTCAAGGCTCTTGAAGCCCGTGTCAAGGCTATGGAGAAAGAGGACGAGCCTGATACCGCCGCTATCGCCAAGCTCCGTGTGCAGGCGGATAATATCCGAAACACTACACCAATTAGGATAGCCGTTGACGATATAACCCCCGAATCTCTTGTTATAGAACTGAGTGAGAATGATTCTCTGCTGATGATCTCCGATGAAGCCGGAATGCTTTCCAACTTCAACGGCAAGTACAATGGTGGTATCCCGAACCTTGACCTGCTTCTGAAAGCGTGGAACGGTGAGAAGTACATCTGCAACAGAGTTATCCGAGGGAGAACAGAAATTTCCCGTCCTTATCTATCAGTCGCTCTTGCAGGTCAGCCGTATATATGGGACAACATGATGAATGATACCGCTTTCAGGTCAAGCGGACTTATCGCACGTTTTGTTCCCTGCTTTGCAAAAAGCGATGTGGGAAATCGTAGATATGATACCGCACCTATATCAAAAGAGGTCAGGGAGCAGTATCACGAATTTATACATCAGCTCCTGAGAGGAAAGAAGGATCACAACGGCGAAGAAACGATACTGCATCTGTCCCGCCACGCTTCCGAGGAGTATATCGAATACTGCAATAACTATATCGAAAAAGAGATCAAGGAATCCATGTGCTGCTGTCAGGATTGGGGCGGTAAGTTTCACGGGCTGATACTTCGGATAGCCTGTATTCTTCATTGTGCAGACTGTTGTTCCCGTGGTGTTGAGCCGTCCGATGAGAGCGTGAACCATGATACGCTTGTGAGGTCGTTCAGCATAGCCCACTACTACCGTTATCAGGCAATATACGGTTTCAGCGTAAACGCCCCCGACGGGAATATCGTCAAGGCTGAGAAGATCATTCAGATTTTCAAGACCAAGAATATCAGGCAAGGTTTGAAATCAGATCTCTATCATGCCTGCCGATGCAATCTTTTCCCCACGGCAAAGGACTTCTATTCGGCACTTGACACCCTCGCTGAATACGGCTATGTCGCCTACAAAGATGTGACCGCCGCCAACAACAAAAAGGCTCAGATGGTTCATGTGAATCCCTATATCTGAATCACGCTGGATTTTGTGGTTTTTGTGGCGGCTGACATTGAAACTGCGATATTACAGCTTTTGCAAGAGCCGGGCTGAAATGTTGCTTGCTGGCGGTTGATGTTCTTTGAACATTTCCGAGGACAGGCTAATATTCAATTTTGAGTATTAGGTCATGGTAAATAACATAATTTGTGTGGAAGGAGGTGAGGTGTATGGTCGATATGGAAAAGGTAAAAGCGCTGACTTCTATCCTTGAAGAAAGAAGCGGTCTTGATGTGCGTGAAGCACTGGTTCGTTTCTACAATTATCTGTCAAACGAGGAGACCAGAATTTTCGATAAGGAGACAGACTATCTGCTTGACACGCTCGGTGTTGAGATCGAGCTGCCGTTCTGATTCAGGATAGCAAACTTGGACATTTTTGTCCGAGTTAAAAATGAGGATAATCGCATAGACTTTAGCTCACTTTTGAACGAAAGTTCATGAGCAGAATCATCATTTCTGAAATGCTGATTTTCAAAAAATGTAATGCGGATTTTTGCATTACTGTGTCCACATTTTTCGGCTGCTCCGTCAGCCGTCTTAGCCTCGCAGAGCCCCATAAGCATTTTTGATAGTCCGAGTAGGCTGTCAAAAGTGCTTTGGGGTTACTGGCGGCGCACCGCAAGTAAATTCCGGCTCTCCGAGCCGTTTGATTTGCCGATCTCCGTATCGTTGCAAGCCAATTCAAAAGCCCTTCAGGGGCGCTCATCATCGCATAGGCGGTGAGCCTTATGCGTATGATTATCCCTCGTCAGAGGGTTCAAACAGAGATATAAAAGGAGACATTATATGAGTACAAAATCTATCTCGATGTGCGAGGGCAAAGGCAGCCTTTCACATAACAACCGAGAGTTCACTGCCAAGAATATTGACAGTTCCAGAACGCCGAACAATGTGATCTTTGTTCAGCAAGATCTGGGCGAGACTTACCACCAGCTTTTTGACGAAGCGGTAGAGAGATACAACGCTCGTCAGAAAAGAAATGATCGCAAGATCGGTGACTACTTTGAACACCTGTTCAACCGTCCGCCAAGCAAGAGCGTGATCGAGGGTGCGAACAAGCAGAAAAGTTTCTATGAACATCTCGTCTATATCGGAACGAAAAACGATTCGGCTGTCGGCACTCCCGATGCTGAAAAAACTGCTGAGTGCCTGCGTGAATACATGGAAGGCTTTCAGGCGAGAAATCCTAACCTCTATGTGTTCAATGCGGTGATGCACCTCGATGAAGCAACGCCCCATTTACACATCGACTATATCCCTCTCGGACATTACAGCAGAGGTCTTGAAGTCCGCAACGCAAAGAACAAGGCACTCGATGAAATGGGCTTCGGAAATGATGCTCACTCCAACAACCGCTGGCGGCTTCGGGAGTGGGAAGTGCTGAGGAATATTTGCAACGCTCACGGCATTGAGACCAGCGAGCCGAAGAAGTCCAGAGGTTACAGCTATACCATCGAGGAATACGGCGAGCATGAGGACGAGATCAGGCGGCTGAACGAGGAAAAGGCACAGGCACTTTCCGAGCGTGACGAAGCCAGAGCCGAACTCGACAAGGCGGCAAAGAAGAAAGTCAAACTTGACGAGATCGAAAGTATTGAGGTCAAGGAGTCTGTGTTTGGCAAGAAAGTCACCCTCGCCAAAGAGGACTATGACACACTCAGCGACACCGCCAAGAAGTATGTGGCTATGGTCAAGTCTGCGAAAAAGCTCAAAGCTGAGCATGACACAGCTGTTCAGGAGCGTGATGCTCTGAAAACACAGTTGGCGGCAGCTTCCTCGGAGCTTGCCACCTACAAGAAAGCCGAGGAGCAAAAGGGGCTTTTCACCCGTGAGAAGCTGAAAAAGGAAACAAAGCGTATCAGCCGTGAGGACGAGCTGTCCCGTGAGCTGAGGAAGGCTAAGGCGTTTATTTCTGCCTGCGGACTGAGTTCCGACTTTCAGCAGTACAAGTACAACAGCGCAACAAGAAAGAATGTGCTGGAATAATCATTAAACAAGATAGAAAGCAGGGGAAGTACCTGCTATGGAGGGAATAATGACTACAAATCGTAAGAACGAGCTTATCGCTCAGCTCGTAAATATCCTGAGCGAACTTATCGAAGCCGATGATTCCAACAATGTGACTGAGATCAAGTCCGACGCTGTTGAGATGCTGACCGTCAAGGAATGTACCGAAGCGATTAAGGGACTGTCTGAGCATACTGTCCGCAAGCTCATTGCCCAGGGTAAGCTTCCTTACATGAGAGCCGGAGACGGTCAGCGTGGCAAGATGCTTATCAACAAGGCAGACTTGCTTGCCTACTTCAACGTACAGACAACCAACAAGTAAGTCTGTACGCTGAGAACGGCGATTTTACGCTGTTTGAACGACAACAGACAGAAAATCCACAAACACCACAGAACAAAGGACATAGATTTCGGCATACTCCCGAAAAAGATAGAAAAAACTCTTGACAAAAGCCCGATAGTGCGCTAACATTAGAGTAACAGGAGTATGCCATAAAATCTATGTTGACAGAAAGGGAATCAACTTATGGCTACGATAAGAAAAAGAGGAAACTCCTATCAGATCAGAGTTTCCTGCGGATATGATACATCAGGTAATCAGGTCGTGCAGACCATGACATGGAAGCCTGCGGACGGTATGAACAAGAAGCAGATCGAGAAGGAGCTTCAGAAGCAGGCGATCCTCTTTGAGGACAAGTGCATGAAAGGTCAGGTCACGGCGAACATCAAGTTTCAGGACTTCGCTGAGCAGTGGTTTGAGGAATATGCAAAGCTCAATCTCCGCAATACGTCCTACGAGCGTATGAAACAGCTCACCGTGAGGGTTTACCCTGCTATCGGTCATCTGCGACTTGACAAGATCACCAGCCGTCATATCCAGCAGTTTATCAACGATCTGGCACTTAACGGCAAAAGCCTGAAAAACGGAAGACCGCTGTCGAGAAAGACAGCTGTTCATCATCTGAGCTTCATCAGCGATGTGTTCAGCTACGCTGTAAAGATGGAAATGCTCACCGACAACCCCTGCAAGCGTGTTACCGTTCCGAAGGGTGAGAAGAAAGAGAAGGACATCTACACTTTGGAAGAAGTCGCACATCTCTTTCAGCTCCTTGAAACTGCTCCGCTGAAATACAGAGTTTTCTTTACTTTGGCGATATACAGCGGATTCAGACGTGGAGAAATGCTCGGTCTTGAATGGAAAGACATTGACTGGGAGCATAACGTTATCAGCGTCCGCAGGACAAGCAATTACACCGCTTCTAAAGGTATCTATACCGACACTACGAAAACAAAGAAGTCTCAGCGTTCGCTGAAATTTCCTCAGAGCGTCATGGACTTGCTCCGTGAGTATAAAGCGGAACAGGACGAGGAGCGTGTAAAGCTCGGCACGAAGTGGCAGGACTATGACCGCCTGTTCGTGAAGTGGGACGGCAGACCGATGAACAACAACACACCGTATTTCTGGCTCAAAGAATTCTGCGAAGAAAACAATTTCCGTTTCTGTGACATTCATTCTCTGCGACACTTCTATGCCTCGGCTCTCATCAATGAGGGCGTTGACGCAGCCACCGTGTCGGGAGCGTTAGGTCACTCAACGATAACTACCACGACTTCTATCTACTGTCATGTGTTCAATCAGGCTCAGGCGAGAGCAGGAGATGCTATCGCATCCGTGCTTGACTTCAAGAAGCACGACACGGGCAAAGGACAGACCGAAGCTGTATAAAGGACAAGTAAAGGACAGAAGCCGTATCAGGGTAAAATAAAAACTCTCAAATGGCGATATATCGTCATTTGAGAGCCTTGTGTTTGGTGACCCGTACGGGAATTGAACCCATGATTCCGCCGTGAAAGGGCGATGTCTTAACCTCTTGACCAACGGGCCATATTTGGTAGCGGCAGTAGGATTTGAACCAACGACCAATCGGGTATGAACCGAGTACTCTAGCCAACTGAGCTATGCCGCCATCTTTATGTCGGGGACCAGCCCTGCGACTTAATAAATTATACTACAGAAGCTGGAAAAAGTCAATAGCAAAATGAGAAAAAAATAAAAATTGTCATATTACACATAGTTGTTGCGGTAACATTGCTGATATTAGTTGCATTTGCTGATGAACGCTGTAATGTATTGGCATCCTTTTAGTACGGCGATTATACAGGATTATTATGCCATAGTATTTTGGGTACAAAGTCAGAAGTACTATGGCTTTTTATTGACAGTGTGGCGATGTCATGATATAATTGTTACTAACATAAATCGGAATTTAGAGGAGGTAGCTTATGAGATTAGACGGTTTTGGATTGTTTGTTAAGGATATGGCTAAAATGATCCGTTTTTACAGAGATGTGCTCGGCTTTGAGATTAAAGAAACAGAGGATACATCAAATGTATATCTTGTGAAAGACGGTACTTTATTTTTGTTATATGGAAGAAACGACTTTGAAAAGATGACAAACCGCAGATACGACTATATTAAGGGGTTGAACGGACATTTTGAATTGGCTCTTTATGTTGATACATTTGATGAGGTTGATACTGCGTTCAAAAAAGCTGTGGAAAACGGAGCTACGCCTGTACTTGAACCGGAACTTGAACCTTGGGGACAAAGAACCTGTTATATTGCTGACCCCGAAGGTAATCTGATTGAGATCGGTTCTTGGGATAAGCCCTACGAAGAAAAAGATTCAT
>ACOK01000035.1 GCA_000174895.1 Ruminococcus flavefaciens FD-1
AAATCTGTCGGCGCATATTCAGCACAAGTTTTGTGCGGTGTTGCCTAAAGGGGATCGGTTTCAATCAGATAATTCAGTCTCATACAACCGATACAAAAAGATAATCCGCTGCGGAAGCGGGTACAACAAATGTTTATGGAGGAATCATTATGAAAAAAAGTAAGAAGACAGCAATTTTCGCAATTTGCAGTGCAGCTGCTTTAGCAGCAGGCGGCTCAGGAGTTTATGCAGCTATGTCATCAAAGTCGGTCTCAGCTGAATCTACTCAGAACACAGAGATAACTAAAATGGATCTCAAACAGTGCATTACTGTTACAGGAACTGTCAAGAGCTGCGAATCATCAGCTCTCGTCAGCGAACTTATCAATTCCGAGATCAGAAGCGTTGATGTAAAGGCCGGCGACAGAGTAAAGAAGGGCGACGTTATCGCCGTCCTTGACGATTCCGACCTTCAGGAACAGCTGAAACGAGCAGAAAAAACTCTGGCAAGTGCAAAGGAAAGAAATGATATAAGTATAAATGCCGCTAAGCGTATGTACGACACAGCGGTATCAGATAAAAATACAAATTCACAGCGTGGCAGCCGTACAGTTGAATACGCCCGTGAAAGCTACAACAAAGCTGTAAAAAACCGTGACGATGTTTATGACAGCTACTACGATGCTGTAAACGCAAGAGATGATGCAGAGTATGAAGCTGAACAGGCTGCACAGACCGCAGCTGAAGCGGCAGAATCCGCAGCAGCTTTACAGGTTGCTCTCGAGGAAGCAAGATCTGCTGTCAATAACGCAAGAGCTCAGTACGAAGCTGTTATGGAAAACCGTGAATCTTCCGACGAGGAAAGAAATGCTGCAAAGTCCGCTTTTGATGAGGCATCATCAGCCGCCGCTCAGCTTGAAGAACAGCTTAAAGCCGCAAACAGCGGAGTTCAGGCCGCTTCTGAAGAAGCAAAGAAAGCCGCTGAGACTTATGCAGCTGCAATGATGGCGGAAAAGGAACTGAAAAGCTCCCTCGCCGCAGTTGACAATTGCGTTGACGAAGCAAGACACGGTATCGAATCCGCATCAGATTCAAAGGCAGAGACTGAGCACACTTTCGACAGCACTATCGCAAGCAGTGCAGATAATCTGAAAACTACCGAGATATCAGTTGACGACTCAGTTGCAGATATCGAGGAGCAGATCAGAACCATTAAGAAGAATATCGCCAAGTGCACGATCAAAGCTGATATCGCCGGCATTATCACAGAAGTAAACGTCAAGGCTGGCGAAACCTATGGCGGAGGCGCAATCGCTGTAATACAGGATGACAGCAGCTACAAGATCGAAGCTGCCGCAGAACAGTACGACATCAGCAAGCTTGAAAAGGGTATGCCGACAGAGATCACTGTTCAGGCTGTAAGCTCCGCTCCTATGAATGGTACACTCAGCTTTGTCTCCCCTACTCCTCAGGCTCCTACTTTTTCAGCTGACGGCTCCGGAAGCAGCACTGATTACACCATCGAAGCTTCGTTCAACAACAAGGAGGATCAGCTCCGTCTCGGCATGACTGCTAAGCTGAACATCATCGTCGGCGAAAGCAAGAACACTTTAGCTGTTCCCGACAACTGCATCTACACTGATGAAGACGGCAGAAACTTCATCGAAGTTACAGGAAACGGCGACAGAGTTGACAAGGTCTACGTTGAGTGCGGTCTCAAAAATGATTACTATACCGAGATCAGCGGCAACGATGTCAAGGAAGGCATGAAAGTAGTACTTCCCGATTCTGATGAAGACAACAAGTCATTTTATTAATGGAGGAGCATTGACATGAACGGCGATGTTATTATAGATCTTAAAAATATATACAAGCGCTTCTATATCGGCGAACCCAATGAGCTTGAGATCCTTCACGGCATTGACCTCACGGTAAGAGAGGGCGAGTTCGTTTCTATAGTTGGCGCATCCGGCTCGGGTAAATCCACACTTATGAATATTATCGGCGCTCTCGACCGTCCCACTGAGGGAAGCTACGATCTGAACGGTACAGACGTATGTGCGGCTCCTGACAAGGAACTCTCGCACATACGCAACAAGCAGATAGGCTTCGTGTTCCAGACATACAATCTCATTCCGAGAAATACCGCTCTCAAAAATGTGGAGCTCCCTATGATGTACGCTCAGAAAAACAGCAGTGAACGCAAAAAGAGAGCAAAGGAACTGCTTGATCTGGTCGGAATGGGCGAAAGAACAGGCCATACTCCCGATGAGCTTTCAGGCGGACAGAAACAGCGTATGGCTATTGCAAGAGCGCTGGCAAATGATCCTTCCATCATTCTTGCAGATGAACCGACAGGTGCTCTTGATTCAACAACAGGACGTATGATCATGGATCTTTTCCATAAGCTTCACGAGGAAAAAGGCATCACAATAATCCTCATAACTCACTCGAATGAGCTTGCTGAGGAAACCGAACGAGTACTTACACTTATGGACGGTAAAATTATTTCAGAGAGGATGGGCTATAATTATGCTGAAAGACAACATTCTGCTTGCGCTCAGTGAGCTGAAGTCAAATAAAATGCGTTCCCTGCTGACCATGCTCGGTATCGTTATCGGCATCGCTTCGGTAATTTCCATAATGATCATGGGCGAGGGGATGAAAAGAACCACCGCTGATATCATCGGAAGTGCAGAAGCCAAGCAGATAGGCTTTCAGGTGATACAGAAAGGTATGGAGAACTACTACGACGATGAGGGCTATGACGAGGGACTTCGTGCAATGAAGGATTCCGACAAGCTGTCAGTAAAAATGTTCGATGATATCGAGAAGAAATACAGTGACAAACTGGACGGCATCTCCCTTTCAAATGATATGGGCAGAATGGAAGTCGGCGACGAGATTCTTTCCGTCAGAGGTATCAACAGATGCGCTCTTACCACCGAGGGTAAAATAGATGTTGTCGCAGGCAGAAATATCACCGATGAAGAATACTCTCAGGGCAGGAACGTTATCCTCCTCTCCGATAATAAGGCTGAAAAAATATTCGGAAGCGTAAACGGCGCCATTGGCAAAACAGTGGAATGCCGTAAGAATACACGCTTCTACAGCTACACAGTCGTAGGCGTTTACCATAAAGAACCCGCACCTGCACTGAAAGCAATGTTCACAGGCGATACCAAGGATATCGGATTTGTTCCCTATGCAACAACTCTTGAAAACGGACTTTCCGATACAACCTACGAATGGCTTATCGTAGTAGCAAAGGAAAGCGAAGGCATCCCCGAGCTTTCAAAGGAGATCGGCAGCTATCTCAATAATACATACTACGCTGACAATGACGCATACAAGCTTGATGTTATCACATATCAGGAGCAGATGAACAGCATAACCGATGTTCTCGGCATCATGAAGGGCGTACTCATCGCAATCGCAGCAATATCGCTGATAGTGGGCGGTATCGGCGTTATGAACATCATGGTCGTATCCATCACAGAAAGAACAAGGGAGATCGGTACACGAAAGGCGCTCGGTGCTACCAACAACAATATCCGTGTACAGTTCCTCATCGAAGCGATCATCATCTGTCTGCTGGGCAGTATATTCGGTATCGCAATCGGACTTCTCCTCGGCAAGGGAATGTCACTTGTTCTGGGCGTTTCCGGCGGTATGCCGATAATGTCAATACTGATAAGCGTCGGCATATCTATGGCGTTCGGAATCTTCTTCGGATACTACCCTGCAAACAAGGCAGCAAAGCTTAACCCCATAGAAGCGCTCAGATATGAATAAGTTGAGATCTTCACACACGACCACTCCATAACATAGATAAAAGGCGGAACTTAACTGTTGTACTCATATAGCAGCTTTATACGTATTTATCGGGGAAAACCTTTCTGAGGAAAGGATCTTCCCCGAACCCCTTTCCAAAGACTTTTAATAGAATTTTGCCCCCATATAGGGCGCACCTGAAAAAAATGATTAATTCAAATTTTCTGGTGTGCGCCCTATATGGGGGCAAAATTAAAAGTCATGGGAAACAGATTTGAGAAGAATCTTCTTCAAAACGTCTGCCTCAATAATACGTAAAAACATCTTTATGTGTACTGCGGTTATGCTCCGCCTTTTATCATTTACCATCTGTACTTCAGTTCGGGATGTTTATCGTAATACTCCTTCTTGTCGGCGTACATCATCTCATCTGCTATCTTCATAGCTGTACGGATATCATCGCCTTCACCTACAAAGCAGTATCCCACTGCAAAATGAACATCGGATGCAATAGCTGTCTGTTCCTTCAGCTGTTCAAGACGGCTTTTTACGGCGGCTTCGCAGAGTCCCGTAGTTATCAGCATAAATTCATCACCGCCTGCACGATACACATCAAAATCATAGAAGACCTGACTGAGAATAGCTGCGGCTGTACGGATAAGGCGGTCGCCTGCGCTGTGGCCTTTCTGGTCATTTATGCGCTTCAGTCCGTTCAGGTCGGCAAATATTACAGCTGACGGCTCGGAAAGACGTGTTTTTCCGATTATGATATCGTCCACTGAATTATTCATGGCATTACGGTTATAACAGCCCGTCAGCATATCGATCTTGCTGAGTATCTCAAGCTGCTTCATCAGCTGATAGTTTGCTATCTCAGAAGCTATGAGAATTGTGGATAATTCAAGAGTTTCCTTTATTTTTACGGTGTCCTCTGTCCTGTAATTCAGAGCCCACAGATAGCCGAGGATGCTTCCGTTATGCTTCAGCGGGAACAGCACAACGCTGTTTATGCCGTGATCGTTCATCAGTAAATGGAACCCGGGGCTGACTGAATCAAGCCATTTCAGGTCGTTTTCATCCTTTATGATAGCACACGAACTTCCGCCTATAACCGCATCAAATGTCTCGGCAATATTATAGAAACGGGTGCTGCTGTAGATATTCTCAGCATTGATGCTGCATTCGGAAGATGCGGACTCGCAGAAGACCGAATACTGCCTGTTTTCAGAGTCGTAGAGAAGAATGCTGCAATATTCCGCACTTGCAAGACTGCGTATATCCCCGATTATCTCATCGAATACCTGATGGAAGTTCTCCTGATCCGCACCTCTCAGCTTTATGCTTATTTCAAGTGCAGCTGTAGCTGTATCCGCAGCAAGGCTTGCCTGCTGTTCGGCATCAGCATAGGGAGAAACATCGCATGAATACAGACAGTAGCCCACATTCTCCTTATCGGATTCAAGTGGCAGAAGGAACATATTCACCCACAAGCCCATTTGCTCTACATGAACATAGGTGTGAAGTGGCTTCCCCTGACAGGCACAGCGGTACATGAAATCCTCGAAATTCTTATCCTGCGGCAGATAGTAATAGTACGGCGAATCAGGTACAAATGGACGGTGAAATACGGTCTCCGCATCGGAACGCAGTCCTGCATTCGCCTCAGCGATACGTATATTCCCGTAACTTCCATCGGGAGAATATTCAACAGAAATAACACAAGTCAGGCTTTTATGTCCTGATACTAATTTTTCAAAATCCATGATCCTTCTCATCCTTTCACGGGTGCTTCAGCAGATTGTTATGCTTATTTTATTATGTCATCTGATAAGTGAGCCGTGCAATATCTTATACTGATATTATACATTTTTTACTTTAATCTGTCAACAACCGACAAAGATTTATCATATTTTCTGTACCCGGTCAAGTATAGTGAAAACAGCCGTCCGAATCCCATTTTTCGGGAAACAGACGGCTGTCCATGTTACCGGTATATACTTTTTCTATTACTCAGATCCCTTATGTATTCAGTTCCTTTGAACTGAATGCATCCGGACTTACCTCGACGCTGTCGCTGTGAGAAACCTCCTCAAGGCTGCTGCATCCGGCAAATGCCCATGAATAGATCTTTTTCAGTCCCGAACCGCATACCACTTTCTTCAGTTCCCTGCATTCCTTGAAAGCAAAGGGCGGTATGGATACTAATTTGTCCGGCAGCACTATTTCCTCTATTCCGCAGCGGCAGAAGGTGTATCCCCATAAACAACTGAGTTCAGATGAAAGTCTTATCTCCTTCAGCGCCCGGCATCCCTCAAACACAAATTCACCCATATCCGTAACTGTATCAGGTATGGTCACTGATCTTATTTCGTCATGTCCCGCAAACACTTTATCGCAGATCACTGTGACCTTTGTGCCGCCGAAATTATCGGGGATAACAACATCCGCTTCATCACCTTCATATCCGACTATGCTGTATGTATGATCCTCTATCGGACTAAACAAGAATTTCTGCATTTCTTACCTCCCGTGTGTATGAACATTTATCCAATATATCTGCAAGGGCATTTAGATAATTATAATGAATGCTTTGCA
>ACOK01000034.1 GCA_000174895.1 Ruminococcus flavefaciens FD-1
AGGGAGAACCCTTTTTCAAAAGGGTTTCCCTCAATAATACGTAAAAACTTCTGTACGAGTATCACGGTTAACGGCAATGCTTTTTATATTCGATTTACTGTTTATGCCACTGTGAATCCAGGAAATCTATGCGGCTGTTCAGCCATTTCAGAAGGCGCTCGGCTGATTTCTTTTCATTTGTACACTGCAGCTCCTCTTCAGCCAGTTCAAATCCAAATTCATCTTTTAAAATGTCGTTGTGCCATTTCCTGTAGTTTTTCTGAAATTCGTCCTCCAGCACATCCTTGTCGGATTCCACCATCTGACAAACACGGGTGAAAACACCGCTGTCGTAGAACTCAGTCCACTTCTCCTTTATGATATCCTGATACCAGTCCTCATATGCAAGAACGGCGAACCACGGATTTATGGAATCCCGTCCCTGATCGGGATCGGGCACTATATTCGCAGCGTAAAATCCCGTACCGTCTTCACATCGAGGTCGGTTTCCCATGGATGAATCAAAGTCCCAGGGAGCTTCAAATGTCAGCTTTTTTCTGTGGTCAGGGCTGAGATCAACGTCCAGATAGAAGCTTGACCATGCCACATCCGCATCGCAGGCAAGCTCACTTATTATGTACATATCAGCCAGCGAATCGATATCCACCACATTTTCAACAGCCTGCTGCGGAGTAATATCACTGCTTTCGGATATATTTTTGTTATCCTCATCAAATACGAACGCCTTATGATTATACGCAGCTTCGTACATTATCCTGTAAATATTATTCACATAGTTCTCGATGAAGTCATGCTGCTCCTGCGAATAGATCTCACTCTTAATGCTGATGCCGATTTCAGCCGGACCGCCTGCCTTGTTCAGACACTTGATCTTTCTTCCGCTTCCTCCCTTCCCGTCAAAAGGGATGAGCGGTGCATTATCGGCAAAGTCCAGATGGAATTTATGAAGATCATCCTCATTGTCGAAATAGCCGTCATATTCAAGGAAATAGCCTATATCAGTGCCCTTGTAATCCTTCCCGGGCTTGCTGACGTTAATTCTGTTGTCTGATTCCTGCTGCATTTCTGCCAGAAGATAAAGCCCGAGATACTTGCCGTTTACCTCGACCTGCACAAAATCAGAATCGGAAGCATAAAGTCCGTCCGAGCCGAGTATCTGACGTGCAGCGTAAAGAACAGCCTTGTTCCTGAGCATTGAGCAATCCTTGTATTCCGCAAGGAGCAGCCAGTTTCTGAACTCTGCGGAATCATTAAGCCCGAGGACAGACTGCTTTTCTGTGAATTTTACTTTCAGCGGCTTCTTTTCATAAATCGTGGTCCAGTTGCCTCTGACCTTGACCTGAGCCTCTGCGCCGTCAAGAAGCATACTTCCGTCCGAATCCTTCAGCGTGATGGTACAATCCTCGTAATACGGCTCGGGAGCATCAAAGGAAGGATCATACATCTTCATGCTTTCTGTAACGTGCTTCGCAACAGGCTTGGTTATGAAATCCATAACATCCTTATCCTTGCTTTTAGTCTCGATGGACATTACAGGGAGCGGCACAGTTTCGGGAGTATAGCTTTCAACCGCACTCAGTTCAGCTGTCTGAGACCGGGATGGAGTTTCTGTCTCTGTCGGTTCGTCCTGTTTTTTCTGCACACTGCACCCGAAAAGCAGCAGCGCAGAAAATGTGAGTGATAGAATTTTGCATGAATGTTTCATAATTAACATACCTCTTTGTAAGAATTGCAATATCCGATCTTAAAAGAATATGTTAATTATAACACGTAACAAAGGAAAAATCAATATACCACACAAAAAAATGCCTGTTTTCGGCGGTTCAAATGTTGCGGTCTTTACAATAATATGTTCATATATTGCTCACTTCCTTATCACAAACAATGGCATGATAAATCGTGAAAAACGCAATATACAGGCGATTATCACATTTTCCACCATTCAACCCCAATATGAAGCTTAAAGACTATTTTAAGGTTATTTTAAGTATTTTTTTATATTTTGTTTATAAGAAATGCGGTAATATTATGTGTAATATACACACACACAATATATATAATGGAGGGAATCTCATGATAAAGAAAACAGCTAAACGAACCTGCGCAGGCATTATGAGCCTTGCATTCATTCTCGGAACAGTTAACTCTGCTCCTGCACTCATCTCCCGTGCTGCATCAAGCGTTACAATCAACGAGGTATGTCCGAAGAATACCACATACCGTGCAGCCGACGGCAATTACTACGATTGGGTGGAGCTCTACAACAGCTCGGGAAGCTCGGTCGATATCGGAGGATGGGGCATCACTGACAAAGCAGATAAGCCTTACCGCTTCACTCTCCCGTCAGGTACAGTCATCCCCGCAGGCGGAAGAAAAATCATTTTCTTTGACGCTACAGCAGGCGAAACTGATACATCTATCGCTCCTTTCGGCCTTTCCAACAGCGGCGAAACTCTTACTCTTACCGATGCTTCGGGTAATATCGCCTCACAGATAACTTTTGAGGCTCTTGCATCCGATAATTCATACGGCCAGTATCCCGACGGCAGCGGCGAGTTCTATACTCTCAGTGCTACTCCCGATTCAGCCAATACAGCTCCGGAGGGCTCAAACGCTGTAAGAACTCCCGGATTTTCGGCAGAAAGCGGATTCTATGACAACGGATTCTCACTTTCTCTGGAAGTTCCCGAGGGTACTACCGTTTACTACACAACTGACGGCAGCGATCCTACAACTGAATCCGAGAAGTACTCATCCCCTATCACTGTAAAGGACATGACAAGCGAGCCAAATAAGTACAGTGCAAGAACAGATATTACAGCTTATACTGACATTCTCGCTCCTGATGAAGGAGTTCTCAAGGCTGCTGTAGTTCGTGCAATGGCTGTTGACGGACAGGGCAGAACAAGTGATATCATCACTAAGACTTATTTCGTCGGCTCAGCTAACGTTGAGAAATACAGAAATATGAAGGTCATCTCACTTGTTACAGATCCCGACAACCTTTTCGACTACGAAAAAGGTATCTACGTAAAGGGTAAGGTTTACGACGACAGCAACGGCGGCGGCGGATGGAATCCGGGAGGCTGGAACCCCGGCGGACAGTATGGTCAGAATCCTTGGCAGATGCCTGGTCAGGACGGTCAGAACGGTCAGAATCCTTGGCAGATGCCTGGTCAGGACGGTCAGAACGGTCAGAATCCTTGGCAGATGCCGGCTCAAGACGGTCAGAACGGCCAGAACCAGTGGCAGATGCCTGGTCAGGACGGTCAGAACGGCCAGAACCAGTGGCAGATGCCGGCTCAGGATGGTCAGAACGGCTGGAACATGGGCGACTGGGGCAACTTCAATATGGGCAATATCGCAGCTCCTGCTATTGAGTCCGATGAGCCTGACGAGGAAAAGCCGGAGATCCTCTCAGATGAAACTACTACAACAACAGCTGCTGAAACAACAGAAGCTGCGGAGACAACCACAGTTACTACCGTAACTACTGAAGCTGTACCCGATGATGAGGAAGTAATCGAGGACGTTAAGCTTGACGATGTTACTATTGATGAGGTACAGAAAACCGAGATCAATGCTGACGACCAGCCTCAGCAGGGCGGATTCTTCGGCGGCGGCGGAATGGGAGATTTCGCATTCATGTCTCAGGCCAACTACAACCAGAAAGGGCCCGAGTGGGAGCGTCCTGCAAATATCGAGATCTTCGAGAACGGCAAGAGTGTCGTTTCACAGAATGTAGGTATCAGAACAAAGGGAGCTGCTTCCCGTGCATGGGCTCAGAAGAGCTTCAATATCTTCACTCGTATGGACTACGGCAAGGGCGAAGTTGAATACGATCTCTTTGAAGGAAAGTCCACTAAGGCAAAGAATAACAAGGTAATCGACAAATTCAACGGCTTCACGATCCGTAACGGCGGTAACGACAATATGGCAGGCTTCTTCCGTGATTCCGTTAACCAGTCACTTGTCGGCGACAGAGATATGGCTACTCAGGCTACAAGCGAGTGCATCCTCTTTATCGACGGCGAATTCTGGGGAATCTACCAGCTTACCGAGAAGTACAATTCCGATTACTTCAAGTCACACTACGGCATCAAGAAAAACGATGTCGCTTACATAAAGAACAACTCTCTTGAAGAAGGCAGCGATCAGGATCTCAGCGACTGGAACAACCTCCTCAGCGAGATCTCAAGAGCAGATATGACCAGCGATTCCGCATACCAGCAGATCAGCCAGAAGCTTGATATCCAGAGCTTCATCGACTACTTTGCTGCTCAGATATACTGGGGCAACCATGACTGGCCGAACAACAACACAGCTGCATGGCGTTCAAATTCAGTTGATCCCGAGAATCCTTACTCTGACGGCAAATGGCGTATGGTACTGTTTGATACAGAGTACAGTGCTAACCTTGCCGACAAGGTAAATGAGGTTGGTCCTACATTCAACAGCTTCAGTCAGTTCGGCGGAGGCGGCGGCTGGGGCGGCTTCATGGGAGGCGGCGGTTCTCTCAGCGGCGCATTCACTGCCCTCATGAAGAATGCTGAATTCAAGAAGCAGTTCGAGCTAAGCTTCATGGATATGGCTAACTATAACTTTGATACCAAGAATACTACAGAAGCTATCAACTACTATAAGGGATTCAAGCAGCAGATCGTTGATACATACGCTCGTTTCCCATCTTCCAAGAACATTCACAATGCCTCCACATTCGATGAGGACTATAAGCTCCTTGAGACATTCTACAATACAAGATACGGCAACATCACAAGCATGATGAAGAGCTACATGGGTCTCACAGGCAGCCTCGCAAGCGTATCAATAAGCAACGACGGCAGCAAGGGCTCTGTGAAGTTCAACACTATCGCACTGGATGATTCGCTTTCCACATGGAGCGGCAAGTACTACACAGATTATCCTGTTACAGTAAAGGCAACAGCTAAGGAAGGCTATACTTTCGATCACTGGGACGTTACAGGCGCAAATGTAAGCAATACCACATCCGATGAGATCACAGTTCCCGTAAGCGAGGGCGTATCCATAAAGGCTGTATACAAGGAAGGCGGCACACCTCCTGCAACAACTACTACCGAGGCTCCGAAGCAGACAACTACTACAACTTCCACAACAGTCAAAGTCAATGTTAATATAAACTACGGTGATGCTAACTGCAACGGCGAAGTCGAGCTTTCAGACGCAGTACTCATCATGCAGTCTATCGCTAATCCAACTTCTTACGGCGTAAACGGAACAACTCCAAGCCATATAACAGAACAGGGCAAGCTGAACAGTGACGTTACAGGTCACAATGACGGCGTAACAAATAATGATGCGCTGACGATTCAGAAGTACTGCCTGAAACTTATTTCTTCACTTCCAGAGATCTGATCCAATACCCCCATATTTATTTATCAGAACGGCGGCATTTGATTATGCCGCCGTTCTGATTTTAATTCAATTTCCCATACGATAAAAAGAGCGGATCATAACTGCTGTACTCTTACAGAAGCTTTATACGCATTTATCGGGAGGGAACTTAACTTATTAGTCTTCTGTCTGGTCACCAATATGGAATACTGACCACATTAAAGAATATATCTCACACCATGGGCCAATGGAAATCACAAATTTCTTCAATTTGCCTCAAATATGAACTGACCCTGATCTCTCATCTCGTAATGACTACTACAAACAACCTAAATTTCATGTTTCCCACATTTAATCTTAAATAATTAAATAAACTCTACTCTTGCATCTTCTCATTCATTACCGTCCACGACATAATAGGCCGGTAAACCCATCTTTTACCATAATTAGCGCAAACTATTATCTTTCCATAGTATAGCACTTTCGTTAATTTAATATATCATATACTTACTGTTTATCACTTCTTAAAACAAACTTGACATTAAAATAACTATTTACTTATACATTCGTATCTTACTTTAAATCATTAATCCTGAATTATTAGTCTTACATATCTCCATTAAAAACGTTTATAAAAGAATCTCTCATAAAAATGATAATTCTACCTACTATA
>ACOK01000033.1 GCA_000174895.1 Ruminococcus flavefaciens FD-1
TTTATTGTATGAAAATTATACCACATCGGAAATAACTTATCAATAGTATGTTGACAGATATCCGAAAATGTATTGCTTTTTCACGGGCATAGTTGTATAATAGCATTACAAATTGAATTACGGAGGAGAGATAATGTTATTATCCGTGAAAAAAAGCATATGTATTGTAAATGTGCTGATACTGATGTTGATAATGACGGTATTGCTGCCTTGCATTGACCTGACGTGTCATGCAGACTCTGAAGAAGTTCCCGCTGTGAAAGTCAGAGTTTTAAAGGATGACGAACATTCCCGTTTAAACGGAAAATACATCGGCTTTGACATAAGCTGTGATGAATTTCTGAGTATTTTCAGCTACAATGATATTGTTACCGTAGAAGTAAACGGTCTGAAATATGATGTGCCTGTATGCAGTTCGATGCCGAATGCAGAGTTTTCGACCAATGCCATACTTATCGATTACAGGGATAAGTATCTGTTCGGAACTGATTTTGACCGGATTTATCTCACATCATCGGTAAGATCTCTCGGAATTGAAAGCGGCATTTTCAAAAAAAATGATACTAATGCTCCCGGATGGTATATTTTCAGCGGTGATCCCGAAACCGAGATGTGGGCGGAGATAAAACTGAAAGAGAAAAACGGATTCGGCGATTGTGAGACTGTGGGGAATTTTACCCGTACCCTCAACAGAGAGGATTACCCGGATCTGACTGATGAAGAATTTGCTAATTTCTGAATGGTCACAGCAGGCAGGATAAAAGAGGGCATACTTTACCGTTCATCAAGTCCCGTCAACCGCTGGCTGGGCAGAAATACCTATGCTGATGAGGCTGCACGAGCTCACGGCATCAGAACTGTCCTGAATTTCGCCGACAGCAAGGACAGGGCAGAATATAACACAGGTTATTCTGATACCTATTATTCGGGGTGTGATATTTATTTCGGCGATATGACACTTGATTTCTCATCTCAGGATTTCAGGGATTCGCTTTCAGGCGGACTGCATTTTATGTGCGAACATGAAGGCCCTTATCTTATACATTGCATGGAGGGAAAATATCGGACAGGCGTGACCTCGGCGCTGATCGAAAGTCTCATGGGAGCTGACATTGACGAGATAAAGGATGATTTTACGCTGACTTTCAAGAATTTCTATGACGTTCAGAATGGGATGCAGCAGCCTTTTTCAGATGAAATTGCCGCTTCGATAGGCAGACTTGCAAGCAATTATCTCTGCGAGCTCTTTAAAGTTGATTCCCTTGACGGTCTTGACCTTGCGGCAGAAGCAGAGAATTACATAAGATCTCTCGGATTTACCGACGAGGAGATCGCTGCTATAAAGTATAATCTGTCAGGAACGGATGCCGAGGAAGAAGCTGCAACTTCAGAGACATATGCTGAGACAACAACTGCATCGACAGCAGTTGCAACGGCCACAACAACAAAGAATGCATCTGCCCTTGACTCACCTAAAACAGGGGACAGAGGAAGCGTTTCGGTAATTCCTGCCGGACTTGCACTTTTTGCTCAGGCAATGCTGATCAAGAGAAAGCGCAGATAGATGCAGAGCTGAAATATAAAAATATTTTACCGATTGCTGGGAGAAAATTGATAAAACATACATTTATTATTTATATCATAATCGGTGTAATGTGCATAGTTTTTGGTGAGTTTCACGAAGAATCGCAATAATTGAACATATATACAGCAATTTTTGCCTTGCCATTTCATGACTCATGTAATAAAATCAAAATAGGGATAGTTGTAAATTCTTTTTTAGAATAAATATTTAGCAAAATATACTGTTCCTGACACTGATCATTCTGATCAGAAGTAAAAAATACGATAGGAGGATTTAAGGAGATGAACAACAGATTTTTCACTAAGGCCGCAGCTGCTGCAATGTCGCTTGTGATGAGCACTTTGTCTATGCCTTTCAGTGTTTACGCAAGTGACCAGCAGATCATGAATCAGACATCTGACGGCTATGATTATGAGTTCTGGAATATGAACTCAGCAGGTGATACCAAAATTGTAACAGGTGAAGACGGTGCATTTTCCTGTGCGTGGGATGATATCGAGAATGTGCTCTTCCGTACAGGACGCAAGCTTGGTTCCGTACAATCATGGCAGGATTACGACGATATCAAGTACGAGTATGATGTAGACTATGCACCGAACGGCAATTCCTATATGTGCGTTTACGGATGGTCCCAAAACCCGTTGGTTGAGTATTATATCGTAGATGCATGGGGCGACTGGAGACCGCCGGGAGCAGAAAAGCCAAAGGCTGAGATCAATGTGGATGGCAAGATCTATGATGTGTATTCACTGCAAAGACCTAATCAGCCGTCTATCGCAGGCCCTGCGACTTTCCATCAGTACTGGAGCGTAAGAAAAGATAATCCCGCATCAAAAGATGAAGAGAAAAATCTGAAAGGAACTATATCTGTATCAGACCACTTTGCAGCCTGGGATAAGGCAGGAATGAAGCTGGGTGATCTGTATGAGGTATCATTCAACATCGAAGGCTACAAGTCAAGCGGTGAAGCAGTTGTAAACAAGGCAAAGCTTACTTTCGGAGGCTCTGATGCTTGGAAGTACAAAAATGCGAAAACAACTGTTACCGAAACAGGAACTACAACTACTGCTGATACAGAAACAGCTGCTACAACTACCGTTACCGTTCCTAAAGTAACAACTCCGGCAGTTGAGCCTGATTCCGAGGGATACTACTTCAAGGAATCCTTTGAAGACGGCATAGGCAAGTGCGTTCCCAGAGGCGAAGCAGCACTTATATTAGATTCCGAAAACTACGTTGACGGCGAGAAATCACTCTTTGTCACACACAGAGATGATGTATGGCACGGTCCTGCTATTGAACTCGATCCGTCAGCATTCGTTCCCGGCAAGACCTACAGCTTCGGTGCCGCTGTATTACAGCATAGTGATACGACCGCAGAGGTGAATATGGTCCTTCAGTATACAGACGCTGCAGGATACTACCAGTACAGCGTGGTATCTTCAGTTGATGCTGAAAAATCCGAGTGGACCGAACTGGGCAACCCAAGCTTTACCATTCCCGATGATGCAAAGGAAATGATGCTTTTCATCGATACTCCCGACGGCATTGCTGATTTCTATTTTGACAGCTTCTTCGGCGGCGTTGAAGGTAAAACACTGGATGTATCAGGCGGAACTTCAAATGATCCCGATAAGGTAGAATTACCTGTAACTTCAAAGGGAAATGGCTTCAAGGATAAGTTCTCACGCTGGTTCAAGATAGGTACATCAGCAAGTGTTATGGATATCAAGAACGGCGGATCGTTTATCAAGGAAAACTTTAATTCCATCACTCCCGAGAACGAACTCAAGCCTGATGCAATTCTCGATCAGGAGGCAAGCCAGAAGCTTGGAAAGAACGTTAATCCACAGGTAGATCTCCATTTTGCAGATCCGATACTGAAGTTCTGTGAGGAAAACGGTATCTCACTCCGTGGACATACGTTTGTATGGCACAGCCAGACCCCTGACTGGTTCTTCCGTGAGAACTTCTCATCAAACGGTGCATTGGTATCTAAGGAAGTAATGGATCAGAGACTTGAGAACTTTATAAAGAATACTTTCAAGGCACTGAAGGATCAGTATCCTGATCTGGAAATTGCGGCTTATGATGTATGCAATGAGATCTTCGTCAACGACGGCGGCGCATTAAGAGAAGGAAAAGAATCAAAATGGGCACAGATCTACGGCGACAGCGACTACATCACAAACGCTTTCAAATATGCAAGAAAGTATGCTCCATTAGGATGCAAACTCTTCCTCAACGACTACAACGAGTATCTCCCTGCAAAAACAAAAGACATCTGTCAGATGGCAACGGCTTTGAAAGAGGACGGCCTCATCGACGGTATCGGTATGCAGTCTCACCTTGATACAAGATACCCTGATATGGAGACATATAAGAATGCTCTTGAAGCATTCATCAGCACAGGTCTCGAAGTACAGATCACAGAGCTTGATGTTACCTGCACTAACTTAGCTGAGCAGGCTGATATATACTATGAAGTTTTCAAGCAGGCTATGAACAACTCAGAGAGTATAACAACTGTGACTGTCTGGGGGCTTGATGACAGCAGAAGCTGGAGATTTGCTGAGAGTCCATGCCTTTTCTGGGCAGGATTCAGACCAAAGCCGGCATACGCAAAGGTTATTTCACTTGTAGATCCTTTCTATACCCGTGAGAATGGTTTAAATCCATGGGGCGATGCAAACGAGGATAAGAAGGTAGATATTTCCGATTCTGTCATGATCATGCAGTCACTTGCAAATCCAAGTAAGTATAGTATGGATAAGATCGGCAATTCTTTCGCTGACGTTAACCTTACAGGCAACGGCATTACAAATGCAGATGCCCTTGCAGTTCAGAAATACCTTGTCGGTCTTGTTGAAGATCTTCCCGAAAGCTATAATCCTAAGGAAGAAGCTGAAACAACAACAGCCGCAGAGACAACAACTGCAAAGAAAACAACAGCTACAGCTGCATTAACAACAACTGCAAAGCCAACCACAGCAAAAGAATCTTCTGTAAAGACAACTACAGAAGAAACTACAACTGCTCCCGATACAACTACTGAGATAGCTGTTACTGAAACGGGTAAGACATTCGTGGTAGGAAACGGCAGCAGTCAGTATAAGGGCGTTGACGAAGACAACTATGATTATGAGGTATGGCTCGATCAGTCTACAGGCGGAGTCGGAAGCCTGACTCTTGGTGAAGGCGGCGCTTTCACAGCTGAGTGGGATGTAAGAAATCCACAGGGGTTGTTCCTTGCACAGAGCGGAAAAATCTTTAACAGCAACAGAAAGGCTTCTGATTATAAAGGACTTTGCTTCGATTATGAGGTCGATTTTGAATCAGGCGATGCAGGAAATGCTCAGATCGGTGTTTACGGATGGATGAAAGATCCTCTCGTAGAATACTACATAATCGAGGACTGGAAAAACTGGCGTCCGACATCAACTAATAAGCCCAAAACTGTTGTGATAGACGGCGGAGAGTATGAGATATTCACTCAGTACATGACAGGTCCGTGTATCTTAGGCAGCTCAGAGACATTCAAACGTTATTACAGTGTTCGTAAGGAACCACGCAAGAGAGGAACAATTAATATCTCAAAGCATTTCCAGGCATGGGAAAAAGCAGGCTTTGAAATGGGAACTCTGTACCAGGCATCCTTTGATGTAGAAGCATGGCAGAGCGCAGGCAAACTCGATGTTAAAAAGCTTTCGCTTTACGGAATGTTTGGCGGCGTCAATAATGAGACTCTCTGGGTACCGATCAGCAACGAAGAATAATGTAAGTTCCCCTAAACTAAAAAAGAGCGGCAGTTAACTGCTGTAATCTTACAGAAGTTTTTACACGAGTCTATTGAGGGAAACCCTTTTGAAAAAGGGTTCTCCCTCAAACTCCCTTCCTAAAACTTTCAGTATTAATTTTTGCCCATTATAGGGCGCACACAAGTAAAGTAAGGATTTTTCATTTCTTTCAAGTGCGCCCTATAATGGGCAAAAATTCTATTAAAAGTCTTTGGAAAAGGGGTACGGGGGAAGAATCTTTGAGATATATAGACGACTTTTTCGAATAGATATATCATTCTAAGAATAAGATCTCAGAATCTTTTTTACATTGGATTCCATAATACACAAAGAAGTATCTTTATAATCGTTAGAAAGAGGGAATAAATGATTTATGATTCTATAGCACTTTGTGGCGAACGCGGTAAAGGTGCATACCCCGTTGGAGTAATGAAAGCATTGAAAGAAAACGGAATACTGAACAAAATTAATTCTATATCGGGTTCATCCGCAGGTGCCATTAAATGCTATTCTTTTATGCCAATAAGGGATTTACCAGCCTGGCGGAAAAATGGTTGGGCTTGAAATATGTAAATCCCTGAAATGGATGAATAAAAAATTGTTTAACTTCCAAAAGTTATTAATTTGGCCCAGGGAATGGGATTAGGAAATAATGGTGCAAGTTCTTATTGGGGCATTGAAT
>ACOK01000032.1 GCA_000174895.1 Ruminococcus flavefaciens FD-1
TCAGGGTTATAGCATCCGCTGAAATTTTTTTGAATCAGGTGCGACACTTTGTACTTTTCAAACGTATGTATATATGAGAGGTATCATTAAGACGATATTATTCACAATTAATTGTTGATTTTGGTTGAAAACTATGATACAATCAAGGTGATTATTAAGTTAATGACATAAAACAAATATGAGGGAGGAATTCAAATGAAACACAAAACCACAAAAGCCATAGTCAGCAGTCTTCTTTCGGCTGCAATGCTGGTAACTTCAATGCCTGCTGTCATTCCTGAGACAGCCTTTGCGGAGTACGATGTCGTAACGCTCGACCTTGAAAAAGATCCTATTATACTGCCGTGGAGACTGGTGGAGTCACAGCCTGCCGCTCAGGGATTTTATGTTGACGGCAACGCTCTCAAAGTAACGGTTTACTATCCCGAAGGAGCAAATGACAGAAGCGACCTTCAGCTGCGTGCACGTGGACTACAGATACAGGCAGGCCACGAATACACTGTAAGCGGTACTATCAAAACCGATGCAGACGGCTATATCTATTCAAGGATAGGCAACTATATCGGCAACACAGACTGCTGGCACGCACTGGGCGGTGCTGAATGGATGCCTGTACAGATGGAAGCAAATGAGCCCTTTGAATTCAGTCAGACCTTTACTGCAACAGAGAATATTGAGGCCGCTGAATGGGCTTTCTATTACGCTGACAACCGTGGAATGTACGGCAATCCCGACACAGGTATGCCGGCAGGTTCGCAAATCTGGTTCAGCGATCTGAAACTTCGTGACAATACAGAAGGCGCAATATGCGAAACTGTAGAACCCGATCTCGGTATCGTAAGACCTAAGAGCAATGTCCGCATAAATCAGCATGGCTACAGCAGTAAACTCACAAAGAAAGCTTCATACTGCACCGATAACAAAGAGCCCTGTCAGTTTGAACTGCGTGACAGCAGCGGCAAAGCTGTATACACGGGCACAGCTTCGGCAGTAGTTGAAGATCGATCGGCAGGCAATACTGCTACAGAAAAAACTCCGTTCGGCCAGAAACTGAAAGATTCGGGAAAATACGTTCAGATACTCGATTTCTCAGATTTCACAGAGGCAGGAGAGTACACTATCTTCGTAAAGGATACCGTCGGAGTTTCCGATACAGCTTACTTCGGTCACGAGGGATTCTACGACACATCCCTTGACGGCGACAAACTTATGTGGAATGAGGGCAGGAATTCTTACTGCATGAATGAGTCGGCCGCTTTCACTATAAAAGAAAATGCTTACGATGATACTCTGCTTGCGGATTCTCTCAACTATTTCTATCAGAACCGCTCGGGTATCGATATCGACTCAGCTTATATCACATCAGGCGAGAAGGAGTCACTTGCCCATCCGGCGGCAGACCTGACAGATTCGGCTTATGTTCAGCACGCTTGGATAAAATTCTATGATCTTGATGCTAAGAATTTCGACGGCGACACTGACTATAAAATAGATGTTGCAGGCGGATGGACTGACGCAGACTTCAACTGCAAATCAGTCGTAAACGGCGCTTACGCTGTATGGAACCTACAGAATGCCTACGAGCTTTCGTCTAAGCTGAAAGCCGACGGAAAATTCAGCGACGGCAAGCTGGGCGCTGTTCCCGAGGACGGCAACAAGGCTCCCGATATCCTTGATGAAGCAAGGTATGAGCTTGAATGGATGATGAAGATGGTCGTTGACGAGAAGGATCCTTACTGGGGCAAGGACTGCGCAGGCATGGTCTACCACAAGGTACAGGATCATAAATACGTTGGCATAGCTGTAAAGCCATGGGACTACATCGGCGATTATGACGGCATAGTACGTATCGTCAAGCCGCCTACGTATGCAGCGACCGCAGGCTTTGCCGCTTGTGCAGCACAGGCTTCACGTCTCTGGAGAGGCATTGATGATGAATTTGCAGATAAGTGCCTTGCAGCTGCTGAAAAGGCTTTCAGTGCACTGAAAGACAAGAAAAGCCAGCTAACCACAAACCACATCTATGATGCTTATAGAAAAGACCCTCAGTTTGCACCGCTGGATCAGGCTATAGGCGCACAGCCTTACGGTGATGATTTCGTTGTAGATGAATTCTACTGGGCTGGCTGCGAACTGTTTGCTGCAACGGGCAAAGAGGATTATTATAATGATATAAGCTCGATCAAACCTGCGTATAGCGAAAAATTTGACGGAGCATTTACCTTCCTGAAGAGAGAAGCGAATACCTATAACACTCCCGATGCATCTTTTTACAATACATACACATCAGGTCTCGGTAACATCACCCTTCTGCTCAATTCGGAAAATCTGAAAGCAGAGGACAAGGAAACTCTTCTGAAGTCGCTGTCAAAGACGGCTAGTGGATATCTTGAATATATGCGCAGCTATGGCAACGGAATGGGTGTTCCTATGGAAGGAACTGTATATTATGATAATTCAAATATAGGAATAGGCTTTGATGGTGTTCCATATAATTATGAAGGCTATGAGGAAAACTCAAACGGCTATATTGTAAATGATGCGCTCCTTCTTGCATATGCATATCATCTCACCGGAAAAGAGCATTATCTCTACGGCGCTTCTGAAGCTATGGACTATATCTTCGGCAGAAACGGCAACGGTATATCCTACGTTACAGGCTACGGAAACTATACTGCAAAGAACCCCCACCACAGATGGTGGGCAAACAGCATAGATGCTTACTTCCCGAAAGCCCCTGACGGAGTTCTTGTAGGCGGCCCGTTTGCAGGAATGAATGACCCGTATGTCGGCAGCCTCGGCATGATAAGAGGAGAAGTTGCAGATCAGAAATGCTACGCTGACAGCGTAGAAGCATGGTCAGTGAACGTACCTTCGCTGTCACTCAATGCTTCACTGGTATCAGTGGTATCAGCATTGCAGGATGCACTTGGCGAAGATGCCGCAGCACAGCTGCCTGTTATCACAACTGCCAAGCCGCCTGTACAGGTAACAACTACTACAAAGGCTTCACAGACCACAACAAGCAAGATCAAGACTACATCAACAACAACGGAAATAACCACAAGAACATCTCTTACCGCCAATGCTGACGGAGTGATATTCGGCGATGTCAACGAGGATAAAAACATTGATATCTCCGACGCTGTATTCATCATGCAGTCTATCGCAAACCCGAGCAAATTCGGCAAAATGATAACAGAACAGGGCAAAAAGAACGGTGACGTAAGCAACTGCGGCGACGGCCTTACCAATATGGACGCACTGGCTATCCAGAAATATATGCTTGACCTTATAAAGGAACTCCCTGAGTCCTACATGGAAACCAAGTAATATGTATCAGCAGAGGCACCGTGTATGCGGTGCCTCCAGACTGTCGAAAAACTAATTTGGGGACGTCGAGGACGCCGTCCCCTACAAAAGCATTCACGAAGAATAGCCGCATTGTAGGGGCTGGCGTCCTCGACCAGCCCATTTTTTTACGATAATATATTACTTTTTTGACGAGCTGAAGGCACCGTGTATGCGGTGCCTCTATCTTTCGAGAAAACATTTCAAGGGCGCTCGGAAAGCGCCCCTACAATCGGCTATTTGCGTGAATGTTTTTGTAGGGGCGAGTTCCGCTCGCCCGCATATATCAGAAAATTATCAGCTTTTTTGACGCTCGGAGGTTTCGTATGTGATAGTCAGCGAATCAAAAAATTCGGCAAATCGCCAAAAAATCGGATAAAGTGTTGACTTTGATTTGCATGAATGATATAATCATAATGAATAGTTATAAGTGTCTGTAATTGCCTGTAAAGCAGATATCTTATTTAGTTAACTATAATTATTCATGACAGAAAGGAGTTATTCAAATGAAGAAAACAAAACAGACGCTTCTGACAGCTGCGGCTTTTGCGGCTGCAATGAATATGTCAGCAGCAGGAAATGTAAATGCTGTTACTCTCAGCGAGGCCGAACTGCCTGCAAGCCTGGCAAATTATGACCCGTCAGCTGACGAGATACAGGACGTTTACGGACCTGCACCCAACTACAACGATGACCCTGTCACGACTGAGACTCTTATGACTCAGCCTGTTCTGACCACAACAGAAATACAGACAACTTACGGTCCGCCTGTATGGATGTGGAATGAAACAATTACAACTACAACTACAATTACAACAAGTATTGATACTATGACCACGGTGCCTTTATACGGTCCGATGCCGGCTTATACCACCACAACTACAGAGCCGTTGGTTCAGCCTGTTTACGGCCCACCGCAGATATTCTACCAGAAGGGCGATATCAACGGCGATCAGGTCGTTGACTCACTTGATATGGTAGTATTCAGAAAATACCTCCTCGATGAGGAGACCCCTGAATGGCTCAGGCATACAATGGATATAAACCAGGACGGTGATTTTAATGTAGGCGACCTTGTTGCACTCCAGAATTACCTTCTCGGCAGAACACCGGATTTCCTCTACGTTAATCCACAGCCTACATACGGACCTCCTGATGATTTCCCTCAGACGGAGTACGGCCCTCTGCCTGATTACGATGAGGGACAGGATACGGAACAGCTTTCCGCTACCACCAATACAACTATGCCCGCAAACAACAAAAACAATAAGACCAGGACTACGACTACCACATCCGAACCTGTGATCGAAGTGCCCGTAACTTCACTGGACCCCGAGGATATGCCTGTACAGCTTATGTATGGTCCTCCTGAGTATTTCGGCCTCGATCCTGAAACATTCCAGCCTAAGGAGTAATAATGTTAGACATAAGAATGAAAAATCAGCACCTCAGACAGCTTGAGGAATACCGCTATTATCTGTTCAAAGAACCAAAACTCAAGAATCTCTTCCTCGAACTCACCCTCCGCTGTAACGAGCACTGTCTCCACTGCGGAAGCTGGTGCGGTGATGTAAAGTCCGAGGAACTCACGGTCGAGGATTACCGCAAACTCCTCACAGAAGTAAAAGAGGATATGACCACCTACGGGAAGATGCTCTGCATTACAGGCGGCGAGCCGCTTCTCAGAAATGAATTCTTCGATATCATGGGTATCGCTCATGACCTTGGATTCCACTGGGGCATGACCAGCAACGCTACTCTCATCGACGATGAAGTTGCCCGTGACCTCAAAAAAGTGGGCATGGGTACTATCTCTGTAAGTATCGACGGTCTCGAGGACTATCACGACGCTTTCCGCCGTACACCCGGCGGCTACAAGAAGGCTATGAGCGGAATCGAGAGCCTTCTGCGTGTGGGCACTTTCAAAGCCGTACAGGTAACAACTGTTGTCACACACCAGAATATAAACCAGCTTGAAGAGCTTTTCAAGATATTCAGCGAGATGGATATCGACTCATGGCGAGTTATCAATATGGAGCCTATGGGACGTGCAAAGGATCATCCCGATCTTATCCTTACTCCCGATGATTACCGTTATCTGTTTGAATTCATCCGCCAGAAGCGTATCGCAGGCGAGCCTGTCTGTTACGGATGCAGCCACTACCTCGGTCTCGAATATGAGCGTGAGGTCAGGGACTGGTATTACCTCTGTACAGCAGGTCTCTACACCGCAAGTATCTGTGCAAACGGCGATATCATCGCCTGTCTCGATATCGAGCGCAGACCCGAATTCGTGCAGGGAAATGTGCTCAGAGACAGATTCAGCGACGTGTGGAGAAATAAGTTCCAGATATTCCGTAAGGATCTCAGCGAGGAAAACGAAAAATGTTCAAAGTGCGACCAGAAGAATTTCTGCCACGGCGACTCGTACCATAGCTGGGACTTTGATAAGCACGAGCCAATGCTCTGCTTCAAGGATATACTGTTCTGATACAATAGCCGCCTTTAACGGTGGTATTCATATGGCAGTTTTATGTGTGTCTATTGAGGGAAACCCTTTTGAAAAAGGGTTCTCCCTCAAACTCCCTTCCTAAAACTTTCAGTATTAATTTTTCCCCAGATGGGGCGCTCCCAGTAAAACTAC
>ACOK01000031.1 GCA_000174895.1 Ruminococcus flavefaciens FD-1
CCTCACCGTTCCAATTTGCGACTTTTTCTCAGACCGAGGAACGCCGAGGGCGGCGTTCCCTACAAAAATCCTTCGTAATATGACATATTATTTTGAATAATGATTTCCGTTATGCAGCGTTCCGCCTGCGCTTTTGGCAGCAGTTCCTTTTATATAATATCGCCGAAATTGACTTTTGCGGCAACATATGTTATAATGTTCATATGATCATACGATTAGGAGGAATAGCATATGGAGGCTGTAGCTGTTATCGTTGTAATCATCGTACTTTCGGTCATTCTCGGAGTAAAACCGATAATGCTGGCTTTTGCTGCGGCTGTGGTGGTCGGGCTTATGATGGCCGCCATGATCCTGCTTTTCTTCTTCTTTTTCATAAAGCTTCTCTCCTCACGCAGGGCTGAAGCCGAATTCTCACGCATAGACACTAAACCCAACGGCAAATTCAAAGTTGCTTTCTACACCATCGACGGCACGGAATACCCGAACGTTTTCCCGGAGGAAGGCATCCTTGAAAAAAGCCTTTACAAGACGGGCAGAAAGTACAGGGTCTATCTCAATAAAAAGGGCTACGTTTTCGACAGATTCGCAGTAGCTACCTGTACTCTCGGCACTCTGATAAGCATTGGCATACTCACCGCTGTGGCGTATTTCGCCTTTATTATTCTGTAACAGGAGGTCAACGAATGGAAGAACATATCTGCGGCACTCACGGAGTGCATAAGAATATCCTGCGAAAACATCTCTAAGGAAATGCCCGCACGAAGCCATACTCTACGAAGCAGCCGAGCTGGCGGAAGGTATTCGGTGACTCCACAAGAATAAGGATCATTTTCGTACTCTGCCAGAGCGAGATGTGTGTATGCGATATCGCCCGTCTGCTGGGCATGACACAGTCCGCTATCTCTCATCAGCTGAGAGTGCTCAAGGAAGCAAGGCTTGTCAGCTCTCGCCGTGAGGGCAAAACTATATTCTACTCCCTTTGCGATGATCACGTAAAGACTATCTTCTATCACGCAATGGAGCACGTAATGGAGTAATTATGCAGTATTTTGATTTTCACGCACACGCATTTGCCGACAGTATCGCTGAAAGAGCCCTTTCGGGACTGGAGCATACAAGCGGCATAACACCTGCCACTGACGGCACTGTCAGCGGCCTCAGAAAGAAAATGAAAGAGAACGGCATCGACCGTGCGCTCGTCCTCCCTGTGGCTACAAAGCCAACTCAGCAGACCACTATAAACAACTGGGCTGCCGATATTATGGGGGACGGGCTTTATTGCTGCGGTTCCGTCCATCCCGACGCTGAGGATGCAGTTCAGGAAGTGGAACGTATAAAATCACTGGGATTATACGGCGTCAAGTTCCATTCCGAGTATCAGCACTTCTGCCCCGACGACGAGAAGATGTTCCCCGTTTACGAGAAAATAGCCGAGCTGGGTCTTATAGCCGTATTCCACGGTGGATGGGACCCATTTGCCGACGGCGAGATACGTGCAACTCCGCAGAGATTCGCACATCTTGCCCAGCTTTTCCCTCAGCTGAAAATTTCAGCCGCCCACCTGGGAGGCCTTACCATGTGGGACGATGTTGAGGAGCATCTTGCAGGAAGATTTGATAATGTCTGGCTGGATGTGGGCGTAATATCAAGATATATCACGCCCGGTCAGCTGCTGCGCATAATCAGGAAGCAAGGCGCTGACAAGGTGCTTTTCGGAAGCGACTGCCCATGGGACGAGCCGGCAAACGAAATAGCGCTTATCGAAAACCTCCCGCTTGCCGACACCGAAAAGGAAATGATATTCTTCAGGAATGCCGAAAACCTCCTCGGCCTGAAGTAAAAAAGCACATTACCTAACTGCTGTACTCTTACAGAAGTTTTTACACGAGTCTATTGAGGGAAACCCTTTTGAAAAAGGGTTCTCCCTCAAACTCCCTTCCTAAAACTTTCAGTATTAATTTTTGCCCATTATAGGG
>ACOK01000030.1 GCA_000174895.1 Ruminococcus flavefaciens FD-1
ATATTCTTATTTTTATATGTTGCATTTTGTATGATATAATGGTATAATGAACTATCAATCAAACAGGAGAATGCGTATGTTTTACTATATAAAGACTAAACTCGAAAAAACGGAAAAGCTGGATATCGGCAAAAATCAGGAGCAGTTCGTGGCTGTCCTCACATCTGCGGAATGGCTGGAAAGCAGGGAGAATTTCGATATGGGCATCGAAATGGACATAGACCTCGACTCTATCCACTCCACTAAAGCCGAGGTGAATTACGACTCGCTGACGGGAACTTTTTCCGTTCCTGACAGAGAGGATATTTCGGGGCCTGATACAAAATTCGCCTTTGCCCTTGATGAAAAGGGAATTGTCTTCATCGACGACAGCGGCTTCGTCAACAAGGTCATAGGCAATATTATCAGCACCAAGAAATGGGTATTCCCGAGCCTTGAACGCTTCATATACGATTTTCTCGAACAGATAGTTTACCGTGACCAGACCATCCTTGAACGCCTTGACAAGGAACTTGATACCATTGAATCCAACATACTTGCAGGCGAGGAGGGCGACCCATCACAGAGAGTAAGCCGCATCAGAAGCGACCTGAGAGATATGCGTGTGCATTACGAACAGCTTCTCGACCTGAGTCAGGAACTTGAAGAAAACGAAAACGACTTCTTTCACAAAGAGAACACCCGTTATTTTCATCTTTTCACTCAGAGAATATCACGTCTCCACGACCTTACAGCATCGCTGAGAGAGTATTCCATACAGATACGTGACCTGTACCAGTCACAGCTTGATGTCAGACAGAACCGCATTATGGCGCTTCTCACAGTGATAACATCCATATTCATGCCTCTGACGCTGATAGCAGGATGGTACGGCATGAACTTCAAGTATATGCCGGAACTTGAATACAAGGCGGCTTATCCCATAGTCATAGCAGTCAGCGTAATAATAGTAATAGTCAGCCTTATCTTTTTCAAAAAGAAGAAGTGGCTGTGATACCGGCAGTCCGGAAACGGATATGATATGTGCACTTGATCTGTCTGAAAAAAATATAAAGGGCGTCCGGAATTCAGTAAATTCCGGGCGCCCTCAGATTTTTGCTATTACAGTGTATCGATTATATCAAGTGTATGCTCTTCGTTCATAGTTCTGCACATCTCGATGAACTTGTCGAGAGGCACGTTCTTGAGCTGCTTGTTTCCTCTGATATTGATAGATACCTGTTCGTTCTCAGCTTCGCTGTCGCCGATGATAACAACATATGGATCCTTGAAGTCCTTGAACTTTCTGATCTTGTTCTTCATGTTGTCGTCGGTGTAGTCAGCTTCTGCTCTGATGTGATTCTTCTTGAGGAGTGCTGCTACCTTCTTAGCGTAATCGTTATGCTCTGTTCTGATAGGAACGATACCTACCTGCATTGGTGAGAGCCAGAACGGGAATGCGCCTGCGAAGTTCTCTGTGATGATACCGATGAATCTCTCGAATGAACCGAATATAGCTCTGTGGATCATTACAGGCTGCTTCTCTGAGCCGTCAGATGCGATATACTTCATCTTGAAGTTGAGAGGAAGCTGGAAGTCAAGCTGGATAGTACCCATCTGCCACTCACGGCCGATAGCGTCCTTCATCTTCAGGTCGATCTTAGGACCGTAGAATGCGCCGTCGCCTTCGTTGAGCTCATATCCGTCAGGACCGTACTTATCTTCGAGGATAGCCTTCAGATCAGCCTCAGCCTTATTCCATACGTTGATATCGCCCATGTAGTCGTCAGGACGTGTGGAAAGCTCAGCCTTGTACTCAAGTCCGAATGTGTTGTATATCTCTGTAGCGATATCCATGATATCGTTGATCTCGGATGCGATCTGCTCCTCAGTTACAAGAATATGTGCGTCGTCCTGTCTGAACTGCTGTACACGGAAAAGACCGTTCAGCTCGCCTGACTTTTCCTTACGGTGGATAACGTCTACCTGATTGAACTTCAGAGGGAGCTCCTTGTATGAGCGCTGTCTGTTCATATAAACCTTGATAGCGTTAGGGCAGTTCATAGGCTTTGCACAGTAGACCTCGTTGTCCTCCTCAGCAGGGATAACGAACATACCGTCCTGATAGTGATCCCAGTGACCTGATGTTACCCAGAGCTCCTTCTTTGAAAGAACAGGGCCTGAGATCTCAGTGTAGCCGTGATCTTCGTGAACGCCTCTCCAGTATTCAAGAAGTGCGTTGAAAAGCTTCCAGCCTCTTGGGAGCCAGTAAGGCATACCGGGAGCTGTATGGTCGAACATGAAGAGAGCCTGTTCCTTGCCCAGCTTCTTGTGGTCACGGAGCTTTGCTTCCTCGATCATCTTGAGGTATTCGTCAAGCTGTGAGGCCTTGGGGAATGCGATAGCATATACACGTGAGAGAACCTTGTTATTCTCGTTGCCTCTCCAGTAAGCACCTGTACATGAAAGAAGCTTGAATGCCTTTACGGGAGCTGTTGTCATAAGGTGAGGGCCTGCACAGAGGTCAGTGAATTCGCCCTGCTTGTAGAATGAGATAGGCTCGCCCTTGTCAGCGTGTTCCTCGCAGAGTTCAACCTTGTAAGGCTCGTCCATTTCCTTCAGCTTAGCAATAGCATCAGCAGGTGAAAGCTCGAACTGCTCAAGAGCAAGGTCTTCCTTGACGATCTTCTTCATCTCAGCCTCGATCTTTTCAAGCTCAGCAGGAGTGAAAGGCTTCTCAAGGTCGAAGTCATAGTAGAAGCCGTTATCGATAGCAGGGCCGATAGCAAGCTTTGTGTTGGGGTAGAGTCTCTTTACAGCCTGTGCAAGGATGTGTGAAGCAGTGTGCCAGAATGTTTTCTTGCCGTCGAGGGAATCAAATGTGCATACCTCGAACTTGCAGTCGCTGTCGATAACAGTGCGGAGATCCTTGACCTCGCCGTTTACCTTTACACAGCAGGCAGACTTGTAAAGTCCCATGCCGATGCCCTTTACGATCTCAGCAGCAGGCTGAGCGGATTCGATCTCTCTGACGCTGTTGTCAGGAAGTGTTAATTTTATCATGATTATTTCTCCTTTATATTATTTTCATTAATGAATAATTCATCGTCTTCCCAATTGGCGGGATTGGTTTCGATGTATTGCCATTAACCGTAATATTCGTGTTCATTGCGTAATATGCGGTCGTGGAATGATTTTTGCCATACGGAAAAGCCGATTTGACGTGTTACGTTTTCCTTGAAATTTTTCATTATTTGAGATAATGTAGGGGCGCATTCCGTGCGCCCGCCGCAAACATCATCAAAATATGTATTATCAATTCTTACGATCATATGAACATGATTTGGCATGATAACATATTTTTCAAAATGTATCATCGGGTAATATTGAGATACAATTTGAAATGATTTTTTTACAGCCCATCCATATTCAGATAAACGAATTTTTGTCGAGCCATTGTGAGGGCGCACGGAATGCGCCCCTACATTGGGGATTTGGACATTTTTGACATTTGCATCGGGGACATTTGATCCATCACCGTTTTCCGCCGCAAACGGTTTGTATTTATCGTTATTTTCCCAGAAGATGCACATTTTGTTTTTGGTGCATACCGTCACAAAATATGCCCCGTTATGCGAATAATCGTAATTTTTCAGGCGGATGTCTTTCCGTGTGGGCATATCAGCCGACCCAGTCGATTATCTCGAACATATCCGCAAAAAGCTCGACGCTTATGAAGTCCTTCATATAGCCGTCATTTGTGCCTGTCTCGAAGCAGACGACAATATCCTCGTCGTCCAGATCCACATAGACGTTTCGCAGCTCCAGCACCTTTGCAAGCGCTTCTGCGTCGCTTCCCTCATAGAAGCCGTCGTCGATTATCTGTTCAGCTATATGCTGACGGCTGCCGTCCAGCTTAGCCAGTTTCTGAGCGATAACGGAGAGATGCTTCATTATCTCCTCCTCGCTCTCAACATAGAAACGGACGGTCTGAGAGGTATCCCAGAGCTTATAAGGCAGCTCGTAGGCTTCTTCCTTCTCGTTGTACTTTATATTGCTCATAGTTATCACCTTCTTTGCAAGGAATTTTCTTCATAAAAACAGAAAAGCCCCTCATACCTGCAAAGGCACAAGGGACGATAATTACCGTGGTTCCACCCTGATTCACACGGAGAATGCTCCGTATCTCAAGTGCTCTATAACGGGAGCTCCCGGCGCTTATTGGGCGCACTCAGAGGGGGTGTGCTGTAATATCCGTATCCATGCAGTCTCGCACCTGACGACTGCTCTCTGAAATGGCTGCGGAAAAGCCTTCCTCATCAATGATTTAAGATGTTATAAACTAATACTACCACATATTCCGTCATTTGTCAAGGGGAAACTTCGGCATGAACGGGTATAATTTGAAAATTGGTCATTTTTAGTAAAAAACAATTACAAAACGTATATTGTAATATTATTTGTACGTACAACATTTTATATATAGTTCGGTCAAATTTATGTCATTATTTTACTACGAAAGTAAAAATAGTGATATACGCAAAATTATCATATGTGATAAAATATAGTCACAGGAGAAACATACGCCATGATAAAATTTCGGGAAAATGGCGTAAATAAGCAAAAAATGTCAGATCAAATAATATGGGGGTATTATTATGACAGAGAATATGATTTTAAGCCTTATCCAAAAGTATGAAGGCAATGTTGAGCGCAACAGAAGATACGCAGAGTATTATAACGCTGAATTTGAGCAGACAGGTTCACACAATGCGTATTTCATCTCACGCAACTTTTATCGTGAGGCCGAGCATTGCAAAACTATCATCGAGCGCTACCGTGAGATGATAAGAAACGGCGAGTTCAATCCTCAGAGCGAGGTTTACGGCCACTGATGTTCAAGCATGGAAATGCACCGCTTTTCCGAAGTGAAAACGCAAAATTACATTGAGTACGGGTACGCTTTACAGTGTGCCCGTACTTGTTTTTACGGCTCAAAACAGTCACCTTACATCATCAAAGCTCACGGATTTTTCGCTTTCTCATTTATCTTAACGGATAGCACGCCCATATTTATCCTGCTTGTATATTATTTTACTGTACCCCTCATATTTCTTTATAGCAATATTACCAATCGTAATAGCATTTATTGTGCAAGTGTACAATATCAACAATTTTGCATTGACAAAAAAAAAACGTGTATAATGTAAACGCAAAAGGAATCATATTAAATATATTATTTTCAACACAAAATAATATATACCATTGTAATGAAAGGGGTATTTTATGGAAAAAGTAATTGCAAAAATAGCAGCGCTTGGAGTGCCAGGATTGGTTTTTACAGTTGTATTATCATCCACTGCTGCATTAACTGGTTTGACAGGAGCAGCTTTAATCACTGCGTCACTTGCGGCTCTCGGACCTGGTGGTATAATTGGAGGAATCGCCTTCTTAGGAGTTGCAGGATTAATAACAGATGCGATAACTGAATATGGTGCTGATAAAGTGCTATCTGGTGTTGTAAAAGAACTATATCTGAAAGGCGAATCTAAGGAATCAATCAAAGAAAAAGTAAAAAAATATCCAATATCTAAAAAGTTGAAGTTGAAATTATATAATACTGTTGATAATTTTAAAGTTTAATTGTCATATTGCTTTTGTGGTGGGTTGCACATATGTGCAACCCATTTGCTTCAGAATATCCCCCGTACATCTTCAAAGCTCATTGACGGCTGAAGTGCCAGATTTATGCCCAATGCCAGCAGCTGTGACACACGCTCCGTCAGGCGGTCGATGTCTCTCGGAGTAACCATCATATTCTCGGTATCACCCATAATTTCAGCATCTGTAAGGCTTCTCACTATGGTGTGCATATCCACAACTGTAGGAACTCCCACCGCTATGACAGGCACTCCCATGACCTTTTCGGAAAGCTCCTTCCGTGCGTTCGCTACACCGCTTCCCGGCGATATGCCTGCATCGGAGATCTGTATGGTCCGCCCAAGACGGCTTATGTCCGAACAGGCAAGGGCATCGGCGGCTATTATGCATGAGGGCTTTATACCGTCAGATACGGCTCGGACTATCTCCGCCGTCTCAATGCCCGTCTGACCGAGGACGCCCATGGCAAATGTGGCTACAGGCCGCAGAGAACAAAGTGTACGGTCTTCTTTCAGCTCGTCACGGATATGCCGTGTAGCCAGCACCTTTGCGGCTGTCTGCGGTCCAATGGCATCGGGAGTTATATCGCTGTTGCCAAGCCCCACCACAAGCACGTCCCCCTCTGGGATGAACCTGCTTATTTCCCCGGAAAGCTCTTTAACCATCCCCTCGTAATCGTCGGTATATCCGCTCAGATCGTCACTTTCCAGCGTGATGTACCTCCCCTTTCCTCTTCCAATTGTGTCCGCACAGCTGTCGTCGTCTATCACTATCTCGGTTATGCGGAAATGCTCCCCACGCTCGGTAATATGCACAGCTTCGGAAAGTCCGTTCGGATCCACACATTCCAGCGCAAGATCGGTTCGCAGCGGCATAATATCAGCTCCTTTCTGAGTGTCATTGCTCCTCAAAGCTATTATTGTGCACAATGCTTGAAATTATGCTTACAGATTCGTGCAAAAATTTCAGATTTGACTATTGAAATAACCGGCATGAAATGTTATAATTAATATTGTCTCAGTGAACAGGTGTGCGTTGCACCTGTCGGAAACAGACGGACCCGTGTCTGTTTCTTCTATCTGTAAATTGCGGCGATATGCTGCAAAATTCAAGGAGGTGTAACGAATGCCAAACATTAAATCTGCTAAGAAGAGAGTTAAGGTTAATGCAACTAAGGCTGCTGCTAACAAGGCAAGAAAGTCAAATCTTAAGACTATCCTTAAGAAGGCTGACGCTGCTGTAGCTGCTGGTGAGAACCAGGAGGAAGCTATCAAGGTAGCTATCAAGAGAGTTGACCAGGCTTGCGCACACGGTCTTATGCACAAGAACAAGGCTGCAAGAAAGAAGTCTCAGCTCGCTAAGAAGCTCAATGCTGCTAAGTAATTGACCTTTTAATAAAAAAAGAACCCCTTACCACAACTCACGGCGGTAAGGGGGTTTTTGTTTTATCTGCTTATAATTATTTGAAAAATCTATATTCACCACAACAGGGACAAACATACAAACTAAACTTTAATGGACCACCACCAGGTTTTAATAATCCTTGGCCTTTTGCCGTCATAATAATATTATCAGAAATATACTCCAAATTTTCATTACAGCTTATGCATATTTTATGATTTTTCAATTTGTTTTCTTCTTTTTTCATATTTGCTTCTGAACCATATACAGTTTTAGCACAGTTTGAGCATAGAGTTGAATTATTAAAAACAACAGGTTCATCTTTAAATTTGTTTCCACAGTAAATACATCTATACATGAGTAATCTCTCCTTTTTTATTTGGAATTATCTCTACCACAATTATAGGCCAATAAGTCCATAAAGTCAATAGACGAAGCCATACAAAAAATAACTCCTTCATCTCTGAAGGAGGTTATTTGTATCATCCAAGCCTCACGATCTCTGCTCCCGTCTTTTCACGGAAACGTGTGTCGTGCTCTACGAATATCATTGTCGGTCGGTATTCCTCAAGCAGTTTTTCTATCTGCATCCGTGAGAATATATCGATATAATTCAGCGGTTCGTCCCATATATACAGGTGCGCAGGCGTCAGCAGGCTCGACGCTATCAGCACCTTCTTTTTTTGTCCCTCCGAGAAGTCCGACATATCTTTTTTGAACTGCACACGCTCAAGGTCAAGCTGCCGCAGAAGTGCGCCGAACATGGTCCTGTCTATGCCACGGCTGTCGCAGAAGCTCCATATATCGCCTTTGAGGAACGATGTGTCCTGACTGATATACGACACCACCAGTCCCGAAGCTGTCTCGCAGATCCCGCTTTCCGTAAAGTCGCCAAGGTCAGTTTCCATGCCTGCGCTTTGCAGTATACGCTTTATCAGTGTGGACTTGCCGCAGCCGTTGTGCCCGTGAAGCGCTATCCTGTCGCCTCTGTTCACAGTCAGAGTAAGCCCCTCAATCACAGGCTTTTCCGCTCCCTTGTACGTGAAGCTGTAGTCACGCAGATCCACAAGGGTATTTTTGTGGTGGACGAGCGGAGAAAGTTTCAGTTCCGCCACCCTTTCGATATCGTTGAGGAGTCCCTCTTTTTCCTCGATCTCATGGGAAATGCGGTTCTCCATCTGCTTTACACGGCTCTGCATTTTCTTAGTTTTTGCACCGATGAATGAACGTGTACTTATACAGCGGTCATGTTCCTTTACGGGGTCAAATCCTATTTTGGTGCGCTCGTTTTTGTCCGCCCATTCCGCAGTACGTTTCGCCGCCTGTTTCAGCTTCTTTATCTCACGTTTATGCTTCTCATTCTCAGCCGCCGCAAATTTATCCCTGCGCTGTTTATTCTCCCACCAGTCCGAGAAATTTCCGCTCTGAACGTCTATGCTTTTCCTGTTAAGCACCAGCACATGGTCTATGCAGTGATCAAGCAGGTCACGGTCGTGGGAAACAAGTATGAAGCCCTTTTTCGATGCGAGATACTCCCTGACATTTTCACGGGCAGCGCTGTCGAGGTGATTGGTGGGTTCGTCGATGAGAAGGAAGTCATTCTCCCCCGAAAACAGCACAGCTAAAAGCACTTTCGTTCGTTCGCCGTAGCTGAGAGTGGTGAACGGGCGGTAGAGAATATCTGCTTCCTCGTTAAGCTGTGAGAGTTCGCATATTACACGCCATTCCTCGCAGTCAGGCCTGATATCGCCTATAAACTCAGATGCGGACATATCCATCTGCGCTTCTGTCAGCGGATAGGGAAAGTACTGGAATCTGACGGATGCCGATACTGAACCACGGTAGGAATATTTCCCCATTAGTATGTTCAGGAAAGTTGTCTTGCCCTTGCCGTTTCTGCCTATGAATCCCAGTTTCCAGTCAGTATCTATGGAAAAGGAAACGTTCTCGAAAATGTTGTCATAGCTTCCCTCATAGTAAAAAGTAAGATCGTTAACGCTTATCTGTGACATATACATACCTCCGATGTTTGCTGCCGTAAAGCGGACATCTTACCATGACAAAGGAAAAGGGCACAGACATACTGCACCCTCTTGATATATACGTATACGCACAAAAAAGAGGTCATGAAAAGATGATCCACTTTTGGCAACATGATAAGACAGTACGAAGACTGCCATAAAAAATATTCTCATGTATTCAAAAGCGAATTATCTTTTCATCCCGACACCTCTCTTTTTTGATTTTTTATATTATAGCATAGGCGGTTTGAAATGTCAAGCTTACGCAGCTTGCCCCCATGTCACGATTCGGCTGCTGAGCGAGCGGCAGCGCTTTTCACGAGTCGGCCGCTGAGCGAGCGGCGGCGCTTTTCACGAATCGCTTGCTGCGCTCGCTTACTCTGTACGTTTCACATACTCTGCTTTCGCTCGCCGGCACTTTTTGTTTATTTAGGTTGATGCAGCTTTTTGTAGGGGCGCACAGTGTGCGCCCTCGGAAAAAAACATAATCGTTTGCCGTGACCTTTATATGTAGGGGAGGGCGCCCTCACCCTCCCGTGGGTTACATAATATCTGCAACGGGAGCCCGAGGGCGGGCTCCCCTACAAAGATTTGTTTCTGTAGGGGCGCTTTCCGAGCGTCCTTGATATCATCCTCACTCAAAATGCAGGCATTCCACGTTGATAAACGCAAAAAAAGGAAAGCCCTCTGCATGAAGGCTTTCCCTTGTTGTTATTTCTCCATGTACATCAGTTCCTGATAATTGAATGCTGTTACATTATTGTCGTTGATGCTGAGAATGTTGCGGAGATAATAAAGCACATCCTCGTCATGTACGTTTCCGCTGCCCGATCTTCCCAGCGATACCTGAAATGCTATTCCCAGATCAGGCATAAGATAATAAACAGGTGCGATGAATCCTTCTCTGTTTGTTATGAGATAGCCGTTCTTCACCTTTTTTATCTCAGTTGCCGAACCCAGTTCTTTCAGGTCGAAGGAATAATGCTCCATAGTTTCACGGTCAAATACGTGAAGAACGCAGTTTGAATACAGTGCTCCGTTGTATGTCTTATGAAGCGCATCAGCAAGTAGGATATCCGTCTCCTTGTCATCCGCATATATCAGTTCCGCATTGCGGAAGGGCGACTCAAAGTCATAGCTTTCGGTGTGGATACAGACTTTTTTGTTTTCGTTCCTGTCAACAGTAACTATCCCGCCATTGCATATCTGTGCAGGCCTGTAAACGTTATCTTCCGTAAAGACCTTGTCCCATTCGCCTGTTTCGCTGTTCATTTCGTATATCACCTGTGCGGTTATATCAGATTCCTTGCCGTATGTCAGGTCAACAGCATAGAGGCGGCCGTTCTGACACACAAGTGTATCAAGGGGATAATTAGGCGATTCTCTGTCCTTGAAATCATCATCCTCAAAGCAAAGCTTTATCTCACCTGTTTCGGTATCGAGGGAATAGACTCCGTAGTAAACGGAATCATCTCCGTCAGGGACTGAACCGACATAATAAAGCTTTCCGTCAAGATATTTCATGCTGTTTACCATTATGCCTATAGTTTTGTTGTTTTCGAGTGTGTCATAGCTGACTATCTCAGAAAGCTTTTTCTCTGCGATGTCATACTTGAAGAAGGCTGTGCTGTGGCCGCTGCTGCTGCAATAATTATCATAGTTCACAAAGAAAAAGAGCATTCCGTCACCCATGGTATATTCTGTTATATCGCCTTTCTGCGGAGATCTTATTGCATCTCGCATCTGTATCTCATGCTCGCTTATCCCCTCAGCCGAATCGTCATACAGATACTCGGGGTAATAATCCTGCCAGTTATCGGCGGTCACGCATACGGGTATCTAATCGCCGAAGTCAAGTTCGTTTGTGTTTATGAATTTTACCTCATCGGGTATAACATGAACTTTCACCGAAGGGCGTTTCGCGGCCTAAAAATTCAATCGCCCCTATAGGAGTTTATATACCCAGACTTGTAGGTCTTCTCT
>ACOK01000029.1 GCA_000174895.1 Ruminococcus flavefaciens FD-1
TGCATCGTCCCGAACACAATACAACTTCTTTCCATCGTGAATTTTATCTTTAAAAAATCCACTTTTGCGTCGTTTTTTGAGTTGTTTTTCACAAGAAACAGACTTATAATTGAAATATGACATCAACCGAAGCCCTCTCTCACTTCGGCAAGGGAAGAAGGTATCATGCTATGAAACATAATCGGATAAGTAAGATCTCCGCTCTGTGTCTGTCCGTGATGCTGACAGGTATCGGCAGTATTCCGCCAAAGGAAGCCAAGGCCGCAGACATATACACCGAGCTTCACGCTGTCAGTCAGGGCAGTAACTCCGCCCACGCTGTGCTAAAAGGCGCTGACGCTTCGGTCATCACCGACAACTCTATCGGCTCGGATGTGCTGTATCTCAAGGGAAGCCATAACGGCGGAGGCTGGCTTCAGCTGCCGTCACTGTTTGAAAGCGGCTGCGGAGGCGGATTCACACTGGCAATGAAGTTCATGCTGAAGGAAGGCGCTTCCGATTATTCACGCCTTTTCCAGTTCTCGCCTGTGCCTTTTGCATCGGGAAATTCCTCAAGCTATTCATCCCCCGACATCTCCATAGACCTGAAGGATAAGACCGCTTTCCGTGCAAGCATTTTCGCAGGCAGCGGCATGGATACCGAAAACGACAAGAAACACCGTGCCATCTACGACCTTTCAGCCGCTCCCGATACGGATAAGTGGCATGACCTTGTACTGGTATGCTCACCTGACGGTGCCGGCTATTACATCGACGGACAGAAACTCACCTATAGTTCCGAGACCGTCAGCGATGTGGTGAACAGCCTTTTCTCGGAAAATGTACTGAGTTCATATGTATACAATTCGCTTGGACGCTCTCTCTACAATGACGACGATATCGCCGCCTGCTTTGATGATGTTGCATTCTACACCCGTCCACTCAGCGGCACGGAGATAACCTCCCTCCCCGATGATGCGGATTATCTCTACACTTTCGAGAAAGACACTCTCGAAGAAGGCGAAGCTGTGCCCGTTTCCGAGACCGCATTTTCCGTCAGCGGCACAAAGCTTTCAAGCATCCCCGAATTGCAGACAGTTTCCCCCGGCGGCAAACTGAATGTTAAATTCTGGACTGACGGAAGCTCTTACTATTACTCAGTAGAAAACAGCGGCGGCGTCACCATTATCAAGCCTTCCGCACTGGGGATGAAGTTCTCCGCAAGGGACTTCACCAAGGGAGTTACAGTCTCTCCCTCATCGGCGGTACGCAGCAAGATAGACGACAGCTACACTATGCCCTACGGCAAGCACCGTCAGCTTCGTGACAACTGCACTGAGCTTACCTTCCCGCTGATGAAGGACGGCGACAAGCTGAACGTGACATTCCGCATCTACGACGACGGCATCGGTTTCCGCTATGCTTACGGCGGCGGTGCTGTTGTATCCGAGGAAGCCAGTCAGGTCATTTTCCCCGACAACAGCAAATTCTGGGGCAACTGGCCGAATGCCACCTACGAATGGGACATGGTAGAGCTCCCCAAAGACAGACCGAATGAAAAAAGTTCGACCTACTCCTGCCCTTATACAGGCGTTATCAACGACAAATACTGGGTAACTGTCACCGAGGCAGGCGTTTTCAATGAGGACGAGCCATACTGTGCAGGCGCTCTGCAATTTGTGGGCAATTATCACAGTCTGCGCTTCAAAGGCGGAGTCAAGGTTGAATCCATAAAAATGAACAAGGGCTTCCACACTCCGTGGAGAGCGGTAGTCATAGGCGATTCACTGGACTCAATGGCGTCCAGCGACCTGATACTGAACCTCAATCCTCCATCGGTCATCGATGATACCAGCTGGATAAAGCCCGGCAAGACCGCCTGGTCATGGTGGAGCAGCGGAGGCGACTCCCCTATCGAATACCACACTCAGAAGGACTACATCGACTTTGCCGCCGAAAACGGCTGGGACTTCGTTTGTCTCGATTTCGGCTGGGCACTGTGGGATCAGAGTGCGGAGAAAGTCAGGGAGTTATGCGATTACGGCGCAGAAAAAGGCATTGGCATCTACCTGTGGTACGGTGTCAACAATACGGGCCATTCAGGCTACAAGGACAGCGCAGGCAATCCCGCCTATCCCTATTATTCGCTTCTGGACGAGCAGACTATTACCCGTGAATTCAAACGTGTCAGCGGTCTGGGAGTCAAAGGCGTAAAGGTGGACTACTACGAAAGCGACACTCAGGAGACCATGAAGCAGATGAATATGTGTGCGAAAATAGCCGCAGACAATCACCTTATGGTACTTTTCCACGGCTGTACCCTCCCCCGTGGAGAAAGCCGCACATATCCCAATGTTATCTCCTTTGAAGCCATAAACGGCAGCGAATACTACAAATGGTTCGAGAGCCCGTCACTGGCAAACCGTGTGTCATATACATTCACAAGATGCGTTGTGGGCTCATCGGATTTCACACCTACAGGCATCCCTGTCTACGGCATAAAGGCAACAGCAGGATTTGCCCTTGCTGACGTTGTTACTATAGAATCAGGAATCCAGCATTTCGCTCAGTCGGTATATACCTACGAAGGTTCATCAGCGCTCCCCCTCCTCAATGACGTACCCGTTGTATGGGACGATATGAAGGTGCTGGACGGATACCCGATGCAGTTCAATGTTACCGCAAGGCGAAACGGCAGCGACTGGTATATCGGTGCTTCTACGCTCAGGGCAAGAAGTGTGGATATCCGCCTCTCCGACCTTATTGACAGCGGTACCTACAACGCTTACATCTTTGCTGACAATGCCGACGGAAGCGACCTTGAAGTTACCGTCCTGACGGGACTTACTTCCGAGGACGTAATCTCCCGTGACCTTCTCGACAACGGCGGATTCGTCATCAAGCTGACCAAGGGCGCTATGAAGCTGACGACTCCCTATTCCAATTATAAAAGCTACGAAGCAGAGAATGCAGTACTTTCCGGCAAGGCTTCCGTAACCGCAGGCAAACAGGGCAAATACTGCTCCAACAATGCCTATGTGGGATATGTGGGCGGCGACGGACAGAGCGCTGTGACATTCAACGACGTTACTGTGGACAAAGCAGGCAGATACACCATCAGGATATACTACGTATCTGGCGAAAGAAGAAGCCTGAAAGTGGATATCAACGGAAGCTATGTTTTCACTCTCAATGACCTGTACGCCAACAGAAACGACTGGTCGGGCATACGTGCGGTCAACCTTGAAGCAGACCTGAAGGCAGGCAAAAACACCATCAGGCTCTACAACGACAAGGGCTACGGACCGTCCATCGACCGCATCGCTGTTGCTATCCCAGAGGAAAGCGTGATAGGCGATGTGGACTTCAACGGCAAACTTGAAGCTGCTGATATGGTGCTGATGAGCAGATACCTCCACGGAGTTATCAGATTCTCAGCAGAGCAGTGCAGAGTTGCTGATGTGAACAGCGATGGCACTCCTGACGTATTCGACCTTATCAAATACAGAAAACTTCTCACTTCTTAACATCCTTACTCTAAGCGGCAGCCCCGTTACTGAATTATTGGTAACGGGGCTGCCTCTGTTTTATGCAGGGGTAACTTTCGTTCACCCATATATTTGTGCCCAACATCCGCTTGTTGAAACGCATTCGTGGAACGGCGAGGGCGCCGTTCCCTACAGATCGGCTATTTGTCTCTGTTTTATGCAGGGGCAACTTTCGTTCGCCCGTATTTTTATGCTCAACATCCGCTTGTTGAAACGCATTCGTGGAACGGCGAGGGCGCCGTTCCCTACAGATCGGCTATTTGTCTCTGTTTTATGCAGGGGCAACTTTAGTTCAACCATATATTTGTGTCCAACATCCGCTTGTTGAAACGCATTCGTGGAACGGCGAGGGCGCCGTTCCCTACAGATCAGCTATCTTTTCAGCGTTTTCAGATATTCCTTGTGCTCGCCGCTCACTCTGAAGCTTTCCGCTGCTTTCTGTATGGTCTTATTGTGTACCCACTCCGACAGCACTCCGTCCTCGATGTACTTCACCGCATGGCTGTACTGCTTTGCAAGGGCTGTAGCAAAATACCACGCTGTCATCATGTTGACATAATACTCATCACTTTTCACTGCGGCAACTGTCTCCATATATTCGGGTTCAAAGTCAGCGTCAAGGAAATGGCTCATAAGCATACCTATACCGAAACGGACGGTGTAGGTCTTACCGGAGGCTATCCACTCCTTTGCCTTTGCTGCCAGTACCGCCTTATTCTTTTTGAACGCCTTGGGGCGCAGCTGGTCGCAGGTAGCCCAGTTATCCACATAGGGCAGGAATTTCTCGGTCAGCGCCATAGCCTCGTCGAAGTCCTTAACCTCGGAAATGATAAAACCGTGAAGCTGGTTCTCATCGAAATATCTGTGTGGAAGTTCCTCCAGAAACGCATCGGCATCCCCCGATCTCAGCATTTCCTTTGCCAGACTGCGAAGCTGAGGAGTACGTGTGCCTATAAATGTATCAGGGTCCGCACCGGGAATAAGCTTCACCTGAAAATCCCTGTATTTTGTATCCTGCATCGCAAAAAGCTTTTCTGTTATCTTGTCCATTTCATCCTCCTCAATAAAAATGCCGTTTCCGAGGTCAGTTCAGAAACGGCATCGACTGTCCCCATGGTCAGTACAGGGACATGGGATCGGTTAAGACCCCAATTGAATTATACCATGGATTTTTCCCTGTGTCAAGCAAAATTTCAGCCTCCCTGAAAACGAAAAGAGGGAGGCTGAACAGTAGGATATTATTTCGGGGAAGTGCCCGATATTTCCATGATAGCATATCCCATGACCGGCGGTCAAGGGGAATTATGCAATATATTGTCGCATTTTGCCTTATATACCCCAAAAGCGGTAAAGTTCAAGGACGATCACGGCGGCAACAGTAAGAACATTGAAGACGATGTTGAGTATATACTTCCATGCCTTGCCCTTGTTGTCCGACTTTGAGAAAAGCCCTGTTATATCAGAGATAACAGCCGCCCCGCAGATAACTGCGCAGATAATATTGATAATGCACCATACTGCTGAAGGAAGCTTTTCAGCGCCTAATCTGCATATGCCGTTAAATGCGATATAGGAAACAAACACTGTTAATTTCGCTGTCTGTGCAGCAAAAACTATACCGCATCCCTTGTACATTTTCAGCTTATTGTTGGCTTTTCTTACGATCTTGATTATTATCAGCACCAGTGCAGCTATGCCCGAAACAAGGTAATAACAGAACAGCAGACCTTTTACGGGAGCGCTGTTGTCACGGACAAGATCATTTGCCATCTGATGCATGACTACAGTTCCGTCGCTGAGAGATTCTATACACATGATATCCGTATCCTCGCCGTCATCGAATCTATACAGATCATTTCCCACAGGCTGTATGTCAAAGGAATCTCCCTGCGATACCATCTTGTATGTGCCGCCGCCCGATTTGGTTATACGGACAGGAGCGGCAAGTGCCATAACATAGCGCTGAAAACTTGCGAATCCCTTTGCAGGTGTTCGTGAATTGACATATGTACCGCTGATATCTGTATCATCTGCGGTCCCGTTTTCGGCTGTATCATTAGTTTTTGTCTCGCCGAAGATCACATCCGGAAGCTCATATAAAATCGTGCCGCCCACACCGTTTGACATTGAGATCATTCCGATTCCCGACTTCGGATCAAATTCAAATTCAGTATTACACTGAACTGTACCGCCGTCGTGAAAAAGAGTTTCTGCATCTCTGTGCATCACCCAGAAGCCGCAGCTGTTCACTTTTATATCGGTATCACCAACAAAACTGCTGCCCGAGAACATTTTCTTCTGCGTTTCGGGATCCTTAAAAAGCGGTGCCATTTTCGTCAAGGAGCGCCTGTCCGTACCTGACGAAATCAGAAATGGTTCCGCAGGCTGAACCGGCAGGATACGGCTTTACCATAGCTCTCGGAAGGCCGTTCGGCATTATCTTGCCGTTCATGGGATTTACAGCGTATCCTTTCAGCTTCATGCTTCTTTCACGCACCCACTCATTATCGGAAAAATCGGGAGCGATGGAAGTATGCTCCATTCCCAGCGGCTCATAGATGTGATGCCTGATGTAGTCCACATAGTCCTCGCCGCTGACTCTTTCCACGATGTATCCTGCAAGAGCGGCACCGAAATTGGAATAAGTCGTCACCTCTCCGGGATGGTATATCTGCGGAGGTTCAATGTCCTGAAGCATAGTTCCAAGGTCGGTGAGATCGTCTGTATCTGCGGCCCAGATGGTATATGTAGTCTCACACCAGCCTGCATCGTGATTCATCAGATTCATCATGGTGATAGTGTCGTCATATTTCAGCTTTTTCAGAAAGCCGTCGGGAAGATATGTGCGGATGTCGGTGTCAAGGTCAAGCTTGCCCTGTTCATTCAGCTGCATAACGCTGACCCATGTGAGAGTTTTGGTAATGCTTCCCCAGTCGTAGACCGTATCCTCATCAGCCGGGATGTTTTCCTCCTGATCTGCATTGCCGAAACAGCCCGTGTAGAGCGTTTCGTCTTTGGTGAAGACAGCTGTTTCCAGCGAAGCGAATTTACTGTCAGCGATCTTCTCCTTTATCCTGCTTTCGATCTCGCTGAACTTACATCCCGACGGAGTAACATCCTCAGCCGCATAAGCCGTAACAGCCATATTCGGAATCAACAGCACAGCCGAAGCAACAGCAGTAATAATTTTCTTGATATTCATAATAATCCTCCTTCATCACGATAATGAATCAACTCTTTGAGATAAGTATACGATACAAAAGTAAAATAACGGTCTGAAAAACGTAAAGAAAAAGTTATCTCAAATTGCGAATAACGTGCTGATTGTATATCTCGTATATACACATTATACCGAATATACTAACACTTGTCAAGAGGAAAAACAATTTTTCAAAAAGAAAAACTCCCGTGAGGTTAACCACGGTACTCTTACAGAAGTTTTTACACGTGTCTATTGAGGAAAACCCTTTTGAAAAAGGGTTCTCCCTCAAACTCCCTTCCTAAAACTTTCAGTATTAATTTTGCCCCCATATAGGGCGCACACCAGATAAGTTTGAATTTATCATTTTTTCAGGTGCGCCCTATATGGGGGCAAAATTCTATTAAAAGTCTTTGGAAAGGGGTTCGGGGAAGAACCTTTCCTCAGAAAGGTTTCCCCCGATAAATGCGTATAAAGTTTCTATATGAGTACCACGGTTAACACAGGAGTTCTTCTTATAATCGCACCATTATCTTGAAAGTCCCAGAACCGCCCTTTTCTTTGACGGTGTGAATTTTCTGATGTAGACGAAGTAGGCTGTCATATTCATGAGCAGTGCCCCTGTCCATGCGCTTACCTCGGCAAGTGCGGTCGCCCTGAAACCGAGTCCGCCTATCAGAAGCACTATGACGGATATTCTCAGCACCATTTCCAGTATGCCTGAGATCATGGGAACCATAGGGAATCCCATTCCCTGTACGCAGTTTCTGAATACGAAAAGCAGGTCTACCGCAAATATCATAACTCCGCAGACAGGCAGGAACATTGCCGCAAGTGAGATAGTCTCCTCGCCGTTGAGCATTACTGATGCAAGCTGTCTCGGCAGAAGTATCATCACAGAGCCGAGAACTACGTATGCGGTAAGTGCTATGAGTACGCATACTTTCATGCCTTCCCTGATGCGGTCGTACTTTCTTGCGCCGAAATTCTGTCCTGCAAATGCAGACATTGTATAGCCTGCTGTAACTCCTGGGAGCATGAACATATTAAGATATCGGCTGCAAGCTGAATATGCCGAAGTATAGGCAACTCCCAGGCCGTTTACGAAGTACTGCACTACTATGCAGCCGACAGCAGTTATTGAATTCATAAGCGCCATGGGGAGGCCGTTTTTGAGGAGAAGCAGATACATACTCCTGTCAGGCTTGACATTATGTCCTTTCAGCGATAATTCCCCGATCTTGCTGATCCTTCTGAAGCACACTCCTGCCGAGAAGAATGTAGCAAATATCGTAGCCGCAGCTGCGCCCTCGACGCCTGTGTGAAGTCCGAAAATACACACGCAGTCAAGGATGATGTTGATGATAGATGATACGATGATAGCGGTGAAAGGCGTTCTGCTGTCTCCCATTGCCCTGAGTATGCAGGCGCTCATATTGTAAGCTATCGTCGCAGTAAGGCCTCCGAAAATGATGTAGCCGTACCTAAGGCTGTCCTCGATTATCACCTCGGAGGTCTGCATAAGCACCATTACCCTTCTCAGGAAAAACAGGCTTATGAATGTGAGAAATGCCGATATCACCAGCGCCAGCTTTATGGAAGCCGCAAAGGAACTTTTCAGTGCCTTGATGTCCTTTGCACCGTAATTCTGAGCGATGATGACGGCAAATCCGTTTGCCATACCCATTGAAAAGCCTATGATGAGAAATGTCAGCGACGACATATTGCCTACAGCCGCCAGTGCATTGTCTCCCAGCCCCTTTCCCACAATGGCCGTATCGGAGAAATTATAGATCTGCTGAAGCAGATTCGTCATCAGCATGGGTATGAAGAAGCTGAATATCATTTTAGGTACGCTTCCTGTTGTCATGTCATTTGTTTTTGCCATAGTTAAACCTCCTTGAAGCAATACCCTGATGCCGTCTGTTCGTCAGTCTGCACTCTGCGGCATAACGGCATCATGGCAGTTTCTTTTTATTTTTGCCATCGGGTATTTCCTCAAATGGTATTATATCCCTATTGACATCTTGATTATATCAAAACCATTGTTTTTTTATCAAAAACGTGGTATAATACAAACAGCGCAATAAATGGCAGGAAACCGCAATTTCAGGAGGTGTTTTATGGATACGGGAAAAGAACTCAACTACAGGCTTTACATCCAGAGAATGAACGGATTCACCCGTCTGCCTTTCGCCAGCGAAATGTCAAAGTATATGGATATCCGTGACGGCGATGTGGAGTCGGTGAAAAAGACATTCGCCAGAGTGCGAAAGAATTTCAGTGAGGGCAAGGGCAGGCTTTCCGATGATCCTATAAGAAATGTGCGCTACCATATGATAGTATCGGTGGCAGTGATCGCCCGTGTCTGCGTTGCAGGCGGAATGAGTCACGATGAAGCCTACACTCTCGGTGATATCTACATAAGGAAAGCCGATGTCTGCAACGACTATGAGGGTATCCTCGATATCTTTGATGAGATGCGCACAGACTATGCAAGACGTATGCACGAACTGCGCAAAAGCAACGTGATATCCCTGCATATCCGCAAATGTATCGACTACATCTACGACCATCTCCATGAGGACCTGACTGTAAAAACTCTTGCGGAAGCGGTGGGACTGGAAAGCACTTATCTCTCCAAGCTTTTTTCAAAGGAAACGGGTACGACTATCAGGCATTTCATCAATAAAGCCAAAATAGACACTGCTCAGAATCTGCTGAAATACTCGGATCATTCATGCTCGGAGATCTCATTTGCACTGGGATTTTCCTCACAGAGCGCATTTATCAGCGTCTTCAAAAAGGGAACCGGCCTGACTCCACGCCAGTACCGTGAACAGTACTACTCCTCTGCGGATAAGCTGTGATACAAAACATCCCCGAGGCTAAGAACGGTACGCATATAGAAGCTTTA
>ACOK01000028.1 GCA_000174895.1 Ruminococcus flavefaciens FD-1
GGGGGGGGGCCGCCCTCCTTCACCCCGTGCAGGGGAGATAACATCCCCCTTGACCCCGGAATGCCGCCTTCGGCGGTTTTTTATTATTTATTTAAAAGTGAGCTCTGTGCCTCTGTTTTTTCATAAATTCCCCCTTGCATTTATCTGAAATACGTGTTATAATATAGGTTGAGATTCTGAATATCAATCTCCCCATACCAAAGGAATGATAATATGAAAAAAATTACCATAGTAACAGGCCACTACGGAAGCGGTAAAACTACCTTTGCTGTAAATCTGGCTGTAAAAGCCGCTGCTGAAGGCAAGTCAGCCGCTATCGTCGATCTCGATATCGTCAACCCCTATTTCCGTACCGCCGATTTCAGGGATATGTTCGAGGAGAAAGGGATAAAGCTCATAGCTCCCGATTTCGCCAACAGCAACCTTGATATCCCGTCTATACAGTTCGATGTGGTGCAGCTCGCTATGAATGAAGACTGCCTTATCATCGATGTGGGCGGCGACGATGCAGGCGCTGTCGCTCTCGGAAGATACGCCGAGGAGCTTGAACAGTTCAGCGACGATATTGATATGGTCTATGTTATAAATCAGCGCCGCACCCTCACAACAACTTCCGATGAGGTCACAGCGCTTATGTATGAGATAGAAGCAGCTGCCCGTATGAAGCATACTGCTATTATCAATAATACCAACCTCGGAAACGAGACCACACTTGAAATAGTGGACGGCTCACGTAAATTCGCCGAGGAAACTTCACAGAAAACGGGTCTCCCCGTTATGTATACCGTCTACCCCGAGGATATCGCAGACACTACTGATGCAGCCGATAAGTTCTCTGCCAATATCTGCGTAAAGCCTATCTGGGAACGGTGATAACCAATGCGTAATTCGTAATGCGTAATGCGTAATTCCGATGTTCGCCTGCGCTTACTGATCCGGATAAACGATAATTCTGATCCGTCCCGACAGGGACACCGCTAATTACGAATTATGCATTACGCATTACGAATTAAACTGAAAGGAGCGATGAGTGAATGGCTAAGATGACAGTTATTACCGAGCGCTGCAAGGGCTGCGGTCTGTGTACAGCTGCCTGTCCTAAGAAAATCGTGGCACTCCAGAAGGAGAAGCGTAACAAGAAGGGTTACTTCTACGCTGAATGTACCGATCAGGACGCTTGCATAAGCTGCGCTATGTGCGCTACTATGTGCCCTGACTGCGCTATCGTTATCGAAAAATAATTATCCGAATTTGAAAGGAGCTGTTTAGCTTTGGAAAGAAATCTTATGAAGGGTAACGAGGCTCTCGCTGAGGCTGCTATCAGAGCAGGCTGTAAGTGCTTCTTCGGATACCCCATCACTCCTCAGACAGAACTTGCTGCTTACATGGCTAAGCGTATGCATAAGGCAGGCGGCGTATTCCTTCAGGCTGAGTCTGAGATCGCTGCTATCAATATGGTTCTCGGCGCTGCTTCAACAGGCGTAAGAGCTATGACTTCATCTTCATCACCCGGAATCTCTCTCAAGAGCGAAGGTGTATCATATATCGCAGGTTCAGATCTCCCTGCTGTTATCATCAACGTTGAAAGAGGCGGCCCGGGTCTCGGCGGTATCCAGCCATCACAGGCTGACTACTGGCAGGCTACAAAGGCTCTCGGTCACGGCGATTTCCAGCTTCTGGTTTATGCTCCTGCTTCAGTTCAGGAAATGGTTGACTACGTTGTAAAGGCTTTCGACCGTGCTGACAAGTACCGTATGCCTGCAATGATCCTCGCTGACGGTCTTCTCGGTCAGATGATGGAGCCTGTTACTTTCCCTGAGATCAACCCCGATGCTTACGATAAGAGCGGCTGGGCTGCAAACGGCCACAAGAACAAAAGAGAGCACCACATCATCAACTCACTCTACCTCAAGCCGGATGAGCTCGAAAAGTCCATCGTTGACAGATTCAAGAAGTACGACATCATCAAGGAGACCGAGACAGAGGCTGAGCTTTACCTCACTGAGGACTGCGATATCCTTCTCTGTGCATTCGGTGCTACTGCAAGAGTCGTAAAGTCTGCTGTAAACTCTGCAAGAGAACTGGGCATCAAGGCAGGTCTCTTCAGACCTAAGACCCTCTGGCCTTTCCCTGTTAAGGAGATCAATGAGGCTGCTAAGAACGCTAAGTGCCTCCTCAGCGTAGAAATGTCTATGGGACAGATGGTAGACGATATCAAGCTGGCTATCAACTGCTCTAAGCCCGTTCACTTCTACGGAAGAACAGGCGGCGTTATCCCAACACCTGTTGAGGTGCTTGAGGAGATCAAAAAACTCGGAGGTGCTAAGTAATGGCTGTTGTATTTGAAAGACCAAAGTCGCTTATCGACGTTCCTACTCATTACTGCCCCGGATGTACTCACGGTATCGTTCACAGAATACTCTGCGAAGTTATCGATGAAATGGGTATCGAGGGCGATACAGTCGGTGTATGTCCTGTTGGATGCTCTGTTATGGCTTACGATTACTTCAACTGTGATATGATCGAGGCTGCTCACGGACGTGCTCCTGCTGTTGCTACAGGCGTTAAGCGTACAAATCCCGATAAATTCGTATTCACATACCAGGGCGACGGCGACCTTGCTGCTATCGGTACTGCCGAGACAGTTCATGTTGCTACAAGAGGCGAGAATATAGTTGTTATCTTCATCAACAATACCATCTACGGTATGACAGGCGGACAGATGGCTCCTACAACTCTCCCGGGCCAGGTAACTCAGACTACTCCTTTCGGAAGAAGCCCTGAGCTTGCAGGCTACCCTGTAAAGGTATGCGAGATGCTCTCACAGCTCACAGGTACAGCTCTTGCTCAGCGTGTTGCTGTTGACAGCGTTCCTCATATCCGTGAGGCTAAGAAGGCTATCAGAAAGGCTTTCGAGAACCAGAAGGCAGGCAGAGGCTTCTCTATCGTTGAGGTCCTCTCAACTTGTCCTACAAACTGGGGACTTACTCCTCTTGACGCTATCAAGAGACTCCAGGACGAAATGATCCCTTACTATCCTCTCGGCGTTTACAAGGACGTAGAGGAAGGCGTATTCCCTAAGACAGAAGGAGGCGAGGAATAATGGCAACAACTGAAATTCTTCTCGCAGGCTTCGGCGGTCAGGGTATCCTCTTTGCAGGAAAGATCCTTGCTTACTGCGGACTTATGGATAACAAGGAGCTCTCATGGCTCCCGTCATACGGCCCTGAAATGAGAGGCGGTACCTGTAACTGTTCAGTATGTATTTCCGATGAGCCTATCGGTTCACCACTGGTACTTACTCCCGATCTTCTTATCGTTATGAACCAGCCTTCATTCGATAAGTTCGTCAAGGATGTAAAGCCCGGCGGAAAGGTATTCTTCGACAGCACACTCATCGAGCCTGATACAGACAGAACTGATATCGAGCTTCACGGTATCCCTTCACAGCAGATGGCTGATGACAACGCTCTCAAGGGCGGTTCAAACATCATCCTCCTGGGCAAGCTTCTCAAGGAGACAAATATCTGCTCACTGGATACAATGAAGAAGGCTATCGAGAAGGTCGTACCTCCTAAGAAGGCCGCACTCATTCCTAACAACTACAAGGCTATCGAGCTTGGTATGAATGCCTAAAATTGAATGATATATGTAGGGGCCGCCTTTGGCGGTCCTTTGCATTGTCCGGGGTCACATGGGACGTCGGGGACGCCGTCCCCTACAGATTGGTTTCTGATGTTGATTGTGTAGGGGCGCTTTCCGAGCGCCCTTTTCATTTTGCCTTAATATTTTCGGTCGGTTATTGCGTATTCAAGGGCGAGCGGAACTCGCCCCTACGGTGACGGTCAAGCTTAAAGGGCGCACATTGTGCGCCCCTTTGCTTTGTCAGTTTCGGGCGGATGATATTCGCCCCTACATATATTGTATCATGCCAAACAATGGAACGCCGAGGGCGGCGTTCCCTACAAATTTGATTGTGTAGGGGCGCCTTTGGCGGTCCTTTGCATTGTCCGGGGTCACATCGGACGTCGGGGACGCCGTCCCCTACAGATTGGTTTCTGATGTTGATTGTGTAGGGGCGCTTTCCGAGCGCCCTTTTCATTTAGTCTTAATATTTTCGGGCGGTTATTGCGTATTCAATGGCGAGCGGAACTTGCCCCTACGGTGACAGTCAAGCTTAAAGGGCGCACACTGTGCGCCCCTACATTTTACCTTCTATTCATTTCTGAGGACGGGCAATGGCCGCCCCTACATATATTATAACAGTATAAAAAAGACGGTTCCGAAGAACCGTCTTTCTTTTATCATAGCCGTGCTTTCCACAGCCTTACTTCAGTGCCTTTTCAAGCCATACGCCAGCAATATCCAGTGCCTCATAAAGGCCGCACTCACGCTCTGCGTTTTTCTCGCAGGCCTGGAGAGGATTGAGGCTGGGGTCTGTGTTCATGAGTACCACTCTTACCTTCTCTGCGTAGTCCTCATCGTCAACTTTCTTTGTTTTGAGTATCTGAACCATTGTTACGTATGGGTCAGACATATAGCCGTAGTATATTATATTTCCGCACCTTACCAGCGGATATCCCTTGTAGGTCTTGAATTTCTCTAACATCTTTTACCTCCTAAACGTGGGAAGTCATCGCCATGTGGTCACATAGTCCTCCCCTGTATCAAGTCTCTTTACGTTGTCCATGAGAGTTGTCACATATGACTTTGAGCAGTAGTACTTCGGCTCGCCGTTTACTGCTATGAGGGCTCTCATAAGGGAATCTTCGTAGAACTGATATGTGTATTTCTTATTGTCGTAAGCGTCAGTGAAGCTGACTTCAGCCATAGGCTCGCCCTCGGGCACTTTAACTTCGTCAAGCACCAGTTCTTCTGCATTTGCGCTTATCAGGAAGGAATAGAACTTTCTGTAACGCTCAGAGTCGAAATCTTCACCATTCTTCTTTACTGCGAAGTCCTCAGCACTTGAGTCCTTCAGTTCCTTATTCTTATCAAGGGGTTCGATCTTGAATTCAGCCGAACCGCCGTCGCTGCATTTGACATTGAGGTCTCTTACGTTCCATACAAAAGAAGCGATCATGATCCTTGAAGCGATATCATCGGGCATTACAGTGAGCCACTGTGCGTTGCTTTCTGAGAGGATATATATTACCTTGCCGTTCTCCATCATAGCATAGCAGCACTTTTCGCCGTTCTCGTCATTGAAGAATTCACTGAGGAGAAGCACATAGCTCTTGCCGTTGTCGCACTTCATAGTGACCCTGCAAAACGGCTCGCTGAGACCTGCGCCTGCTATATCGGATTCCTTGCAGTTTACTGCGTAGATATCCTTTGAAGTAAGACCGAACATACCCGAAATCACACTTGTTGACTTGTCGCCTGCGAGGAAAGTATCAACAGGTGAAGTCATCTTGTGTGTTGAGGATGTACCGCCTGAGTAAGCATCCTCGCTGTTCTTGTCGTATTCGAGAACGATGTCATAGTCGATATCGTCACGCTCGATGGTGAGCTTATCAATACGTGGCATTTCATCATCAGCAGGCTTTTCGAGAACAGTGCTCTCAATGAAATCCTTGAGGGGCTTCATATAATTCGCAAGGAGCGAAGTATCAGCGGTATAGACCGTATCATTGCCCTCTGCTCTTACATAATAGCCTGAGCCTGTAGGAGCCTGATCGCCAACGTAGAATTTTCTCACATTGCCTGATTCATACTTGTACTCGATCTCAGCCTGCGGCTTATCGAGACCGAATTTAGCGAAGTCAGTGCAGTTTTCCTCGATGAGAGCCGAGGATTCCAGTCCGTTTCCGTTGTTGACGAGAGTTCCGACCATAGCGGTATTTATGGTTATACCGTCGCAGCCCTCGAGAGTATAGGTAGCGGATGAGCCTGCTTCACTGTCTGCCGGTTTGTCCATTTTTATTTTCAGCTCGCCCTCGGCATTCTTTACTGTGGCAGTCTTAACTGTACCCAGTTCAGCGCCTTCTTCGTAGCTGTCAGCTACTATCCTTATGCCTGCGCCCTCATTTGATGTGGGGTAGGAAAGATCGGATGAAGAAGATGAATTATCATCACCTGCGGGCTCGGTGAGCTTCAGATAGGCGAAGCCTCCGCCCAGTACGGCGAGAACCGCACTGAGACAGATCATACCCTTCACCTGTTTTTTCATTTTACCTTTCTTTTTTGGCTGTTCTTTCTCACTCATTTATTCTTTCTCCTTAACAGTACAATGATGCCTGCTATTGCAACGAGTGCAGGGATCACCCACTGAACGATTATCCTGATAACCTTAGCCTGAGTCTGAGTTGTGGCTATATAGGACTGCTGGAGTGACTTCTCCGGGATAACTGCTGCTGCCTCTTTGCCTGTCATATTATTGATAAGGCCGAGGAGTGCATTTGCATTGTTGTAAGTGTTTGTCTGTGTGAGGAATTCGCTGTCTGCCATAAGAGCGCTTCCCATTACGAGTACGCTGCTCTTGTATACATCGTACTGCTCAGCGTGTTCCTTGGTTGACATAGCGACAACTGTATGTTTTCCTCTGTTCTTGTCATCGACTTTCTGTGTCATCATATCGCTGATGAATGAGTTGTCGTATGAGCTGAGGATGGGCTTTACAAGGTTCTCGTTGTTCTTGGAGAGAATAGTGATCTCTCTTGAAACAGGAGCGATTATCGGGAGAGTCTGGCTCGGGAGAGTTCCCACAGCCTCGGCATCGTCGATATTGAGCATGATATAAGCTGTATTGCCGATAGCGTTCTTATCATCGATGATGTACTTGTTCTCTACCTGTAAATTCCAGTCAGCGAGGAATGCGTCGATGTTTGTGAGATTGGTTGTGTTGACACTTGGCATATAGATGAGGTTCTTGCCGTACTTTCCGTCGTTGTAGAGGAAATCGCTGAGCTTTTCAACAAGGTTCTCAGTAAAGTCAACTGACGGTGCGGGAAGAACGATAAGATCGTAATCTTCAGCCTTGAGCTCGTCTGTTGTGATGTCGATATCTGTGCAGTCATAGCCGTTCTTCTCAAGGAGTGAAGTCTTGAATGAATCAACTGTTGTACCGTATTCATTCTGGTTGTACACAGGCTGGCCGTTCATTGTAGCAATGAAACCAGCCTTGATGGAGCTGCCTGATGTTACGTTTCTGATAGCGGAAGTGATAAGGCTCTCACCTGCGAACACGAAGTTAGGAGTTCCTGACTGAAGGCTTGCCTGATCAGCCTGGATCATGTTCATAACGTCTGCCTGCGGGATGACCTTTACCTTTTCGTTTGAGTAAACGATGATGCTTCCGTCCTCGATATCGCCGTTGTAGTACTGCTTGTACTTTGTAACTACATCGGGATCCTTGTCGAGGTTCACATATTTGACCTTTACGCTGCCCTTGCCCTGCTCTGCGTACATTGAGTACTTTTCGAGCAGATTAGGGATCATATCGTATGGCACATCTGCGTTGATGCCGTACTGAGCGTAGTAGTTGTGGTAGTAAGTAGCCATGTTAGCGAAGAGCTCCTTCTCCATAGCCACTGTCACTTCAACATCGCTGTTGATGTTCTTGAGCACCTCGATGGATTCATCGCTGAGCTCATATCTCTTGTCGGGGGTGAAGTCCACCTTTATAGGGTAGCGCTTTGCAAGCATAGAAGCCATAAGGTTTACTATAACAACTATTGCAAGTACAAGAGCAACTATAACAGCGGACATTGAGCCGTACTTGAATTTCTTTGCTCCGCCTTTTACCTTGGGAGCAGCAGCCTTTACTGCCTTTTCAGCGGCTTCAGCTGCTTCTTCTTTAGCGTCTGAGACTACTTCAGCGGCAGTTTCAGCAGCTTCTTTTACAGTCTCTTCTGCGGCAGTCTTTGCCTTATTCAGATCTTTTTTACTCATTTGTATCCGAACCTTCCTTTCTTATTAGCTCCAGCGTCTCTTCTCTAAAACTCTTACAGTCAAGAAGTTGAAGAGGAAAGCCACACTGATGAAAAAGATTATGCTCGGAAGGCTGAATACACCATTGGTGAATTCATTATACCTTGAATAGAAAGCAATGCTTGAAACAGCCTTGAATACGATCTTCTGGAACTTGTTGCCGTTCTCGAAATCAGATACCAGCATTTCAGAGAGGTAGATGACAAAGAGCACTACCATGCTGACGATTGCAGCTGTGATCTGGTTCTCGGTAAGGGATGAGATAAAAAGTCCCACAGCTATAAATGCTGCACCGAGGAAGAGCATTGCGAAATAGTTGCCGAAGAGAGTCTGCCATACCACATCGCCAAGAGCGGCAAGAATTATGGCGTAGATGAATACTATGCTCTCTGCGATGATGAAAAGTGTGAGAGCAGCAAAGTATTTGCCGAGAACGATCTCCCATAAGCCGACAGGAGCAGTAAGAAGTCCCTGATCGGTCTTGTTCTTCTTCTCCTCAGAGAGAAGCTTCATGGTGAGTATCGGTATAAGGAACATTATAATGTAGAACATGGAGCTGAACATAGGCGAAACATCTGTTATGCCTGCTGCAAGAACTCCGTTATAGAAGAATAATCCTGAAATAAAGTAGAATACTACCAGGAATACATAAGCGACTCCTGATGTAAAGAATGCGCCCATTTCACGTCTGTAGATAGCACCCATTACTCCTCACCTCCGTTATTATCGCTGTCATCTGCGGCAGCTTCATCTTCGGGTAATGCTTCCTCTGCGGGCTCTTCCTTTTCGGAAGCGATGAGCTCGCCGTCCTTTACCTTGATATCAAGCTTAGGTGCGGACTGCTCGGTAACGACAGGAACGCCGTCGCCCATAGTGATCTTGAGGAAGATATCCTCCAGAGTGAGGTCTGAAAGCTGGAGCATAAGGATATTCCAGCCCTTTTCATTGCAGAGCTTGTTGAGACTGCGGCGGATATCGGTCTTGCCGTCTGTCTCCACATCGTAATCGTAGATTCCTCTTTCACGCTCCATATCTGCTCTGACGTACTTGACACCCGTGAGATTTCTGAGAGCGGCGGTGATAGCCTTCTTATCCTCGGCTGTATGTGTAGGACCTTCGATACGGAGAGTCATCTTGTGCTCGTTGGTGATATTCTTTGCTATCTCATCAGCTGTACCGTCAGCAGCTACCTGTCCCTTGTTGATAATGATGATCCTGTCGCATACAGCCTGGATCTCGGGAAGGATGTGAGATGAAAGGATAACTGTGTGTCTCTTGCCCAGCTTCTTGATAAGGGAGCGTATCTCGATTATCTGATTCGGGTCGAGACCAACTGTAGGCTCATCCAGGATGAGTACAGGCGGATTGTTGATAAGTGCCTGTGCAAGGCCTACTCTCTGTCTGTAACCTTTTGAGAGGTTCTTGATGATGCGTCCTCTTACGTCGCTTATCTTGCAGAGGTCGCAGACATCGGTAAGATGTGCCTTTCTCGGCAGTTTGCACTTTTTCAGGTCATACATGAAGTTGAGGTAGCCGTCTACCGTCATATCCACGTAAAGGGGCGGTATCTCGGGGAGATAGCCTATATTTGCCTTAGCTGTCTTTGGGTCTTCGAGAATGTCTACACCATCTATCAGCACCTGACCTGATGTTGACGAGATATAGCCTGTGAGCATATTCATTGTGGTGGATTTGCCTGCACCGTTAGGTCCGAGGAAACCCAGTATCTCACCTTTCTCGACCCTGAAGCTGATGTCGTTTACGGCCAGCTTTTCGCCGTATTTCTTGGTAAGATTTCTTACCTCTATCATTGGTTTATTCCTCCTTATATGAAAACTTCATTGTTTCCACAGAGTATTTACCGTGCAATGGGCACGGTCTCAGATAATAAAATAGTAATACTTTAATGTGACAGTGCCGTGAAAGCACTTTGAATACTGTATGTCATTATTTTTACAGCGCATTTACCGCCGCATTCACATCGCTGCTTATCTGGTCCCTGAGTTCATCTACCGAAGCGAATCTCTTTTCCGCACGGATGAAATCCAGCAGCACTACCTGAAGCGCCCTTCCGTAAAGGTCGCCGGAAAAGCCGTGGATATAAGTCTCCGCCAGCGGTGCGCCGCCGTATTCAACTGTAGGCTTTACGCCTATATTCGTCATCGACGGGTACCATTTCCCGTCAGCAAGTGTACGTGAAGCGTATACGCCGAATTTCGGCACAAGCTGTCCGCTTTCAAAGACCTGATTAGCTGTGGGGAAGCCCAGTGTACGTCCCAGCTGAGCGCCGTGGCTGACTTCCTTCATTATCATGTAGGGCTTGCCGAGGAAGAGATTAGCCCTTCTCAGCTCGCCTGCCGAGAGAAATCTGCGTATCTCCGTGGATGATACTCTCTCTCCGCCAAGGCATACATCCTCAACGGTCTGCACCGTGAATCCGTACTTTCTGCCGAATCCCGCAAGGTCATCGGTACCGCATGAAGCGCCTGTGCCGAAACGGAAGTCCTTACCGCAGACCACATGAGCGGCATTCATCTCGCCGCAGAGTATCTCCTTCGCAAAGGTCTCGCCGTCCATGCCGCATATATCTTCAAAATCATGGGAATATATCTCCTCTATGAGGCATATCTCCCTGATGATATATTCTTTCTCAGCCTTGCCGTAAATGAATTTAGCGCCCTTTCCTGCCGAACTTTCGGGAGAAAAGGTGAATGCACAGGGCTGTAGTCCGTTCTGTTTCTGAGCCAGTGCTTCTTTCAGCACCGCACGATGCCCCAGATGAACACCGTCAAAGAGTCCGAGAGCGGCTGATGTTCTTACTTTTTTCATTGGCTCACCCCAGATTCTTTCCCACACGGAGAATACCGTTTTCACGGTCGGTCAGGGCTGTACCGATGAAGCCGCCGTCACTGCCGTATACCGCATAGCAGTCCGCATCCTCACGGATGTTCCTGATCCTTTCGAGGTCAAGCTTTACGCCGTTGCGGTACATCCTTGTCTGAGCCTCGCCCAGACGCAGTTTCGGAAGAGTATCGAATACACGCTCAATGGGGAGTATCAGCTCCCCGACTCTGCCCTCATCTGCCGCCTTCTGTATCTCATCGAAGGTATGGCATTCGCTGAGAGCGAAGCCGCAGGCGCTGTTCCTGACGAGCCCTGTCATTATGCCGCCAACGCCCAGTTTTTCGCCGATATCGTTGATAATTGTACGGACGTATGTACCCTGACTGCATTCTATCTCCAGTACGCCCTCACGGGTTACGGGATCATAGCTCAGCATATTCAGAGTGTGAATCTCCGTCTCACGGGGCTGACGTTCCACCTCTATGCCTTTTCTTGCAAGGTCATAAAGGCGCTGACCGTTCACCTGTACAGCGGAATACATAGGCGGTATCTGCATTATATTTCCCCTGAACTGAGGAAGCACAGCTTCGATCTCGTCAGGGCTCACAGCTTTGTCAGATACCTTTTCCGCATTTCCCCACACATCCTGTGTGTCGGAGGTGAAGCCCAGCCTGAAATCCGCCGTATAGCTTTTCAGAGTAACGGGCATGATATCCACTGCTTTAGTGGCGTTTCCCACGAACACGGGGAGGACTCCCGTAGCCATAGGGTCGAGAGTGCCGCCGTGTCCGAGTCTTTTCATTTTGAGTATGCCTCTCAGCTTTGCCACCACATCGAATGATGTAAAGTCCTGAGGCTTGTTTACGCAGAGTATGCCGTTCATTAAGCAAGCGCCCTTTCAACTGTTTCTATGAGCAGCTTCTTGGCATCTTCGAGACTGCATTCAACTGTGCAGCCCGCAGCCTTTGCATGGCCGCCGCCTCCAAGATTCTGGCATATTTCGGAAACATTGACATCGTAAGCCGAGCGGAAAGAGCACTTGAATACTCCGTCCTCACGCTCACGCATGAGTATACCCACTTCGGTATCTTCGAGCTGTATGGTAAGGGGAGCGAAGCCTTCCAGCTCCTCCATTGAAACTCCCATTTCCTTCATCATAGCCTGAGTAACGGCAACGATGACCAGCTTTCCGTCCAGTTTCTCCTCCATGAGGTCGCTTATCCTGCTTTCCAGCATAAGTCTGCCTCTGGATTTGACATCGAACATATACCTGTTTATCCTTGAAAAATTGATGTCATAGCTTCTCATCATTTCCGCAGCTATCTCATGGGCACGTGGAGTAGTGCAGTCGTACTTGAAGCAGCCCGAATCGGTAGCTATGCCCGTATACAGGCACATAGCGCAGTGCTTGGTCATACGGATGCCCATGAATTTCGCAAGATCGTAGATGATCTCGCAGGCGGCTGTGGCATCGCCGTGGAGAAGGGTCTTCTCCGCATAGTTCTTATTAGAGATATGATGATCTATACAGAGCTGTACCTTATCGCCGTATATCTTCTCATAATCGCCCATGAGCTTTACATCGGCTATATCAACTGCGATAATGGTCTTAGGCTCGAAATCTTCACCTGCGCCCGCACTGGTCATGAAAGCATACCGCTTAGGGAATTCATCGCTGCATACAACACGGCTGCGGATGCCTATCTGTGCAAGTATATCCTTCAGACCGAAGCCTGCGCCGATGCAGTCTCCGTCGGGATTGCGGTGTGTGATAATAACTGCGTCCTCGCAGTTCCTGAGGAAAGTTTCAGCCTCACTGAAGCCTATATACATATTGTTCCTCCCTTAAAGCAGATCGTTCAGCTTTTTGCTGATCTCCGCACTTCTCTCAATAGAATTGTCAGCTACGAATGTCAGATCGGGAGCTTTGCGCATTTTGAGCCTGTGGAAAAGCTCACGCTTGATAAAGCCCTCGGCGCTTTTAAGTCCCTTTACGGACTCTATTGCCTTCTCCATGCCCTGAAAGCTGGAGACATATATTTTACAGTTAGACATATCGCCCGAAAGCTCTGTTCTGACGATAGTGAGCATCTTGTCTATCCTCGGATCTTTCAGTTCTCTCAGGATAGCTGTCATTTCTCGTTTTATATCCTCAGCCATGCGGCTGTTCTTGAAATTAGGCATAATATCCTTTCTCTGACAAGGGTCAGATATTCACTGTAAAGCTTCCGCCCTTATTTTCGGTATGATTATCAGCGGAAGCGCTCTCATTGACTTCTGTTTGTTTCTCCTCATCGCTGTGAGACTCGCCTTCCCCCTCGGCTTCAATAGTCTCCTCAAAAAATCCTTCACCGAAGATCTTGTCTGAAAATGCTTCTTCTTCGGCAGTAAGGCTGTAGTTGGGGATATCGTCGTCCCCTTCCTCGCCGTAGTAGATATCGGCATAGTTGCCGTATTCGGGTTCGAGCTCCACATCACGTACAGGGCGCTCGATGCCCATAAGATCATCCTGTATGTCCTCAGGGTCGTCGATAGGACTGCATTTGCCCAGAAGGATATTCTTCACAGACTGGAAGAAATAGATATCTATCGGGCCGAAATCCTCCCACGCCAGAGCTTCATTACAGTATTGCAGCATATCAGCGTTGCTCATTCTGCTGTTTTCCACTTTGATCCCCCCATGTACTTATAGGTCAGCGGTCACGGTGCGGGCAACTCCCGCACTGAATGACCGGGATTATACTTATCAGTCTTCACGATACTCCTCGACGATGTAAGTCTCGAAGATATCGCCTTCCTTGACATCGCTGAACTTTTCGAGGCTGATACCGCACTCGTAGCCTTCAGCAACTTCCTTTGCGTCTTCCTTGAAACGCTTGAGGCCTGCGATCTTGTCGTCAGCGATGATGATACCGTCACGGACAACACGAACCTGTGAACCTCTTGTTACCTTGCCGTTGAGAACGTAGCTTCCTGCTACCATACCAACGTTGGATATCTTGTATACCTGACGTACCTCGACTCTTCCCTGTTCAACATCTCTGAACTTAGGAGCGAGCATACCCTTCATAGCGGTGCCTATCTCCTCGATAGCATCGTAGATGATACGGTAGAGGCGGATATCAACGCCGTCACGTGCAGCATTTTCAGCAGCAACGGGATCGGGTCTTACGTTGAAGCCGACAATGATAGCATTTGAAGCATTAGCGAGCATAACGTCGCTTTCCTTTACAGCACCGACAGCGCCGTGGATAACTCTTACTCTTACCTCGTTGTTGGAGAGTTTTTCGAGGGACTGCTTTACAGCCTCGACTGAACCCTGAACGTCAGCCTTGACGATGATAGGAAGCTCCTTGATCTCGCCCTCAGCGATCTGGCTGAACAGGTTGTCGAGAGTAACCTTGCGGTAAGCGTTGAACTGTTCCTGCTTCTGCTCGTGCTTTCTCTGGTCAACGAGTTCACGGGCAAGTCTCTCGTCTTCAACAGCGTTGAATGTATCGCCTGCGCTTGGAACTTCGGCAAGACCTGTAATCTCAACAGGAACGGAAGGACCTGCGCTCTTTACAGTTCTGCCCTTGTCGTTGGTCATAACTCTTACACGGCCTACAGCTGTGCCTGCGATGATAACATCGCCCTGATGGAGAGTACCGTTCTGAACGAGGAGAGTAGCGATAGGACCTCTGCCCTTGTCAAGTCTTGCTTCGATAACAGTACCCTTTGCAAGTCTGTCAGGGTTAGCCTTGAGTTCCTTTACCTCAGCAACGAGGAGAACGTTCTCGAGGAGTTCGTCGATACCGTCGCCTGTCTTGGCTGATACAGGAACGCAGATAACGTCGCCGCCCCATTCTTCGCAAACGAGGTCATACTTTGTGAGTTCTTCCTTGATACGGTCAGGGTCTGCGCCTTCCTTATCCATCTTGTTGATGGCAACGATGATGGAAACGCCTGCTGCCTTAGCGTGGTTGATGGACTCAACTGTCTGAGGCATGATACCGTCGTCAGCGGCAACAACGAGGATAGCGATATCAGTGATATTTGCACCTCTTGCACGCATTGAAGTGAAAGCTTCGTGTCCCGGAGTATCGAGGAATGTGATATCCTGGCCGTTGATATTTACCTGATAAGCACCGATGTGCTGAGTGATACCGCCTGCTTCGCCTGCGGCAACATGAGCGTTTCTGATGCGGTCAAGGATAGAAGTCTTACCGTGGTCAACGTGTCCCATAACAACAACTACAGGGCAGCGTGGTTCGAGGTTTGTATCGTCATCGTCTGTATCGTCGATAAGACGCTCCTCAATAGTAACGATAACTTCCTTTTCTACCTTAGCGCCCAGTTCCTCAGCAACGAGAGAAGCTGTATCGAAGTCTATCTCCTGGTTGATGGAAGCCATAACGCCGAGACCCATCAGCTTCTTGATAACATCGGTAGCTGTATGCTTCAGACGTGTAGCAAGCTCGCCTACAGTGATAGTATCAGGGATGAGCACCTTGAGCTGCTGCTTTCTTGCACGTTCAAGCTCGAGTCTCTTCAGCTTCTCAGCCTCGCTCTCCTTCTTTGAGAACTGCTGACGGTTTCTCTGAGCGGACTTCTGGTTTATCTTCTGCTTCTTTGAAGAATAGTTGTCATTCTTGTGCTTGTTTGAAGCAGCCATCTGGTCGTATCTTTCGTTGTACTTGTCGAGGTCAACGTAGCTTCCTCTTGTATCAACGGTACGGCGCTGGGTTGAAGTCTGGGCAGTCTCGGAGCTGAATGAAGCGTTGAACTTGGTTCTCTCGCCTCTGTCCTGAGCCTTTGCCGGTTCAGTCTTCTTCTTATCCTTTTTCTTGTCATGCTTCTTTGACTGGTCGGCAGTCTTAGCAGCATCGTTCTGCTTTGCAGGTTCAGCCTTCGGAGCTTCTGCCTGCTTCACAGGCTCTTCCTTCTTAGGCTCAGCCTTTGGAGCTTCTGTCTGCTTCACAGGCTCTTCCTTCTTAGGCTCAGCCTTTGGAGCTTCTGCCTGCTTTACAGGCTCTTCCTTCTTAGGCTCGGCCTTTGGAGCTTCTTCCTTCTTCACAGGCTCCTCCTTCTTTGCTTCAGTCTTAGCGGGAGCTGCCGGCTTTTCTGCTTTCTTTGCAGGAGCAGCAGCCTTCTTCTTTGGCTCAGCCTTCGGAGCTTCAGCTTTTTTCGGTTCGGGCTTTGGTTCGTCTTTGGAAGCGAAGTACTCATCGAGAGTCTTTACTTCATTCGCCTTGGTGTAGTATTCAAGGACGAAATCCATTTCATCCTCGGTAAGGGCAGAACCTGCCTTTTTCTTATTATCGCCCTTCTTAGCGAAAAGGTCGATAATATCCTGAGATGGGATATTCAGATCCTTAGCTGCGTCGCTTAATTTTATCTTTTTTGCCATAGGCTTTGATTACCTCCATTGTTTAGCCGCATTTTTCATCGGCTGATAATATTCAATTGTACTTTATATCTCAACGCATAATGCAGTTACGATAAAATGATTTTCCGGAAACCCTCTGCGAAGCCTTTGTCAGTGACCGCAATAATGGCTGTTTCCTTTCCGCAGAGCCTTCCGAGATCGGTTTTGGCAAGGGCTGTGCCGTACACGGGTACGCTGTACTTTTCCCCGATGAACTCAGCCTCCTTGACAGTTTTTGCCGAAGCGTCACAGGCAGTAAGTATGCAGGCAGCCTTTCCGTCCTTCACAGACTCACAGGCGCTGTCGAAGCCTTTTACGGCTTTGCCTGCCCTGAGGCAGATGCCCAGCAGGTCAGATGTTTTCTTCTTCTGATCCGAGTTCATTCATCATCACCTCATAAACGCTTTCCTCGATCTTGCATGAGAATGATTTTTCGAGCCTTCTTGCTTTTCTCGCCTTGCTGAGACAATCCGTACTGCGGCAGATATAAGCGCCTCTTCCGGGAGCTTTGCCCTTGAAGTCAAGGCTTATCTCGCCCTCCGGAGACTTTACAACACGGATAAGCTCCATTTTCGGCTTCATCTCATTGCAGCCGAGGCACATTCTCATAGGTATCTTTTTCGGCTTCATAATTATTCCTCAGTCTCTGCTGCGGGAGCTTCCTCCTCAGCAGCAGGAGCTGTCTCTGCTGTTTCGGTCTCAGCAGTATCAGCGGCTGTACCCTCAGCAGCGGCAGTATCAGCGGTCTCCTCAGCAGCTTCCTCTTCTCCCTCAGCCTTTTCCTTTACGGGAACAACGAAGTCAGGGCTCATTTCGGGAGCTTCCTCATTTGTGACGCTGTCGAAACGAGGCTTGATATCGATCTTGAAGCCTGTCAGCTTAGCGGCAAGCTTAGCGTTCTGGCCCTTGTTGCCGATAGCAAGTGAGAGCTGATTGTTAGGCACGATAACTGTGCAGGTATTTTCCTCTTCGGAAGTAACGATGGTCTTCAGCACCTCAGCAGGAGCAAGTGCTCTTGCGATGAATTCCTCAGTCTTCTCGCTCCATGGGATGATATCGATCTTTTCACCGTTGAGCTCGTTTACGATAGCAGTGATACGTGAACGCTTTGCACCGATACAAGCACCTACAGCGTCAACGTTGGGATCCTTTGACCATACGGCTATCTTTGTTCTTGAGCCTGCCTCACGGGAGATGGACTTCACTTCAACGGTGCCGTCGTAGATCTCGGGAACTTCCAGCTCGAAGAGTCTCTTAACCAGATCCTTGTGGGTACGTGAGATCTTTACAACGGGCTTCTTGTTCTTGCCGATGATGCCTGTGATGTAGACCTTGACGGACTGGCCTTCTTCCAGAGTTTCGCCGGGGATCTGCTCATTGCGGAAGAGGTAGAGTTCAGTGCCCTCGTATACCACAGTAACAGTGCCTCTGCCGGGCTCTACCTGTGATACCTTAGCTGTGATACATTCGTGCTCCTTCTGCTCGAACTTGCCCAGCATCTGCTCACGGTTGATCTCTCTCAGGTCGCCCTTGATGGACTGCTTAGCTGAGAGGGCAGCCATTCTGCCAAGCTTGGAGATATCGATCTCCTTCAGTATAGTGCCGCCAACGATGGCATTGGGATCAATGGTCCTTGCAACGTCGATATTGACCTCGTTCTCATCGATAGGATAATCATCGATGATATCCTGAACTATGAACATTTCAAATTTCTTGGTCTTGGGGTCGATCTCAACTCTTATCCTGTCCTCGCTGTGGGGGTAGGCTCTTTTAGCGGCTTTCAGCATAGCTGACTTTACCTTTTCGATGAGGAGATCGGTCTCGACGCTGTTTTCCTCTCCGAGAGATTCCAGTGCCTTGAAGAAGGCGTTATTCTTGCTCATTGTTGTTAATTCCTCCAGTACAGATTTATTATGGTTATTTATAGATACTCGGCGCTGTATCAGAAATCAAGCCAAAGCTTTACAACGGATACATCAGCCAGCGGTATTGTCTTTTCGGTGCCGTCCTCTTTGATGACGGTGATGCCGTCCTTGTCTGCGCCGACCAGTTCAGCCCTTATCTCCTTTTCGCCGTCAACAGCTCTGAAGAATTTAAGAGTTACCGTATCGCCCTTGCAGACCTCGAAGTGTTCCTCCTTGACAAGTTCTCTTTCGAGACCTGCCGAGCCGACTTCCAGCATATACTGCTGAGGGACGGGGTCGGCCTCGTCAAGGATATCGCTGATGGGAGCAGTTGCTCTTTCGCAGTCGTCGATACTGATACCCTCGTCCTGATCGATAAAGATCCTCAGGTACCACATGGCGCCTTCCTTTACATAGCACACATCCCACAGGTAATACCCCAGTTCATCGGTAATAGGCTTGATAAGGTCATAGACCTTCTGCTCTGTTCCGCCGAACTTTTTGAATTTCATATCCACATCTCCTTTCAAAACGAAAGACCCGAATTTATCGGGTCTTTTACTTTAACTATCATCAAGTAATATTATACCACGCTTTTTCGGAAAAATCAAGTGTTTTCGGAAAAATTTTCATACAAAAAGGGCATTATTTCTCATTGGATTTTTGATAGTGTCATATTTGACGTTTTTTTGCAGGGAGGGACGGGCGCACATGGCATCTCCCCCTCAGCTTGACACAAAACCGATTTTCCGATATAATAAATAACGTTACTATAAAAACATACAGGAGAAAAAAATGAATTACAAAAAAACAATCACCCTCTTACTTTCAGCAATGACACTCACTGTCAGCACTCCCGCTCTGTCCGCAAATGCCGCAGATGGTATAATCTACGATCAGCATGACGCAAAATGGAGCGAGGTCAAGTTCGACAAATACTCAACTACAGCAAGCACTATGGAGCTTTCAGGCTGCGGTATATTCTCATTCTGCAACGCCATATACGCTCTCAACGGCACTATCGCCGACGCTTACGAAGTCGCAGACTGGGCTGTGAATATAGGAGGCTACAGACCCGGCGCCGGCGGCACTTACCGTTACCCATTCTATCAGCAGGTGGAGGAAGCTTTCGGCGAGCGCTACGGATTCCGTGTGGATGGCTACTACACCGGCGCAGTTACCGATGAAGTGCTTATTGATCACCTCAAAAACGGCGGTGTGGCTGTAGTCAATGTCCCGTGGCACTTCATGACTATCACAGGCTACAACGAAGAAAACGAGACCTACCATGTGCTTGAATGCGCTGTGGATATGCCAAAGCGAGGCCTTGAAGCTGACAGCTGGGCAACTGCCGAAACCATGAGTACAGGCAGGACCGAAGTAGGCTGGTATGTGCTTCTCAGCGATACCGGCACAAGTGACCGCACCATCCCAGCAAGCCTTGACCTTAACTGCGACGGAATGGTCAACTCAATAGACGCTTCGCTCATAACAGCAAGATACAGCGAGATACTCAATGATACTCCACTCTCCAATTACGGCATGACCGACGATATCAGAAACACCATCGACACCTGTGCCGACATCGACCACAACGGCACTGTCACTCAGCGTGACGCTGACATTCTTCTCAGATGGATAAACGAGATGAACGCCGCAGGAGACGTAAACTGCGACAGCATTATAGACGGCCGAGACGCTACTGCCATACTGACCTATTATGCTTTCTCATCCGCAGATAATTCAGCCGCCGAAACTACAGGACTGGAAAGCGGCATCAACCTCCTCGGAGACTTCAACAGCGACGGCATAATAGATGCCCGTGATGCTTCCGATGTACTCACACATTATGCTCAGAGCTCTGTGTGAATTTTTGGTGTAATATCTTGAAATTCCCGTAAATGTGTGATATAATCACAGTATGAGATATAGGACACGTCTTTCTTCCTGAAAGGAGGATCATTTATGGGGGACAAACCAGATCTTGAATACGGCGATGTTATCCGTGTGAACAGAGGCATCTACTATCACTACGGAATCTATGCCAATGACAGAACTGTCTATCAGTACGCCGCAAGAGGCGAAAATGAAATAGACGGCAACGCAACAGTACATATCACTACTCTCGAAAAATTCGCAAGGAGAGGAACTGTTCAGAAGCTGAATTTTTCAAATCCGCTCTGGTCCAAAAAGGTAACAGTGCTGGAAAATGAAAACAGTGAGCTGAAATTCAGAAGCGCTTCGGAATATCTTGCTTACGTCAAGCAGATGTGCAAGTCTCTCGCTATCGACCCTGTGGATTTTTTCAGAATAGTCAAAGCTATAAGAAGCGACTACAAACTGTACACGCCTGAGCAGACTATCGCAAGGGCCGAAAGCAGACTGGGCGAAAGCTCATACAATCTGGCGCTGAACAACTGCGAAAGCTACGCAATGTGGTGCAAAACGGGAGTAAATATCTCCTATCAGACACTGAGCGTCCTTTTCCTTATGGGACCGCTTTTCCCTGAGCTTGCACTTTCACGCTACGCAATGGCGGCATATTCGCTGTTTACCATCAATTTCGCAGCGCTTCCGTCGGTGGTCGCAAACAGAGTAGCTACAGATATAGCCAATCTGAAAGACCTGTTTCCGTCAAAGGATAATGAATGATAAATGAGGGGTGAGTTTCGCTCGCCCCCATATTTTTGATATAGCATCATTTCTGACACTCTGTAGGGGCCGCCTTTGGCGATCCTTGTTTGTTTATCATTGGAAAGATGGCATATATTCCGAGGGCGCACAATGTGCGCCCCTACAAATTTTATACGTTCGTAAATCGGACATCACAATTTCGCATTAAAAAGGACGGCCATTGGCCGTCCTTACATTTTTATTTCTCGGAATTGATGAACATATCATAGATGCGGCGGATAGCCTCGGGGAGGTCATTCTCGCTTACACCGATGATAACGTTAAGCTCGCTTGAACCCTGGTCGATAAGCTTTACGTTGATACGTGCATGAGCCATTGAAGCGAAGATACGTGCAACTGTTCCTCTTGTGTTCTTCATTCTGCGACCTACGACAGCAAGCATAGCTATGCCGTCTTCGATCTCGAGGTGATCCGGCTCAACAGCCTTGCGGAGTTCAGCAAGCACCTTGTCACGTACAGGAGCAAGCTTCTCAGTGCTGAGAGTGATGCTCATAGTGTCGATACCTGATGGCATATGCTCGAATGAAAGGCCGTTGTTGTAGAGAACAGTCAGAACCTTCATGCCGAAACCTGTCTCGTTGTTCATCATAGCCTTTTCGATGTTGATGGTGCTGAAGCCCTTCTTGCCTGCGATACCTGTGATAGTATGGTTGAGGCTCTCCTTGCTGAAATTGTAATCGTCGGAAACGATCATTGTGCCGTCGTCCTGTGGGCGGTTAGTGTTGCGGATATTTATAGGGATACCTGCTGAACGTACAGGGAAGATAGCGTCCTCATGAAGTACTGAAGCGCCCATGTATGCGAGCTCACGGAGCTCTCTGTATGTGATGACCTTGATAACATCAGGATTTTCAACAATTCTCGGATCAGCAACGAGGAAGCCTGAAACGTCTGTCCAGTTCTCATAGATATCGGCTCTTACAGCATTTGCGATGATAGAGCCTGTAACGTCAGAACCGCCACGGCTGAATGTCTTGATATAGCCCTCTGTTGTGCGGCCGTAGAAGCCGGGGATAACCGCATTGTCGAGACCGCTGAGCTTTTCACGAACAGCCTTTACAGTGTCGTCGAGGATAAGCTGACCCTTTGTATCGAAAACGATAACGTCAGCAGCATCAACGAAATTGTAGCCGAGGTAATTTGCGAGGACCTTACCGTTGAGGTATTCGCCACGGCTTGCAGCGAAATCTCTTGAAGGACGAGCCTTGAGCTCCTTTACAATAGCGTCGAACTCATCGTCGAGGGACATATCCATGCCAAGCTCTGAGATAATGCCGTTGTATCTGTCCTTGATGATCTGGAAATCGTCAGTGAAGTCAACACCGCTGCCTGCCTGTTCGCAGCACTTATAGAGCATATCTGTGATCTTTATATCATCAGAGAAGCGCTTGCCGGGAGCAGAAGGTACAACGTACTTTCTCTTTGCGTCGCTCTTGATTATATCAGCGACTTTCCTGAACTGACCTGCATCAGCAAGGCTGCTTCCACCGAATTTTACAACTTTATCTGCCATTATATATCATTCCTTAACATTATAATCTTTGACATTTTTGTCACAATAACAATTATAGCCGAATTCTCCCCTAAAATCAATTGACATAAGGACAAATTTCACGGCAAAGGCGGTTGTGTTTTTGGTAAATACGCTTGTACACCACAGACGGACAATTCGAGATACGATAGCTGTATTCTGTCCGTTACCTTCCGGGCATACTGATAATTTAAGCTGATACTGCACAATAATAGCAGTTTTCAACAGTTTTTTGCGCCGCTGATTATGCATCCATACAAAGATAAATCCGAGGAGAAAAAACTGCCCCCTTTTCAGACATTTATTTATAGGAAAGCAAATAAAGCTTTCTTAGTGATACTTCAATATATATAAAATTTGGAACAGGGGCAAGAGGTTCTGCGTCCGCAATAGTGGGCGCAGAACGATGCCGGAAAATGGCAGCGATCACCTGCCGGTTTATTAATATGATATCTCCTTGGACAATAATTTCCAACTCCACCTTAACGAAAAAGGGCTGCCGCTGGCAGTCCTTTTTCGTATTTAACGGCATACATAAACCTGTGATAAATGTAATTGAAAAGCAGCGCAAGACTTCACTTTTCTGCAAAAGCTGAGCTAATGCGAAATGATATATTAAAATATAATTTACGTCAAATTGTGCTTTAATATGTCATTTCAAACCGTAAAATTTATTCATCTTATTCTCTGAATTTTTCTTACTTCGTACTCTCTTTTTTCTTCTTTAAAAGAAAAAGTCTCTGTCGTGATCTCTTTAATACGATATGTTACTCCTTCGGGTATCTGCTCCGAATTACAGGCTGTCCATTTTTTCCTGACAGGATCAAACATTTCGGTCGTCGTTACCTTAGAAGTTTTACTCGGTTCAGGAGCATATGTGATAGAAATATGCGGATACACAATGTATTTTCTGCCCTTGAAACCACTTCTTCTTTGCTGTGAAACATCGATCTTCGCAGTTTTCCATGTTTCGTATCTCTTATCATCGTCGCTCATAGCAGGTGAATAATCAGGGAACAGTTTCTTTGGAAACAATTCAACCACAAACCATTCAAAATCATGCCAATATTTATTATTAATATGTGACGATCTTTTCTTAGTACTAACAATATCGATCCACATATTATTTACATTGACTTTATTTTGAATATCCCGCATTATAAAGACCGCAGCCGAATCGCCATGCTCGCAGTAAGCGATATACTCTGAATCGTGGATCCTCTTTCTCCTCCTCCTTTCATCAATATTATTACTCCGGTTTCTGCTCATAGCAAAACCTCCTTATAACAAAATAAGGTCTGTTCGGATGGAACAGACCTTTTGTGTCGGCACTGATTTAGTTTCCCGGGCCGTCGCCAGCCAAGTATCGTCAACGTGAATGAGCTTAACTTCCGTGTTCGAAATGGGAACGGGTGTGACCTCATTGCCATGAGCACCGACTTCTTAAAAACTGAATTGCAATGTAATGCGAGGTTTGAACTCACATGAATCAAAAAGGAAAAGCCCTCGACCGATTAGTACTCGCAAGCTGAACGTGTCACCACGCTTACACTTTGAGCCTATCAAACTCATAGTCTATGAGAGGTCTTACTCTTACGAAGGGATATCTTATCTTAAGGTCGGCTTCACGCTTAGATGCCTTCAGCGTTTATCCGTTCCGCACTTAGCTGCCCAGCTGTGCCATTGGCATGACAACTGGTGCACCAGCGGTGCGTCCATCCCGGTCCTCTCGTACTAGGGACAGCTCCTTTCAAATATCCTACGCCCACGACAGATAGGGACCGAACTGTCTCACGACGTTCTGAACCCAGCTCGCGTACCGCTTTAATTGGCGAACAGCCAAACCCTTGGGACCGAATTCAGCCCCAGGATGCGATGAGCCGACATCGAGGTGCCAAACCTCCCCGTCGATGTGGACTCTTGGGGGAGATCAGCCTGTTATCCCCAGGGTAGCTTTTATCCGTTGAGCGACGGCATTTCCACTCACATACCGCCGGATCACTAACTAAGGAAGAGG
>ACOK01000027.1 GCA_000174895.1 Ruminococcus flavefaciens FD-1
CGCATATTAATACCATGATCAGTAAGATTTTCATAAAGTCAGCAGTTGAAAGGTGCACATCGATATGATATAATGAATGCAAAAGGGCTATCACTGCCAAAAAAATTTTTTTGAAAATTTCTAAGACATTCCTAAGCAAACACTCGTCTAATAAAGTGAAAGGCATTAATCTTTCCGGAAAGGAGCCGTTCAATGGATAATGGTGCAAGTAGCTACTACCGTTATCTTGCCGGGGATGATTCAGCACTGGGAGACATTGTCCGTGAATTCAAGGACGGTCTCACGATCTATCTTAATAGTTTTACCGATAATATCCATGACGCCGAAGAGCTGATGGAGGAAACCTTCTTCAAAATCGCCTATAAAAAGCCGAAATTCTCGGGAAAGAGTTCCTTCAAGACGTGGCTTTATTCCATTGGTCGGAATATCGCTATCGACTATCTCAGACGCATGAAAAAGAAAAAGAACGATACCTCTCTTGATGATTGTCTGGAGATGAGATCGGGTGAGGATATCGAGGAAAACTATCTTAAAGAGGAACAGAAACTGATGATACACAGGGCGCTGAAAAAATTGCGGAGCCAGTACAGCCAGGCAATACGCCTGACTTATATCGAAGGTTTCAGCAATTCCGAAGCAGCCTCTATAATGCATAAGAGCAGCCGGCAGATGACAAATTTATTATATCAGGCAAAAAAAGCTCTCCGTGAAGAGTTGGAAAAGGAGGGGATCACATATGCGGGAATGGGATGAGATAACCAGAGACGTTCTCAGAAGACGAGACGAAAAGATCGCTCAGAAAAAAGCACAGATGCAGATGGTGAAAAGAACTGCACTTACAGCGCTTTGCTTCTGTGTCGTTTCAGCAGCAGGCTTCGGGGTGTGGAAGAATCTTCCTGACAGAGAAAAGCCGTCCGGCGGAAACGATTCTCAGCAGCTTATAACTGACGCTCCCTCATCAGTTATCGATGAAAAGACGGAAACCGACGCTGCTTTATCCGAAGAGGATAATGTCACAGCAGCGCAGAAAAAAACAGCTGCCATCACGACAGCTTCCAAAAAAGCTCAGGCTACAACATCCGCAGCCGCAGATAAGACCTCAGTATCCCGAACAACCGTCACTCAGAGCAGAGCTGTTACTTCACGTATTACGGAAGCAGCCGCCAGAACAGAAATGTCCGTACCGGTCTTTACAACTGATATAAATGTACCGGTCAATGAAAATATAATCAGCGACGAAAGGAATGTTATTATGAAAAAGTTTTTCGCTGCCTTAGCCGCAGCTTCAACAATGGCAGCCCCCATCACTGCAAACGCATCACCTATACTCCGCTTTGATCCCGACAGAAATAAAATGTACGACGAGAGCCAGTACAGTATGTATGAATCAGGCAGTGAAAAAACCGATCTGAACGGTGACGGCAAATTCGATGTACAGGATCTTTACTGCGACGTCGTGGAAAACGGCAATGAAACAAGTCAGCTTGTCAGCTACTACATCTACAAAAACGGCCTGAATCCGGAGGATTATAATATCGAAAACTTCATGACCGAAGACAACAGCAAGCTTTCTGAAGACGGCTGGTATTTCTTCCTTAATTTCGGCTCATGGATGTCTTCCGATATGAAATATAAGGAGATCGTAAAGTATGACAAGGAGCATGATGTCAGCCTCGACTTCAATGCTGACGGCGCAGCAGATGTTAAGGACCTTCTTGATTACTGGCTGTTTACCGAATATCTTTCATACGGCTCATACCTGAAAGATACTGAATACAAGAATGAGATCGCAGAAAAATATGGTGTTGATCTTAATACGCCTGTTTGCAGTAAAGTTCATCGTCTTTACTCCATTACCGGCAAGGCTCTTCCTGATATCGAAACTGTTATCCCCGAGGATAAATATTCGGTACAGATCCCCCTTGATGAGACAACTCTGAAGAACTGCGCTCAGCACCTCATCGATCACTGGTTTACCATCAGTGAATGGGATGACGGAGAGATCATGCTTACCAGAGAATTCGTAAACTGCTGCGGATTCACTGAGGAATGGCTTGACGCCGCTAAATGCGAGGAATATCTTTATTCAAGAGTTGATGATTCCTTCAAAGAGAATGACAGATTCAAGGAAACTGTAGATACGATAACAGGCAAACTCTATGACGGCTATAATTACAGCTACATGGGCGAAGCAAGAGTTGATGCGATCGAATCCGGATTTATAAAGTATGAAGATTACAGTGACATCCTCAGCTGGCACTGCAACAATAATGATTATTTCGATACCACTTATCCTGACTACGAAAAAGCTGTACAGAGCGGAAAAATGTCAGAGCCTGACATGAACGGCGACGGCATCCTTGATGACAAGGATATGGAAATACTGTCATCCTGCTTCCATGATACAGGCAATATGTTCAATGATACAGCTGATGTGATCGATCTGCTCGGCTATAAGGTCAATCTTACAGAAGACGAATCATCTTTTGCTGAGGCTGCTATAAAGACCCTTGACTGCGATGATAACGGAACAGTACTTGATGACTACGATATGCTCTTTGCAGGTATCTATATCGCAAAGAACGGCAGTGTGAACTTTGACCTTTACAGCGAGTTCTTTGCTTCTCCTCTCTACATCAATTATGATGAGAGAACATGGAGATATTACGACCGTAATTCTGATGCCTCCGGAAATATACTTACAGGCCAGTATTACTACGATTATATCATCGCTCTTGCTGATCTTCTGTTTGACATGGATAAGGCCAATGATAATGCTCCTGATCCGTCAGAATATTCCGCACCTGTCCGCTCAGGCGATGCTTCCTTAGACGGTGATACCAATATCAGCGACGCTGTACTGGTAATGCAGACTATCTGCAACCCTTCCAAGTATCAGCTCTCACAGAGAGGCAGCTTCAATGCTGATGTCAACAACACCAACGACGGCATCACAGTAAAGGATGCTCTCGGTATCCAGATGAAACTGCTCGGCTTATAATACAGATTCACATATATGAGCAAAAGAAGATAAAGGCAACACCGCACAAAACTTGTGCTGAATATGTCCGCAGATTCAGTGCAAAGCCGTCAGGCGGGCTTTGTGCGGTATTGCCTAAATAACCAAGGACCACCTGTTCGGCCATTTGCCGGATGAGTGGTCTTTGTTTTATTTATTGCGGCAGGATATCCCCTGTCCTTGAACGGAACGGCGGTCTGTGGTATAATTGAATCATACTTTCCTTCCGGCAAAAAAATTTTTGAAAAATTTGAAATATACGGTCCCGGATGTTGTCTTAATGTATAGAGGACCTCATGAAAGGAGGCTGACCTTTTGGATGACGCGTCAATTATTGAATTGCTTTTTGAAAGAAACGAAAAAGCTGTTGAAGAACTGAAAACCAACTATGAAAAGCTGTGCTTCTACATTGCAGGGAATATCCTGTCTCAGAAAGAAGACCAGGAAGAATGCGTGAACTCTGCCTATATGGATGTATGGAGTTCGATTCCGCCGAACAGACCTGATAATCTGAAAACATATCTGTGCAGGCTGGTGAAGAACTGCGCTCTGAACCGCAGAAAATACAATACCGCTGCGAAAAGGAATGCGGATTTTTCGGTATCTCTTGACGAGCTTGCAGAATGTATCCCCGACGGAAGAAGCATCGAAGAAACAATATCCGATGAACAGCTCGGCAGGGCGATAAGTGAATTTCTGAGAGGGCAGCCCGAAAAGTACCGCAAGGTATTCGTGAGGCGGTACTGGTACTCCGAAGCTGTTGAGGATATTGCGGCATTCTATGATATGAATGCCAAAACAGTTGCTACATATCTTTTCAGAGTGCGGAAGAAATTAAAAGCATATTTGCAGAAAGAAGGTTTTATTGATGAGTGATCTGAAGCTGTACAACGGCATTAATAATATCGATGACGACCTCATCGAAGAAGCCGGCTGCAAACAAAAGCCTGTGATACACCACTGCTATCCCATCGCAGCAACTGCCGCAGCTTTATTTATAGCCGTAGGGGCTGTCGGTGTATTCCGTACAAGCAGGCCCGTCAGAAATCCTGATATTCCGGAAAATGAAGTCATCTCCGAGGAAAGCACCACGGCACCTCAGACTTCATCTTCTGCAACATCTGTAGAAACAGTCCGTACTTCCGCTGCAAAAACATCATCGGTCTCTCGTTCCGAAACGACATCCCCGACCGCCGAAAGCAAAACTGCTTCAATTCAGACTTCCGTTTCTTATTCAAAAACAACTTCACTGCAAAAGAACAGCCACAAAAGAACAACCGCTGCCTCTGTGAATACAACACAGACCGAGGCTTTCAGCAATGCAACTGTAACAGAAGCTGTACAGACAGACAGCCCACCTGTTCAGGATTACGACTTTGAATACGAAGGGAGTATTATTATGAAAAAGTATGCCGCAGCTTTAACTTCACTTTTAGCCGCTACAGGTTCAGTATCACCTATTCAGTCAAAGGCTGAGACCTATGAACCTGAGGTATCAGAAAGCGCTCTGAGCATAAAACAGTTCGTGGAAGAATCAAATATCGATCTTGACATCAACAGCGACGGAAAACTGGATGTATTTGATGTTTACGCTGCTTACCGCTGTGAAACAGGCAATGTCGACGGCGTCCCCGTGAATATAAGAGAAAAATACGATGCTTTGCCCCAAAAATGGGAAAATGCTTCAGGTGAGAAAGGCTATCTTAATTATGATTCTTTTGCCGAGTATTACTTCACATACTACGATTTCAGACCTGAATACTTCGACCCGAATTACTATATCGACAACTGCCCCGATACATATGACGATGAGCTGCCTCTTGATGTTATAAAGCAGGCGATCAGCGGTATCGAAAAATGGGATGACGCTGCTTTCACGAGAACTATCTGGTATGTGAGAAACGATGACGGAACTTTCAGACCTTTCTGCGAAGATGATATCGACCGTGCGTATTTTTATGATGAGGAAAGCGGCAAATACACTCCTGATAACAATTTCTTCGCATTTGAAGCAGCCGCATCACCTATACATGAGTTCATCAGGAATTTCAAATCATATTATACTGCGGAGCTGTTTTTAAACAATGAGCTGATGGATCTGATCATAAACAGCGATATGACGGATGTCGATATCAATTCCGACGGTGTTTATGATTTCGACGATATCGTTCTTATTGAGCACTATCTCAATAACTTCATCTTCACAGGAACCTATGAGTATGATTCAATTATCGCTGCTCTTGATTATCATGAAACAAGCAGCTATCAGGAGAACTATCCTGCTGAACTGAGAGAAGCCGCCTATTGTCCGCTTTCCGAGGATGAATGGAATAAGGCACATGATTTTATTGATACAGTAAGATACTATTTCGCCCATGACGCTCTGATAATAAAATGCATGACAGAGAATTACCTGCTGGAAAATACCGTTGATCCGAAGTATTTTGATCCTGTATATTATGCGAAAAATCACCTTGCAGAATATGAGTTTGATAAGTGTTGGATCGGAACAAAAGGCGAATTATTCGGCACCCTGGGATATTACGAATATTTTTCACTCAAATATGGCCCCGGCTCGGAAAAGAATAAAGCTTTATTTGAACTGGCTGACAAGAGAGAGATCTACTATGAAGATGAGGTAAATGCCGCATTCCCCACATACTATAAGAATGTGAAGACAGGTAAGCTGCCTGTGCCCGATATGGACCTTGACGGTGAAACAGGCATCGCCGATTATCTCATACTTGAAGAGATCGATGATGAATATGTAAGTATAGGTGACAGAGATCCTTTTGCTCCTCTTGTAAGGCGCTATCCCGAGATCAAGGCGGAGATCAGTATTTCTCCGGAAGCCCGTGAGAATTACATGACTAATTTCGACTTCAACAATAACGGCATAAGCTGTGATTTCCTTGAGACCGAATGCATGAGAATGTATATTTTCGGCGAACTCGAATCACAGTACGAGAGCAGAGAAGATCTGTGTGATGCCATCTATAATTACTTAAATACGCACCCCGATATGAAGTACAGCAGAATTTCTGCCGAAAAGATGGAAGAATTAAATCAGAAATACGGTGTAAACTTCACTCCTGTAGAAGATGAAGAAGAGGAGGAGACATATGATCTTCCCGAATCCGTTGATATCATCCAGAACTACAGCAGCTTCAATCAGGTATTCAACTCACCCGAAGTTGCCGACGGCGCTAAGGGCGATGCAAACGGCGACGGAATCGTTGATATTTCTGATGCTGTACTGATAATGCAGTATATCTCAAATCCTTCAAAATACGGCGTGAACGGCAGTGACAACAAGCATATCACACAGGAAGGCTATCTCCGTGCAGACGTTGACGGTCAGGGCGTTACAAATATGGACGCTCTGACGATCCAGAAATTCCTGCTCGGATTAGGCAGCATTGAATAAAAATAAGCCCGATTATTTTTATGATTGACATTTCAGGCAGCCAGACCGCTATGGAAGAAATGCAGACAAAAGAATCAATTTCATAAACAGAAAAGCGGAGTTTACCTGACGGGTAAACTCCGCTTATTTCATATACGACTATTTTTCACGCATTTTGTATTCTGTATCATCATCGATCAGTTTAAGCATGATCTTTCCGAATTTCGGGTCAAACTGAGTTCCGAGACCTTTTTCTATCTCTGCACGTACCACCTCCTGCGGAAGTGCGTCACGATAGCTTCTTTTCGAGGACATCGCATCGTATGCATCGGCAACTCCGATTATCCTTGCGACCTCGGGTATCTTCTCCCCTTTCAGCCCCTCCGGATAGCCTTTGCCGTCGTATCTCTCGTGATGATAATGTGCACCGATACTCAGCGAGGGCTGTGCTGTTATCTTTGAAAGTATCTGATATCCCATAGTAGTGTGGGATTTTATGGTCTCATACTCTTCATCGGTAAGCTTTGTAGTCTTGTTGATAATGCTTCTGGGAACTCCTATCTTTCCCACATCGTGAAGCAGTGCCATGGTGTATATCTCCTTGCATTCCACAGGCTTCTTTCCCGATTCAAGGGCGATCATCTCGGAATATACCGCAACTCTTTCGGAATGACCGTGTGTATATTCGTCCTTGGCATCGATAGCGGCAGCAAAAGCAAAAGCTGTCTGTTCGACCATACGCCGCATTATCTTCTGTTCGTTTTTCAGCATTTCAATTTCATTCTGCGCTGCTATTGCGATCTTGCTGTTCATATCCACGATAGCAAATATGTAAAGCACCACTACCATGCCTACAATGGTGAGATTGGTCAGTGATACACCGTATGTGAATATCTGTATCACCGAAGCCGTAAGCGGGAAAGTCGTGAATAATACCAGCGACATACTCATCATCTTCGGCAGCTTTCTGTAGTTTCCTATAATAACGATGAGCTGAAGTACAATTACTATTACTGGCATCAGATAACATATGATAAAACTACTGCTGCGATGATATCGGTTCATATTGTCGATGTAGTAGTAAAGCCCAGTAAACTGGGATATTATCACAAGTGCAATGCCGATGCAGGATGCATATTTCGCTGCTTTGAGACATCTCGGAGGAGATTCAAGCTTTCCGTCCGTAATGTAAAGATCGGTAAGGTAGGAATTGAACGTAAACAGGATAAGCAGAAACATGAAATAAACCGTAAAATTGCTTATCCTTACCATATAAAAGCCGACTCTGCTGATGTTCCCACGGTAAACATATGCGAAACGGTCCGCCATCAGCAGCAGTACGGAGAAGATATCCATCAGAAACAAACATCGTCGCCTTCTGGGTGAGAGAGCTTTGGTAAATAGTACGAAAATCGAAATGATACCGCATATGCCGCTAAGCAGCATCATCAGGTTCAGCTGATTTTCTTTTATTATATCAAGCAAAAGATCCGCCTCCTTGCTAAAGATGAGTACTGCGTCATAAATGCAACATTCTGATGTAAAAAGGCAGGATGCCGAAGCTGCCTGCCATGTCACAGATTTAGAACCTGTCCACATAGGGATTCATGCACGTCTTTTCGTCAAATTTTGCCGGTGACTGCGTTAAAAATCCTTGAAGGGCGACAGCCCGTCGGCGGATTTTTGCCTTGTCACCGACAAAATTATGCCTGATAATCCGTACATTCACCCTATGTGGACAGGTTCTTATTCAGAACGTGTCACATTATTGCTCCACCGACTAACTATGGCTGATTCAAATATATTACTCTCAGTATCTTGTTTGTTAATAAACACTTCTATTCACGGCGCACAACCAATTGTTAGATTTCACCAAAATAAAAAGCAATTTATTATCTATATTATACTCCATTGCTGTAAAAATGTCAATATCCACAAACATTTTTTATGATAAATATATAGGCAACACCGCACAAACCGTCACGCAGTCAGAAAACAATAAATCCCCTGACAGCCACCGTGAAGGTGTTCATCTGTCAGGGGATATCCGATGTCAGCATTTATCTTTTATGCTTGTCCTTAAAAGCCTCTTTTTTTCTTTCCAGGTAATTCATAGGCTTGAGATTAAGCTTGTCATCTATATAGAGGCTGCGGAACCTCTCGTCTATCGGCTTGTTTTCAAGACTGCTTATCTGCTTGTAGCATTCATCCGCATATGCGTTGTATGTAACGGCGATACGCTTTAATATGCCGATCTCATACTGCTTTGCTTCTGATTCGGTTAAAGAACTGATATTATTGCCATAGTCCTCACACTGCGTATTTTTAATATAATCCACGATAAACATCTCATGAAGCTCGGGATGCAGCTTGAAGAAATTCTTTGCGGCTTCTTCCTCTCCTTCATTCAAAAGCTGCTGTCTTTTATTAAAAAAGGCGAATGCTTTGAGTTTATTATCAGAAAGATTCATTATCCTCGTCGATTCAACAAGCTGTTTCACACGGTGAAATGAGGCAATTTCTTCGGCTTTTTTCAGAGCTTCGGCCTTTTCTGCGGCAGCGGCAATATTGCCTCTTTCTATAGCAGCTCCGATCATTTCTCTCAGATCCGCTTCAATGCTTTTCATATCCAGTGAAGCACGGAAATCATACGACGCTGCTTCCTCAGCCAGCTGCGGTCCTACGATCATACAGTTATCCGGAACCATTTTCAGTCTTTTTAATTTATGTGAAAAAGATTTAAAATCATTGAAACATTTACCGCTCTTTGCCTCTATGCAGAAGATATGAAATTTACCGGTATCTGCCATTCTGAGCATGATAACACCGTCTAACTCGAAAACAGTTTTCTTTTTATCAGCAGGTCTTATCAGCTCAACATTTTTGACAGCCACATATTCTGCGTCATGTTCCGCAGCGATCTCAGACAGTATCTTATCCGCTGTATAGCAGACATAATCTTCAAGATAACCGCCGCCTAAATATTTCGCCGCAGCAATTGTTCTGTTTATATCCACCACGATCCCTTGACCATCTGATGAATAATTCATAAAGATGTTGCATGAAGCCAGACGTTCAGAAAGCTTTGTGATACAGTCAGCTTCCCTTTTATTTTTGAACTTATGCTCGATATGCGGATTAAGCTTTTTTACGGCTTCATGTACCTCATTCATAAATGCCTTCAGGATGTCATAGTGATGTATGATAAAATCGGTTGCTTTTCTGAAATAATGAGTATCGTTTACTGTGCCGTAGCTTTTGATCTCAAAATTGCATTTCTTTGAGAAATGGCTTTTAAGTTCTCTTATGTCAGGCACTGAAACGTGATAATCATCTTCTGCCTCGGCAATTTCGTCCGAGATCTCGTTTATGATATTACCGATGACGGCACTGAGTTTTTCCTTAAAGCCGGCTATTCCGGAAATCCTGAAAAACTGCTTTAAATGTTCGGCGTATTTTATATTGCCGTTATAATCAAACTCAGGCGAAAAAATCACTATCTCATCATCCGGTAATCCCAGAGAAGCCTTGTAATTCTTCATAAATATTTCAGCCGGGACCGAAGGAAAAGTCTTGATGACAAGCAGACGAGGCACAGCGTTATTGAGCTTCAATACCAGAACGCAGTCCAGTCCATTAAGTATCTTCTCAGGTGCGCTCTCTCCCACCAGCCTGACATTCAGAAGAACTTCATATCTTAGTGAAGGTTCCTTCACTGTATATTCCCTCATTATTTCATCCAGCCCAGATGCACAGTACTCTTTTACCCATTCAGAGTAAATAAAATCCAATACACTGCTGTCTGACCCGATCATATCTTTAAGGCTGATATCCTGCTCATCTGAGACTCTGCCATTGCCCCCCCTGATAAGCTCTGTCATCTTGGCAAGAGCTTTACAATCCTCAACTGTTCTGATAGCAACATTGAAAGATTCATAACCGTTAGTCTGATAACGCTTGACATTCAGCGTAACCTTGCGAAAAAGTGAGTACTTTTCACCGATCAGAGCAGCAAGTTCCCTTAAAGCAGGATCTTTTGTCCTTGAATCGTAAAAAGTTGCAGTAAAGCCGTTTTCTCTGAATGCTTCCTGTATCTCACAAGAAGTTAATCCTTTGAAAGCGAAATGCTTTTCCTCAACCGGTTCTTCTCCGGTAATAGTACTCTCTCCTGCAACGTCAGAATCGTTATTGTCATAAGCTTTGTGAAGAATACGTTGTCTCTTGATCCAGAAAACCTTTTCTGCAAAAACACCTGATGCAAAGCTGTCAGTCGCAAATAAGGATATATCTTTATCTGTCAGATACACCGGCCTTGTATAGTCACCTGTCCCCATTATTTTCCCTCCTATAAAAAAGATATCCTTTGTTGTAAAGATCGGTTGATGGCTTGTGAACATTATGAAAAAATGCATAGATAGAAACAGTGTTTCATCATGCATTCTTTTTCATTTTTATTAATTCAACAAGATCATTAAGAATCCTGTCTGAATTTTAAACGGATCCTAATGTGTTTTTCTTTTATGAGATATGCTTTGTTAAAAAAAGGGATAATTGCAAGAACAATAATTCACTGTAACCCGAGTTATCAGGAAATAGCAACGATGGATCATAAAAATACTTTGTGCTTATTTGTGAAATATATTATCTAATTCATAGTTTTCCTATATCATGCCTATATTATAACACATCGTTTCTGAAAATGCAATAGTATTTTCCAGTTAAAAGAAAATTATTATGCACATCAAAATAATAGAACTGTTGGTCATTTTTGTGATATCAGCTAAAATATTCCCCGAAAATACGTGATTTCACCTGAAAAGAAAAATAGCCGCATCGCTTGAAAAAAGCGATTCTGCGGCTATTTCTCTTATTCTAAAAACACAGCTTCCTCGATGTAATAATCAAAGGATGGATCTTTGATATCGGCTGCGAACATTTCCCTGCCGTCCTCGGCAGTAAAGAACCAGACAGTGCAAAGGTCAGAGGTATTTCTGCCAGAACCGGGAATATCACGCATCGGTATTTTTTCTATACGTGTACATCTGCATTTTACTCCCAGCTGCTTTTCGGCATTTTCCATTACTGTTTCAGCTTTATCGGTTTCAGCATCAACTGCCTCACCTCTGTCAAAATAATATATCGCTGTTCTCATGTGATCTGTACCGCAGCAGTCGATACGTCCCTCTGAAAAATAATCATAAACGTCGGCAGCATCTATAATATGTCCTATCTCATCAAGCACAGGTATTACCTCATCTGCGGGCCTGTCTGAGATCATATCTGCCGCAACAGCCGGTGTTATGCGTATCTCCCATTTGATCTCGCACCCGTTTTCGCTGCATATATCGCTTATCTCGTCTTCTGTCCGTGATACTATGTACTGATAATACTGATCATCCCAGTCAGAATAGAATTTCTCCTCATATCCGCAAACACATCCGTCTAAATGGCACTCGCCTACCGAACTTGAAACAGTGAAAGTAAATCCGCATTTTTCATCGGTGAACACGCATTTATGTTCGTGCTTGTTCTTTTCCTTTGATACGGCAGTGCAGGCAGGATAATTCTCCAGGCCGTATGCTTCACATTCAGCTACGCTTTTCAGATGCACCATATTCGGCGATACATGGCAGCTTGTAAATGTACACAGGAGCGCTCCCGATAAGATCATTGCTGTTATTCTTGCTCTCATTTTTATTCTCCTTCCGGATAATTCATTATATATATGATACCTCATCAGAGAGCGGAAAACAATGTGTGTTTTGTAATTTTCACGGTTACAATTGTCACTGAATAAATGATCCCCTGACAGAGTT
>ACOK01000026.1 GCA_000174895.1 Ruminococcus flavefaciens FD-1
GAAAAAAGGGGGGTAAAGCTTCTATATGAGTACCACGGTTATTACGGGTTCCTTTTGTATTATTATATATGAACGTCCGATCAGAATGCGATCTTGGCTTCGATGAATTCCTCAAGCTCGTCAAGGCTTACTCTTACCTGTTCCATAGTGTCACGGTCACGGACTGTTACGCAGTTGTCCTTCTCGATAGTGTCAAAGTCAACTGTGATGCAGAATGGAGTACCGATCTCGTCCTGACGGCGGTATCTCTTACCGATAGTACCTGCCTCGTCGAAGTCTACCATGAACTTCTTTGAGAGCATTTCGTATACTTCCTCAGCCTTGGGAGTGAGCTTCTTTACCAGCGGGAGAACTGCACACTTGAAAGGTGCAAGTGCAGGATGGAAGTGCATAACTGTACGGATCTCCTTCTTCTCGTTGCCGTTCTTGTCTGTAGATACAAGCTCTTCCTCGTCGTAAGCTTCTGTTACAACTGAGAGGAAAAGTCTCTCAACACCGAGGGATGGCTCGATAACGTATGGGATGTACTTCTCGTTTGTCTCAGGATCGAAGTATTCCAGTGACTTGCCGCTGGTGTTGATGTGCTGTGTGAGGTCGTAGTCTGTTCTGTCAGCAACGCCCCAGAGCTCGCCCCAGCCGAACGGGAAGAGGTACTCGAAGTCTGTTGTAGCTTTTGAATAGAAGCAGAGCTCCTCCTTATCGTGGTCACGGAGACGGATATTTTCTTCCTTCAGACCGAGTGAGAGGAGGAAGTTCTTGCAGTAGCTTCTCCAGTAATCGAACCACTCAAGGTCAGTGCCGGGCTTGCAGAAGAACTCAAGCTCCATCTGCTCGAACTCACGTACACGGAAGATGAAGTTACCGGGAGTGATCTCGTTACGGAATGACTTACCTACCTGAGCAACACCGAAAGGAACCTTCTTACGTGTTGTTCTCTGGATGTTTGCGAAGTTTACGAAGATACCCTGAGCAGTCTCGGGACGGAGGTAAAGCTCGCTCTTGCTGTCCTCGGTAACGCCCTGGAATGTCTTGAACATAAGGTTGAACTGACGGATATCAGTGAAGTTCTGCTTGCCGCAGTTAGGGCAAACGATGTTCTTTTCCTTGATGTAATCCATCATCTGCTCGTTTGACCAGCCTGCAACGTTAGTGCCGTCGAAATCTTCGATAAGGTTGTCGGCACGGTGACGAGTCTTACACTCCTTACAGTCCATGAGAGGATCTGAGAAGCCGCCGATATGACCTGAAGCCACCCAAGTCTGTGGGTTCATAAGGATAGCGGAATCAAGGCCGACGTTGTACTTGTTTTCCTGAACGAATTTCTTCATCCATGCGTTCTTGATGTTCTTCTTCAGCTCAACACCAAGCGGGCCGTAGTCCCATGTATTAGCAAGACCGCCGTAGATCTCGGAGCCCGGGTAAACGAAGCCCTTGGATTTACAAAGGTCTACGATCTTGTCCATAACTTTTTCATTATTTTTCAGCATAATAAGCTACCTCGCTTTTATATTATAATAGTCACATTCTATTTTAACGCATAGTTAACGAAATGTCAAGTGTTTGCAGGGCAGAAGCACGCAAATCGGTTTTGTTGATCATAAATTTTTATTTGCAAGGGCGGCCCCTGCAAAAAACAACAGCTTCAATTATGTTTGGACGAACGCTCAAACATTCAGCCTGACCATAAAAAGCAAAATCCGACAGGAGGGAGAGAGGAAAAGGGTTGAGGGAAAAGAGAGTCCAGAGAGGAAAACCGACTGGGAAAAGGAGAGAGGGGGGATGTCGGATTTTGCTGCGGTTTTCTTTTTCCCCTCGCTCCTTGTCCCAAGAGGTGTTCCTCTTTGGGAAACACGAAGCTGCCGCCAATAAAATGTGTAACCCTGTGGGACGTCGTGGACGCCGTCCCCTACAATAATTGGAGGTTATGGCGGTATTCCGAGGGCGCACGGAATGCGCCCCTACATTCACGTTAACAGAAGCCCGAACAACCTACGCAAGCCGATGAGCGACCTGAAACTCATCGTTCTTACAGAAGTTAGCGAGCTTGCGAGCGAATCGTGGTTGCGCCGCCGCTCGCTCAGCGGCAGGGCGCACACTGTGCGCCCCTACAAATCGTTTTAAATCCGTTCCCGAAGCGGACACATCAATTACGCATTATGCATTAAGGCAACACTTATCCGATGCGCAATAAAAAGCTTGCAATTATGGGGAAGGTATGATATAATAAATTGTAAGTGTGCATTTTTGCAAAATAGCACAAAAATAATAATTATATGAAAAGAGGAAATAAAATGCCTGCTAATATTGTTGTAGGAACTCAGTGGGGAGACGAAGGAAAAGGTAAGATCATCGATATCATCTCCTCCCGTGCAGATGTTGTTGTCCGTTCACAGGGCGGTAACAACGCAGGTCATACCGTCGTAAACAATGGTGAAGTATACAAGCTCCACCTCATTCCTTCGGGTATTCTCTATCCGAACACCCTCTGCCTCATCGGTGCAGGTGTTGTTCTCGACCCTAAGGATTTCATCGGCGAGCTTGACAGCCTTGCTGAAAGAGGCATAAAGACTGAGGGCCACCTTAAAATCGACCCCCGTGCTCACATCGTTATGCCATGGCACATCGCTCTCGACGGCCTCTCTGAAGCTTTCAGAGGCGGCAAGGACATCGGTACTACAAAGAGAGGCATAGGCCCTACATATATGGATAAGTACGAGCGCTGCGGTATCAGAATGTACGACCTCACACATCCTGAGGTACTGGCTGAGAAGATACAGTCAACAGGCAAGCTCAAGAACAAGATCATTACAGACGTTTACGGCGGAGAAGCTTTCGACCTCGACGCTGTAACAAAGGAATACACAGAGTACGGCAAGAGACTCCTCCCTTACATGGACGATGTTTCTGTACTCACATTCGAGGCTGACAAGGCAGGCAAGACCATCATGTTCGAGGGTGCTCAGGCTACTCTCCTCGACATTGATTTCGGTACCTACCCCTATGTTACATCCTCACATCCGCTTTCAGCAGGCGTATGCGTAGGTACAGGCGTCGGCCCCAAGGTCATCACAAATATCATCGGCGTTGCAAAGGCTTATACTACCCGTGTAGGCAAGGGACCCTTCCCCACTGAGCTCGATGATGAAATAGGCGATCAGATCAGAAATGTAGGCGGTGAATTCGGTACTACCACAGGCAGACCAAGAAGAACAGGCTGGTTCGATGCAGTAATAGTTCGCCATTCAGTAAGAGTAAACGGCCTTGACAGCCTTGCTATCAACAAGCTTGATACTCTGGCTAACATCGACACACTGAAGGTCTGCGTAGCTTACAAGAAGCCCGACGGTACAGTTACAGAGCATTTCCCTGCTACTCTTGAGGAGCTGGAAGGATGCACACCTGTATACGAAGAGTTTGAAGGCTTCAGCGATGATATCTCAAAGTGCAGAAGCTTTGATGAGCTTCCCGAGAAGTGCAGGAAGTATATCGCAAGACTTGAAGAGCTCGTTGGCTGCCATGTAAGCATGGTAGGCGTAGGTCCTGACAGAGCACAGATAATCGAGAGATAAAAGCGCTCTCTTTCCCCCGCAGGCGGTGAAGCACTCCGCCTGCACGGGGATAACAGAACCACGGGAAATGATCCGTTCCTTACATTTTGAAAGGAGAGAGATCATATGAAAAAATGCAAAAGATGTATTGCGGCTGCATCGGCACTGGTGCTGTCATTATGCTGTCTGCCTTTATCGGCAGCTGCGGCAGAAATAAGTCCGCCATCACCTGAGGCGGTATCCGCTGAGGCACGTATCGTTTATGAACGATTCGACTCGGTCACGGAAGCCGGCCTCTATGTAAGAGAAAATCTCAAACGTCATACAGAAGAACTGCATATCATCCTCAGTCCATGGTCGGGCTCTGCTGATATCCTCAACGATGTCCTCGGCGTGGCCTTCGCTGAAACAGGCAGAGGTGATGAAGGCGATTACCTCCGTCTCAGCATAGAGGGATACAGCTCCTATACAGGCTATATGCTGCTTGATCAGGTGCTGGATATACGGTTCAACTACAACTCGACTATTGAGGAGGAAGCCGCTTTTGCTGAAAAAGAAGCGGAATTCCTTGCATCTATGGATATTGACAGAATGGACGAATATGAGAAGATAACTGCGGTATATGACTACCTGGTAAAAAATGTGGATTACGCCGAGAACTTTGAGCGCAGCGAGGTGTATACGGCTTACGGTGCCCTTGTTGAAAAGGTTGCAGTCTGTCAGGGCTATATCCAGGCAATGTACCGTATTCTCACAGATATGGGAGTTTCATGCAGGGCTGTCAACGGTGAGGGAAACGGCGGTGACCATGTATGGGGGATCGCTGCTATCAATGATACCTATTACCTTCTTGACCCCACATGGGATTCGCAGTTTGACGGTGTATTCAAGATCTTCTTCCTGAAAGGCTACGGTGATTTCGATGAGTATTCATCTCCCGTTGTGCATATCACAGGTACGGGCGATGAACGCAATTCGGCATTCGTGCCTGATTGTACATCGGAGAGCTTTACTATGGCTTACCCTGTTGCAGAATCTGCCTTTGATCCGCAGACCTATTACGACTCGCTTATCAGAGGCGATCTGAATATTGACGGAGTTATCGACATATTCGACCTGATATCAATGAAAAAGCTTATTCTCAGCGGCACCGCCTCCGCTTCTTCTCTGGCGGCAGCCGATGTGAACAGAGACGGTGATATAACCATAGGCGATGCTGTTCTTATACAGAGATTTATCGAAGGCAGCGTCACAGACTTTTTAAACGCTTCTTGATTTGTATTATACCTGCCTTGCCTTCAGATATCAGGCAGATACAGGTATATCTGAGGGTATCACTATGAAATTTCGTAAATTTATTTCAACAGCTGTTTCAGCACTGCTGATAATGTCAGCGTCAGCATTCCCCGTTTCCGCAGAACATTACAGCAGCGGGATTTATACCGCTCCGTTCGGTTCAAGGCTGGCTGTTTCCGAATTAAGTTTCGCCGGTATCATGCCGCCTGTTTCGTCAGTTGATGAAGCTGCGGCATATATGAGACAATGCATGAAGGAAAGACAGGCGGAATTCACTGTCACTGTGCCTTATAATGGATATATTGACGAAGATGATGCTGTTAAAAAAATGCTGGCTGAAGCAATGAAAGAGACCTCAAGCGGTACTGAGGGCGATTACCTCCGCTTCGGCATGAAGGGCTACAAATACGGCACAGCTGTCAGAGGCGGCAATATCACCATCATATATCAGATGTTCTACTATACCACGGCAGAACAGGAAAAAGCCGCTGAAATCAAGATAAACGCCATGGTAGACCATTTCAGCATTTACGGAAGAACACCCTATGAGACTATCAGGGCTGTCTACGACTATATTGCCGAAAATGTCACCTACGCCGAGGTCGATCCGAACGAGGAAGAACACGATGATCTCAGCATCTTTTCAGCCTACGGTGCCGCTGTCAACGGTGTCGCTGTGTGTCAGGGCTACTCTCAGCTTTGCTACAGACTTCTGAAAGATGCAGGCATATCGTGCAGGATCATATCAGGCACTTCAAGAGGTGTAAGACATACATGGAATATTGTTGAACTCGACGGTAAGTACTACTACCTCGACCCCACATGGGATACTGAACTCGGAGGTTCGGATGGTGCTTTTTTCATGAAGGGTACATCCGATTTCGATGAATTCAGCAGCAAGATCACACATATCCCGACATATGATTATGAGATAATTTTCCCTGATTATGAATCGGCGGAATTCAAAAGCGCATACCCGATAGCGAATTCAAAATACATCCCTCCCCGGTACAACAAAGGAGATGTAGACGCTAACGGGATCATAGACGGAAGAGACGCTACGGCGGTGCTTTCCGCATATGCCAGAGCTTCTGTGGGCAAAGCCTATCCTTTCAGCAAGGAACAGCTTGCCGCAGCAGATGTAACAGGTGAAGGAATGACCGACGGCAATGATGCTTCCTGTATACTCACTTTCTATGCGGTCTCTTCTGTAGGAAAAGCAGATGATATCATAGAATTTTTACAAAACAGAACATGAGGTGAACCATATGAATGAAGAAAACAATTTCGGCGGAGGTCTTCCCGAAGGTATTGACTATATCCCGCAGACTCCCGTAAATCAGGGCGTACAGAATGTTACTGCCCCTGTGCTGGATGATTTCGATTATTCCGCTCCGCAGCCGAAAAATGACGGTCCGCAGGGAGTGGCAGCTCCTGTCCTTGATGACTTCGATTATTATACCCCGTCCGAGAAAAGAGACGGCCCGCAGGGTGTAGCCGCTCCTGTCCTTGATGATATGGACAGCTATTCTCCTTCAAGTGAAAAAAGAGGTGCGCCTCAGGTAGCAGCTCCCATCCTCGATGACGGCAGCAGCTATTCATCATCTGCACCGCAGCAGAATGTGCTTTCAGATGAGGATATCATCGCAGGCCTTACTCCCGAACTGAAGCAGCAGTTCGATATGCTCCCTCCTGATAAGCAGCAGCAGGTAATAGATATGCGCAGACAGCAGCTTGGTGCCGTTGCTCCGCCGCCCTCAGTAAGTGCGGCTATTCTTGATGAGGATAACTATACTCCTCCTCCAAAGCAGGAGAATGCACATCCTGCACAGCCCGTACAGGCAGCGATCCTCGACGATGAGCCCGATCTGCCAAAGCCTCAGGTATCATCCTACGAGCAGCAGGAGCTTGAAAGAATAAAGGCAGAAGCCGCAAAGAAGGCCGTTTCGTCATCACTTGTATCCGAGCAGAAGGATGAAAAGGAAAGCCTGAGAATGATGCTGGAGCTCAAGGAAGAACAGCGCAGAGAACAGGCTGCAAAGGGCTTCAAGATAACAATAGTCCTTGCGGTTATAGGATTTGTAGCAGCTATCGCATTCTATATCCTCTACACAGGAAAGCTTGGAATGCCGTATGCCAATACCATCGAAGGCAAGGGAAGATTCCTTGAAAATACATCCGTCTACATCATGATCGCCATGGCACTCAGTGCACTTGGCCTTATTTCGGGAATGAAGCCCGTGAAAACCCTCACGTCGCTGATTTATCTTGTCGTGGGAATATTGCAGATCTTCCCGGGACTTGCCATGATACCGCAGCACAGCGGCAGTCTGGTGAAGGTATTGTTATTCTATGTTATCGCTTTCGGCGGTACATTGGCTGTCTTCTTCACTATCTCCGCCAGCGAGTGCGTGGGACAGTATTTCAGCAAACACAGCGAAATGTAATAGTATCGCCCCCGACTGTAACCGTGATACTCATATAGAAACTTAACGGCAAATTTATCGGGG
>ACOK01000025.1 GCA_000174895.1 Ruminococcus flavefaciens FD-1
GCGGATCCCTTCCTCTTCACAAAGCTTTATGCGGTGTTGCCTTAATGTATCTGACATGATCGCCTTAAAACAATTATTATTCATCAGAGTGGAGGAATAGCCCTTGCTGAAATATCAGAGATACTCTATCCTGCTCGCAGGTTTGATCATGCTTACAGCTATCGCTATGCTGTTTATAATAAAACACAATGAATGGAGGGATTATCCTTCCGAAGATATGATGGGAAGATGGCACTACGCTGACGGTTCGCCTGCTGAGCTGAGCGGAAATATGATGCTCGATGACAACAACTCCGTTTCCATATTCTGTGACATGGGTGAGCCGTACAATGACAGCCGTTCTCTATGCTTTCGCAGCCACAATATATTCTTTACGATTTATGCCGATGATAAGGAGATATATTCGTTTAACCCTGAGCTTGGAGGAATATACGGCACCTGTTACGGTGACTGTATACACACTGTCCCTGTGCCTGTCGGAGCTTTACAGCTGAAGATCAGTGTCACTTCCCTTAAAGACGACAGATGGGATGGTTTCAATGAGTTTGTGCTTCAGGACCCTGCCGAGTATACACGCTCATTGACCGTATCTCAGCTGCCTGCATTCATCGCCTGTGCCGCAACGTTTTTCATAGGAGTCATACTTTTTGTGCTTGGTATCATCATGTACCACTGGCATAAAGAAATGATAGAGACCATATGCCTCGGCGTTATAACGATACTGCTAAGTGTGTGGTGTCATTCTCAGGTCAGGGTACTTCACCTGATAGTTTCAAATCCGCTTATGATAAGGATCATAGACTATCTTGCAATGGAACTTATACCTATACCGATATGGCTTTATGTTGCGTCGTTTACCAACAGCCTCAGGAACCCTGTGGTACATGCAGGAGTGATACTCAGTTCACTTCACGTATTCATATCAGTCCTTTTTACAGTTATCGGGATAGCCGATTATGCAGATTTTCTCGTTGTAACACATCTGCTCATATGCTTTGGAGTCATAGCTGTAACATGGCTGATAGCTGATGCAACACATAAAAAGAGAGTTAATTTTGAAAAGAGCATATACCTGATAGCTTCATTCCTTGCAATAGCAATATGCGCATTGCTTGACATCACAAGATTCTATGCATTCCATGCCTCGACCATATCTGCCATGTCAAGGATAGGCCTTTCACTTTTCGTTATAATACTCACATTCTATGAGTTCAAGCAGCTTATAGAAATGCGTATAACAAGCAGTCAGGCAGAACTTATGGAGAAGCTTGCCATGGAAGATACGCTTACCGGTATAGGTTCAAGAGCAGCATTTAACGAATACGAGAATGTACTGCGTAAAAAGGATAAGGGAAAATGTGTTTTCGTACATTTTGATGTTAACCATCTGAAAAAAGTCAACGATAACTACGGCCATGCAGAAGGCGACAAATTCATAATTGCAGCAGCTGATATCCTCAAAAAGAGCTTCGGGGAAAAAGGACACTGTTTCCGTGTGGGCGGCGATGAATTCTTCGTCATACTTGACAGAGAAAACTGCATGAGCGACTATGATGAAGGACTTAAAGTTTTCCTCGATGAACAGGAAAAGTATAATCTTGCTGAGCTTTCCCCTGTACCGCTGCATATAGCTTACGGCATGGCTGAATATGACCTTGCCGACGGTGAGCCGGAAAATGCAGAGCGCCTTGCCGACAGCAGGATGTATATAAAAAAGAAGCAGATGAAAGAAGAACTCGCTTCAGTTTAAGGCAATACCGCACAACCCACACCTGACGGCTTTGTGCGGTGTTGCTTTAACTTTAATAAGTATCCGTTCAGAGTTAAATCTTGACCTATGCCTACGGATATGGTATACTATCTGTGAGGTGTTGATATGAATAACAAGATCACTTCCGCACAGCTTCGTGAACTCAGTGCGGACAGCTATACTATTATAGATATACGTGACAGAACTGCCTTTGAATACGGCCATATGGACGGTGCGGTGAATATCCCGCAGAATGATATCCTCTCCGCTGAACTGCCAAAGAACAAAAAGCTGATAATCTGCTGCAAAAGCGGTATCATAAGCGGTGAGATCGCCGATCAGCTCTGCGATATGGGCTTCGATGCCTGTGACCTTGAAGGCGGCTATGTTGAATGGCTCCGTGAGAAAATGGAGAACCGCTCCATTACCGAACAGGTGGAACTGAGCCTGCGCAAGAAGTTCAAGAAGTCCATCTGGTGCAAGTTCACCAAAGCCATAAACGAATATCAGCTTGTACAGCCCAACGACAGGATAGCTGTCTGTATTTCCGGCGGCAAGGACTCAATGCTCATGGCAAAGCTCTTTCAGGAACTGAAACGTCACGATAAGTTTCCATTTGAAGTGGTATTCCTTGTTATGGATCCCGGCTACAGTCCCGAAAACCGCCGTGTTATCGAGGATAATGCCCGTTCCATGTCTATACCGGTACACATATTTGAATCAACTATATTTGACTCGGTCTACAATATCGAGAAGAATCCCTGCTATATCTGCGCCCGTATGCGCCGTGGATATCTCTACAGCAAGGCAAAGGAACTTGGCTGCAACAAGATAGCGCTGGGGCATCACTTCGATGACGTTATCGAGACTATCCTCATGGGTATGCTCTACGGCGGTCAGGTTCAGACCATGATGCCGAAACTCCACAGCACCAACTTCGATGGCATGGAGCTGATACGTCCTCTCTATCTTGTGCGTGAGGACGAGATAAAGCACTGGCGAGACTACAACGACCTGCACTTCATTCAGTGCGCCTGCAAATTCACCGACACCTGCACTACCTGCGCTCCCGACAGCCGCTCGGTCTCAAAGAGACTGGAAGTCAAGAATCTCATTGCTGAGCTGAAAAAGGTCAATCCGCAGGTGGAGAAGAATATCTTCCGCAGTGTGGAGAATGTCAATCTCAGCACTGTGATAGCTTACAAGCAGCACGGCGAAGTGCATAATTTTCTTGATACCTACGATATATGACAGCTTGCATGAGCAATGCGGATAGTGTATAATATTAATAAAACGGGAACTTATTTTCGTCGGTCAAGCCGAGAGTAGTTCTTGAGGAACAGCCGTAAATCATTGCTTCGCTGGATTTACTACTTTTCAGGGAGGGCGCTGCCCTCCCTCGTACACCCACCTGCCAAAGGGAAGTACATTCCCTTTGGAATCCCGATATCAGGCGGCTGCGCCGCTCTTTTATTTTCTATCATATTACTGTTACGAAAGGAGAAAGCCATGAACAAGATAAAAAGCATTTCTGCGGCAGCTGCTGCATTTGCAGTCCTGCTTACAGGCTGCGGCACCCGCTCAACTACCGTGGATATCATTGATACTCCCATTATCACAGTCACCATCACCGAAGCCGTCACCGGTACTGAGACCGCTGCCGAAGCTGATACTGTGCAGACAGAGGAGACAGAAGCTGTCACCGAAGCCGAAACTGATGCTCCCACCGAAAGTGAAACATCCGCTGATGAGGGCTATCCCGTGGTTGATGATTCCTATGTGGAGTACCACTTCCGCAGCAAAAAACTGCTGAATCAGCACTACGAAAAGCACGGCGCAGAGTTTGACGGAGATTTCGACTATGATACCCCCGAAAAATATGAAGTCGGTGCCAGCGATGTTATCAACAACGACGACGCACTTTTCAAATATGAGAAAGAAGACGGCGACGAAGTCTACTACATCGAAGCTACCAATGAATTCGTCATCCTCTCAAAGGACGGCTATATCCGTACCTATTTCCGCCCCAACAGCGGCAAGAAATACTTTGACAGGCAATAACAGAAGGTGAAATATGAATCCACGTCTGCCCTATCTCCGTGACAAGACCTCAAAGCTTACGGTCTCGCCGGGAGTATATATAATGAAAAATAAGAAGAGTGACATAATCTACATCGGAAAAGCCAAGAACCTCCACAACCGTGTCAGCAGCTATTTCCGTGAAAATCCCGACCATACGCCTAAAGTTGCGGCTATGGTGTCAAATGTCTATGACTACGATTTCATCGTCACGGACAGCGAATATGAAGCCCTTCTTCTCGAATGCAGCCTTATCAAGCAGCATAAGCCCAAGTACAACATCCTGCTGAAGGATGACAAGGGATACCACTACATCCGCATTTCCGATGAGGAGTATCCACGCATAACCAACGAAAAGAACACCATACAGCCCGGCCGCTATCTGGGACCTTACACCAGCGGATTCATCACGAAGGAAGCTGTCAGCGAGGCTAACCGTGTGTTCATGCTGCCCACCTGCCACAGGAAATTTCCGCAGGATATCGGCAAAGGCAGGCCATGCCTCAACTATCACATAAAGATGTGCATGGGTGTGTGCCGTGGCAGGATAAGCCGTGAGGAGTACAACAATGCCGTTGAACAGGCTGTGGAATTCATCAGAAGCGGAAGCGCACAGTCCGTTGAGCGGATGGAAGAGGAAATGAATCAGGCGGCGGAAAATCTTGAATTTGAAAAGGCCGCCATGCTTCGTGACCGAATTACAGCTGTGAAAAAAGCTGCCGAAAAGCAGAAAATGATAAACAGCGGTGTGGATTCCGCAGACATTATCGGTATCGCCGAATATTACGACGGCGTGTACGTTTCTGTGCTGATGTACCGTGAAAACCGCCTTTATGACAAGGCTGTGTTTGAACTGGAAAAGCCTGACGGCGTTGAGGACCTGCTTTCACAGTTCATGCAGAATTTCTACTACGGCAAGCAGGACGTTCCGAAAACTGTCATAATCGGCCATATGCCCGAAGATGCGGAACTTATCACCGCCATGATGGAACAGCAGTCGGGACGCAGGACAAAGCTGCACGTACCGCAGAAAGGCCGTCAGCTTGAGCTTCTCCGGCTTGCCAAGAACAACAGCGCCGAGTATGCCGCTATCAAGAATGACCGCACAGGCAAAGAAGTCATCGCTCTCGAACAGCTTGCGAAAAGTCTCGGACTTGCCAAGCCGCCACGCTATATCGAGGCATATGATATCTCCAATCTCTCATCCGAATCCATGGTTGCGGGAATGGTGGTTTTCGAGGACGGCAGACCGCTGAAAAAAGCCTACAAGCGCTTTACCGTGAAAGAACAGGAACTCCAGAACGACTACGGAAGTATGCATGAGGTGCTGAAGCGCAGGCTTATGCATATCGTAAATCAGGATGGCGATGAGTACTTTACACGTACCCCCGACCTGATACTCCTCGACGGCGGTAAAGGCCACGTAAATGCGGTTGCGCCTATTCTCCGTGAACTGGGGCTGAATATCCCCCTTTTCGGCATGGTCAAGGACAACAAGCACCGCACCCGTGCCATCGCTACGGGAGGCCGTGAGATACAGATAAACGGACTGCGTTCCGCTTTCGACCTTGTCACAAGGATTCAGGACGAAGTCCACCGCTACTCTGTGGCATTCATGCACTCAAAGCACAAGAAAAAGACCTACAGTTCGGAACTTCTCACGGTAAAGGGCATCGGTGAGAAGAAAGCCGCAAAGCTTATGATGAAATACAAAACAAGGGCAAATCTCCTTCAGGCAACCCCTGATGAACTTGCAGTGACGGCCGGAGTCAATATCACCGTTGCTGAGGAATTATGGAGAATCCTTCATAACTGATACGAACAGCCGTGATATTTAAATATATTACCGGCTGTTTTATATAATGGTAAAAACAATACTGTGGTTAATGTGATATAGCCTTGCTTAAATGCTTAAATAGTAAATTAAATATCAGCACTGTTATCAAATCTCATCTCCTCTCATTGTCAGTTTTTGACAAAATCCCTCCAAAGCTCTGATAAATAATCTCATCGGCAAATATTGACTTATTTGTATAAAAAGGGTATAATATTATTGTTTGTATAATCAATGCGTATATGAAATACAATGAAAAGGAGATGTTCTAAATGAACACAGATTCAATTTCTTTCGATCTTGGCTGTAATTTCGATTACAAGCTGTTCGATTTTGTCGATCAGTACGACAAAAAGCACGCTATAAACAGCTTCTTCGGTAAGCTCAAGCACGATGGTCTCCCGGGCGGCCGTACCGCTTCTATCATCCCTGACTTTACTCTTGATCAGCTCGCTGACTATGTAAAAGAATGTAAGAAGCGTGATATCACTTTCAACTACCTGATCAATCCTCTCTCAATGGATCAGAATGAGATAGATCCTGTTGTAGGTAAGCAGATCCGTGACTTCATGCATCAGATGTACGACCTCGGTATCAGAGCTTTCACACTCAACTCACCTATCCTCATCAAGTATGCTAAGAGAGAATTCAAGGATATCTTCATCACTCTCGGCCTTTATGCATATCCTACAACTATCCAGCACATCGAGTACTGGAGAAACTGGGGCGTTGACGAGATCACTCTCGACCACGGCTTCAACAGAAGATTCGATATCCTCAGAAATCTCCTTACACAGTACAAGGACACAGATCTTCACCTCCGTGTAATCGCTAACAACCTCTGCCTCAGAGAATGTCCTTTCCGTCTTGCTCACGGATGTTTCGTCGGCCACTCTGATCCTGAGAAGTTCTCTATGGACTACTCACTGGTTAACTGTGCATACAAGAAGGTTACAACTCCTGCTGCTATCCTTACAGCTGAGTTCATCCGTCCTGAGGATGTTCACTACTACAGAGAGCTTGCTGAAGAGACAGGCAACAAGAACTTCTCTATCAAGCTCATCGACAGAACAAGAACTACAGACTTCCTCCACAGAGTTGTTAAGGGCTACATGGAAGAGTCTTACGACGGAAACCTCCTCGATATCGTAAACTGGCCACAGGCTAAGACTATCGCTACACTTCCTCCTGATGCTGCTAACCCACAGGGCGGCGCTCCTCAGGGTAAGCCGGCAGGTACTCCTCCAATGGGCAGACCGGCAGGCGGTCCTCCTCCATGGGTAATGGAAGGCAGACCTCCAAGACCTGGCGAGCCTGAAGAATGGGCTAAGGCAAACGGTATCACAGCTCCTCCGGCTGGTATGCCTGCAGGCGGCCCCCCTCCAGGTGTGCCTAACATGAGATGGATGGATCTCCTCAAGCCTGAGGCTATGATGGCTTACGGCAGAACAATGCATCTTCCTAAGCTCTACGTTGACAACAAGAAGCTTGACGGATTCCTTGAGCATTTCATCCACAACAATAAGTGCGGACAGTCACTCTGCGTTAACGATATCCTCGAGCCCGGCCAGACAGCTCCTAATGCTTGTGCACACTGCAGCACATGGGCTAAGAAGGTCATCTCTTACGATGAAAACGAAGTTGCTCAGTGGAAGGAACTCTGTTCAGGCGTTCTTCACAGCATCGAAGACGGTACAATTTACAAGCAGGCTTGATCTGCAAGTGTTCAGAAGATTTTCTAATATACATAAAGCCGCGGTGTTAACCTCGGTACTCTTACAGAAGTTTTTACACGTGTCTATTGAGGAAAACCCTTTTGAAAAAGGGTTCTTCCTCAAACTCCTTTCCTAAAACTTTCAGTATTAATTTTTCCCCTGAGAGGGCGCTCCCAGTAATATTACTGGTTTTCACATCTTTCGTGGAGCGCCCTCTCAGGGGAAAAATTCTATTAAAAGTCTTTGGAAGGGGGTTCGGGGGATTATTTTCACTCTTCTTAATCTTTTTTAACTTGTCAGCATCCATATGTAATTTCTTAAATATCTTTCCATTACAGTCGTTCTCTCTTGCTTTATTACCTATTTCTCTTGGTGTTACTGTACACGTCGAACTTCACGCCGATTAACATTCTCCTCTGTCATGATATTCTAAATATGACGTTCCACAACATTCAATTCAATTCATATCAATCTTCCTATGACCAACATCCCTGATCGACAAAACACTAATAATCCTTCAATACTTATGGACAGTATGTTTAATATTTATATTATATTCTCCTATAAGTCAAAAAATCATCTCTTTTGTGTTCATATCTTATCAAATA
>ACOK01000024.1 GCA_000174895.1 Ruminococcus flavefaciens FD-1
TTTATACAGCACAGTCTGGATAAATACAATGAATGGCGTATGAGTGTTTCTCCAAATATGCGTTCATTTTACCATATATTCAAATATTTGTCAATAGAAATTATATAATTTAAGCAGAATAGACAAGTAATAGTATATAAATAATTTATTATTTTTAGTAAGTGTCTGTATTATTTAACGATAAGCATTTTAGAGCGCTACCATCATATTTGCGAAGACAAGTTCAAAATTTTATGAAGGTAATTATATATGAAAGCAACAGGAGTTGTAAGAAGAACAGACGACTTCGGACGTGTGGCCATTCCAATGGAAATAAGGCAGTGTATGAAAAAGTCTGCCTTGTAACTGTGATACTCGTACAGTAGTTTTATATGCATTATTGAGGTAGACGTTTTGAAGAAGGATTTTCTCTAACTCTTCCCAAGACTATTAATTTGGCCCCCCATTAGAAGGGGCGCTCCCAGTGAAAATTACTGGTTTTTCNACTTCTTACATGGAAGCGCCCTCTATGGGGCAAAATTCTATTAAAAGTCTTTGGAAAGGGGTTCGGGGGAGAACCTTTCCTCAGAAAGGTTTCCCCCGATAAATACGTATAAAGCTGCTATATGAGTACAGCGGTTAAATGCACGTCCGTTTTTATTTATCTGATACGTTCGTCGGTATGGGTTATGACGATGTTTTCCTTGATATTGAAATGCTTGGTTCGTCTTGGCGGATCGGTGGATGGGACGGTCAGCGGTTCCTGTTCTGAACGGACGGGGACTGCATTTATCCGGGTATCCGCCTGTCTGGCACGTCTCTCCTTTGCGGCGATAATGCTCCACATAATGATATTTATGATAACGAATATCACTGCAGCGATGGCAATGACGAACCATTCTTCGTTTGTAAACACGGATACCTCCTTCTGCGGCGGTCAGAATTCTGCTCTGAACATAGCCGCTGTAATATTATCACGTTCACTGCGCTCTTTCACAGTGTCGATAAGTCTGCGCAGGCTTTTTTCCATCGCCTTTTTTGTAGCTACATTTTTAGGTGACAACTCATCGAATATTTCCTTCGGTTCAAGCACGTGTCTGAAGCCGTCGGAACATATCATATAATTTGCCCCGCTTTCAAGATTGCCGAACTTCACCTCAGGTTCAACATCTCCCGAAGCGCCTACACACTGAATGAGGGCATTTCGTCTCGGGTCGGTCATAGCCTGCTGGGGAGTCATATTCCCACGCTTTATCTCTCGGTTGATGAATGTATGGTCATCGGTAAGCTGACGCAGATCAGAAGCTATCTTGTAGATCCTGGTATCTCCTGCGTGAAAAGTCATATATCCCGAATTTACGGCGATTATCCCCGTAGCGGTAGTGCCGGCTCTGATATTGTTCTCAGCGCCGTATCTGACCAGTTTGTCATTGAGTATTCGCAGGCGCTTGATGGTGCGTCTTGCAGCAGTTTCCCAGTTCCAGTCGTCTATTTCGTAGGGCAGTTCATTGTCGAACCAGTCGGAGAAGCTTCTCACCACTTCGGCGCTGGCGAGTTCGCCTTTCGAGAGACCGCCCATGCCGTCGCAGACCATTATCAGCGCCACGGATGCAGAATCCGTCTCGGCAGTTTTCACGCAGACGCTGTCCTGATTGACGCTTTTATGTATGCCGATATCAGTATCGGCAGCAGCAATATATCTCATTGTATTCCCTTTCAATTCTCGCTGAAATCGAACAGTTCGTTGGAAAGTCTTATCTCATCACCGCTGCGAAGGCGGTACTCAACATTTGCGGGAACGTTGATACCGTTAACGAAAGTGCGGTTGGTGGAATTCTGATCTATGATATAGAATACGCCGTTTTTGTTGACGATATGCGCATGAACACGGCTTACAGTTTTGTTGCCCGTAACACAAAGATCCACTCTTGCGCTTTCCTTGCCGATTATGAAAAGGGGCTTGTTGATGTTGAATGTCTCGCCTGTAGAGCGGCGGAAAAGCTTGGCAGGGCGCAGTATAAGCGCTGCATTGAGCTCCATGGTAGATTCTGATTCCTCGTGCTTTTCGCCTGCTTCAAATTCCTTTTCGGGACGGTCAAAGCTGTCGGCAGCAGGCTCTTTTTCCTGTACGGGAGCTTCTTCCTCAGCAGGAGGCAGCTCCTCTTTCGGAGGCTCATTTTCGGGAATTTCCTCTTTTTTCGGTGCAGGCGGAGGCGCAAAGGGACTCTGCACAGGTTCGGGCTTTTTCTGCATAGCGGGAACAGCTATGGTCTCACGTTCATCCTCAACGGGCACAGGGATGGCGGCTTTTCCGAAGATGAAGCGGAGGAGCGAGAATCCGCCTGACGTATCCGCATACGGAGCACCTGAATTATGCTGTATAGTGCCGAGGCTGGGGATGCTTGGAAGCCTTACTATATCGTTGTAGGTCCTTGGAGAATTGACACGGATGTAGTCCTCTGCATCAGCCAGTGAGAAACGTCCCATACCCATTACGAAGTACATGAAGTTATCCGCAAAAGAGAAGTCATAATCCGAAACGAATTTAGCCAGTGTTGAGACTTCACGGAGACAGCGTACTATACCGCCGTTGGGAGTTTCACAGTTGGTGACAGTCATATACGGAATGAATATCTGACCGCTTTGCCTGTTCATAAGCATGAATTTCGGGTCAAGCACAAGGCGGTTAAGGTCGAATCCGTACTGCTGTGCCGAGCGGAGCATTTCCACAAGCTGTGCAACTATAAGGAAATAGCGGTCCTTGTTCATTTTAGTTCTGAGGGCTGATGTCATGGATATGCCGTCAGCGCCTGAGAATACTATTGTCTTGTTTCCGCTCATCTGCGGACGCATGAAAAACTGTGTAGGGCAGGAGGCGAGAAAATCTATCTCTTTGCCTATGACAGTCTCCTCACGGGACAGTTTGCATTTTACGGCAGTTTTTCCCTGACAGGAGGTTATACTGAGTTTTGCCATATCCATCTTCCCCTTCTGTAGCAGCGGACTCATCTTCCGCCATTTGATACAATAATATTATACAGCACTTACCCCGTAAAGTCAATAAAAACGGATGTGCATTTAACAGCAGTACACATAAAG
>ACOK01000023.1 GCA_000174895.1 Ruminococcus flavefaciens FD-1
GACAAAAATCCCGTAAAAGCTTGCAATTCCGCCATACACTGTGTTATAATAATAAGGTATCACTGCAATTCGGTGATACGTTAATACATCAGCAAAGGCGGTCTGTATATGACAAACGAACAAATCAGCACCCTGTTCAAGCTAATGCTTGAATATATCCCACCTACACTGAAAATTTTCGGTTTCACTCTCCTCTACTCCATCCCACTGGGCATGATAGTTGCTCTGCTGAAAATGTGCAAATTCAAGCCAGTTTCATGGATAACAAATGTGTACATCCTCATCATGCGAGGTACCCCTCTGCTTTTACAGCTCATAGTTGCACAGTACGCTGTCCCCTACATCAGAATGGCCAAGGGATGTCCCGNCTTTTCTACAGAATTTTCTGAACGGCATCGACATAAAGACCGACACCTATACCTTCAGAATGATACTTGTGGCATTCGTCCTCAACTATGCGGCATACTTCGCCGAGATATTCCGTGGCGGCATCGAATCAGTCCCCATAGGGCAGTATGAAGCCGCAGGTGCACTCGGTTTCAGCAGGACGCAGACTTTCTTTCGTATCATCCTCCCACAGGTGATCAAACGTGTCGTACCTGCAAGCTCAAACGAGATAATCACCCTTGTAAAGGATACCTCACTCGCTTCCGCTATCCCCTACATGGAAGTTATGTATATCGCAAAGAAACAGGTACCTACATACGCTTCGCTCATGCCGCTCTTTATGGCAGGCCTGTTCTATTTCATATTCGCAACAGTTCTTACACTGCTTTTCACCTACGTTGAAAAGAAACTCGACTATTATAAATAAGGAGACAGAATTATGGCTATGTTAGAAGTAAACAACCTTTCAAAGCGCTTCGGCGAACTTGAAGTGCTGAAGGACATCTCCTTCAACGTTGAGAAAGGCGAGGTCGTTGCTGTTATCGGCCCGTCGGGAAGCGGTAAATCCACAATGCTCAGATGTATCAATCAGCTTGAAAAAGCTGACGGCGGAACGATAAATGTATGCGGTACAGATATGCTCATCAAAAACGACAAGGGCAGGACTGTTTACGCTGATGCCGCTACTCTCCGCAATATAAGGCTGAAAACAGGTCTTGTATTCCAGAATTTCAATCTCTTCCCGCATATGACGGTTCTTCGCAATATCACAGAAGCTCCCGTATGTGTGCTGAAGCAGGACAAACAGAAGGCAAAGGACAAGGCTATGGGACTGCTGAAAAAAATGGGGCTGGAATCCAAGGATAAGTCCTATCCCTGCGAGTTGTCAGGCGGTCAGCAGCAGCGTGTCTCCATCGCAAGAGCCCTCGCACTTGAGCCCGAGATACTCTTTTTCGATGAGCCTACATCAGCTCTCGACCCTGAGCTTACAGGCGAGATCCTCAAAGTAATCAAGGAGCTTGCCGCCGACGGAATGACAATGGTGATCGTAACTCACGAAATGGCTTTTGCCCGTGACGTTGCGGATAAAGTCATATTCATGGAAAATGGCTATATCGTCGAGATGGGCGCTCCCGACCAGCTGTTCGGTGAAAATGCCTCCGAACGAGTTCAGCAATTCCTGAAAAGATTCAACAGCTGAATAATAAAGCGGATGCAGTTAACCGCAGTACACATATAGAAGTTTTTACCGATGGTCTATTAGTTCCGGCAGGCGACTTATCGTGCTGTGCGTCAGGGACTTCGGAGCAATGAGTGTGTGCTGTTAGAGCCGTGGTATGACTACGAACTGGAAGTCCCCTCTGAGAATGTGGGACGTGCTATCGCCGATCTTCAGCATATGTCTGCGGAATTTGATGCACCCGAAACTGTAGGGGAAATGTCCGTGATAAAGGGAAGCGGCCCTGTTTCCGAGCTGGGAAGCTACATGGACGAAGTCATCAGCTACACCCACGGCCACGGCAGACTGACCTGCATTGTGGGCGGCTACCGTGAATGTCACAACGCCGACGAGGTCATTGCCGCCATTGGCTACGACTGCGACGGCGACACCGAAAATTCCGCCGATTCCATTTTCTGCTCCCACGGCGCAGGCTTCAATATCAAATGGGACGAGGTGCCGCAGTATATGCATCTGCCCTCATGTCTCCCCGACGGTGAAACTGACGCTGAAGAGCCTGAGACCAAACAGCAGAGAGCCGCAAGATTCGTGGAGAAAGCTGTGTCCGACGAGGAACTGATGGAGATATTCGAGCGCACCTACGGCAAGATTGACCGTGACCCGAGAAAGGCATTCAAGAAGACTAAAGTCGCCAATCTTGAGGACAAGAAAGTCCGTCTGACCCAGTACAAGGGACCCGATTATCTTCTCGTTGACGGATACAACATCATCTTCGCATGGGACGACCTGAAAAAGATAGCCGAGGAGAATCTGGATGCCGCAAGGGGAGAGCTTATCAAGCGTATGTGCAACTATCAGGGCTACGCAGGCTGTGAACTGATTCTGGTATTTGACGCTTACAAGGTCAAGGGCAGACACCGTGACGTTGAGAAATACTGCAATATTAATCTTGTTTTCACCAAGGAATCGGAGACTGCGGACTCCTACATCGAGCGTGTTACACATGAGCTTTCAAAGGATCACCGTGTGCGTGTTGCCACATCCGACGGACTGGAGCAGATGATAATTCTGGGCAACGGCGCAATGCGTATCTCAGCGGCGGAATTCCGCAAACGCTGTGACAATGCTGAGGAAGCGATACGGGAGTATATATCGTCTATGAAGTGAGATATTAGTTTTTAGTTATAAGTGATTAAAGCGGCGTAGCCGCACATTCCGGGGTCAAGGGGGATGTTATCTCCCTTGCGGAGAGGTGTACGAGGAGAGGCAGAGCCTCTCCTGAAAAGTAGTGTGACAAGCGAAGCAATGTCACACGGCTGACCAACAAGCACTTCTCTCGGCTTGACCGACGAAAAAATTATCGATAACATTTTTTGAAGCTTTAGTTATATTAAGAGCCCCGGAGTTAAACAGCTTCGGGGTATATTATATCAATTTGTTAGTGAATACTAATGATTTAAAAAATAAAATAAATTAAAACCGCTATTAAAGTTTAGGAATTTTGC
>ACOK01000022.1 GCA_000174895.1 Ruminococcus flavefaciens FD-1
CTCCTTTTCCCATGAGGTGTTCCTCTTTGGCTGACATAAAGTTGCCGCAGGAAAAATATGAAGCTATGTGGGATGTCGTGGACGCCGTCCCCTACAATAATGGACAGATGATATCAAGAGCGCACAGAAAGCGCCCCTACAGATGTGACTCGTTTTAAATGAAGCAAGGGCCGCCAAAGGCGGCCCCTACAGAAACAGATCTTTGTAGGGGAGCCCGCCCTCGGGCTCCCACAGATCCCATCGCACCTAAATGGAACGCCGAGGACGGCGTTCCCTACATATTGCGGTCACAACAAGCGTTTATGGTGGAGTGACGAGGGCGCTCGGAAAGCGCCCCTACAAATTTGAACATTGCCAATAAAGAAAGGACGGCGATTGTGACGGTATTCCGAGGGCGCACACTGTGCGCCCCTACAAAAAGCTGCATCAACCTAAATAAACAAAAAGTGCCGGCGAGCGAAAGCAGAGTATGTGAAACGTACAGAGTAAGCGAGCGCAGCAAGCGATTCGTGAAAAGCGCCGCCGCTCGCTCAGCGGCCGAATCGTGACTGCGCTCCGCCCGCTCGGCGGGGGGTTGACATTTGGGAAGATTTACGCTATAATAGAAAATATCATACATGGAGGTGAAAACTTAAATGGAAGGTGCCCCCGACGGCAGTAACCCTTACAGTTGCAATGATTTCCGTTCACAGAACGCTGAATATATGAATATAAGGCACGGTCTGCACCGAATTTTGTGACAGGCTGTGTCTTTTTGTGCATATTTGTTTTTACTAATGGAAATTTAATGGAGGAATAAGGAATGACAGGGCAGATAATTCTGCAATTGATACTGATCGCCCTCACCGCTTTGTTTACCTGCGCCGAGATATCAGTGATATCCCTCAGCGACTCGAAACTGGAAAAACTTGCGGCAGGCGACAGCAAAAAAGCGAAAAGGCTGAAGAAACTCACAGACAAGCCCGAACGCTTTCTCTCGGCTATTCGTACAGCCGTTACTCTCTCAGGATTATTAGGAGCAGCTTTTGCGGCTAAAAGCTTCTCACGACCGCTCACTGATCTTATAATGGAAACAGGGCTTACTGTGCCAAAATACGTGGTAAGTGCGGTATGTGTGATCCTTCTCACATTGGTTATCGCCTATTTCACGCTGGTTTTCGGCATGATCATCCCAAAGAAGACGGCTCACAGATCTCCCGAGAAAACAGCTCTCGCCCTCAGCGGACTCATAAGCTTCATCTCAGCTTTCTTTGCGCCATTCGTAGCAGTCACCAATGCATCAGCAAACGGTATTCTCCGTCTTTTCGGCATTGATCCCGACAGCGGCGCTGAGACTGTGACCGAGGAAGAGATACTCATGATGTCGGATGCAGGTGCAGAAAAAGGCACTATCGACCAGGATGAAAACCGCATTATCAAGAACGTTTTCGCATTCGATGACCTGACGGCTGAACAGGTCTGTACTCACCGAACCGATGTATCGGTTCTCTGGAGCAAAGACGATACCGAAGTCTGGGAAGAGACCATCCACCGCACGAGACATTCGGTTTTCCCTGTCTGCGGCGAAAGCGTGGATAACGTCATAGGCGTTCTCGATGCGAAGGACTACTTCCGGCTGGACGACAAAAGCCGTGATAATATCATGGAAAATGCAGTTCGTGAACCGCTTTTCGTTCATGAGAATATGAAGGCAGACCGCCTCTTTGAGCAGATGAAACAGGACGGCTCCGACCATTTTGCTGTGGTCGTGGACGAGTACGGCGGAATGAGCGGAATCGTTACCATAACAGATCTGGTGGAGCAGCTTGTCGGCGACTTCGCAGACGATCCCGAGGACGAGCCTGCCGTGAAGCTTACTCAGACCGGCGACGACGAATGGACAGTTCCCGGTATCAGCGCACTGACCGAGGTGTGCGATGAACTGGATATCACTCTCCCCGCCGATAAGTACGACACATTCGGCGGATACGTCATCGACAGACTCGGACACATCCCCAAAAACGGCACTCAGGTAAGCCTCGATACCGACGGACTTCACATCGACGTTACCGAGGTCAAACACCACCGTATCGAAGTCTGCAAGGTAAAAGTGCTGTCCAGAGACACCGAAGTGGAAGAAGAATAAAAAGGCGCAC
>ACOK01000021.1 GCA_000174895.1 Ruminococcus flavefaciens FD-1
ATCCGTCTCTTTTGTTTACATAAATTTAACATCAAAAGACAAAAAATATGTTATAATTGTGGATACAAGTCCTTGCAAAAAACAGTCTGAGGAGACATAAAATGAAACGAGAAAAGAAATACGGCCCGGATGTGATACCCGAAAAAATATACCCTATGCTCCATAACGTAAGCTTTACTATGATGGCGCTTTTTATAGGAGTAATAATATTTTTTGCGGCACAGCTGATAGGTGTTGTAGGTATGGTTGTAACTGATGACCCTTACATATCTCAGAGTGAAGCACAAAGTGAAGAGGCAGATATCACATTAGAAAAAGATTTAGGCCATAATTACTGCGGTACATTCTTTATATGGCAGACTGTCGGAAATTGCTATAAGAGTACCGATGATTATATAGCAGCGGGAAATGAGCTGGAGGAGTTTACAGATTCTGTGGGAGGCAAAGCAGCAAACTGCTTTATACCATTGGCCGTAGTCATAATATTTATGAGTATGCTTGTGATATTCCGGAAATATGACAGGAAGCGCTTTTTTGATACAAAAGGATGGCGATGGTTCCTGTCTGTCGGTATCTCGCTGTCGGCAGTGAACCTGATGGATATTTATATGCACTGTCTTACAGCTCATATAGACAGAATACACGGCACAGGCATATTTACAAATGCCGCCTATTACTGTCAGGCATACAATGTTTTAGGCGGACCTGCACTTATATTCATGACCGCATTAATAATGAGACAGCACACTCTGAACGTGCATAAACTGCCGACAGACGGCAACAGAAAAGCACTGAAAATTCTTGCAGGACTTGTGGGTGCTGTTGGATTCGGTTTCATGCTGGTAAGATTCGGCACAAGAGTTTATGAGTTGATCTGCTATAAGACCCACGACGCAAGACTGCCGTTTTATTTCTATATGCTGGACTTCCCACGTGAACTTGCACCATCTCCCGAGGCTTACAGGAATGTGCTTTTCTTCCGCCTGATAAAGGATCTGCCCGTGTTCATAGCTGCGGGAATGGCTATTATCCTGCTGATAAAGATAATGCTTTCATCGGCGCAGGACAAGATAAATACTTCCGAAAATATCAAGCGTTTCAACACCGCTATGATCGCACTCCTTGCTTCATCGGTGATATACAATCTCCTCGGACTTTACGAGATACAGCTGATAAATGGCAAATTCAGCGGCATATATCATCAGATCACATACACCATGGGAATACGTGCACTTGCCGACCCGATCATATTTGTACTGCTTCTCTGGTGGATAAAGGTCTTCGTTCAGACGGTAAGTCCCGTTATTTCAGATGAAAATAAGACTTGCATTCCGCAGTAAAATATGTTATACTATAATTACAATTTTAATGAAAGAAGGTATGTCCCTATGGATATCAAAGACGGAGTAAAAACAGCTGTTGAAATGGTAGAAAAGAAAACAGGCATCGATCTCCCCGATGAAAAGATCGAAAAAGCCGTGACTAAGGCTGCTACCAAGGATAACATCGACAAGGCTAAGGATGTTGTCAAGAAGGTAGCAACTAAGGAAAATATCGAAAAGGCCAAGGATGTCCTTGAGGATGTCGTTGAAAAGATCAAGAAATAAGGCTGCAATGGGGCGCTTTCCGTCAGGAGAGCGCTCTTTTGGTTAAGCGTCAGAAAGGAGTATCAATGAATAAATTCATATCCGCAATAAAAGGCCTGAAGCCCCTGAATATAGTCATGCTTACGGTCGCAGGCATCATCAACGCTTTCGGCATTACGCTGTTCCTCATGCCTGTAAAACTCTACGACAGCGGCATTTCGGGAACGTCAATGCTGCTTGCACAGGTAACACCGCCGTTTCTCAGCCTCTCGGTATTTCTCATACTGCTGAATATACCGCTGTTTCTCTACGGACTGAAAAAGCAGGGAGCGGCATTTACGGTTTGTTCTATCTATACCGTGGCAGTGTACGCCCTGACATCGTGGCTGATAACAAATGTACTGCCCATAGATGTGAGTATCGCCTCGCCCCTTGCAGGTACCGACCTGCTGCTGTGCGCCCTTTTCGGAGGAGTGATATCGGGAATAGGAAGCGGACTTGCTATTCGTTTCGGCGGTGCAATGGACGGCATAGAGGTAATGGCGGTTATCTTCGCAAAGAAAATAGGCCTTTCCGTAGGTTCGTTTGTTATGGTCTATAATGTGGCACTGTATATTCTCTGCGGTATCGTCATAAAAAGCTGGATACTTCCCCTTTATTCAATAGTCACATATGCCGCCGCACTTAAAACTGTGGACTATATAGTTGAGGGCCTGCAGCGTTCAAAGGCGGCAATGATAGTCACAGCTAAGCCCGATAAGGTAAGCCATACACTTATGGAGGAATTCGGCTGCGGCATGACTCTTATCAACGCAAAGGGCGGATATTCCGGCGCAGAAAGGACCGTGCTGTATTTCGTCGTGAACCGCTTTCAGGTAATGCGGATGAAAGGCATAGTCCAGCGGATAGACCCCCTCGCCTATATCACCCTCAGCGAAGTAGCAGATATATTCTCCGTAAACCAGGACAAGACATAAAAAGGACAGCTCTT
>ACOK01000020.1 GCA_000174895.1 Ruminococcus flavefaciens FD-1
TCTCGCTGGTATGCTATACTTCCAATATAGGAATGCTCAGATTATTACTTGTATGATTGGAGGTATCAGCCTTGTCAAAGAAAATAGCGAGAATAAGCGATGTGTACAAGTTGTATCAAGAACTTAGCCATGTTGGAGTCCAGGAAATAAGATACCTTATCATGAAAGATGGTCAGCAGATCGGAGGCTCGCCAGTATATGGATTCAATGGTTTCTATTGTCTTGAAAACAGTGCAGATACGTTGCTTGTTTATTATCAAAATCAAAATGGGCAAAGGGAGATGCACTTGAAATGCAATAAAGAGGTACGAGCCTGTGCATTCTTCTATAACATTTTGACAGATAATAAGACACCATACCGCAGCCCATATCCTGATGATTATGCTTTAGGTCGGAAACCACATATAATGGATACAGCAAGATTAAGCAGTCATATTCGATAACAACGCATAAGCACTCTATTTTAGCTTTTCAGCTTGATAGAGTGCTTTTAATATTATTAAGGCAACACCGCACAAGTTTTGTGCGGTGTTGCCTTAACTCAAACTTCGCAGTTGTCACTTATTAATTTTCTTCCGGGAGTGATGTTATAAGTGAAAGGCAGTATTTCTGGATCGCAAGAGCGTCGCCGTTTGTTACGCCGTCATTTCCGCCTGAACAGTCAGCGTTAGCACTTTCTTCATCATTGAGCTTATACTTTGACGGATTTGAGATCGCCTGCATTATTCGTACTGCATCCGAAAGATCAACCTTTCCGTCACAGTTGGCGTCGCCGTAATTTATGTCTTTTTTCTCCTCTGTGGTGGTAATTGTTTCTGTGGATGTGGTCGTAGTGGTTTCAATTGAAGATGTGGCCTCATCAGCTGATGCTGACGGGATATAGACCTCTATGCTTTCAGAGGCGCTGTCAGCCGGATCTATCTGCTTGCCTGTTTTATCGGAAGCATACCATACCTGAAGAAGTGCCGATTTCTCGGTCTTTATCTTGTCGGTCAGCTTTTTGATCGTGTCAGCGTCGGTTACTTCCTGAGTCTCTGTACCGATGATCTCAGCTATCTGCACAGGTGAGCTCATATCTATCGAGATCGTATCTGACTTCTTAGTCTGCCATACATAAGCAACCCAGTAATTCTTTCCGTCAATGGACTCTGAGAATCCGAGACAGCCGTTCATGAATCCGGTATCTGCACCTGTTTTTATCTCAACAAAAGCATTGTCACCAATTGCCTTTGTGAATGTTACCGTGCCTTCGCTTCCTTTTTTGCCGTAGAGTTTTTCTCCATCAGCCAGCGGAGCGAGGGTTGTAGTTGTTGTGGGAGAAGTCGGTACTGTTGTGTTGATAACGGGAGCAGAACCGCTTCCTGCGTACTTGTTGAGTGTCTCAACGATTGCAGGGAATTTCCATGTGCAGGTTGCTCTTTCCAGAAGCATCATATCTCCGGGAGCATCCCACCAGCAGCATGGGATTCCTCTTGAAGCCGCATAGGCAGTATAGTATGCAGTCCAGTCAACTCTGTCCTTCAGATTGTTATTCTTGTCGAGAGAAGCGAATTCGCCAACGTATACAGGGATTCCCTTGGATATGTACTTGTCGTAGACCGTATCAACAGCCCATGTGATATCATTGGTATCGGAGTTTATATCAAATCTCTCAACACTCTGCGGATCGTCCTTTTCTGCCAGTGCAAAGCCGTAGGGGACATATGCATGAACGGCTACTATCAGCTTATCATCGGCTGAATCCTTTGGTACTTCAAAATACTGATTAGTTGCGCCGTCAACAGAACAGTCATAACCCGGAACAGCTATATATCGCTGACTGTTGTTTCCGCCTGTTGCACGGATGGTATCAACGCAGTCCTGATTGAGTTTATTGATGGTCTTGATTGCGTCGATGCAGTCAGGATTGTCGTAATTGAGCCACCATTCATTGGTATGACCTGTAAGACGTGGCTCGTTCATAGTCTCAAAAACCAGCTTTTCGTCGTAGTCCTTGAAGCGCTCAGCTACCTGCTTCCAGATTGCTGTCATGTACTTCTTTGAGCTTTCATAATGTGCTGTATCGGGGTACATATTGCTCTTATCGTTGTCGTGGTGTACGTTTATGATGACATAGAGTCCGTCCTCAACAGCATAGTCAACGACTTCCTGAACTCTGTCGATCCACTGTTTGCTTATGTTGAGGTCACCGTCTACATGGTTATGCCATGAAACAGGAATTCTTATAGTATTGAAGCCTGCGGCCTTGACAGTGTCGATCATTTCCTTTGATGTTTTAGGTGCATTTGTCCAGCAGGTCTCGATGTTCATTTCGCCATCGACCCAGCCTGTATCATCATATGCATCGAAGGTGTTGCCGAGATTCCAGCCCAGGCGCATATTTTCCACAAATTTAATGCTCTCTTTATCGGGGAGAGGCTTCTTCTCAAAATTCAGCTCGGGAATGCTGTAGGAAGCGGAAGTGCTGTCCGCTGCCTTTGCTGCTGCAAGTGAAGGTGCGTTTGTCTGTGCGGCATATACACTTGAAACGCAGGTAAGTGCTGAGACAGATGAGAATAACGTAATAGCAGCCATAGCAGCTGATAGTTTCTTTTTTATATTTTTCTTCATAGAAAAAAGTCCTTTCATCTCTCATAAAAATAAGGGTGATGCAGCAAAAATGGTCACGGGATACTAAGTCTCCATCTCTGCTGCATTTGAATAAAATCGCTTGCAAGCCGATCTGTACTTATTATAGCTTATGGTCTTAACAGTGTAAATGTAAAATACAGCTTAATTTATGTACTTTTCAGCTTTTTTCTTGATTTTATTGTAAAGCTGTGTTATAATTCTAATAAGAAATAAAAG
>ACOK01000019.1 GCA_000174895.1 Ruminococcus flavefaciens FD-1
CCCGCCTTCGGCGGTTTTTTATATTTATTTAAAAGTGAACGCTGTTGCCGTGTGCTGTTAACCATGGCTAATTGACATAATATCGGGGATTTGATATACTATAGATATAACATGATTAATTATGGAGTGGTCAAAATGAAACAGTTTAACGTTACAGGAATGAGCTGTGCAGCTTGCAGTGCAAGAGTGGAAAAAGCTGTATCAGGTGTATCAGGCGTTACTTCGTGTTCAGTGAGCCTGCTTACAAATTCCATGGGAGTTGAAGGCTCGGCAAGTGATGCTGATATAATCAAAGCCGTGAAAGACGCAGGCTACGGTGCCTCTGTAAAAGGCGGAAGCAAAGACAGCGCTCCGGACGATGATGCGCTGAGGGATACAGAAACTCCTGCAATGGTGAAAAGGCTTATTGCATCTCTTGTGTTTCTTGTCATTCTGATGTATATATCAATGGGACACATGATGTTCGGCGCTCCGCTTCCATCTTTTATGGAAGGCAATCACGTCATGATGGGACTTGCTCAGCTTATACTGGCAGCGATAGTTATGGTGATAAATCAGAAGTTTTTCATCAACGGCTTCAAAGGGCTGATACACCGCTCGCCTAATATGGATACTCTTGTAGCTATGGGGTCAGCGGCTTCTTTTGTGTACAGCACATGGGCGTTGTTTGCAATGACGGACGCTCAGCTTCACGGCGGTACTGAGGCGGCTGCGAAATATATGCATGAGTTTTACTTTGAGTCGGCGGCAATGATCCTCACGCTTATTACCGTGGGAAAAATGCTGGAGGCACGTTCAAAGGGAAAGACTACAGATGCGCTGAAAGGACTCATGAAACTTGCGCCGAAAACAGCTTTGATATTTGTTGACGGCGAGGAAAGGGAAGTTCCTGTTGAGCAAGTCAAGAAAGATGATATTTTCGTTGTCCGCCCGGGAGAAAGTATACCTGTGGACGGAGTAATAACAGAAGGCGAAAGCGCTGTGGACGAATCTGCACTTACGGGAGAAAGCATACCTGGTTGACAAAAACGTAGGTGATGAGGTATCGGCTGCTACCATAAATCAGGCAGGTTTTATCAGGTGCAGAGCATCAAGAGTAGGCGAGGACACAACTCTTTCTCAGATAATCAAAATGGTCAGCGATGCAGCGGCGACAAAAGCTCCCATTGCAAAAATCGCCGATAAGGTTTCAGGAGTTTTCGTGCCTGCTGTCATAAGCATTGCGGTCATAACACTTATAGTCTGGCTTATCCTTGGCAAGACAGTGGGATTCTCGCTTGCAAGGGCAATATCCGTCCTTGTTATAAGCTGCCCCTGTGCGCTTGGACTTGCAACTCCTGTGGCGATAATGGTAGGAAACGGTGTGGGCGCCAAGAACGGCATACTTTTTAAAACAGCGGTATCTCTCGAAGAAACCGGCAAAGTCCGCATTGTTGCACTGGATAAGACAGGTACTATCACTCAGAGTGAGCCGAGCGTTACTGATATAATAGCGGCTGATGGCATAGACGAGGAAAAGCTGCTGACTATCGCAAACTCACTTGAAAAGAAAAGCGAGCATCCGCTGGCTAAAGCTGTCATAAAGTATTGCACAGAGAAGAATATCTCATCGGAAGAAGCCTCGGACTTCATGGCTGTGGCAGGAAACGGACTGAAAGGAACTATCGGAGGTTCTGAGGTTTACGGGGGCAACTTCTCTTACATTTCAGGTCTGTGCAGTATGAGTGAGACTGTGAATGCGACATACGAGAAGCTGACTTCCGAGGGAAAAACTCCTTTATTCTTTGCGGAAGACGGACATCTCCTCGGAATGATAGCGGTTGCGGATATCATAAAGGAGGACAGCCCGAAGGCAGTTCGTGAATTGCAGAATATGGGAATACACGTTGTAATGCTGACCGGTGACAATGAACGTACAGCGAAAGCTATCGGCGCACAGGCAGGCGTTGACGAAGTTATTGCAGGAGTACTTCCCGATGGTAAGGAAAGCGTCATCCGAAGCCTTAAAAAGAAAGGCAAAACCGCTATGGTCGGCGACGGTATCAATGACGCTCCTGCGCTGACAAGTGCGGACATGGGGATCGCTATCGGGGCAGGTGCAGATGTTGCAGTTGATGCTGCGGATGTAGTCCTGATGAAAAGCCGTCTCAGCGATGTTCCTGCTGCTATACGTCTCAGCAGAGCGACGCTGAGAAACATACGTCAGAATCTTTTCTGGGCGTTCATCTATAACATAATAGGCATACCTCTTGCAGCAGGTGTGTATGGTTTGCAGCTGAATCCTATGTTCGGTGCGGCAGCAATGAGCCTGTCAAGCTTCTTCGTGGTCACAAATGCGCTGAGACTGAACTTCTTTAAGCTTCACGACAGCAGCCACGATAAGAGAATAACAACAGAGCTGAATGATGCGCCGTCTGAGACGAATGAAAAAACTGTATCCGTTAAGGGCATGATGTGCGGCCACTGCGAGGCAAGGGTGAAAAAAGCGCTTGAAGATATAAACGGAATTGATGAAGCGATAGTTAGCCATGAAAAGGGAACAGCTATCATTTCGCTTTCCTCTGATGTAAGCGATAAAACCATCAGGAAAGCTATTCAGGACGCAGGCTATAAGTTCCTCGGCATAAAATGACAAAGTCCAGAAAGTAACCTCGGTACTCATATAGAAGCTTTATACGCATTTATCGGGGGAAAACCTTTCTGAGGAAAGGTTC
>ACOK01000018.1 GCA_000174895.1 Ruminococcus flavefaciens FD-1
CCGTGAACTCTCTGATTATCCCTATTGCCAAATGAGGAAAAATATGGTATCATATATTCTATAAAACCAAAGGAGTTGATATATAAATGGATTCAGTAGAATACAAATGTCCAAACTGTAACGCCGACCTGAAGTTTTCACCTGCTACACAGAGACTGGAATGTGAATACTGCGAGAGTTCCTTTACAGTTGAAGAAATAAAGCAGATATGTGCTGCCGCCGAAAACAGCATCCCTCCCGAAACCTTACAGGCGCAGCAGGATTTCGAGTCACATACCAATCTCTACCACTGCAAAAGCTGCGGTGCTGAGATAATGGCTGACGACCAGCAGACCGCTACATTCTGCTATTACTGCCATAACCCCGTCATCCTCTCAGGAAAAATGTCGGGTTCATACAAGCCCAGCAAGGTCATTGGCTTCAAACTCACCCGTGAAAATGCGGAAAACGCCTTCAAGCAATGGATAAAGGGCAGAATGTTCGCCCCAACTGATTTCAAGTCACAGCAGCAGATAGAAAAGATAACCGGACTTTATGTCCCCTTCTGGCTGGCTGACTGCAATATCGATGTTGACTACCGTGGCGAGGGAAGGAAATCCCGAAGCTGGACCTCAGGCGATTACCGATACACCGAAACAAGCATATACCGTCTCATCAGAAGCGGTACAGTTGTAACTCAGGGAATCCCTGCTGACGGCGAAAGCAAGATCGAAGATGCACTCATGGAGGCTATCGAGCCATACGACTACAATGAGCTGAAGGACTTCTCAATGTCCTACCTCAGCGGATTCTTTGCCGATAAGTACGATGTTGACAAAGCCAATGTATTTCCGAGAATAAGGGAACGTGCTTCAAAGGCCTGCCTCGATATCCTCAAGAAGAGCATTTCCGGCTATTCTGCCGATACTCCCAGCGAAAAGAACATCAGCTTCCGCAGCACTGACTGGCATTACATCCTCCTTCCCGTATGGTTCATGTCCTACAAATATAAGGGAAAAGTATATGAATTCGCCATAAACGGTCAGACAGGCAAGCTGGCAGGCACTCCTCCTCTCAGCAAAGGAAAGCTGGCTGCCTTCTGTGCGGCTATCGGAGGTATAATCACCATATTAGGCACTATCGGTGGAGGTATGTCGCTATGATAAAACGTATAGCTTCATTTATATCAGCAATATTTCTCGTTATAATAATGCTCCCGACGATGAATGTCAGTGCAGAGATGCTGACGGGCTATCCCGAAGAATCAGGCCTCATCGACGAATTTGGACTTTACAGCGAAGACACGGCCACTTTTGAGCAGCTCGACAGCCTTATAAAGAAAAAAGGCGATGAACTCGGCCTTAACCTTATAGTCTTCATTGCAGGCAAACACAGAAGCGAAGAAGACACTATGATCTTCGCAGACGATTCCTACGACGAGATATTCGGCGAGGATACCGACGGAGTTTTCTACTACCTCGACCTGTCAGGCTACTCGCCTGCTACCGATTGGATATCCACATCCGGTAAAGCTGTCTTCTATTATGATGACAACATTGATGGGATATTCTCCAGTCTGGACTACTACCTCCCGGCTTCGGGTTCAGATATCATCCCGGATGATATCTCACAGGCAATAACAGAATATACCAACTGCCTTTCAAGATATGCCGACACGAATCCTTCGTTCTTTGATGTCCACTACGATGAGTTCAAAAAAACCTATGCTTACTTCAAGCACGGCGAATATGTTGTATCAGACCACAAGCCGCTTGTAGTATATTTCATACCTTTCTGCAAATCATTGCTTGCAAGCTCTATCATCTCACTGATAATTTATCTCATAGCAAAAAGCAGATATAAATTCAAAGGCACTACCGACCCGAAGATCTACGTTTCCGATAATCTTACAAGATTCACGGAAAAGCAGGATATCTTCATCCGTAAGGACACTTCAAGAACCCACATAGACACCAGCAGCGGAAGCAGCGGTCACAGAAGCAGTGGTCACAGCGGCGGCGGAAGCCACCACTCCCACAGCGGACACCACGGCGGCGGCGGTCATCACCGCTGATGCCGCATACAGCAAAATATGCCCCTGACGGTTAACCTCTGTACTCTTACAGAAGTTTTTACACGTGTCTATTGAGGAAAACCCTTTTGAAAAAGGGTTCTTCCTCAAACTCCTTTCCTAAAACTTTTCATATTAATTT
>ACOK01000017.1 GCA_000174895.1 Ruminococcus flavefaciens FD-1
CCTGCAAATAAATCCCGAACCCACAAGTTATAAAATAAAACATATTTCTATATTCTTTAGAATCATGGAAGATACTTTTAGTGGAAGAATCCTTGATTTATTTAACTGATTATGTTATAATTAACTTGCAAATATATTTTCGCCCTGCGGATCATACTTCGCACGGCACAGGAGTGATTACCATGAACACAATAGCTATAATCGGAGCAATGCCTTCAGAACTTGTCGATATAAGACGTATACTCGGTGAGGGAGAGATAAAGAACATCTCCGGCTTCGATTTTTACATCAATCAGCACTGCGGCAAGACCATTATCAATGCCTGCTGCGGTATCGCTAAAGTCAATGCTGCACTCTGCACCCAGGTCATGATAGACAACTTTCACCCCGACTGCGTTATCAATGCAGGTATCGCAGGCGGTATGGATACAAAGGTAAAGGTGTGCGATATAGTTATATCAAACGAAGTTCTTCCCCACGACCTTGACCTTCACTTCCTCAAGGACTATCCGCCGTACTGCGGTATATTCAAGGCTGACGAAAAGCTTATGGACACCGCTGAGAAGACCTGCGCTGATAACGGCGTGACTTCTTTCAGAGGCCGCATCGTTTCCGGTGAAGCATTCATCACAAGCACAGAAGTAAAAAATGCGATCAAAGATAAGTTCGATCCCTATGCAGTCGATATGGAAAGCGCTGCTGTAGGTCACTGCTGCTACCTCAACAAGATGTCTTTCGTAAGCGTGAGATGTATCTCCGATAATGCTGACGATGAAGGCGCAATGTCATTTGATGAGTTTGAGAAGATAGCCGCTCTCCGTGTCGCTGAGATCGTTCTTAAAATGACAGAATCGCTTTAATAAGAGGAGGACAACCATGAAAAAACCATTTGCTTTACTCACTGCCGCAGCTCTGCTTCTCGCAGCTGCACCTGTCAGCGCTTCTGCTGAAGACATAGACCCACAGACTTATATGCCTACTATCTACTTCAAGGCTGTAGGTTCAGATCCTGTTGTGAATCTTCCTTCAGGAATCCCCTACGTGAATACAAAAGCTGTTACTGATTCAGCAAAGATCCCTTCACAGGTATTCCTCAAGGACGACGGAAAATTCGCAGGTCAGTTCACTTTCAAGTGGCTGTGGAGCGATGACAGCGTTTTCCTCGATAATGTACAGACTCCTGCTGAGGCAGGCGTAACAGGCGCTTACAAACTCGGAAACGCCACATCTGTATCCAAGTTCTACAGTGCTGATGACAAGATGATGGGTATCGACTATTCCGATACAAGCATCGATCCTCTTACACCGGAAGGCGAAGCTTCAGATACATACCCTGTAGCATTATTCGATGTCAACGTAAAGAATACAGCTGCTCCCGAATACTATGATATCAAGTTCAAGACCGAACAGCCTTATGTATCAAATATCTCCTACAGATTTGATACCACAAAGGTCCGTGACATCAGACCAAGCGGCGAAAATGCTCCTGACCTCAAGATCGCAGTTTCAGACAGAGCTTTAGGCGACGTTTCAGGCAACGGCATTGTTGACGGTATCGATGCAAGTGCAGTACTTACAGACTACGCTAAGCGTTCCGCTGATAAGGACGGCGACTTCAACAAGGCACAGTCCATCGCTGCTGACGTTAACGGCAACCTCATTGTTGACGGTGTTGACGCATCCATCATCCTTTCCTACTACGCTTACATCTCAACTCACGATAATATCAGCATTATCGATTACATGGCTACCAGATAAATAACAACATAAAAGAAGGAGATCCGATGATCTCCTTCTTTTTTATTTTCGCAGAAAAAGAAGGGCGCACAGTGACTGCTGTACTCATATAGCAGCTTATCNCCAATTTAATCGGGG
>ACOK01000016.1 GCA_000174895.1 Ruminococcus flavefaciens FD-1
GCTGAAGCATTACAGGGAAAGGCGGCGTTTTTAGTCACAGACAAGGCGCTGAAAGGACACACAAAGGACACACGGCACTGTTATAATACAATCATAAACACAAGGGAGCGCTCACTTATGAAAGACATACTTCTTATTGAAGACGACCACGATATCTGCGAGGTCATTACCGATTATTTCAACACTAAGGGTACGGCTGTAACTGCCGTAAACGATGGCGAAAAGGCTCTCGGGATTATCGATGAGGGACTCGAAAGCTACGGGCTTGTACTGCTGGACATCATGCTTCCGAATGCCGACGGCTTCACTATATGCCGCAGTATCCGCAAGAGAAGCGACATTCCCGTTATATTCATCACCGCAAGAGGCCGTGAGGAGGACATGATCTTCGGCTACGACCTGGGCTGTGACGACTACATCGTAAAGCCGTTTCTGCTGTCGGTGCTGTACATGAAGTGCGAGGCGATGATGAAACGTGCCGACAAGCTGAGCGGTCAGACTGTCCTTGAATGCGGCGCTATCAGGCTTGACACACGAATGCTGTGCTGTTTCATAAACGAGAAAGAGATCGAGCTTCCGCCTAAGGAATTCGCTATTCTCCGCTATCTGATGGAGCATCAGGACTGGACCATCGACCGTGACACCATTCTCAACAGGGTTTGGGGCTACGATTATTTCGGCAGCGACAGAGTTGTTGACAGCCACATCAAAAAGCTTCGCAAAGCCCTTGGAAGTGCAGGAAAGCAGATAAAGACCGTCGTAGGCCGTGGATACCGTCTTTCAAAATAATCAGGAATCCAACAAAGGGGTGTTTTTATGATAAAAAATCCTAAAATACGCAAATTCCTCATGCTTGACAAGCGCAGGAAAAGAACTACTTTCTGGCGGATATTTGCTAAGGCGGCAGTTGCGGCACTTGCAGTAGCGGCTGTATTCGCATATTTCTCGTTCTATTTTATAGAAATGTATATTGACGAAAGTGCAGACAGGGAAATTGCAAGAACTCATTCAAATCTCATGCAGACAATGAATACATATTCACGCAATGGCAATCCCAATGCAGCAGATGCATCACTTCCACCAGATACATTTTTTTTGCTTGGCGAACCTGTTTTCTATGTTGATTCGTATAACCTGATAGGTGGAGACAGTAACAGTGCAGCTATATCCGTACTTCTTGACAAGGACGGAAACGAAATAGCCTCAAGCAGACGCAGATTCATGGCTGCAATTAGCTTTGAAAAAAACGAAAAAGATGAGAAACATCCCGAAAACGGCTGGTATATATGCAAGGAAGAAGAATTTGATATTCCCGAACTGAAAGAGTTTTACGATAAATTCTTTTATATGAATCATTTCATGACACTATCGGAAGATGAAGATTCTGATAAATATGTCAATTTCATACTCAGAAGTGCATACGTCAACAAGGCTGAACATCTGTTCATACCGCATGAAGTGACCGCCGAATACACAAAAGCAATAACTCCTAAAAGTGCACTTACAGAAACTGAGGTGTACAAAACAGAAGAATTCACGATAAATGCTGATATTGAGGGATATGAACTTGTAAAGCTTCATTCCTACGCTGCCGGAGAATCAAGAAAATATCCCATGGTAATGCTTCCGAATTTTCAGGGAACAGAGCCTGATGTATATGATGAATACTGGAATGCAGTAAAAAATGACGTTACATCGCATACAACAGATGTATATTCGGGAATGTACGACTACAGGAATTTCCCCGAGCTTGCAGACAAGTGCGCCGGCAGGGTATATTATATGACTACCAACTATACATACAATGATGAGGAATGTATTCTTTGCACTGTATTTGCCGTCGGTATATGGAATCCGCTTAACCAAAAAGCCTATGCCGCTATGGTAGGCATCTTTACAGCATTTCTGCTGTTCATCGCCCTCCTCTACAGCTGGCGTAAAAATGTCATGAACAAGGCTGACTATGCTTTCGAGGACTATCAGCGTGACCTGACAAACAATCTCGCCCACGACCTGAAAACTCCTCTTGCGGCAATAGGCGGCTATGCGGAAAATCTCATGGAATCCGCAAAGGACGAAAAACAGCAGAAATATCTCCGCTCCATTCTCGACAACGTGGCTTACACCGACTCGATGATAAGCAAGACACTTGAACTCAACTCGGGCAATATGCAGAAGCTGAACAAGTCCGGATTCGATATGCGTGAACTTGCAGAGGCCGCCCTCGGAAAATACAGCGTTCAGCTTGACGAGAGAGGGATAGAATCCGCCATAAGCGGCAATATGAAAGTGAATACCGACAGGGACATAATGACCTCCGCTGTGGAGAATCTGGTGTCAAATGCGGTGAAATACACCCGGAATGACGGCGAAATAAAGATAGATATGAACAATGGAAAGTTTAAAATAACCAACTCCGTTTCGGAGAAGACCGACACTCACGACCTGACAAAGCCTTTCGTCCGTGGTGACAAAAACAGAAGCGGACGCAGCGGAAGCGGACTGGGACTTTCGATCGCAGAGCGTTCACTGAATGCCTGCGGATACGTCCTCGAACTTGACTGCACCGACTCGGAATTCACCGCTTCGATACGCTGATAGGCAATATTCTTACGGCAACACCGCACAAAGCCCACCTGACGGCTTTGCACTGAATCTGCGGACATATTTTCCGTCATCCTGCACAGAAATTCCTTGACATACGATAGTATGCCTGCGGAATTTCTATACAATCTGACGAAAAATCTGTCACCGCATCTTCAGCACAAGCTTTGTGCGGTGTTGCCTTACAAAAATGAGCCTTTGTTTTCTTGAATTATGCACAATGAGCAGATTATAAATTAGTATAATCAAACGAACTTTTAGCTATTTACACCAAATATGTTGACATTCTTTATATATTATGTTATATTTTCGGTATGGAAGTGTTGCCTTTATTGCTCCTGCTGTCAGGTGTTGATTCGGAAGTAATAAGAGAGGGGGAACACTTGAAAAAATTCATCCAAAATATAACAGGAGGTAACAACAATGGACAACTTCAAAAAGGCAAAGGCTCTTCTGACCGCACTCCTTACAAGTGCAGTTGCACTCGGCGCACAGATCCCATCAGCTTCTGCTGAAGATTATGTGCTCACAAATCCCGATATCCTCACACTTTTCGGCGATGTCAACTTCGACGGCGCAGTCGGTCTGGCTGACGCAGTACAGCTCAACAGATATCTGCTTGCTGAAAATGCCGAACTCGGAAACTGGAAGAATGCAGACATAGCCGAAGACGGAACTATCGACGTTTTCGACCTTATCTACCTGAGAAGACAGCTTCTCGGCGAAAAGCCGCCCGTCGGCGGAACCCTTAACATAAACGTTGCCGACATGATGACAGGCGAGCTTCTGGAAGGCGCTGATATCAACCTTTCCGGCGTTATCGGTCAGTCTTCATTCCCGCTGGGCAGTTTCCATTTTGATCCCGAGGATACTATCTCTATCCACGGACTTCCGACTTCCGATAAGTACAAATACGTTCTGGAAATAAAGGGACTCCCCGATAATTACGGCAACCGTTTCGGCGGATGGGACCGCTCAATGAAGATCGGCTTCGATCAGGATTCCGATACAAAGGATCTCACCGTAAGACTTCTCAGTGATGACGCTGAACTGAATATCGATGCAGGCTGCTTCGACTGGACTAAAGGCGACAGTGAATCCTCACACGGTATGTTCACGGTAACAAGCAAGGACGGTGAGATATTCTATCAGAATATCCGTGCAAACGATTTCGCACTCCCTGACGGAGAGTACCACATCGACATGAGACCCGAAACTCAGGCACCGCTCAATCTTCTTGATCCTGACAGTGATTTCGCTAAGTATATAGCTGAAATTTACCCTGATGTATCGTTCACGGACAAGTCCGACGGAATCGATATCACAGTAAAGGACGGCAAGCCCGACAAGGACGTTTTCTTCGACTTCGGACCTATCAACAATTTCGCAAACAAGCTGGAGATCAACTGCTTCGACGCTGATACATACGAACTGGTCGAAGGCGCTGAAATGACAATTATCGAAGCTCCCGATACTTATGCAAAGAAGATCGCTGACGTGGTTTCAAATGCAGATGATACCATTATTATAGACTCACTCTACCGTGCAGGTGAAAACGCATACAAGGTCATCCTCAACAACATCCCCGAAGGTTACATCGGCCCAGATGAGGTGACTATCAACACAGGCTATCTTACCAATGCTCTGAGCGAAGTGACGATCCCGCTTATCCCTCAGCAGAAGGCAGAGGATGTCACCGTAAAAGTTCACAACATCTCCGATAACAAGGAAGTTGACGGCATCGGTATCAAGATATACGATATGGATAACAAGCTCTTTGCTGATGTAAAATCAGGCGAGCCATTTGTCCTCACCGATGGAATTTACACCGCTGAGATCAACGCCGAAGATGCCGATTCAAAGCACTTTAAGGCACTCAGCCTTATCAGAAATGTAAACACCGCTGATCCTAAGTACACATGGTGGACAGAAAACCACGGCCTGATTATGTTCAAGGTAAGCGGCGGAATTCCCGATACATCCATCGACCTCTACATAGCAGATGCCGATACATCCGATGAGGAACTGGAAAGCTTCGTCAAGGAACTCTACCCCGAAGCTAATAAAGATTAAAATTTGAGGGAAGCTCTTT
>ACOK01000015.1 GCA_000174895.1 Ruminococcus flavefaciens FD-1
GAAAAATGAAATCCCAATGGAATAAAAAATATGCTTGCAGTTTAAGGGGGAAAAAATATATAGTTTCCATGTGTGAATAAGTCGAGAATGGTAATGGCGATTTAAATCAAATCTTCACGCACACAATAAGATATTAATCAATAAGTTGACGTGAGAATATGGACAAATAATCGTGTTTTTTACAAAGCCGAAGGAATATTCTTTATGGGGGAGTTTTTTAAAGGCAAATCTAATGAATATGTTGACTCATTCAGTGAACATTTATAAGATAGTGTAGAGGTCGTAATAAGAGTGAGTATACAGATAAAGCTTCTAGGACGGCATACCTCAGGTTCATTTCAACAATATCTGTAGCACTCAGGGGTACCTCCGTACCGCCTTTCCAAAGGCTTTTAATAGAATTTTTACCCATTATAGGGCGCACACAAGTAAAGTAAGAATTTTTCATTTCTATCAAGTGCGCCCTATAATGGGCAAAAATTAATACTGAAAGTTTTAGGAAGGGAGTTTGAGGGAGAACCCTTTTTTCAAAAGGGTTTCCCTCAATAGACTCGTGTAAAAACTTCTGTAAGAGTACAGCAGTTGAACGGGTTCCTTTTTTTCTTGTAAAATAATGGGCTGTCGTGGCATTCTCCAAAAAAGTTATGAGATTGATTATATCAAAGGCGCTCGGAAAGCGCCCCTACAAATCGTATGATCTTCGTTGGATTATGTAGGGGCGAGTTCCGCTCGCCCACATATTTCAGGAAAACATCCGCTTTTTCTATTGCGCTATAGGCTGAAACTATAACAGACCATATAATTTATGCATTGGACAAATCTATAAAACCGATGTATAATATAGGCATACCAAGAAAAACAACAGCGAGAAAGGAGCGGTACAATTGAATACGTCATTTATTCTGGGGCGTCTCCGCTCTGTAGTGAGGGGCACCGACCGAATGTGCACATCATCACAGCGATGTCGCTGACATTACATACGGATAACAGATCATTATAAATACAAAGATAAAAAAATTTTTCGGTTTTCAGGAGGAATTACCCATGGCTAATAATAAATTACATTTCGAGACACTTCAGCTCCACGTAGGTCAGGAACAGGCTGACCCTGCTACAGACGCAAGAGCTGTACCGATATATGCAACTACTTCATATGTTTTCCACGATTCACAGCACGCCGCAGACCGCTTCGGCCTCAAGGACGCAGGCAATATCTACGGCAGACTTACCAACTCTACTCAGGACGTTTTCGAGAAGCGTATAGCTGCTCTTGAAGGCGGTGTTGCTGCTCTCGCAACAGCTTCAGGTGCTGCCGCTGTCACTTACACAGTTCAGGCTCTTGCAAAGGCAGGCGAGAACATAGTCGCTTCCAAGACCATCTACGGCGGCTCATACAACCTTTTCGCACACACTCTTCCGCTTTACGGAATCACTACTAAATTCGTTGATCCCGATGAGGAGGGAAGCTTTGAAGCAGCTATCGATGAGAACACCAAGGCTCTCTACATCGAAACTCTCGGCAACCCCAACTCAAACGCTATCGATATCGAAAAGATAGCTGCTATCGCCCACAAGCACAATATCCCGCTGGTAGTTGACAATACCTTTGCAACTCCCTTCCTTGTACGTCCTATCGAGTACGGCGCTGACATCGTTGTACATTCCGCTACTAAATTCATCGGCGGCCACGGTACAGCTATCGGCGGTGTTATCGTTGACAGCGGCAACTTCGACTGGGCAAAATCCGGACGCTATCCATGGGTATCCGAACCAAATCCAAGCTACCACGGAGTAAGCTTTACGGCAGCAGCCGGCGCAGCGGCTTTTGTCACATACATCAGAGCTATACTCCTTCGTGATACAGGTGCAACACTTTCCCCGTTCCACGCTTTCATCTTCTTACAGGGACTGGAGACACTTTCTCTCCGTGTTGAGCGCCACACCTCCAACGCTCAGAAGATAGTGGAATACCTTGACAAGCACCCACAGGTAGAAGCTGTACATCATCCGTCTCTCAGCAGTGAGCCCAGCCACGATGTATACAAGAAGTACTTCCCCAACGGCGGCGGCAGTATCTTCACCTTCGATATCAAGGGCACTGAGGACGACGCAAAGAAGTTCATAGACAATCTGGATATCTTCTCACTTCTTGCAAATGTTGCAGATGTAAAGTCACTGGTGATACATCCTGCTTCAACAACACACTCACAGCTTACCGAGGCTGAGCTCGCTGAACAGGGCATAAAGCCTACAACTATCAGACTTTCCATTGGTACAGAGCATATCGATGATCTTATCGCAGCTCTTGACAAGGCATTTGCCGCAATTAAATAAGCTGCACTGGCTGTCCGCACCCGTCAGGGGTACGGGCAGTTTTTTTATTCTTTATTATGAATGTGGTCGGATGATATCCGCCCACAATAACCATACACGTATATTCAACGCATTGTAGGGAACGCCGCCCACGGCGTTCCACAATAGAGTTTTAAGGACAGGTGAGGCAAGGGCGCACACTGTGCGCCCCTACATTATTCTACCCGATATTTGAATTGATCCAAGGACCGCCAAAGGCGGCCCCTACAGAAAACAACAGCTTCAATTATGTTTGGGCGAACGCTCAAACATTCAGCCTGACCGTAGGAGCAAAATCCGACAGGAGGGAGAGAGGAAAAGGGTTGAGGGAAAAGAGAGTCCAGAGTGGAAAACCGACTGGGAAAGGAGAGAGGGGGGATGTCGGAT
>ACOK01000014.1 GCA_000174895.1 Ruminococcus flavefaciens FD-1
ATGCGATAAGATGATTGATTTTTTTCATATAATGTGCTATAATAGTACAGTTGCATAGTTAGCGGAACAGGGGGAGGCTGAATTTTGAGGTGACTCTGTGTTTCAGCTGATGATGAGCAACGTTTTTATGCGCTGAAAATATTAATCTAACGGAGGAATGAAAATGAAGCATTATCTGTTCTCTGCTGAAAAAGTGCTGGAAGAGGTAAAAAGTGAAAAAACAGGCCTTTCAGCCGAGGAAGCACAAAAACGTCTTGCCGAGTTTGGCGAAAATAAGCTGGACGAAGCCCCGAAACCGACACTGCTTGCACGTTTTGCCGAGCAGTTCAAGAACCCGATGATCATTGTTCTGCTTGCGGCGGCGGTGGTATCTGCTGTTACGGGCATCGTTACGGAGGGAAAGCTTGAAGCGGATGTATTCATCATATTATTCGTCGTCCTCGCCAATGCAGTTCTCGGTGTTTATCAGGAAAACAAGGCGGAATCCGCAATTGAAGCGCTTCAGGCTATGAGTGCCGCAAACAGCAAGGTATACCGCTCAGGTGAACTTGTGGTAGTACATAGTTCCGAACTTGTGCCAGGTGATGTTATTACTCTTGAAGCCGGAGACAACGTTCCTGCGGACTGCCGTATCCTTGAAGCAGCCGCACTGAAAGCTGAAGAATCCGCACTTACCGGTGAAAGTGTCCCCTCGGATAAGGACAGCGAAGTGCTGTCAGGGGAGGAAGTCCCGCTGGGCGACCGTAAAAATATGCTTTATATGGGCAGCAGTATCGCTTACGGCCGTGCAGAGGCAGTTGTCGTTGCTACAGGTATGAAGACTGAAATGGGCAAGATAGCAGGCGCTATCGCAGCAGCCGACGACGATGAAACACCGCTTCAGAAAAGCCTTGATCAGCTGAGTAAGATACTGTCTATAGCTGTTCTCTGCATCTGTGTGTTCATTCTGGGAATCAGCGTTGTACAGATGCTTGTACGTGAAGGAAAGATCACACTTCCGGGATTCCTTGAGACCTTCATGGTATCTGTCAGCCTCGCCGTTGCCGCTATCCCTGAGGGACTTGCAGCAGTTGTCACTGTTGTACTGAGTATCGGCGTAACTAATATGTCTAAGAGAGGCGCTATCATCCGCCGTCTTACCGCAGTTGAAGCACTGGGCTGCGCTCAGGTAATATGCAGCGATAAGACCGGTACTCTCACACAGAACAAAATGACAGTTGTCAACGAGTATACATCTGATAAGGAACTCCTTGCTACCGCAATGGCTCTTTGCTGCGATGCAGTGCTCAATTCAGATGATACCGTAACAGGCGAACCTACAGAAGCTGCACTGGTAGCTTATGCAAATAAATGCGGACTGAAAAAGTACGACCTTGAAAAGGCAGCACCACGAGTTGCGGAAGCACCGTTTGATTCACTCCGTAAGATGATGTCAACTATTCATCGCAGAGATAACGGTTTCGTTCAGTACACAAAGGGCGCACCTGATGAGGTGCTGCGCTGCTGTACACACATTCTGGACGGCGGAAATGTTCGCCCTATGACCGATGATGACCGCAATGCTATACTTGCAAAGAACAAGGAACTTGCTGATCAGGCGCTTCGTGTTCTCCTTGCTGCTTATCGTGAATACAGTGAGATCCCTGCTGATATAACTCCTGCTTCACTTGAAAAGGATCTTATATTTATCGGTATGACCGGTATGATCGACCCTGTACGTCCCGAGGTCAAGGACGCTATCGGTCTCTGCCGCACAGCAGGCATCCGTCCTGTAATGATTACAGGCGACCATTGTGATACTGCTGTTGCTATTGCAAAGGAACTGGGTATCCTCAGTGAAGGTCAGAAGGCGCTGACAGGTGCAGAGCTTTCAAAGATACCTGATGATGAATTCAACGAAACAGTCGATCAGTACAGCGTTTATGCCCGTGTACAGCCTGAGCATAAGGTCCGTATCGTAAATGCATGGCGCAAAAAGGATATGACCACAGCTATGACAGGCGACGGCGTTAACGATGCACCATCCATCAAGAGCGCTGATATCGGTGTAGGAATGGGTATCACAGGTACAGATGTTACCAAAAATGTTGCTGATATGGTGCTTACCGACGATAACTTCGCTACTATTGTAGGAGCAGTCGAGGAAGGCAGACGTATTTACGACAACATCCGCAAGGCTATACAGTTCCTGCTTTCAAGCAACCTGAGTGAGGTGCTCTGTATCCTCATGGCTACTCTGGCACTTGGCGGAAAAAGCCTTTTCAGCCCTGTGCATCTTCTCTGGATAAATCTGGTATCTGACTGCTTCCCCGCAGTTGGTCTTGGTATGGAGGCTGCTGAAGACGGCATCATGAAGCGCAAGCCAAGAAAGAGCGGAACTCATATCTTCTCTGACGGTATGGGAATAAATCTGCTCTGGCAGGGATTTGTGATCGCAGCACTTACATTCATTTCTTATATGATCGGCTATCATACTTCTCCTGAAACAGGTACAACTATGGCATTCCTTACACTTTCATTGTGCGAGATGGTTCACGCTTGGAATATGAGAAGCCTTAAAGGTTCTGTTTTCACTCTGAAACACAGAAATAATTTCCTGCTTTTCTCCGTAATTGCATCAATGCTGCTTACTATACCGATAATATTCGTTCCTGTACTGAGAAACGTATTCTCACTGGTCCAGCTCAGCGGTACTCAGATCCTTTATGCAATTCTTCTTGCAGTTGCTATCATGCCCGTAGTAGAACTCGTCAAGGCCGTACAGCGTGCTAAAGATAAGTCAGCACAGTAAATGATAATAACATAAAGGGACTGCATAACTGTGGTGCTCGTATAGCAACTTTATATGTATTTATCGGGGAAAACCTTTCTGAGGAAAGGTTCTTCC
>ACOK01000013.1 GCA_000174895.1 Ruminococcus flavefaciens FD-1
AATATACGACACCTATAGGGCGATTTGAATTTAGCCGCCGCGAATTCACCCTTCTTTCCAAAGACTTTTAATAGAATTTTTGCCCATTATAGGGCGCACCTGCAAGGAATGAGAAATCCTTACTTTACTGGTGTGCGCCCTATAATGGGCAAAAATTAATACTGAAAGTTTTAGGAAGGGAGTTTGAGGGAGAACCCTTTTTCAAAAGGGTTTCCCTCAATAGACTCGTGTAAAAACTTCTGTAAGAGTACCACGGTTACAGTGCGGTGTTTTTTATTTTCCGATAAAACTTTTTATTCTGTCCAGGTTTTCCATGCCGGTCATACGACCTATACGGTAGACCTCCTGGAGTACGTTTGTATCGTGCTCGATATGTCCCACGGGAAGCTTTTCGGGGGGAGCAATAACAAGTGCACGTCCCTCGCTTTCAGATCTGCGTATATAGCGCAGTTCCTTGTTGTACATCTTATGTCTCTCAGCGCAGGCTTTTATCAGATTCGGGTACTTTCTGTAAGCCAGCTTCAGCAGCGGCATTGCTTTATTTCTGTGCTTCACGTAGTCACGGGGCTGGGTAACGATCACCACGTTCTTATCGTAGCCCTGTTTCTCCATGAATCTCAGCGGTATGGAATCGGCTATTCCTCCGTCGAGAAGCTTTCTTCCGCCTGCCTCAACTATACGTGAGAACATAGGCATTGAAGCCGAAGCCCTCATCCATTCAAGCTCGGAATAGCTGACTTTGTTCATTTTGTGGTAGACTGCCCTGCCCGTTTCGATATCGGTGCATACCAGCCAGAAATCCGTTGGCGAAGCCTCAAATGCGGCTGAATCGAACACATCCAGCTCATCGGGGATAGTGTGGTAGCAGAATTCCGCACCGAACATATCACCTGTTGTCAGAAGTGACTTCACACTGCAAAAGCGTTTATCCTCCGCAAATCTGAGATTGTATCTAATTGCTCGTCCGTTCTGTCCTGATTTTATATTACATCCGAATGCTGCGCCTGCTGAAACGCCGATCACGCCGTCAAAGGATATGCCGTTTTCCATGAGCACATCTGTTACTCCTGCTGTGAAAAGCCCACGCATTGCGCCGCCTTCAAGTACAAGTCCGTATTTCATATATTACTCTTTTCTTTATATCAGTTATCGCTGAGATCGTAGGGGGGTTCTTCGTTTGAGAGTGCAAGTTCTATCACTTTGCTGTAGAATCCAGAAGGATTGAGCAGTACCTTCTCACCTATCAGCTTTGCCTGTGTAAGGTCGGGAGCGTATAGTTTCAGGTCCATCAGGTCGCAGTTGGTATCAAGCACACGTATCTGCGTGTAATAGCCCTTGCCTGCGGGGATATACTCTATCTTCAGCTCTTTCTCATACTTGCGCCTTGCAAAATATCTCAGCGCCGCCAGCACCAGCTTATCCCTGTAGGACTTGGGAGCGTAGGTCTTGAGCTGTTTTGCACAGGCAACTCCCTTGGGCTCGATGACATAGCAGTCCACGCCCTCTGCGTCTTTGTGCACCGACACAAGCTCATTCCTGATGAGATAGTCGATGGAATCCTGATAGTAGAAGTAGTTCACAACGCCTGTGCCGATGGCAATTTCGTAAAGCTGTTCGGTCTCCACAGGCTTGTCTATTTTGTAGAGCAGATAGCAGAGCAGGATATTCAGCGTAGGAACATCTCTTATTTCGGTGTCTGCCATTTCTGCCATTTTTTTGATATTCTCGTCCTGCATAATAATCACCTTAACAGAAATTTGGGTAATCTATCATATGTGAGAGCAGTGCTATATTCACGGCAGCCTCCACGCATGGAACAGCCGCAGGTACAGTGCATGGTATATGTCCCTTTATGTCCTCGATGTTTTCCTCGGTCATGTCGTGGAGATTCACCGCATTCTGCGGCTTAGCCACTGACGGTGAGGGCTTGAAAGCAACTCTGAGAGTTATGGGCATTCCCGATGAAATGCCTCCCAGGATACCGCCGTGATTGTTGGTCTTTGTGACAACGTGACCGTGGTCATCCACATAGAAATCGTCGTTGCTCTGGCTTCCCACCATTTTAGCCGAGAGGAAGCCTGCTCCGAATTCCAGTCCCGCAACGCCCGGGATGCCGAAAATCAGCTGAGCGATATTGTTCTGGAGTCCATCAAACAGCGGAGAGCCGATACCTGCCGGGATATTCACAGCGGCGCACTCGATGACTCCGCCAAGGGATTCGCCTGCGATACGTGCCTTTTCGATATCCTCCTGCATCATCCAGCCCTTGCGGTCGTTGATAACGGGGAAATCCTTTATCCTTACGCTTTTTACTCCGTCCCTTGTGATGTTCACAGGGTCAAAGGGGTTATCCTTTATATTGTGAAGCTGAAGGATATGAGCGCCTGCATAGATGCCTCTCCTCTCAAGTATCTGTCCGCATATCGCTCCCGCAAAGCAGAGAGGAGCAGTCAGCTTATCGGAGAAATGTCCGCTGTTACGCACATCGTTGAAGCCCTTGTATCTGACAGCGCCTGTGTAGTCGGCATGGCCGGGACGTGCAAGCTTGTCAAGATTATCGGTCTCCGGCTTATCCTCGGGGATATTCTGAATGAACGCACAGAGCGGAGTGCCGGTGGTGCGTTCATTGAAAATGCCGGACATCACATGGGGCATCATATTCTCGTAAGGAGATGCCGGATATCCGCCGACCTCGGGATAGCGTCTCGCCATGAACTTTGCAAGCTCGTCAGTGTCGATATACTCGCCTGAGGGGAGGTTGTCGATGGTCACACCGATAGCAGGGCCGCTCGCCTCGCCGAATATTGAGACTGATATCCTGTTATTCCAAATTGATGACATTCGCCTTACCTCCGAGCTTTGTGTAGTCCTTGAAGAAATCGGGATATGACTTTTCAACAGCTTCTGCACCTGTGATGATAACATCGCCGCTGCATCCGAGAGCTGCTACTGCCGCCGCCATAACTATACGATGGTCGCCGCAGCCGTCCACTTTTCCTCCTGTTAGTTTGTCTGTTGGTCTGATGATGAGTCCGTCATCGGTCACGGTAACATCGCCGCCGATGCCGTTGAGCATTGCCGCTGTAGTTTCCAGGCGGTCGCTTTCCTTTATCCTGAGCCTTTCAGCATTGTAGATCACTGATTCTCCGCTGCCGTATGCCGCAAGGACCGAAAGTATGGGCACAAGGTCGGGAATATCTGAGCAGTCCTCTCTGAAAGAGCCGATAACTCCGTCTTTGAGGATATCCGCAGTGATCGAGGTTATCCTCTTGTCGCCCTGTACGCTGTCAGGTGAGAGATTTCCCAGCTCTATTTCTGAGCCTATAGCATTTGCCACGCAGAAGAAAGCCGCCTGTGAGTAGTCGCCCTCCACACGCTCACTGTGGGAGTGGTAACGCTGTCCGCCTTTTATGGTGTAGCTTGTCTCGGTCTCGTCAATGATAACGCCGAAACGCTTCATGGTGTCGATGGTAATGTCCACATAGGGACGTGATTCAAGATGAGATGTGAGGATTATCTCCGAATCTCCCTCAAGCAGCGGAAGTGCAAACAGCAGTCCCGTTATGAACTGTGAGGAAACATTCCCCTCTATCTCGTATTTTCCGCTGGTAAGCTGTCCGCTTATATCAAATGGCATGGTGTTGTTGTAATTGAAAGTTATGCCCTTTCGTCCAAGTTCACGGGTGTATATATCAATTGGGCGCTGAGGAAGTCTTCCCCTGCCGATAAATTCCGTATCATAGCCGAGAGCAGCCGCAATCGGGATGACGAATCTGAGAGTTGAGCCGCTTTCGTTGCAGTCGATGGAAAGCTTTCCCTCAGCACGGTCGGTGCCTATCCCCCATACCGTAACAGTGCCGCTTTCCTTGTCGGTCATTTCCCACTTTGCGCCGAAAGCCTCCATAGCGCCGAGAGTAGCCTCGATGTCCTTTGAGAAGCTGATGCCGCTGAGTACGGACGGTTCGCTGTCAGAGGAAAGTGCGGCACAGATTATTGCTCTGTGGGCACAGCTTTTGGATGACGGAATCTCAACTCTGCCTTTCAATACGGAAGGACTGATGCGTATATCCATTACTTTCCCTCCATGAGGCGGCAGAATTCATCAAAAGGCACCTTAACGATCTCGCCTTTCCCTATTTCTCTGCATACGATGTAATTGATATTCTTAGCCTCGTTTTTCTTGTCGATCTTGCAGAACGGAAGGAGTTCGCTCATCGGGATGTCTGTACCGGTTGGGAGTTCGTAGGCCTCACAGCACTTCTTCAGTCTGTCTGAAAGTTCAGGTGCAAGGATGTCGGTTATCATGCACATACCTGCCGCAACTCCGTAGCCGTGAGCGTAGTCGGTATAATTATGCCATGCTTCGAGAGCGTGGCCGAGAGTATGACCGAAATTAAGAAGCATACGCTCGCCTTTGTCAAATTCGTCATTCTCAACTACCGAACGCTTTATATCAACACAGGAATAAACCATTTCGTCCATTATCTCATCGAGAGTGTCAAGGGTATGGGATTCCATAAGCTCAAAGAGCTTCTCATCACGGATCATGCCGTACTTTATGCATTCTCCCATTCCCTCGGCAAGAGTCTCTCTCGGGAGAGTTTTCAGTGTGTCACTGTCACAGATGACAAGTGAAGGCTGCTTGAATGCACCTACAAGGTTCTTGCCGCCCTTGATATTAACTGCTGTCTTGCCGCCTACGGAAGAATCCACCTGTGCAAGGAGAGTTGTGGGTATCTGTACGAAATCAATGCCACGAAGGAATGAAGCTGCGGCAAATCCTGTAATATCGCCGACTACACCTCCGCCGAGAGCAATAAGAATGTCGCTTCGTGTTATATTGCACTTACATAGGAAGTCGAATATATCCCCCAAATTCGAGAGACACTTTGACTGTTCACCGTGAGGGAAAGTGAAGATATCGCACTCAAATCCGCTGTTTCTCAGTGAAGTTAAAACTGTCTCGCCATAAAGTCCGCCAACCGTATCATCTGTAACTATAACTGCCTTGCGTGAAGAAGTTACCTCTGCGATAAGTTCTCCGCACTTGCTGACAGCGCCACGTTCAATTACAACATCATAGGGATGGCTTGTTCTGATGTTTATTTTTTTCATTATACCGACCTCCGTTAAAAAAAATGCCGCCGCTTCGCAAGCAGCGGACAACATGGCTACGCATCCATGTACTAACTGTATATATACGTCTCATTATTACGTTTTTTATCACTTATAAATTATACCACGTTTTGAAAAATGTGTCAATAGTCACGCTGTACCGTTGTATTTCAATATTTCATACGCCTTTGTGTAATATCAACACATTTTTATAAAGGTGATCATTCTTTTCTGAAAAATTCACATATTATTAAAAAAAACCGGGTTGATTTTATATTATATTATGTTATAATTAAATAGGATAATACCGCAGTGCACAATGATGCTGTTTGTACGATGTTATCCATGGTTACTGATAATCGTATCAGGAGGGGAAGTTATATGGATAGCAATAAGTATCTCAGTTCACTGGAGTATTTTCTTAATAAGATGCAGAGCTCCGATGACACATTTACCGCCGAAGTTCAGGATGCAATAAAAGATCTGTGTGAGATCCTCAGGATAGGTGCTGTAAAAACTATGTTTCAGAGTAATCACTACGGCCCTCATGTGGATCCCTCCACTATCTATTATTTCTACAAGCATGAACTCTTCTCAGAGGAGAACAGTATAGAATTCCGGTACGCCACTCTGACCGATAATACTGCGGTATACGTCATTTTCCCGCTGAAAGGGCAGTCCGAGTGGACAGAGGAAGAAAAACACAGGATCAAGAGTATCTGCGATATGCTCTTCATTTTCAACGGCAGAACAAGGATGATCGAGCTGTCAAGGCGTCTCGCTTTCTACGATCCCGAGTTCAAAGTCTATAACCTCAAGTTTTTTCACAGATTTCTCGCATCGCTCATCAAAGATGGCAGCATTTACGAATACTACACCCTCAACTTCAATCTGAAGCAGCTTAACATGATAAACTCACGTATCGGCCGTAATAACTGCACTAAGGTCATGATACGCTACATCGAGCTCATCAACTCAAAACTTACAGAAAAGGAAGCGCTTTGCCGTCTCGGAGGCGATAATTTCGCCGCTGTCATAAAGGCGGAGCATTTCCCGGATATTTCCGAACTACTGCTTGGCACTACTGTTGACACATCGGATATCTGCGAGGAATCTGTTCGTATGTCCGCTTCTGCAGGTCTCTACAAGATCAGCGAACAGCCAAGGACCGCCCTCACTTCCGGTGAGATCATGGACAGAACACACATCGCCATGCAGAAAGCCAAGCTCTCGGCAAAAGCCCAGATCGTCGAATTCGATCAGGAGCTTTTCGAGATGCAGAAACGTGCCTCCGCAATCAATTCCGCTTTCGACGATGCCCTCGCCAAAGAGGAATTTCTCGTCGTTTACCAGCCTAAGGTAAGTCTCATGAATTATACAATTTCAGGGGCAGAAGCGCTGTGCAGATGGATACACGATAACCAAGTCGTTTCACCGGGGCTTTTCATCCCCATCCTTGAGCAGAGCAATGATATCTGCAAACTGGATTTCTATATGCTGCGCAAGGTCTGTTCCGACCTGAGAAGATGGATCGACAATGATATACCGCCTGTTCGCATCTCCGTTAACCTGTCAAGGATGCATCTGAAAAATCCCATGCTTGTATCACAGATATGTTCTATCGTGGATGAATTCAGCATCCCTCATGACCTTATCGAGCTTGAACTGACCGAGACCATCAATCCCGTAGAGTTCAAGGAGCTCCAGAAAGCCATCAACGGACTGCGTAAGAACGGCTTCGCTACGTCGGTTGACGATTTCGGTACAGGCTACTCGTCACTGAATCTCATCAAGGAGATCCCGTGGAACGTGCTGAAACTGGACAAAAGCCTCCTCCCTGCCTGCGGCTCGGAGAATGTATGGCAGGACAGGATCCTTTTCAAGTACATCGTTGCTATGGCCAAGGAAATGGGACTGGAATGCGTGGCCGAGGGCGTGGAGACTATGGAACAGCTCCAGCTTCTCTCCGAGAACAACTGCGAAATGGCACAGGGTTTCTTCTTCGATAAACCCATGAACGTCAAAGACTTCGAGGATAAACTCCGTGACAGAGTCTATACTATCTGATAAAAACAAGGGAAGCACATAACTGCTGTACTCATATAGAAGCTTATCGCCACTTTTATCGG
>ACOK01000012.1 GCA_000174895.1 Ruminococcus flavefaciens FD-1
GTCCCCCTGACAAAGTAGTAAAGCAAGAGTAGCGACGCTTTACGGATGGTTTGCAAGAATTATGAATCGCCCTAAAAAGTAAATGCTGTTGCCCTGGATTTATTTGCTCCAAACCTTGCATTTATGATCGCAATGTGATATAATAAAAGTACTATCAATCTGGAATCGGAGGATCAACTATGTTATCTGATATCGAAATCGCACAGAATGCCGAAATGAAAAAAGTATACGAGATCGCAGCTGGTCTCGGACTCTCTGAGGATGATCTTGAGCCCTACGGTCACTACAAGGCTAAGATATCCGAAAGTGTCTACACTAAGCTTGCAGACAAAGAGGATGGTAAACTCATCCTTGTTACAGCTATAAATCCTACTCCCGCAGGAGAGGGAAAAACTACCGTCAGCGTAGGCCTTGCTGACGCTATGAACAAGATAGGCAAGAAGACAGTTCTCGCTCTCCGTGAGCCGTCACTGGGACCTGTTTTCGGAATGAAGGGCGGCGCAGCAGGCGGCGGATATGCTCAGGTAGTTCCGATGGAGGATATCAACCTCCACTTCACAGGCGATATGCACGCAATCACTGCTGCAAACAATCTCCTCTGCGCTATGATCGACAACCACCTCCAGCAGGGCAATGAGCTGAAGATCGATCAGAGAAGGATACTCTTCAAGCGCTGCATGGATATGAATGACCGTGCGCTGAGAAATATCCTCATCGGTCTCGGCGGAAAGGCAAACGGCGTTCCCCGTGAAGACGGCTTCAACATCACAGTTGCATCCGAGATCATGGCTATTCTCTGCCTGGCATCCGATATTGCCGACCTGAAGGATAGACTGGGAAATATCCTCGTTGCATACAATACAAACGGCGAGCCAGTCTATTCCCGTGAGATAGGCGCCTGCGGAGCTATGACAGCTCTGCTAAGGGACGCTCTCAAGCCAAATCTGGTACAGACTCTGGAGAATAATCCTGCATTCATCCACGGCGGTCCTTTCGCTAATATCGCTCACGGCTGCAACTCCGTAAGAGCAACAAAGCTTGCTCTCAAGCTGGGTGACTACACCGTTACAGAAGCTGGCTTCGGTTCTGATCTGGGAGCTGAAAAGTTCATGGATATCAAGTGCCGTGCAGCTGGTCTGAAGCCTTCATGCGTTGTTCTTGTGGCTACGATAAAGGCTCTCAAATACAACGGCGGCGTTCACAAGGAAGACCTTGGCAAGGAGAATATGTGGGCTCTGGAAAAGGGCATCGTTAACCTGAGAACTCACATCGAGAATATGCATAAGTACCATGTACCCGTAGTTGTAGCCATCAACCGTTTTGCATCGGATACAGAGGCAGAAGTTGCATTCGTAAGGGATTTCTGCAACGAAATGGGCGTAGAAGTATCGATGTGCGAAGTATTCGCCAAGGGCAGCGAAGGCGGAGTTGATCTTGCTCAGAAGGTTTGCGAGACAATTGAACTCTGCTCAGGCGGAGAGAATGAATTCGCTCCTATTTATGATACAGAAGCTGCTCTCAAGGATAAGATCGAGAAGATCGCCAAGGAGATCTACCGTGCTGACGGTGTCAACTACACTGCTCAGGCTGAAAAGGCTATCAAGGAGATCGAGAATATCGGTTTCTGGGATCTGCCTGTATGTGTGGCAAAGACTCAGTACTCACTGTCTGATAATCCCGCACTTCTCGGCAAGCCAAAGAACTTCAAGATAACCGTCCGTGACGCAAGACTTTCATCAGGCGCAGGATTCGTAGTCATCTACACAGGCGACATCCTGACAATGCCGGGACTTCCCAAGAAGCCTGCCGCACTGAATATCGACTGCGAAAACGACGGTACTATCACAGGACTTTTCTGATATGATAAAGATAAAGACATCTTCCCCTGAGGAGACCATTGCCGCTGCGGAAAAGCTGGGCAGTCTCCTTAAAGCAGGGGATATGATAGCATACAAAGGCGGTCTGGGCGCAGGAAAAACCACCTTCACCCGTGGACTTGCCATCGGCATGGGACTGGGCGACAACGTAACATCGCCTACCTTTGCTCTTGTAAATGAGTACAGGGGAGAGGACATGACCCTCTACCATTTCGATATGTACCGCATAAATTCCGAGGAGGACTTAGAGTCAACAGGCTTCTACGATTACGACTTCGAGAATAATGTTGCGGCTGTGGAATGGTCTGAGAATATTGCGGATTTCCTGCCGAAGAGTACCATTTACATTACCATTGAAAGGCTCAGCGAGCTTGAACGTGAGATAATAATTGAGGACGGTGGAAGATTTGCTGCTGCTTGGGATCGACACATCGGGTAAAACAGCCTCTGCGGCGCTGTTTGACTCGGATACTGAAACATTTTTGGCACAGTCCGCTCTGTATACACAAAAGACACATTCACAGGTGATAATGCCCATGGTGAAGGATATTCTCGCTCAGGCGGGAAAAGAGATGTCCGATATCGGCGGTATCGCTGTTGCAAACGGTCCCGGTTCATATACGGGGCTGCGTATCGGCGTTGCGGCGGTAAAGGCTCTCAGCTTCGGCCTTGGAGTGAAATGCTGCGGAGTATCGACACTTCTCGGCCTTGCCTGCAACAATATAGCTTACAAGGGCTATATTTGCGCCATCATGAAGGCGAGAGGCGAGCTGGTCTACACCTGCACCTACAAAAGCGACGGATTCTGCGTTGAACAGGTGACGGAGGAGCAGTTGATCTCCCGTGACGAACTGGCGGAATATCTGGCTTTCAACGTGAAGGAGGCAATGCTCTGCGGTGACGGTGCATCCGAATTTTTCAACGACTACCGCTCACCTGCATTCATAATCGCTCCTCCTCAGGGACGCTTGCAGAATGCGGCAGGAGTGTGTCTTGCAGGTATATCACGACAGCTTGTGGAAGCAGAAGAACTTGAGGTATCATACCTACAGAAGGTAAAGGCAGAAAAAGACCTTGAGGATAAAACTAAATGAACGGGAGATGTTTATATGATAGCTATAGGCTGTGACCACGCAGGTGTGGAAATGAAAAAGGCAATTATCGAGGAACTTTCAAAGAAGGGCTTTGAATTCAAGGATATGGGTACTGACGGTGAGCCATGCGATTACCCGAATATGGCTGAGGCTGTATGCGGTCTCATCACATCGGGCGAATGCGAAAAAGGTATTCTCATCTGCGGTACAGGCATTGGTATGTCCATTGCCGCTAACAAGATAAAGGGCATCAGGGCTGCACTCTGCTCCGATTCTTTCTCAACAAAGTTCACCCGTCTGCACAACGACTCAAACGTTATGTGCATGGGCGCAAGAACACTGGGTCCGGGACTTGCCTGCGAGCTTGCTGAGATATTCCTGACTACAGGATTCGAGGGCGGCCGTCATCAGAGACGAGTTGACCTTATCACTGCTCTGGAAAACAAGTAATGAAGCACATCGGCACTCAGGCATTCGATACCTACCGTCTGATACTCCGTCCCTTTGTGTCGCTGGACGCCGAGGGGATGCTGAGGAACTGGGCGGCTGACCCTGATATACAGACCGAGTACGGCGAGCCCGTTTACAGCGATATACAGCAGGTGAACGGACTTCTGAAAAAGTATATTGACGGCTATAGCAGCCCCGGTAATTACCGTTGGGCGATAATCGAGAAATTCAGCGGCGAGAATATCGGACAGATAGCCTTCTGCAAGGTCTGGGAGGACTGCCGCACTGCCGAGATAGAGTACTGCATCGGCAAAAGATTCTGGGGACACGGCTACGCAGGGGAGGCGCTATCCGCTGTGATACGCTATGCTTTCAGCTTCACGGATTTTGAAAAGCTGGAGGCTTACCACCGTGCCGAGAATACAAAGTCGGGGCGTGTGCTTGAAAAATCAGAAATGCATAAGACCGATACGGTACAGCGTTTTGTCCGTGAAGGGATAGTCCCCGAGGGCGAGGTCTGCTACTGTATCGAAAAGAATAATATAATATGAAAGGAGCTTCCGCCATGGGAGAATTACATATCATCGACCATCCGCTGGTCCAGCACAAAATTTCACTTTTAAGAGATAAGAACACAGGTACAAAGGAATTCAGAGAACTTGTTTCCGAGATAGCAATGCTTATCTGCTATGAGGCTACACGTGATCTTCCGCTGAAGGAGATCGAGATGGAGACTCCTCTTGCAGTTGCAAAGACAAAGATAATCTCAGGCAAGAAGCTGGCATTTATCCCTATCCTCCGTGCAGGTCTGGGAATGGTAGACGGCGTATCAAAGCTGGTTCCTGCTGCTAAGATCGGCCATATCGGTATTTTCCGTGATCCCGACAGCAAGGCGCCTGTTCAGTACTACTGCAAGCTTCCCGATGATATCAGCGAGAGAGATTCTATCATCGTTGATCCTATGCTGGCTACAGGTAATTCCGCAGTTGCCGCTATCGAAGAGCTGAAAAAGCTGGGCGTAAAGCATATCAAGTTCATGTGCATAATCTGCTCACCTGAGGGCGTTGAAGCTGTTAAGGCAGCACACCCCGATGTTGATATTTACGCAGGCGTAATGGACGAAAGACTCAACGAAGATAAGTACATTGTTCCCGGCGTTGGTGACGCAGGCGACCGTATCTTCGGCACAAAGTAAAATTTTCAGGACGCTGTTTCGGCGTCCTGTTTGCTATGGTGGAAAAATGTTTGCAGAAAAATACAATGAATTTCTGAGCAGTTTCGGTAAAGGGCGGACAATGGTTCTGTCAACGTCTGCCGGCGGACTTGTATCATCAAGAATGATGAGTATAGTTCAGCAGGATGGCATCTTCTATTTTCAGACGGACAAAACAATGCGGAAATATCATCAGATAATGGAAAACCACAATGTTGCGCTGTGCATGGATAACATACAGATAGAGGGCGTGGCTGAGGAGATGGGAAAGCCTCTTGACCATAAGATCTTTTCAAAGCTTTTCAGTCAGCAGCATAAAGGGTCGTTTGATGCATACAGTTCATTGGAGAATGAACGGGTATTTGAAGTGAGGCCTGTTTTCGTTCAGCGATGGCTGTATATCGGTACAGTTCCGTACATCGAACGGTTCTATGTGGAAGAAAAACGCTATATCAAGGAGAAGTATAATGGAGAATAAATACATAAGAAAAGCCACCGAGAAAGATGTTTCAAGAGTGGCTGAGATACTGATTTTCAATTACAGACTTAATTTTTACCCGATATTCAAAAGCGACGAATACTATTTCAACGAGCTTCAGGTAATAGACGAGGCTAAGCGGTTCTATACCGATAAGCAGCGCTTCAATAATACTTATGTCTACGACGACGGCGCTGTAAAGGGCTTCATCACTGTCATGAACGGCGAGGTGGACAAACTTTTCGTCGAGCCTATACTGCAAGGCAACGGCATAGGCGCTCAGCTTCTGGAATATGCCATTGACAACTGCGGAGCGGAATCTCTGTGGGCGCTGGAGAAAAATGTACGTGCCATCGAGTTCTACTCACGCCACGGCTTCAGGCATTCCGGCGAGAAGAAACTGGAGGAAGATACCGACGAGTATCTGCTCAGGCTGGTGAAATAAAAGCTCCCTGCTAACCGTGGTGCTCATACGGC
>ACOK01000011.1 GCA_000174895.1 Ruminococcus flavefaciens FD-1
GTTGACAACAGATCATATATCCATTATAATTATGTCATAACGGAGGTGTGATATGAGTTATTTTACATTTGATAATAAAAAAATATATTATGAGGAGAATGGCTGCGGAACACCACTGTTATTCCTTCATGGCAACACAGCTTCTTCTAAAATGTTCACTGATTTCAGCAAACGATACACGGACAATTACAAAGTTATACTCATAGACTTCCTCGGACACGGAAGATCGGAAAGGTTATCGGAATTTCCTGCCGATTTATGGTTTTATGAGGCTCAGCAGGCAATTTCCTTCCTCAGGCATAAACATTATGACAAGGTTAACATTATAGGTTGCAGCGGGGGAGCAATTGTTGCTCTGAATGTAGCACTTGAGGCGTCCGAATGTGTGGACAAAGTCATTGCTGACAGTTTTGAGGGCGAAAAAGCTGATGAAGCCTTTGTAAAAAATCTGCTTTCCGACCGCAGTTCTTCGCTGAAAAATACAAATGCAAGGGGATTTTACTCCTATATGCACGGTGATGATTGGGAGCAGATCGTTCATAATGACACATCGGCTATAATCAGACACTCAAAAGAAGTTGTGAATTTCTTCCACAAACCTATCAGTGATCTTAAAGCTAAGGTGCTGCTCACAGGAAGTAAAGGCGATAAGTTTATGTACAGTGTTGCAAATGATTACTACGAAAAAGTATACGGTAATATGCTTGAAAAGCTGACCAATGGCAGTATGCACCTGTTTGAAAGCGGAGATCACCCTGCAATGATAACAAATGCAGACAAATTTTATGATCTCAGTATCGATTTTATGAGATAATACATGGCAATTTCAATATATAAAGCAGTTTTACAAAAAGTTTTCATATTTATCATGAAAAATATTACGGAAAGGCTTGCAAAATCTTATAAAATAGTGTAAAATAGAAATGTACGTTGTTAAGTTATTAACAACAAGAGCGATCTGTCTGCAATATCAGCCGCACAGGGCTTGCGCTCCGACGGATACAAAGTATATAACGAAAGGATGTCATACCAATGGCAGGATTAAACAAAGTCACAGTAGAAGACATTAACGTAAAGGGCAGAAAGGTACTCGTAAGAGTAGACTTCAACGTTCCTATGAAGGACGGCGAGATCACTAACGATAATCGTATTCAGGCTGCTCTCCCTACTATCAACAAGCTCGTAGAGAACGGCGCAAAGGTAGTTCTCTGCTCACACCTCGGCAAGCCAAAGAACGGCCCAGAGGCTAAGTTCTCTCTCGCTCCCGCTGCAAAGAGACTGGGCGAGCTCGTTAACACTAAGGTAACTTTCGCAGCTGACGACACAGTTGTAGGCGAGAACGCAAAGAAGGCTGTAGCTGCTATGAACGACGGCGAGATCGTTGTTCTTGAAAATACACGTTTCCGTGGCGATGAAGAGACTAAGAACGGCGAGAAGTTCTCCAAGGAACTGGCTGACCTCGTTGACGGCGAAGTATTCGTAATGGATGCTTTCGGCTCTGCTCACCGTGCTCACGCTTCAACAGCAGGCGTTACAAAGTTCGTTAAGGAAACAGCAGTAGGCTACCTCATGCAGAAGGAGATCCAGTACCTCGGAAACGCTGTAGAGGTTCCTGAGCATCCGTTCGTAGCTATCCTCGGCGGTGCTAAGGTTGCTGACAAGCTCAACGTTATCTCTAACCTCCTCGAGAAGTGCGATACACTCATCATCGGAGGCGGTATGGCTTATACATTCATCAAGGCTCAGGGCGGCTCTATCGGTAAGTCACTCGTTGACGACGAGAAGCTTGACTACTGCAAGGAGATGCTGGCTAAGGCTGAGAAGCTGGGCAAGAAGATCCTTCTCCCTGTTGATACAGCAATCGCTCCTTCATTCCCTGATCCTATCGATGCTGAGATCTCTGTTGAGTACATTGACTCCGACAAGATCCCTGCTGACATGATGGGTCTCGATATCGGACCTAAGACAGCTGCTATCTTTGCTGAGGCTGCTAAGAGCGCTAAGACTGTTGTTTGGAACGGTCCTATGGGCGTATTTGAGAATCCAACACTCAAGAAGGGTACAGTTGCAGTTTGTGAGGCTCTCGCTGAGGCTGACGCTACAACAATCATCGGCGGCGGCGACTCTGCTACTGCTGCTATCCAGCTCGGTTTCGCTGACAAGATGAGCCACATCTCAACAGGCGGCGGTGCTTCTCTCGAATACCTTGAGGGTAAGGTACTTCCCGGCGTTGCAGCAATCGCTGAAAAGTAATTATATGAACAACAGGGCGGATAGCGATATTCGCCCTTGTTGTGATAAATGAGGTATGCATTATGAAAAGCGGAGACGCCTCCGCCGGCGGTTCACGCTTCGCTCGTAAACTCGCTTACTCTGTACGGGTAGGGGGAGTCTGCTTCCGCACAACGGCGCTGAAACGTGCACATGAATGCAGGGAGCAGCTTTATTGACAGGAGTATTATTATGAAAAAATGTGACTGCATGAATAAATTCAATGAGGATGTAAGAAGCAACAACACAGCTGTATGGCTTTTTGCGTTTTGCAGCTTCCTCCTCGGTATCGTACTGGGCTTTATGTTCTCTCCTGTAAAGAAGGGGATCAGGATTGGCTGCGACAATAAATCTGTCAGCGGCGCAAGTGAAAAGTCTCTCTACGATTTCGACAATGACGACGACGAAGACGTTGTCAGATTTTAACTGCTGAGCGAGCAGAGCGCAATCACGTTACGCTCGTAAACTCGCTTACTCTGTACGTGGCGGCAAGTCTGCTTTCGCTCGTTTTTACTTTTGATGAAAAGCAAACTATAATTGCCGCTGAAATAGAATTTCAGTTTGTAGGGAACGGCGCCCTCGCCGTTCCATTCGGCTGCTGAGCGAGCAGAGCGCAATCACGTTACGCTCGTAAACTCGCTTACTCTGTACGTGGCGGCAAGTCTGCTTTCGCTCGTTTTTACTTTTGATGAAAAGCAAACTAAAATTTGCCGCTGAAATAGAATTTCAGTTTGTAGGGAACGGCGCCCTCGCCGTTCCATTTCGGAATACGATTGAACTTGCGGAACGCCGTGGGCGGCGTTCCCTACATAAATATTTAAGGAGTAATCACCCATGAACAAGAATTTAAGAAAAGCAATTATTGCAGGTAACTGGAAGATGAACAAGACAAGACCTGAGGCTAAGGCTCTTCTCGAAGCTATCAAGCCTCTCGTTGCCAACGCTGAGGGCAAGATCGAGGTTATCGCTTGCGTACCTTTCACAAACCTCGAAACAGCTATCAACACAACAGCCGGCAGCAACGTAAAGATCGGTGCTGAGAACGTTCACTTTGAAAAGAGCGGCGCTTTCACAGGCGAAATTTCTGCTGATATGCTCACAGAGCTCGGCGTTGAGTATGTTGTTATCGGTCACAGCGAGAGAAGACAGTACTTCGGCGAGACAGACGAGACTGTTAACAAGAGAACTATAGCTGCTCTCGAAGCCGGTCTCAAGCCTATCGTTTGCGTTGGTGAGCTGAAGTGGGAGCGTGAGTGCAACATCACTGAGGAAGTTATCGCTCGTCAGATCAAGCTCGATCTCTGGTCACTGACAGCTGAACAGGTAAAGAACGTTGTTATCGCTTACGAGCCTGTATGGGCTATCGGTACAGGTCTTACAGCTACTCCTGATCAGGCTGAGGAAGTTTGCGGATTCATCCGTGCACAGCTTGCTAAGCTCTTCGATCAGGCAACTGCTGACGCTGTAACTATCCAGTACGGCGGTTCTATGAACGCTAAGAACGCTGCTGAGCTTCTTGCTAAGCCAAACATCGACGGCGGTCTTATCGGCGGCGCTTCACTGAAGGCTGAGGACTTCAACGTTATCGTTCAGGCTGCTGTAAACGGCTGATGCAGTACGCTTATAAAGTCGATTGCTTCGACTGCACCTTCATGGGCAAGGAGAAGTACCGCTCGAAGCTGGAGGAGCTGCTCAACATAAGGGCTCAGGAAGGCTGGGAGCTGTTCTCATCCGAGGTCTCGGGAGAGGGAAGTCTTTGCACTGTCATCTTCCGCAGAGATGCTAACGGAGCTATAAAAGAAAAGTATTAATGAAACGCAGGGGACGGCGTCCTCGACGTCCCACGGACTGTATCTGTGGCGCTGTCCCACACGTTTTTTGAAATTCAAAAAATAAATATCGAAAAACAATAAATTTCTATTGACAAATAATATTTTTCGTGGTATACTTTAGTCATAGGCAGGCAAGGTGTATAGCTTTGTCATACCTGTAAATATTTTTACGAGGTGATACTATGACTAACATTACCCAAAAGCAGAAAAAATCAGGGTTCGCTTTACTCAACTATGTACTCGCTGTCTCATTTTTCTTCGGCGGAATTATATTTCTGATCGCCACCATTGGCATTACAGCTATGCTGTTATTGCCATTCATCATCGTTAACGCTGCACTTGCCGTCTTTTACGGTATTTACAGAAAAAACGGCGCTATGAAAGTTCCTGTTATCCTTTGCAGAGTTACGGCGATTCTCATGGTCATAGTCATTTTCGGCTCACCTATCATAGGCATGAGTTTCAATGAGACCCCGTTTATGTACAAGGCCAAAAGAGCGATTTTCGGATACGGAGTAAGATCCGGCGAAAACATGGATACCTTCCTCCCGAAGAACATCCCCGACAACTGCGACAACTATTATTTCCGTACACAGCTGTGCTTTGTTGCACAGGACTATCATTCCAACGCATATCTCGCTTTTCACTGCGATGACAGCTGTTTCCACGAATACATGGCAGCTGCCGAAAGAATCGGAGAAAAATATGAAAAGAAAATCACATTCGAGCAGTTTATCAGTGAAAAATGCAATCTTGAATCCATAGAAGGATTGGACGTGGAGCAAAAGGCGTTCGTTATCGGCCGCTACCACAATATCCCTCCCCATGTGATATCAATGCTGAAGGATGAACACAGGAATATGCTTACCACCTCAGCTGAGGTCTACAATAACTTTGGTCCAGGAGGCTGTATATTCGACAGAACAACAGGACTTATGATCTTCTGGGCATAAGTCACCATAACCAACGGCAGAAACCGTATTTCCGCAAGAGGGAAGTACGTTTATTGCGTGTCTTTCACGGCACTTATAGATTTTTACTTTTATCTTCAAAGGAGAATTTTTATGTCAAAAAAACCTGTAGCACTTATTATCATGGACGGCTTCGGCTACAATCCCGATACATACGGCAACGCTATTGCTGCTGCAAAGAAGCCCAACATTGACAAGTACTTAGAGACCTGCCCCAACACCATCATCGGCGCAAGCGGACTTGATGTAGGTCTTCCTGACGGTCAGATGGGTAACTCCGAGGTAGGTCATACAAATATCGGTGCAGGCCGTATCGTATATCAGATGCTGGTAAAGATCTCCAAGGACATCAAGGACGGCACATTCTTTAATAACAAGGCTATCCTCGGCGCTATGGAGAACTGCAAGGCTAAGGGAAGCGCTCTCCACCTGATGGGACTTCTCTCACCCGGCGGCGTTCACAGCCACATGGAACACCTTTACGGTATCGTTGAGATGGCTAAGAAGAACGGTCTTGACAAGGTATACATCCACGCTTTCCTCGACGGCCGTGACGTTCCTCCGTCATCTGCTGCTGAGTACATGGAAGAAGCAGTTGCTGAGCTGAAAAAGATCGGCGTAGGCAAGGTAGCTACTATCTCAGGCCGTTTCTACGCTATGGACAGAGACAACGCATGGGACAGAGTTGAGAAGGCTTATGCTGCTCTCGTTTACGGCGAAGGTGTCAAGGAGAACGATCCTGTTCAGGCTATCAAGAATTCCTACGCTAACGAAGTAACCGATGAGTTCATGCTTCCTACAGTTATAGAAGGCGGCGCTCAGATCAAGGCTGACGACAGCGTTATATTCTTCAACTTCCGTCCTGACCGTGCAAGACAGATCACTCGTTCATTCGTTGATCCCGAGTTCACAGGCTTCGAGAGAAAGAACGGTTTCTTCCCTGTAAACTTTGTTTGCATGGCACAGTATGACGCTACAATGCCAAACGTTTCTGTTGCATATCCACCTGAGCAGCTCACAATGACAATGGGCGAATATCTTGCTAAGCTGGGCAAGACACAGCTCCGTATCGCTGAGACGCAGAAGTACGCTCACGTTACATTCTTCTTCAACGGCGGCGAGGAGAAGCAGTTTGACGGCGAGGATCGTATCCTCATCAAGTCACCTGATGTTCCTACATTCGATCTCAAGCCTGAGATGAGCGCTTACGAAGTGTGCGACGCTGTTTGCAAGGCTATCGAGGAGGACAAGTACGACGTTATCATCCTCAACTACGCTAACTGCGATATGGTTGGCCACACAGGTATCTTCGACGCTGCTGTAAAGGCAGTTGAGGCTACAGACGAGTGCGTAGGCCGTATGGTAGATGCTATCCTCGCTAAGGGCGGCGCTGCACTTATCACTGCCGATCACGGTAACGCTGACAAGATGATGGAACCTGACGGAAGCCCGTTCACAGCTCACACTACAAACCCTGTTCCTCTTATCGCTGTAGGCGTTGAGGGCAAGCTTGCCGAAGGCGGCGTTCTTGCTGACCTTGCACCAACAATGCTTGATATCATGGGCGTTGAGCAGCCTGCTGAAATGACAGGTAAGTCACTTCTTATAAAGTGATCAGAAAATAGAGATCAGAGATCAGAATAAGGCCAATGCTTTATTTTGTAGGGGCCGCCTCTGGCGGTCCTCTGATTTTTATGACTATGTTTTAATATCGCTGATTCAATAAAAACATGGATAGAAATTTTATTATAACCGAATATGAACTCAGCCAAGAAACGCATTTGTTTGCGTTTCTGGAGAAGTGTCTGCCCGAGTCGGGACGTTTCCTCGATCTGAACGGCCGACACAGCTTTTACAAGGATATCCCCGGTCATTTCGACGTTTTCCTTTGCATGACAGACGGCGAAACGATTATCGGAACTGGTGCCGTAAGGCGGATGAACGACAAGGACTGCGAGCTGAAATCACTGTATCTTCTTGAAAAATACCACGGCTTGGGACTTGGCAGAAAGCTGCTGGAAACTGCTGTAAGATACGCAGCAGACAGCGGATACGAGCGAATGTATCTGGATTCGCTTTCCACCAGCAAACGTGCATTGAAGCTATACCGAATGGCTGGGTTCAGAGACGCGGAAAAGTACAACGACAGCATCTTTTCGGATGTTTTTATGGTTCTTGAATTAAGGAGATGATGGTATGTGGAACGGCAGAAAAAAAGCCCTTACATTCAGCTATGACGATGGCATAGCGCAGGACATAAGATTCACTCAGCTGCTCAATAAGTACGGCATGAAAGGCACATTCAACCTTAACAGCGGCCTTATGAATGATGATGGTGCATGGACTACCGATAACGGCATACACATCAGAAGACTGACTCCCACGGAAGCTGTGGACGTCTACAAAGGCCATGAAATAGCCGTTCACTGCGTTACTCATCCCCACATTCTTGATATGCCCGAGGATGAACTTCGCCATGAGATAATGGACGACAAGGCGGCGCTGGAAAAGCTTTTCGGCTGTCACATCAGCGGCATGGCTTATCCCTACGGCGAATACAACGACCTGATAATGCGTGTGGCAGGGGAGTGCGGAATAAAATTCAGCCGCACCTGCTGGGATATGCACGGTTTTGAGCCTCAGAGTGAACTTCTGGCGTTCAGGGCGACCTGCCATCACAGATATGAGAAACTGTGGGAACTGGCAGATGAATTCCTTGCATATGACGGCGATGAACCCATTTACTTCTGTCTCTGGGGGCACAGCTACGAATTCGATATCCACGACAACTGGGAGCTTATTGAGCGCTTCTGCGAAAAAATGGCAGGGCATGACGATATCTTCTACGGCACGAACAGCGAAGTCCTGGGAATATGAAAACGAGCACATGGTTAGCTTCGGTTAACTCATGTGCTTTTCTTATAGATTTATGTTAGTGAAATATAATAAATTGAGGTGTTAGCGCTTGCAAATAAATTTAAATAACGTTAAATCGCTGAAAAGTCCATTGACACGTTAAAATGTAATATGTTATAATAGTAAAAGCGTTTCTCCGTCGAAACGTTTGTATTATTAAGGAGAAATTTATGTCATTCAAATATTTATGCATTTCTGCATTGCTCATATCCTGCACAAGCTTGCTGTGTTCGTGCAGTTCGCCGCTTTCATCGTCTGTAACCGAGAGCGGCGGCGATGCTCAGAATCTTGATGTTTTCGCAATGAATACCTATATGTCCATGAAGGCTTACGGCGATAATGCACAGAAAGCCCTTGATGATTCAAGGGAACTGATAATGCGCCTTGAGAGCGAACTTTCCGTTACCGACGAGGGCAGCTGTATCTATGAGCTGAACAAAAACGGAAAGGGGACTGTTACCGACTCTGCGGCTGTGCTGATAAATAAGGCGGTCGAAATAGGTGACAGAACAGGCGGAGCTCTCGATATTTCGCTTTATCCCGTGCTGAAAGAGTGGGGATTCACCACCGAGGACTACCATATTCCCGATGATAAGATTCTCGCTGACCTTTTGTCGGATGTGGACTATAAAAGCATTTCGATCAGCGGCAATGAAGTGACGCTTCCCGAAAATGTTCAGATAGATCTTGGCGCACTTGCTAAGGGCTACACCAGCGACAGCATAATGGAGCAGATGTCCGCAGACGGCGTAGATTCGGCAATCGTCAGCCTCGGCGGAAACGTACAGGCAATAGGCGGAAAGCCCGACGGCTCGGCATGGAAAGTGTCTGTAAGAGACCCTTTCGCTCCCGACACTGATATGTGCATCGTGGAGATAAAGGACAAAGCTGTTATAACATCGGGCAACTATGAGCGCTTTTTCACAGGCGACGACGGAAAAAATTACTGGCACATCATTGACCCTGCTGACGGATATCCTGCTGATAACGGACTGGTCTCCACTACGATCATCGGCGATTCGGGACTTGAATGCGATGCTCTTTCCACTGCCTTTTTCGTTGCAGGAAAGGACAAAGCTGTGGACTACTGGAGAAGTGACCGAAGCTTTGACATGATACTTGTGTCCGATGACGGCAAGATATACTACACTGAGGGGATCGCTGACAGCTTCAAAAATATCAGCAGTATGGAAGCGGAGGTGCTCAGACTTGACTAAAGGTGTAAAAATCTGCCTTGCGGTCGTGATAGTGCTGTTTGCGGTATCGGCTGTGCTGTCGGTGATAATTCTGCGTCCTACCGACAAAAAAATGGTGGAGATAGTTCAGGACAATCATGTGCTGTACACTCTTGACCTGAGCAGCGAGGAGGACAGGTCTTTCCGTATCGAATATCCCGACGGCGGCTGGAACGAAATAACCATCAAGGACGGTCAGATAAGCGTAACTGATGCCGATTGTCCCGATAAGACCTGCGTGAAAACGGGAGTTCTACGCTCAGAGACTATCCCCATAGTCTGTCTGCCCCATAAGCTCATCATACGATTCTGCGGCGAGGGAGGAAGCCAATGAAAGCGAAAAAACTTGCGGAGCTTGCCATGCTCACAGCGGTTGCTCTGATCATCTTCATCGTAGAGTTGCAGTTCCCCAATCTGACTCCCATACAAGGCGTAAAACTGGGACTTGCCAATATTATCACGGTTTACGCTGTCTACAAATACACAGCTAAAGAAGTGTTCCTTATTGTGGTGACAAGAGTAATTCTTGGCGCACTTTTCAGCAGCCATATATCAGTCATACTCTACAGCATGGCAGGTGCGATGACCTGTCTTGCGGGAATGCTGCTGCTGAAACGGGTGATACCGCTGAAGTATTTGTGGCTGTGCAGTATTCTTGGCGCTGTTCTGCATAATACGGGACAGACGGTCATGGCAGTCATACTCATGCGCTCTGTTGCGGCGGCTGCGAATTATCCTATCCTCATAGTGACAGGATGCATTGCAGGCCTTTTCACCGGCATCTGTGCTCAGACCGTTTTGAAGCGTGATCTGAGAAATACCGGGAAATCTTGATTTTTCCCGCAACTTATGTTATAATAAATTTATTATAATTACAAGAGGTGAAAATATGAATCCACTGGCAGCAGTAAAAGTCATCCCACTGGTTAAGCGTTTCAGCGAGAATCATCCCAAGCTAAAGCCATTCATCCATACAGCTTTAGGTATGATCGGCGAGGACAGCATCGTTGAGATAAAAATCACCAACGCCGAGGGACGTACTATCGTTACAAATATGAAAATTTCCAAGGACGATATCAAACTTGTCGAGGAACTCAACAAGCTCAGAAATGAATAAAATAAAAGCAGCTGAACATAACTTCTGTACTCTTA
>ACOK01000010.1 GCA_000174895.1 Ruminococcus flavefaciens FD-1
TTAGCACCAAAAACTGAATATACTTACCCAATGCAGAGCAACACCAGCTCTGCATTTTTTATGCCCATTTCAAAATTCCCCATAACAATTTCACGATAAGAAAAGTTTTATGGCGCACCCAACTTCATGCGCACTGCGAATAGACTTTTGGTATTTGAGCGCGCTATAATATTATCATGGGGCTGAGTAGTTCGGCTCGACTAAAATTTCAGAATGGTGGTGATGATATGGCTACGACTTCTATCGCTGACAAGCTGGCGAAGCTCGAAAAGAAGATCGCCAAGCGTGAGAAAGCTATCGCTGACGAACAGGAGCAGCTCAACAAGGAAATGGAGGAGTACAATAAACTCTACCTGACGGCTCTTGCCAGCAAGTACAAGCTGAGCGGCAAAGACCTGTTCTCCGCTATCGAGCGTGAGCATGAACAGCTTGAAAAGCTCCGTGAGGGTGAGCAGTCTGATGATGATACTGACAGCACTTCCACGGTCGGTGATACTGCGGTCAAGCACAGCAGTTTTCCCCGTAATAACATGAGTGAGGGGGCTTTGAATGAGTGATTACATCTATCATATCGGTGACGATTATGATTGTATCAATAAAGATTATGTTATCCTGTCCACGGATAAAGGACAGCAGATAACGGTTGCCCTCACTGCAAGCAGAGTGCCTTTCAAGGGGCGCTACGATGAGGAGAGTATCATCTTCGATTATGATGGTGATTACAAGGAGTCTGTTGATGAGATCATTGAAAATCTTACCTCTGATAAGTGTGCGGATATTCGCCGTGAGATCGAGGAACATCGCAGGAATAAAGACTATCTGTTCTTTATCCCTGTGGTGGCAAAGCTCCTGCGTATGACAGAGGGTACGCTCCGCCGCAGACCTGTGGATATTCAGCTTGCCGTCTGCAAGCGGTATGCGGATAACTGGGGCTGTGATACTTACACGATGCAGCACGAGCTGAGAGATGCTATGATGCTGACAACAAAACCTGAATCCTAACATAAAATGATAGCTGTGATATGGGACGGCTCTGCCGTTCCGCACGGCTGTCATCATAAGACCACAAACAAAAAAAGAGGGGCAGATAGAGAAAGCGATCCCCTCGCTCTATAAGCGTAGAGAAAGACAAGCTAAAGGAGTAACAAGCTATGAATAATAATAACACTGCCGCAGACAGAGAGAAGGCAGTAAACGGCAAGACAATGCAGGCAATGAACGAGCAGTATAAAAACTGCAAAACCGAAAGACGTGAGTACCAGGTCGGTAAAGAGAGATGTGTTATCGTCCGGCACTTCTGCGGTGATAAAGACCTCAGTGAAGTGCTGTATCGCAACGCTTTTGAAAGAGCGTTTTCCGAAGTTATGGCGATGAACCGTACACCTCAGACAACCTGAAAAATTTTTCCATAAGTACTTGCTTTTTTCGGCATTGCGCGCTATACTATTTACTGTAATGTTGATTAAAGCTGCTTTGGAGGAAAGGAGTAGTAATGATACCAAAGCAGACTGAATACAAGGTGGGAATGTATCTCCGCCTTTCAAATGAGGACGAGAGAGCCGGAGAGTCTCTCTCGATTGAGAATCAGCGTAAGATTCTCAGCAACTACATCAGCGAACAGGGCTGGACGCTCTATGATGAGTACGTCGATGACGGGATTTCGGGTACTACGTTTGACCGTCCGGGTGTGCAGAGAATGCTTGACGATGCCAAGAACGGCAGGATCAATCTGATACTCTGTAAGGATCTGAGCCGTTTCGGGCGTAATTATATCCAGGTAGGTCAATACACGGACTACATATTCCCGATGTACAATATCCGTTTTATCGCACTGACCGATAATGTTGATACAGCTAATTCGGAAAGCACGGGAATGGATATGATGCCGATCATGAATGTCTTTAACGAATGGCACGCCGCCAATACTTCCAAGAAGCTGAGAGCTGTTATCAACTCAAATGCAAAAGCCGGAAAGTATCGCACAACATACTGTGCCTACGGATATTTCAAAGGCGATGATGAGAAGAACACTCCTGTTATTGATCCGCAGGCTGCACCTGTTGTCCGCCGTATCTTTGAGATGAGGGCAGAAGGCAAAAAGCCTAAACAGATTGCTGATGCACTTAATGCAGAACAGATACCAACACCTATGGACTATCTGTATCAGCGTGAAAACAAGGTAAATCCCCACGCTTCAGTACATCTCTGGAGTTCTTCGATAGTACTTCGTATTCTCGGCAATCCGATCTATATCGGTACGCTTGCACTGATGAAAACAACTACTGTGAGCTATAAGAATCACAAGAGGATACGCAAGGATTCATCTGAATGGCTTATGCGTGAAAACAATCATGAGCCTATCATTACTATGGAGCTGTGGGAAAAAGTCCGTGAGATCGAGGCTTCGGTGAGCCGTGGCAAGCGAGACAAGATCGGTGAGTTAGCTCCGCTTTCAGGACTTCTGTACTGTGATAGCTGTGGGAGCAAGATGCGTCAGGTCGGTTCAGCCAACCGCAAGTATATGGCTTATATGTGCGGTTATCATAATCGCTTCGGCAAGGGCTGTTGCACGACACATTATATCCGCCGCCCGCTGATCGAGCAGTATATCCTTATGGATATTCAGGATATGATCGAGAAAGCCACTGACGAGGAAAAGGCTAAGGAAGAATTTCTGAAACGCAAGCACGGTGTGCTTGATGCTCAGAACAGTTCCGATAAGAAGCGTATGCAGAAAGCTACAAGCCGTATTGCAGAGCTTGATAACCTGATCCAGACCGTCTATGAAGATAAGGTCATCGGTAAGATTCCCGAAGAAGTATGTATCAGTCTGCTTGAAAAGTATCAGGCTGAAAAGAAGTCATTGCAGGCTGAGTGTGCTGAATACAAGAAACGCTCCGAAATGCAGAAGCAGGACGAAAAGGACGTTGACGAATTTATCGCCCGTCTGAAAAGCTATGCAGGAGCGACTGAGCTTACACGCCAGATGTGCCTTGACCTTATCGAATATGTGACCGTAGATGATCTCAACAAGGACGATAAGAGCCGTCCGAGGGAGATTCACATCTATTACAAGCTCATCGACAAAGAGCTTGACAACAAACATAATGCCCTGATGTGATTATCAGGGCAATTATTTGAAAACACTTTTATATCCATTTTGTCGTTCTATAACGGTCGGGCTGGTATAAAACGCATCATTGACCGTAGAACGAGCCTGAGCATACTCCTGCGGAGTCAGCAGCTCTGAAAGCTCCTTATACTCTGCGGCCCACTTCGGATCGTCCTTGTCAAATGTCAAATAGCCTTTAAGTAACCCCACGCAATAGGCAGAATCAAATTCGATAACTGATAATCAAAAAAAGCAGAGTGAGCTTAAGAGAAAAGCTTACCCTGCTTTTTGTGTATTGCAATCCAACTAACTTTATGCTATAATATTTGTACAGACTTCACAAACTTTATAAAGTGACAGATTTTTTTCAAATAACACTTCGATATTCCCATTAAAAATGGTACTAATAAGTAGAGGGGTAAGAAACGCCCCTGAGAGGAGGAATCCCCCACATGGATAACGGTGAAAGTAGCTACCGCCGTTTCCTTGCGGGCGACAATGAGGGACTGCATGAGATCATCTGCTCTTATCGAGCTGGACTGATATTGTATTTGAATAGCTTTGTGCAGAATGTTCACACTTCTGAAGAATTGACCGAGGATGTCTTTTTGGAACTAATCATCAAGCGTCCTAAATTCTCAGGGAAATGCTCATTCAAAACATGGCTCTATGCAATCGGGCGTAATCTAACCGCTAAACACCTCCGAAAGCATACAAAGCTCAGCGTCGTTCCGCTGGAATCACAGGAATACCTTGCCGACGAGGAAAATCTCGAAAGCGATTACATAAAGAGCGAACAAAAACGTATGGTGCATCAGGCACTGCACAGATTGAAACTTGAATACAGGCAAGTACTGTATCTTATCTACTTTGAGGAGTTCAGTAACAAAGAAGCCTGCATAATCATGAAAAAATCCAACAGGCAGATTAGTGA
>ACOK01000009.1 GCA_000174895.1 Ruminococcus flavefaciens FD-1
TGAAAACGGCTTTTCAGGATCATCTGAGCAATTCGTCAAGGTCGATGCCGTATTTTTTCAGCAGTTCCCTGAGGATATCAAGTTTAAAGTTATAGTTCGGACACGACTTTGTCCCGGATGATGTTACAGAAGTTGTCACAGCCATAGTTGCAGTGGATGTAACATCAGTTGTAACCGTAGTCTGCACAGCTTCATCAGATGTTATCACCTCTCCCGTCAGACCGTCAGCAGATGCAAAGAACTGTGTCCAGTAGTAAACTCCGTTCCGCTGCGCAACACCGATACCCATGTACTCCACGTTCGGGCTGAGGATGTTTGCACGATGTCCCGGCGAATTCATCCAGCCGTTCATGACTTCCACGGGACTGCGCTGTCCGTAGGCTATATTTTCACCGATATAGCGGTAACGGATGCCCATATCAGTAACCGCAGTAAAACAGCTTCTTCCGTCAGGACGTGTATGCGAGAAATAAGACTGTATCTCTTTTGCTCTTGTATTTGCGGCTTTGCTGAGTTCGTCTGAATATTTCAGCACAGGCAGTCCGTTTGCGGCACGTTCACGATTTACGATCGCTGCTACTTCCATGGCGTAGTTTCGCTGTACATCGCTTTCGTATTCAGCTGCGCCGTTAGCAGTTATAAAAGAATACGGGTATGTTGTACTGAATACAGCACCAATAAATGTAAGTACAAATAATAAGGAAATCGCAATTTTTGATAATGTTCTTTTCATTCGGTAAAACCTCCGTACATTTGATAAGGGATCCCATGATCTAAGAATAACACATAATATCGCTGATAGTCAATACAAAAATATTTCCAGCCAATTATAGAAGTTGTACATACAAAACAACAACTTCTGCAAAAATCACACCTAATCTGCATTTTGTGAGTTGTATCATAATGACAAAAATAATAAAATAAAAGTGATAAGTATTATGCATTTATTAAGGAGGTTACTATGAATATATTAAAGAAAATGACCGCAGGCGCTGTTTTGTCTGCTGTGGCACTTATGGGCACTGCTGCTCTTCTCCCGAAAGATATTATCGACAGTACAACCCTGACAGCTTCCGCTGAAACAGTTGTGCACAATCCGATCATCTGGGCTGACGTTCCTGATGACGATGTTATCCGTGTGGGTGATACATACTACATGGTAAGCACTACCATGTTCTTCAGCCCCGGCGCTCCGATCATGAAATCCGATGACCTTGTTTCATGGGAGCTCTGCAACTATGTTTATGACACCATGGCTAACGGCGACGTTCAGAATCTGACCAACGGCAAGCACGACTACGCTCACGGACAGTGGGCTGCAAGTCTCCGCTACAAGGACGGCTGGTTCTACGTTTTCTTCGGAAGCTACGGCACGGGAAAATCCTACATCTACAAGACCCGTGACATAGAAAACGGCACATGGGACAGAGTTGAGCTTAACGGTATGTACCACGACGCTTCTATCCTCTTTGACGACGACGGAAGAAATTACCTCGTTTACGGAGGCGGCGGCGAGATCAAGATCAAGGAATTCAACTCAGAGATGACCGGCTTCAAACAGGGCGGAGTTGACAAGACTCTGTTCAAGACAGGTCTCACAGGTCTGGCCGGCGAAGGCTCACACATCCAGAAGATCGGCGATTACTACTATGTTTTCATCATTGCATGGCCTAACGGCAAGGGACGTATCGAACTTTGCTACCGCAGCAAAACTCTCACAGGCAGCTACGAAGGCAAAACGATCCTCGATTCAGGCGTAGGCTCATACGGCAGCGGTCTGGCTCAGGGCGGTATCGTTGACACTCCAGACGGAAAGTGGTACGGTCTCCTTTTCCAGGATCACGGTGCAGTAGGACGTATCCCCTCCCTCGTTCCCGTAACATGGGTGGACGGCTGGCCGATGATGGGCGTTAACGGCAAGGCTCCCGTTACTCTAACTATGGACACCGACACTTACAAAGGCTCATCACTTGCGTGCTCCGACGATTTCAGCTACTCATCCAATGATCTGAAACTGGAATGGCAGTGGAACCACAATCCTGATAACAAGTCATGGTCAGTAACAGAGCGTGACGGCTGGCTGAGACTTCATAATAATACAAAGGCAACTAACCTCCTCAACGCAAGAAATACGCTGACTATGCGTACAGAAGGACCCGCCTGCACCAGCTATATCAAACTTGATACAAAGGGCATGAAGGTCGGTGACTACGCCGGTCTCTCAGCATTCCAGTTCAACTACGGAAATATCGGTGTTTATGTCAATGACAGCGGTCAGAAGAAGATCTACATGGCAAGAAACGGCGGTTCTGACATCGCTACAAGTTCCAACAAGATCATCGCTGAGACCAACATGAGCGGCGACGAGGTTTACCTCAAGATCGATTTCAAGTTCAATGATGTAAAGTCAGACATGAGTTCGTCCAACAACATCGACAAGGCTACATTCTACTACTCCACAAACGGCTCCGACTGGAAACAGCTCGGCGAACAGCTTGGCATGACCTACGATCTGAAGCTGTTCACAGGCTACAGAAGCGGCATCTACAGTTACGCAACCAAGAACACAGGCGGCTACGCTGATATCGACTTCTTCGAGTACAGCAAGGCCGAGTGGAATCCTGCTACTTACACCGAGCCCGATCCGAACGGCTACCTGATGCACTCTACTTTCGAGGGTAAGACTGACGGCTGGTCAGGCAGAGGTGCTGCATCTGTCGAAAGCACAGGAACAGAGCATTTCGAGGGCAGTTCATCAGTTTACGTTTCGGGCAGAACCGCTTCATGGAACGGCGTTACTCACGCTCTCGGCTCCAAGATAAAGTCAGGCACTGAGTACAGCTTCTCCACAAATGTCAAGTACACCGATGGACCCGATGAACAGCTTTTCTTCTTCACTTTACAGTATGAGGATACAGACGGCGAAGTCAAGTATGACAAGATCGCTAAAGGCTATATCCGCAAGGGCGAGTGGGCTCAGCTTGCAAATACGAATTATATGCTCCCCGCAGGCGCAACAAATATGCAGATATACGTTGAGACCGAAGAAGGCGACGGCGATTTCTACATCGACGATACTATAGTTGCTGAGGCAGGACGTCTGATCGAAGGCGCTGCTCCTGCTGAATCCGGTGACGTTCAGTATATCCCGGGCGATATTAATTCTGACGGCTGTATCGATTCTTTCGACGTTATTGCAGGCAGAAAGGGCATCATAAACGGCTTATCAGGCATCGCCGCAAAGAAGGCCGCTGACGTTGACGGCAACGGTTCATTCCAGATAAACGATCTTATTCTCATCCATAAGTTTGTCCTTGGCGAGAAAAAAGATTTTGACGGAGAAAGTCAGCCTGCCGGGGAGGACATAAAGACATCAGGAATGACACTTAACGAATACACCTCACTGGTCAATGAGAGCGTCGTAAACGTTGAGCCAAATGATTCCCACAGTGAGAAATCAGGGGTTCAGTACGGCACAGTCAAAAGCGGCACATATTTCTCAACTACCTGCAACCGCAATAAGCTGTATAATATCCTCCTTCCTGCAAACTATGACGAAAGCAAGAAATATCCTGTTCTCTATGTGATGCACGGCTACTGGGAGAATCAGGACAGAATGATAATCAAGGGCAACGGCGTCATGGCTACACGCCAGATAATCGGCAATGCAATTGCATCAGGCGAAGCTGAGGATATGATAGTGGTATTCCCCTATATCTATTCCAGCGCTACTCAGGAGAACTGTTCGGCTATGGACGAGCCGAATAATCAGGCTTATGATAACTTCATAAACGACCTGACAAAGGACCTGATGCCTCATATCGAACAGACTTACAGCGTAAAGACAGGCCGTGAGAATACAGCTATAACAGGCTTCTCAATGGGCGGACGTGAGTCTCTTCTCATCGGTACAAAGCGTCCCGATCTGTTCAGCTATATCGGCGCTATCTGCCCGGCACCCGGAGCATCCACTGATTTCAGGCTCGGCACAGAGAACGATCCGCACCTGATCTTCCTTACAGCCGGTGATAATGACAAGACAGTTTATACCGTTCCATCCGGCTATCACAATGATATGGAAAAGAATAACATCCCCCATATCTGGCACTACGTAAAAGGCGGATACCACGGCGATAACTCCATCCATGCACACCTCTACAACTTTGTGAGATACATCTTCAAAGCATAATAAAAACGGCTGAGATAGCCGTGGTACTCATATAGCAGCTTTATATGTATTTATCGGGGGAAACCTTTCTGAGGAAA
>ACOK01000008.1 GCA_000174895.1 Ruminococcus flavefaciens FD-1
CACTGTTGCCGTGGGTCACAAATCTCTGCTCTTGACAGATATATTAAAATGAGTTATAATATTACCATATCAGAAGCGGAGGGATGTTCATGGATATAAGCAAAATGTCAGCGGTAGTCCTTGCAATTTTAGCAGCTGCCCTTGTTATAATCGCAGGCAAGTCCTGTGCAGATGACGCAGTAAGCCAGAACCAAAAAAGCAAGGCGCACTCTACAGTTCAGCAGGCTGTACCGACTGCGGCTCCGGCCACACATCCGCCTGCACCCGCAGCAGAGTCTCCCACAGCAGCACCGCCTGCAACAGAGGCTATGTACGAAACTGTGACCAATATGCTGGGCGATGTAATTGAAACTATCCCGATCACTGAAGCAGCAGAAGCTGACGTTAACGCCACTACCGAAACAAAATCGATCCTCGAAGCGTATAACGAACTTCACGAACCTGCAACTCAGGAGGATTCAGCTCCTGCCACAACTACCACATATATTGAGCCTGCGACTAAGATAGTCATTAATTTAGGCTGACAATAAACGGAGGAAAAAATATGGTAATCATTGAAATGGAAAACGGCAAAAAGATCAAAATAGAGCTTTATCCCGATATCGCTCCTATCTCATGCGAGAACTTCGAGAAGCTCGTAAAGAGCGGATTCTACGACGGTCTCACATTCCACAGAGTAATACCCGGATTCATGATTCAGGGCGGCTGTCCTAACGGTACCGGCACAGGCGGCCCCGGCTGGCATATCAAGGGCGAATTCGCATCAAACGGCGTAAAAAACGACCTCAAGCACACAAGAGGTGTACTCTCTATGGCTCGTTCCATGATGCCCGATTCAGCAGGTTCACAGTTCTTCATCATGCATGAGGATGCTCCCCACCTCGACGGAAACTATGCTGCTTTCGGCAAGGTAGTAGAAGGTATGGATGTTGTTGACGAGATCGCTGAGTGCGCAACAGATTACAACGACAAGCCCACAACTCCGCAGGTAATGAAAAGAGTCACTATCGAATGATAATAAAGGACATCCGCTCGGGGTGTCCTTTTTCATGCACTTTTAAAGTTTGACATTTCATACATAATATGGTATAATAAAACGAATATCCGCTTCGGACGGAATAATTTTAAAAAGGATTGATAATAATGGACTACAATGCACTTGCACAGCTTCTCTTTCCCGATGTAAAAGAAACTCCCGAGGACATTGCTGCACGCTTCCCCGAGCGACAGCTTCCCGACGGTGCCGCAGTTACACGTATCGGCCCCAGCCCTACGGGATTCGTTCACCTCGGCAACCTCTACAACGCTATAATCGGCGAGCGACTCGCTCATCAGTCAGGCGGTACTTTCTACCTCCGTATTGAGGATACCGACAACAAGCGTGAGGTGGAAGGCGCTGTTGAGACTGTAATAAATGCTATGGATTATTTCGGCGTTCACTTTGACGAGGGCGCAACTGCTGAGGGCGACAACGGAAACTACGGCCCTTACCGACAGCGCCAGCGTAAGGAGATATACCACGTTTTCGCTAAGCTTCTCACTGAAAAGGGTCTGGCTTACCCCTGCTTCATGACCGCTGAGGAGCTTGAAGCTATCCGTGAACAGCAGACTGCAAACAAGGAAAATCCCGGTGTTTACGGCAAGTACGCCAAGTGCCGTGATCTTACTATAGAAGAAATAAAGGCTAATATCGAAGCAGGCAAGGAATGGGTCCTTCGTTACAGAGGCACCGAGACAGAAGATTACATCTCAGTTGACGATGCTGTCAGAGGCAAGCTGGAAATGCCTGCAAACAATATGGATTTCGTACTCCTCAAGAGCGACGGCATCCCGACTTATCACTTCGCTCACGTTATCGATGACCACTTCATGCACTCAACTCACGTTATCCGTGGCGAGGAGTGGATATCTTCACTTCCGATGCACGTTGAGCTGTTTAAGGTGCTGGGCTGGGAAATGCCTGTATACTGCCATACAGCTACCCTCATGAAGATAGATGAGGAAACAAACGGCAAGAGAAAGCTCTCCAAGAGAAAGGATCCCGAGCTTGCACTTTCCTACTATCAGCAGGAAGGTATCAGCAAGGACGCTGTATGGGAATTCCTTCTCACTCTCCTCAACTCCAATTATGAGGAATGGCGTATCGCCAATCCCGAGGCCGATTACCATGATTTCCCCTACACTCTCGAAAAGATGTCAGTATCAGGCGCACTGGTCGACCTGGACAAGATGAGAGATATCTCCAAGAACGTTATCTGCCGTATGTCCGCTGAAAAGGTAAGAGACAGCTGGCTGGAATGGTGCGAGGAGTACAACACAGAGTACGCCGACCTCATTAAAAAGTACCCCGAAAGAACTCTCGCTGCCCTCAATGTTGGCAGAGGCGGTGCAAAGCCAAGACGTGATATCGAGACCTGGAAGCAGGCCTGCGACTTCATGAGCTTCTACTACGATGAGAAGTTCAGCGTTACAGACTCTATGCCCGAGGAATGCGACGAGGCTACAGTAAAGGAATTCTTCGGAAAGTACCTTGCCTCCTACGACCACAGCGATGACAGCTCTGCATGGTTCGACAAGGTAAAGGTGATCACCGAGGAAATGGGATTCGCAGTAAAGCCCAAGGACTACAAGAAGAACCCAGATCAGTTCAAGGGAAGCATCGTCCACATCACAAATATGCTCCGTATCGCTCTCACAGGCCATGCAAACGCTCCCGATATCTGGGAGGTAAGCCATGTTCTCGGCGAGGAGATAACACGCAAGCGCCTTCAGGCTTTTGCATAAGATACCATCAGCAATAAACTTGTAGGGAACGGCGCCCTCGCCGTTCCATCAATATACATATTTTTTTGCGGAACGCCGAGGGCACCGTTCCCTACAATTGTTTTTCGAGCATTAACGAAAAAGAGGAATTAATAAAATGTCAGACAATAAAAAGGAAAAGAAAAATTTTGAGATACCCCGTCCTGTGTTCCCGAAAAGATGTATCGTCACAGGCGGTATGCCATACGGAAACAAGGAACTCCACTTCGGACACGTTGGCGGTATGTTTGTATTCGCTGATACATTCGCTCGTTTCATGCGTGACCGTATCGGCAAGGAAAATGTCATCTTCGTAGGCGGTACAGACTGCTACGGCTCACCTATCGCCGAGGGATGGCGTGTAAAGGTAAAGAACGGCGAATTTGATGGCTCTCTTGAAGATTTCGTTGCACGCAACCACATGAAGCAGAAGGATACTCTCGACGCTTACGGTATCTCCCCTAACCTGTTCGGCGCTTCCGGCCTCGGACGCTCAAAGGAGATACACGCTGAAGTTACCGACTGGTTCATCAGCTCACTTTACAAAAAGGGTCAGCTCAATCAGATAACCACTATGCAGTTCTATGATGAGAAGGCAGGATGCTTCCTCAACGGCAGACAGGTTGTCGGCAAATGCCCTGTTGACGGCTGTACATCTGAAAAGGGCTATGCTGACGAATGCGATATGGGACATCAGTATATGCCCGAGAATCTGCTGAATCCTGTCAGCACTCTCACAGGCGAGACTCCTTCAATGAAGCCTGTTACAAACTGGTACTTCAAGCTTCGTGACTACGAAAAGCTCATGAAGGACTGGGTAGAGGAACTGAAAAAGCGCAAGGACATCCGCCCTGTCGTATGGAAGACCATAGACGAATTTCTCAAGCCGCCTGTTATCTATATCAAGCGTGAATTCGAGGAAAAATACAAGGAACTTGCAGCTTCCATGCCTGAGCATAACTACCTTGAAGAGCCTAAGAAGCCTTCATTCACTATAGAATTCAAGGAACTTTCAGACTGCGACGAAGCCTGCCGCATACTCACCGAGAACGGCATCCGCTACAGAACAGGCAAGACCCTGGTACCTTTCCGTCTCACAGGCAACATTGAATGGGGCGTTCCCGCTCCTGTCATGGACGGCGTTGAGGGACTTACAGTCTGGGTATGGCCTGAGTCACTCTGGGCTCCTATCTCGTTCACTCAGACTTACCTGGAATCCGTAGGCAAGGACCGTGAGGAGTGGAAGAACTACTGGTGCAGCAAGGATTCAACCGTTTATCAGTTCATCGGTCAGGATAATATCTACTTCTACGGCATCGCAGAGCCTGCAATGTGGATGGCTCAGCAGGAATCTTCCGAAAAGACAGCTTCACCTGCCGAGGGCGAGCTGCAGATGCCTGTTATCGTGGCTAATCACCACATCCTGTTCCTCGATAAGAAAGCTTCAAGCTCAGGCGCAGTAAAGCCACCTATGGCCGCTGATCTGCTCAACCACTACACTCCAGAGCAGCTCCGTATGCACTGGCTGGGACTTGGTCTGGGACAGCGCTCTGTAAGCTTTATGCCGAAGCCTTATAATCCCGATGCAAAGCCTGAGGATACCGATCCTGTTGTAAAGGACGGACTCCTCCTTTCAAATGTATACAACCGTATGATCCGTACCGCTTTCTACACCTGCCAGAAGGAACTTGACGGCGTTATGCCGAATAACGCTCCCGAGGAGAAATTCATCGAGGACGCAAAGAAAGCCGTGCTTGACTACGAGAGGCATATGTCAAAGTTTGCTTTCCATCAGTGCACTTATGTGCTTGACAGCTATATCCGCAACGGCAGCAAGTACATGGCTAAGGCACTGACAGGCGAATATCCCGACAAGGAAGCTATGAAGCAGTCGCTGGCTAACCTGTTCTATATGATAAGAATAGCAGGTGTACTTCTTCATCCTATGGCACCTTTCGGAACAGAAAAGCTCCGTGAATACCTCGAAGTTGACGAGCGTATCTGGTCATGGGATACTATCCTTGAGCCGCTGACCTACTTCACAGGCAATGACCACAAACTGAAATTCCTGCCTCCGAGAACAGACTTCTTCACAAGACACGAATCACAGTTTGCAACTGAATAATAACCCAAAAGGGACGCCATTAGCTGCTGA
>ACOK01000007.1 GCA_000174895.1 Ruminococcus flavefaciens FD-1
GCACCAAAAAAGTAAATGCTGTTGACCTGAGAAAAAACACAATACGTTGTTTTTGATTTTTTTGCTGAAAAGTGGTTGTAATTTCGGCGGCAATATGATATAATAATATAATACCACTAATTATACACTGCCGTTTATAACGATGGTGCAGTATATATTTTACCTGAAAAGGAGAATCCGTATGGCTATTACAGAAGCAGTAGAAAACTATCTTGAAACTATACTTATTCTTTCAAAGAAGCAGCCGGATGTCCACGCTATCGACATCTGCTCATATCTGGGATATTCCCGTCCCACCGTTTCCATCATTCTGAAAAAGATGAAAGATGAGGGGCTTGTAACTGTTGATAATGATAACCATATCCGTCTTACCGACAGCGGCCTTGAGGTAGCTGAGCGTATCTATGACAGACATGAGATCCTGTCAGCATTCTTTGAGTTCCTCGGGGTTGACCGTGATACTGCGGCTGAGGATGCCTGCAAAGTTGAGCATGATCTTTCTCCTGCCACATTCAGACTGCTGAAAGAGCATTATCTGAAGATCTCAGGTGAAAATAAAGGCGAATGAGACAGATCCACGGAGGCATTGATGAATAAATACGAAAAATTCAGGGCTGAGAACCATGTGTTTATCTACAGATCATACACTATAAACGAAACAGAAGATCAGATAGAGATCGGCTACAGCTTTTCCATTCCCGGACTTGCGGATTTCAGCCCGTCATGGGTATTTGCAAAGCCTGAGGGGGTTACAGTTGCTGATGACCTTACTTTTGAGAGAATGGCATTCTCACTGGGCATGGCTGAAGCAGTAAGCTACTGGAAAGCAGTCTGCTCCCCCGAAATGAGGGTAGAGTGCGGAGAACTTGACAGTGAGCAGATAAAATGGTGGAAGAAGCTTTACTATCTGGGACTTGGCGAATTCTTCTACGTGAACGGCATTTCCGCTGACGCTGAAAGCTTCGTGAACATCGTTCCTGTGGGAAGCTTCAGCAGTAAAAACGAGTCACACCGTGAACTGGGCGGCTGCCTTGTGCCTATCGGCGGAGGCAAAGACTCAGCCCTCACTATCGAGACTCTCACACAGGCAGGCATGAACTGCCGCTGTTACGCCATAAACAAGCGCTGTTCCATAAGTGCCACAGTGGAGGCGGCAGGTCTCCCCGAAGATGCACTTATCATTTCTCAGCGCAAGTTCGACCGTTCACTTATCAAGCTGAACAACGACGGCTACCTTAACGGTCATACGCCGTTTTCGTCCATAGTTGCATTCTCGGCAGAGATAACAGCCTACCTTAACGGCCTGAAATACGTTGTTCTTTCCAATGAGTCCAGCGCCAACGAAAGCACTGTTGCAGGTCAGGACGTTAACCACCAGTACTCCAAGAGCTTTGAATTCGAGCAGGATTTCCATTCTTATGAGGAGAAATACCTCCGTTCGGGAGTATATTATTTCAGCTTCCTCAGACCGCTATCGGAATTCCAGATAGCAAAGATGTTCGTATCCCACGAAAAGTATCTGCCTGTATTCAGAAGCTGCAACCTTGGAAGCAAGGTATCTCCTGATATATGGTGCGGAGAGTGCCCTAAGTGCCTGTTCGTGTGCCTTATCCTTTCACCGTTCCTTTCGCCTTCAAAGCTGAGGCTCGTATTCGGAAAGGATCTGCTTAACGATGAGAATATGAAGGAATACTTCATCGAGCTTATCGGCCAGTCACTGCACAAGCCCTTTGAATGCGTGGGAAGTATCGACGAGGTGAACCTTGCAGTTTCTCTCGCCATTGAAAAATACGAAGCAAACGATGTTCCGCTTCCTTTGCTTTTCAGGGAGTATAAGGACAGGGGACTTTATCATCCTGAGACTATCGACAGTATCAACAAGAGATACTGCGGCTCATTCAATGACGAAAATCTGCTGCCTGAGGAATTCAGGAGCATACTTACTAAAGAAATGGAGCGTCTGCTTTGAATAACTTTGCAGAATATATCAAGAAATACACCGACGGAAAGACCGTCTGCATACTCGGCTTCGGCAGAGAGGGAAAGTCAACTTACAGGATATTGCAGAAATACTGCACTCCCTCGGCAATTGCCGTAGCTGACCTTAACACCGTTGACCGCAGCGCAAATGAGCTTCCCGAAGAGGTTGAGCTTATCTGCGGCAAGGACTACCAGAAGGAGCTGGACAGATTTGATATCGTGTTCAAAAGCCCCGGCATAGTGCTGGAGAAACAGCCATCGGAGCATAAATGCGAAATAACCTCCGAAACACAGGTTTTCTTCACAGTGTTCCGTGACCAGATAATCGGTATCACAGGCACAAAAGGCAAGAGCACAGTAACTTCTCTTATCTACCACATTCTTCACGAATCGGGCAGAGATACACGTATCGCAGGAAATATCGGCATACCTGTATTCGATATCGCTGAGGGTGTGAATGATGATACAATAGTTGTGTGTGAGCTTTCATGCCATCAGCTGGAGTACATGACAGTTTCTCCTGCAAAGGCAGTTTTCCTCAATCTCTATGAGGAGCACCTCGACCACTACGGCACCATGGAGAATTACTACAACGCAAAGAAGAACATCTACCTCCATCAGAACCCATATGACACTCTCTGGATAAACAGTAAGCTGGTAACTGATGATATTCCGTCGGTAACAGTTACTGTATCGGATAAGTTCAACAACGCCGATGTGTTCATTATCAAGAGCAAGGTCTACGATTCCGACGACGGAGAGCTTGAGATACCTGTGAAGAAGATAAAGCTTCTCGGTTCTCACAACTACTACAATATCGCTATCGCATGGGACGTATGCCGCAATCTGGTTTCAAGAAACGACTTCAACAAGGCACTGATGTCCTTTGATCCGCTTCCGCACCGACTTGAACCCGTTGGAACATTCAAGGGTATCAGCTGGTATGACGATTCCATATCCACAGCCTGCGCTACAGCTATTGAGGCGCTGAAGAGCGTTCCCGACGTCGAGACTATACTCATAGGCGGCATGGACAGAGGAATCGACTATATGCCGCTGGTGGATTATCTTAATAAGTCCACTGTGAATATTATCTGCATGGAGGCTTCCGGCAGGAGGGTGTATAGCCTTATAAAGTCCGAGCAGTTTTCAGCTCCCGAGCGTGTCCACTATGTTGAACACTTAGAGGACGCAGTAAAGCTTGCCTCTGAGATAACACCCGAAGGCAAGAGCTGTGTAATGTCGCCGGCCGCCGCAAGCTACGGAATCTTCAAGAACTTTGAAGAGCGCGGCGATGTCTTCCAGCAGTTAGTAAGATCCCTCTGAGTGTGAGGATCTTTGAAATTTATATGGCTTTATCG
>ACOK01000006.1 GCA_000174895.1 Ruminococcus flavefaciens FD-1
TAAATATTGATTTGTAGGGGAGGCCGCCCTCGGCCTCCCGATTATGTGTGATATTGTAATTCTGCGGGGAATGAGGCCGCCACGAAATCAGTTTTTGACAGACTCAGGGCGCACACTGTGCGCCCCTACATATATTGCAGGCAACGGATGCCCACTGTCACCCCGCACTAACAACCAACCACTGACAGCTGAACGCTCATACTGGGCACTAATTGCTAAATTTTACATAAAGGCTTGCAATTCTGACAAAGCTGTGTTATAATATTAACGATGGGGTCTTGACCCCGTAAATGAAATTCTCAGGAGGAATTTAAATTATGTTAGTTTCAGCTACAGAAATGCTCCAGAAAGCAAGAGCAGGCAAATACGCAGTTGGCCAGTTCAACATCAACAACCTTGAGTGGACAAAGGCTATCCTTCTCACAGCTCAGGAGCTCAACAGCCCTGTTATCCTCGGTGTATCTGAGGGCGCAGGCAAGTATATGTGCGGCTTCGAGACAGTAGCAGCTATGGTTGCAGCTATGGACAAGTCTCTCGGAATCACAGTTCCTGTTGCACTTCACCTTGACCACGGCTCATATGAGGGCTGCTACAAGTGCATCAAGGCTGGCTTTACTTCAATCATGTTCGACGGTTCACACTTCCCGATCGATGAGAACGTTGCTAAGACAACTGAGCTCGTAAACGTTGCTCACGGTCTTGGTCTCTCAATCGAGGCTGAGGTTGGCGCTATCGGCGGTGAAGAGGACGGCGTTATCGGTAAGGGCGAGTGCGCAGATCCTAACGAATGCAAGCAGATCGCTGATCTCGGTGTTGACTTCCTCGCAGCAGGTATCGGTAACATCCACGGCGTATATCCTGACAACTGGGAAGGCCTCAGCTTTGAGACTCTTGAGGCTATCAACAAGACTGTTGGTGATATGCCTCTCGTTCTTCACGGCGGCACAGGTATCCCTGACGATATGATCACAAAGGCTATCTCTCTCGGCGTTGCTAAGATCAACGTTAACACAGAGTGCCAGCTCGTATTTGCAGAGGCTACAAGAGGCTACATTGAAGCAGGCAAGGACAAGCAGGGCAAGGGCTTCGACCCAAGAAAGCTTCTCGCTCCCGGCTTTGAGGCTATCAAGGCTAAGGTTAAGGAGAAGATGGAGCTCTTCGGAAGCGTTAACAAGGCATAATTATTCTTTAGCTATATCAGACAGCACCTTTGATCCGTCAGAGGTGCTGTTTTTTATTTGTAAATTCCCGTTATTTAAAGACTTTTTAATCTTAGGCGTGTTATAATCATAACTGTAATATATTACCAAAAGGAGTTGGAATTATGGAAGTTGTTAAGAAGATATTCAAGGCGATACTCATTCTGGTGCTTGTGCTGGTGATACTGGTGGTTCTGGCACTTCTGGGAATTTTCGGTTACCACCGCATAATGGAACCGAAGCATATTGAGTTCATGGAGAAAAACGGCTACTGCGATCTTGTGTCTGTGGGAGATCATTCACTGAACGTGGTGAAGACAGGCAATGAGGACGGCAGGCACAGGATAGTAGTGCTTCACGGCGCAGGCTACGGCACCATGCTGGAAATGAAGGACTTTGCAAAGAATTTGCAGGAGGACGATCAGGTCATCTTCCTTTCACGTCCCGGCTATAACGGAAGCGACGATATCAGGGATGAGATCACTGCTGCACTTGTTGTGGAGGATTGCCGCAAAGCGCTGGGAAATGCAGGAGTGGAGAAGCCTTACGTGCTGATGCCACATTCTCTGGGAGCGATCTATGCTTCGTACTGGGTAAGCAAGTATCCCGATGAGATCGAGGCTATGGTGAATCTGGACGGCGTTTGTCCTCAGCCTGTTGAATCGCCGAAGGAACAGGATGTTTCCGATATGATGTACCTCTATAAGCTGGAAAGGAGAGGATTCTGCGAGCTTCCGATCTTCAGAATAGAACATCCGCAGTTTACCCAAACCGAGGAAAAAGCCTTCAATTATATGATATGGCTGACCGTCGGTTCGGATGCCTTCATTTCGGATTCAAAGAATTCTGAGATAAACGGAAGCTTTGTGTGGAATGAGCTTGTCCCGAATGACGTGCCGAAGCTGTATCTCTCGTTTACAAGCAGTTTCCGTTCGGCTGATGAGGTAAGGGAATTCCTTGAAAACAGTGAACTAAAGCAGAGGTATCTGGACGAGTATTCTGCCGGATTCACAGGCAGCGATGATGAACTTATTGATTACGTATGCGGTAAAATGTTTGACGAAGCCAAAAGGGAAAGGGAAGAGGTCGTTGAACCGTATGCGGAGAAAATAGGCAACTGCAAGATAAAGGATATGCCGGGCGATCATTTTCTTTATAAGTCAAAGCCTGATGAGTGCGCAGAGGCGGTTCTGGATTTCCTGAAATGATCTGAGGTATGTTCGCAGTATTATTGATGTGGGTAATTCTTCCGGCACAGCTTTCTGTTCTGATCTCCCGTTATGTTGCTTATATTATAATGTAGGGGCTGCCAACGGCAGCCCTTTTTCGTGGATATCCCACAGCCTGCCTGTGAAAAGTGTATGAAATATGCTTTCGGGACTTGACAAAGCGGCAATAATGAAGTATAATTTGATTTGAAAATGATTATCAAATTCAAAAAAGAGAGGTTACTATGAATAAAATATCAGCTAAATTCGCAGCAGCTGTTACGGCGGCTGTTTTGTCATGTTCATTTACAGGCTGCTCGCAGGGCAGGCTTTCCTCAGCTCCTGAAAAAATAGACGTGATATGCACCACTTTCTCAGAGTACGACTGGACCCGTCAGATAGTCGGCGACAGCAAAAATGTGGAGATAACCTACCTTCTCGGCAACGGTGTTGACCTCCATAACTACCAGCCCAGCGCTGAGGATATTATGAAGATCTCCGACTGCGATATGTTCGTTTATGTGGGCGGTGAGTCCGATAAATGGGTGGATGATGCTCTCAGGGAAGCCCGCAACAAGGATATGCAGGTGGTGAAGCTTCTCGAATCTATCGGAGATTTCGCAAAGGAAGAGGAAATAAAGGAAGGTATGGAAGCTGAGGAAGAGGAAGAAGAGGGCGAGGAAGAAGGCCCCGAGTACGACGAGCACGTGTGGCTCTCTCTCAGAAATGCGGAGATATGCTGTGATGATATCTGCAATGCTCTCTGCAAGCTTGACAGTGCAGGCGCTGAGGGCTACAAGGCGAATCTTGCAGCTTACAATGCCGAACTTGATGCTCTTGACAGCGAATATACAGATATGGCCAACAATGCCAAAGTAAAGACGATCGTTTTCGGCGACCGCTTCCCGTTCCGCTATCTTGTGGACGATTACGGCATCGACTACTATGCCGCATTTGTCGGCTGCTCCGCTGAAACTGAGGCAAGCTTCGAGACTATAGTGGGACTTGCAAACAAGATCGATGAACTGGGGATCGATACTGTTTTCACCATAGAAAATTCCGATCCGTCCATCGCTCAGGCTGTTATCGACAATTCGGAAAACAAGGACCGCAATATTGAGACCCTCAATTCCATTCAGTCTGTTACTGCTGATACAGTCAGCAGCGGCGTGACTTATATATCCATCATGAGGCAGAATCTTGAAACTCTCAGAAAGGTGCTTGACTGATATGGGTACACTTTTGAAATGCGAAGATGTTTCTCTCGGCTATGAGGGAAGCGTTGTCACAAAGGGACTTAACTTCACCGTGGAAAGCGGTGACTACCTGTTCATACTTGGCGAAAACGGCTCGGGAAAGAGTACGCTGATAAAGGCTCTCCTCGGACTGAAGCCTCAGCTCAGCGGCGAGATAAATTTCGTTGGCGAGGTAAAAAAGAACGAGATAGGCTATCTTCCGCAGCAGACTATGGTGCAGAGGGATTTCCCTGCATCTGTGAAAGAGATAGTTCAGTCGGGATGCGTCAACCGCTGCGGTCTCCGTCCCTTTTATAATAAGGAAGAGAAGAAGCTGGCAAAGGACATGATGGAGCGACTGGAGATAACTCATCTGGCAAACCGCTGTTACCGTGAGCTTTCAGGCGGTCAGCAGCAGAGAGTGCTCCTTGCCCGTGCGCTTTGTGCCGCAAGGAAGATGATACTCCTTGACGAGCCTGTTACAGGTCTTGACCCGAAGGCTTCAAACGAGATGTATGAACTCATTGACGGCCTCAACAAGAAGGACAACATTACCGTTATAATGGTATCACATGATATGAATGCCGCTGTGAAGTATGCCGAGCATATCCTCCATATCGGCGGTAAGCAGAAGTTTTTCGGCACTAAGGAGGAATACCTCAGCAGCAAGATAGGTCAGGCATTCCTTTCTGTTATGGGAGGTGAGGACGATGACTGAGAAACTTGACAAACTTGTGGAATATTTGCAGTTTCCTGCGGTGAGATACGCTATAATAGTGGGACTTCTCATCTCGCTCTGCTCATCGCTTCTCGGTGTAACACTGGTAATGAAGCGATTCTCGTTCATAGGTGACGGACTTTCGCACGTTGCATTCGGCGCTATGGCAATAGCAACAGTTCTCAATGTTACGGACAATATGCTGGTTATCATGCCTGTTACCGTAGTTTCGGCTGTCCTCCTGCTGAGGACGGGACAAAATACGAGAATAAAAGGCGATGCCGCAGTTGCCATGATATCGGTGGGAGCGCTTGCTCTGGGATATCTGATGATGAACCTTGCCCCGAAAAACGGCAGAACTTCGGCAAACTTGTCGGCAGATGTGTGCAGCACCCTTTTCGGCTCAACGTCAATACTTACCCTTTCGCAGAAGGACGTTATAACCTGCGTCATCATGTCAGCAATAGTAGTAGCGGTGTTCTTTTTCTTTTACACCAAGATATTCGCTGTCACCTTTGATGAAAGCTTCGCAAAGGCTACAGGCATACGCTCGGATCTGTACAATCTGCTTATCGCAGTAGTTATTGCAGTTATCATAGTGTTTGCCATGAATTTCGTCGGCTCACTGCTGATATCGGCGCTTATAATTTTCCCTGCACTTTCCGCAATGAGATTGTTCAAAAGCTTCAGGAGCGTTATCGTGTGCTCCGTGATAATATCGCTTTTCTGTGCGTCAACCGGTCTTATCCTCGCTATTCTTGAGGGAACTCCCGTTGGCTCGACTATAGTAGCGGCTGATATAGCGGTATTCTTTATTTTCAGTATTGTTTCAATGGTTGCAAGGAGAGGCGAAAAATGAGAAAAACTGCATTTATAATGTCAATTCTGATTTGCCTGACTTCGATGTTTTCATGCGGAAGCTCAGAGACATCCGCTGTCACAGAGACTTCACAGGCTTCTTCCGAGGCTCAGCAGCCCGAGGCAGGCATTGACTACGACCTGACTACAATGAGCAGCACCATGATATACAGCACTGTTTCAAATATGATACTATATCCCGATGTGTACGAGGGAAAGATAGTCAAGCTTGAGGGCAATTTCAGCGTTTATCATGACGAAGCCGCAGATAAGTACATCTTTGCGGCTATAGTCCCCGATGCAACAGCCTGCTGTCAGCAGGGTATAGAGTTTGTGCTTGACGGCGACTACAAGTACCCCGATGACTACCCCGAAGAGGGACAGAGCATAACAATAAAGGGAGCGTTCAACAGCTACGATGAGTACGGCTTCAAATATGTACAGCTCCTCAATGCAGAAATGAAGGTGAACACCTGATGGTGCGTGAAATAGTAAGAGATCCTCTTGTTCTCGGCAGAAAGTCCGAGCCCGCAGGTAAAGAGGATATGCATACAGTACGTGACCTCCTCGATACTCTTGCAGCAAATTCGGACAGATGTGTGGGCATGGCGGCTAATATGATAGGTGTGCACAAAACTATCCTCGTTGCCGCTGTCGGCGGAAAAGCCGTCGCTATGATAAATCCGAAGATAACCGACAAGTCAAAGGATACCTACGATACCGAGGAGGGATGCCTTTCCCTTGACGGCGTAAGACCTGTTCAGAGGTATAAGTTCATCACCGTTGAGTATCTCGACCACCGCTTCAAGAAAAAGAAGCAGACCTTCCGTGACTTTGAAGCACAGATAATCCAGCATGAAATAGACCACTTCAGCGGCAGGATAATATAAATAATAACGGGCACAGTTAACCGTTGTACTCATACGGCAGTTTATATGGGGAATTTTATCGGNNNGCANTCCGNNGGGCCGGCGGATGAATGGCGACCTCTCCTCCAGGCCGGGACGATTGACCCTTTACCGATGCCCTACCCTTACGCTAGGTACACGCATGGCCATATTCGCCCTTCCCGTGCTGTCGCTGTCCCCTTTCCACGCTCCACGCCTACCCACCCGCCGCCCACTCGTGAACCCTGGCGCGTCTCCGCCCCCCCTCCTCTACTTCACTGCACGCCCCCCCCTTCCTCTTTCGGCCGCACCACGTCCTCTCC
>ACOK01000005.1 GCA_000174895.1 Ruminococcus flavefaciens FD-1
GAAATGCAGCGGTGTCTCCTTCTCCAAGAGGTGTTCCTCTTTGGCTTTCCTTTAGCTGCCATTATATAAAAAGATGAATAATAAAAAGTAACTACTATTTCCTTGTCCTGCCAGCAATAAGCGCCCTGTTCAGCGCCGCCCTCTGTGCAGGTGTCAATGATTCATATTCCTCCGCTGTCACAAACTTCCCCCGGCACTTTATACACACATATGCCCCCGGATTCTTTATGAACCGCCCTGCTTTCTTGTATTTCGCCTCCGCTCCGCATCCCAGACAACGATAGAAATATTTATATTCCAGCCTCTTTGACGGAACATATTCCTCATCAAATCCCTTTTCAGCATTTGATGTGGTGCGCTTTATATCATATACGGGATATGCTTTCATTATCGCCGCCGCAATAGCCAGCCATCTCCCCCTGTGTCCGCTTCTGCATCCGTCTGCCGCATGGGCGAGTTCATGCATTATGGTATTCTTCGCCGCCATATCATCCACGTTATCCCCCAGCAGCCTTGCGGAAATGTTTATATCGTAAATCCCTGCGCCTCTGACTATGCACTGTCCCCACCTTTTCTTTGCACGGGTATTTACTGTAAATCTGACTGTTCCGTACTTTATGCCTATCCTGTCAAGCTGAGACATACACTCCCCTGCCAGCTTCTGAAGATCTTTCATAGTCTGCACCCCTCCTGTTCATGAATTTCTTTCGGATTTCTCCGCTGAAATTATATCACGAAGCATCTGACGTGTCAACAACAAGCGCAAACTTGACATCATCGGACGTTTATAGTATACTGAAATTACAATAAAAAAGGAGGTTCTGAATATGAATCGTCTCGCTTTGATACTCGCTTCGTGCCTGCTTCTTGCGTCATCAGCAGCTTGCAGCGGCGGATTCTACTTCGGAAAGCCGGAGAAAAATGACTATACGCTGATATCGCAGGATGAAGCCAAAAAGATAATCGATTCGGAACAGGGCGTAGTCGTTGTGGATGTGCGCAGACAGGATGAATACGATCAGGGACATATTCCCGGCGCCGTACTTATCCCCAATGAGACTATCCAGTCAACTCCTCCTCCCCAACTCCCCGATATGAACCAGAAGATACTCATATACTGCCGAAGCGGGAACCGCAGCAAACAGGCCGCCCAGAAGCTGGCTGACATGGGCTATACAAACATATATGAATTCGGCGGTATAAATACATGGCAGTACGGTACGGAGATCGCACAGCCTGCCACCGAACCCGAAACCGAACCACGCTTCCCGTCTCTTATAACTTCAGCCGCAGATATAGCGCTGTATGATCCCGACGGTCAGGGTTGGAACTACGTTTTCACCTACAACGGAGAAAACTTCTCTGTTGATTACGAATACGACAACTGGCATATCACAGACTCCTACAAGATAAGGAACCACGATGATATCGTGATAATCTGTCAGGCGCTTGCGGATATACACCCCATTCACGGCGCAGACCTTGAAAGCTACAGAACTGCCGAGGATATGGCTTATGAGTGGGAACAGCACAACATGGCGTACAATCTCCTTCCCGAGGATTCTCAGTGGAAAGACAGCGCTAAGGATGTGGACATCGACCCGAAGGATCAGGGAAAAAGTATGTATCAGCTATTCAAGGACAGGCTGTCGGAGGGAGAAAGTTAATGGACAAGGACTTATTCACACAAACAGCCGAAGCCTGCAAAATGGTCACTGACCGCTTCGGCAGGGATATCCTCACCGATAAAAAGCGTTTCTGCGCCGCTTTCGGAGATTTCGCCCCAAAACTTTCAAAGGAGAAAAAGGCGTTGTACCTGGCTCTCAGCGAAAATACCGGCAAATACTTTCTGCGTGAAGATGAAGCTGTACGCAGCGGCGAGATAACTGCCGCATCCGTTATTCAGAGGGCATCATCTGAACTCTGCGATTATCTCAATCCAGAGAAAAGCGAAATGGTGGCGAAAAGCCTTGCCTTTGCGCTGGGATGGGAACTCCCGGAGGAAACAGCTGTCACCGAAGATATCACATTAATTGACGGCTCTTCATCCGTTATCGAGGAGCTATTCCGTAAAGCCGAAAGCGGCGACAACGACGCCTGCTTCAATCTCGGCGAGAGATTCTACTACGGCAGAGGCGTAAAGCAGGACTACGAAAAGGCGGTCTACTGGTACACTCAGTCCTCAGACAGAGGCGATTGCAGCTCGCAGAAAAAGCTGGCGGAATGTCTGAGACTGGGACAGGGCGCACCTCAGGACTGCGCTCTTGCCGCAAAAAGATACACTCAGGCCGCCGAACAGGGAGATTATGATTCTCAGAAAGCCCTTATCCTCCTCTATCAGAACGGCGGTACGGGGCTGAAAAAGAATATCGATACAGCCGAAAAGCTGTCTGAAAGATACGGCATCCCGTTAAGCGTCAGCGAAATAGACGAACTCACCGAAAAGGCTAAAAGCGGCTCCGCTGATGCGCAGTTCAGGCTTGGAAATATCTACTGGCTTGGCAGCGGCACAGCCGCCGACCATGCAGAAGCTGTGAAGTGGTACAAAATGGCTGCCGACAACGGTGACCCCAATGCCATTTATTCCCTCGCCTGCTGCTACTACAAAGGCGACGGCATCCCCTGCGACCAGAGCAAGGCGGCGGAGCTTTTCATGAAAGCCGCTCTGCAAGGCGACAGGGACGCTCTCAACAATCTTGCCAAGTGCTATTTCATGGGCGAAGGCGTTACACGCAGCCGAAGCAAGGCGGCTGGCTATTTCAGAAAGGCCGCAGAGTCCGGCCATACTGCCGCACAGTACAACCTTGCCGAATGCTTCTTTCACGGCTGGGGCGAGGATGTGAACTACAAGAAGGCTATAATGTGGTACAAGAAAGCGGCTGAACAGTCCATGCCCGAAGCGCAGTACTCCTACGGCTGGTGCTGCTTAAACGGTCTCGGCATACAGAGAGACCTCTGCGAGGCAAAGCGTATGTTTGAGGCTGCTGCAAGTCAGAATTACACTCCTGCCAAGAAAATGCTGGGCTACTGCTGGATGAACGGCATGGGCACCGCCAAGAATCTCACTACCGCTGTTGAATGGTTCGGGAAAGCCGCTAACCGTGGTGACGCAGAAGCGGCGGAAATGATGGTGGTATGCTATAAATACGGCGGCGAATATCTTGAGAAAAACGAAGCTAAAGCCAAACAGATAGCTGAAAAATTCAAGCTTGACTACGATAAAATATGAACGGTGATAATAATGTATAAAAAACCAAACAGATTCCTCGTTATGCTGCGGCTGTTCCTTATAATAATCCTCAGCATATGGCTTGTCATCTTCATCGCACATAAGATACTCACTCATTTTGAGCTGAAATATCTGGAAAAGGAAGGAATATACAATCCCGTAAGCGTAGGCGAATACGACCTGAATGTCTATCTCTGCGGAAACGAAAACGGCAAGCACACCTTAGTCGGGATGTCGGGGCAGGGCGTAAACACCTATTCCATGGGACTTAAAGCCACTGTGGACAGATTCGCATCCGAAAACAGGATAGCTATTGTTGACCGTGCAGGCTACGGTCTCAGCGATTCCACAACCGTTCCGCAGACCGTTGAACAGGTGGTGGAGGACTATCGTACAGCTCTGAAAAAAGCAGGCTGCAAAGCCCCGTATATCCTCATCCCACACTCCATAGGCGGTCTCTATGCTACCTACTGGCAGAGCGTTTATCCCGACGAGATAGAAGGAATGTTCATACTCGACGGCTCGCTTGTGAGCGAGGAAGACTACTTCTATTACGATTCCGCTCACGAATTATTTCTCACCGCCCTTTGCAATACAGGTCTTCAGCGTGTCCTCCATGATGCCATGAAAGGCGAGATATCGTGGAGAAATCTTACACTGAAACAGCAAAAAGCCGCTGCTATCATGGAAATGCACAGCACCTACACCTTCTCTCAGCACTCCGAAAGCGTTCTTATGGAGGAGAACTATGCAAAGACCGTAAGCGTTATGACAGCGACTTCTTCCCCCAAAATGTACATATACGCAATGCCGAGCACTCCCGAAGAGGTCAGGGAATACCTCGAATACAAGAACGAGAGCTACAGAAGCGCAGGAAAAGAACCGCCATATGATATGAGCGATACGGAAATGATACAGCAGAAAACAGACGAATTTATCGACGCTGACGTTGACAGGACGCTGTATACAAGCAGCTACTGCAATAATCTCGGTAACTGCAAGATAAGAAAAGTAGGCGGCATACATAATATATACAAGCAGAAGCCTGATGAACTGGCGGCGCTTCTGGCTGAACTCATCGAAGCTACCGAAAAATAATGCTGATATATGTCAGCGCCCAATTGGTGGAACAATAACAAAAAGTCCCGTGAAACTTACGGTTTCATCGGGACTTTTGCTGTTTTATGCTGAAACTCCTTGACTATCTGGCGGAAATATGACATAATAATTGAGTACACATCCGTACAGGACAACAAAATAAAGAAAGAGAGCAGAAAATATGTCAACTACATTTAAATATCTTTGTTCATTCTTAATATCTATGGTACCGCTTGTTGAACTGCGAGGCGGAGTTCCGTGGGGAGTTGCAACAGGTCTCCCATGGTATCAGGTCCTCCCGCTGTGTATGCTGGGCAATATGATACCCGTACCGTTTATCTTCTTCTTCGCAAGAAAGATCCTTGAATGGGGCAAGGACAAGAAATATATCGGCAAGTTCTTCACATTCTGCCTTGAAAAGGGCGAAAAGGGCGGAAATGCCCTGACTGAAAAAGCGCAGAAGCTGGCTAAGGGCTCAGACCTGGGACTTTATCTTGCACTCCTGCTTTTCGTAGGAATACCGCTCCCCGGCACAGGCGCATGGACAGGCACTCTCGGCGCAAGCATTCTTGACCTCAACTTCAAGAAGAGCGTTATCGCCGTTATATGCGGAGTTCTCCTGGCAGGCATCATCATGACTATAGTTTCTCTCCTCGGAGTTACCGCATTCACAGCCGTTAAGTAATATCAGCAAAAGATTTTTTGTGAATGATCATATTAAGGGCGCTCGGAAAGCGCCCCTGCATTAATTAGCTTATGTAGGGGCGAGTTCCGCTCGCCCTCATTTTTTTGAAAAACTCAGGCCTTTTTGACACCCTCAGACGACTTATGTCTTCTCAGTCTGTAGATAAAGTCAGATTTTATACGGCATTATCGGGCGGACGAGGGCGTCCGCCCCTACAAAATGGCTATTCTTCGTAAATGATTTTGTAGGGGACGCCGCCCTCGGCGTCCCAAAACAGTTTTTTGACAAGCTGAGACGACTCATGTCGTCTTTTATTTTTGCACATAGTTAGTATCGTATAACTTATTTCAAAACTTTTCCGCCTTACCCTCTTGACAAATCCAAAACTTATTGCAATAATGATATTATCAAAACGATAATAAGTAATCACGAAAGGAGCAGTCCAATGGTCAGAAGCTATGAAGAATATGAAAGGCCTTCCCTTGCCGCTGATATAGCCGCATTCGGTATAGCGTCCGAGGAAAGCGGTAACAAAAGGCTGGGCAGGGTCAAAAAGCTGAAACTCCTGCTTATCCGCCGAGGCGAAGAACCCTTCATCGGAAAATTCGCTCTCCCGGGAGGATTCATCAGGAAAGGCGAAACCATCGAGGAGACCGCAAAACGTGAGCTGCTCGAAGAAACGGGCGTGTCGCAGCATACTTTCATAAACTCGGGGATATACAGTTCTCCCGACCGTGACCCGAGAGGATGGATAGTCTCAGCCGCATTTCTTGCCCTTTCAGATACAGTTTCCCTCAAGACCGATAAGCAGTCAGACGCATCTCAGGCGCTGTGGTTTGACTTTTCATATGTCACCGACAGCGGCACAGAGACCATCACTCTTACAGCTGAGGATAACGAACTGAAGATCGTCCGCCGTGACGGTCGTGTCATCAGAAATGATCTTGCATTCGACCACGGCAATATCATTTTCGACGCTTTTATGAAGCTTCGGGATGAAACAGTCCACCATGATATAGTTTTTGAACTGCTGCCTGAGATGTTCCCCATTTCGGAATTGCAGCAGATATATGAGACCATAACCGATACCCGTGACGGTGCGGCGAACTTCAGAAGAAAGATGAAAGACAAAATTACCGAAACAGACCGGTATGAAGAGGCGGCGGCTCACCGTCCCTCAAAATTATACCGAAGGAAAAACAAGGAGGAAATATCATGAAAGTTTTAGTTGTTATCGATATGCAGAAGGACTTCACAACAGGCGCTCTGGGAAATCCCGAAACTGCCGCTGTTGTGGACAATGTCGCCGCATATATTGAAAAGTTCCGCAAAGAAAACAAGGACGCAAAAATAATCGCTACCCTCGACACTCACTACGAAAACTACATGGATACTCAGGAGGGAAAGAATCTCCCTGTTCCTCACTGCATAAGAGGAACAGAAGGCTGGATGCTGGAAGATGCCGTAGAAAATGCTCTCGGTGAGGACTGCATAAAGCTTGAGAAGATCACTTTCGGCGCTGTGGATATCCCCTTTGCTGTGGGAAAGGATGAGGAAATAGAGGAGATACAGATGCTGGGCGTATGCACTGATATATGCGTTATCAGCAACGCTATGATACTCAAAGCCGCTTTCCCCGAAGTTCCCATAAAGATAATCGCTGACTGCTGTGCAGGTGTTACTCCCGAAAGCCACAACAACGCTCTTGCTGCTATGAAGATGTGCCAGATGGAGATAGTTGGCTGATAACAGAAAGAAGGATGGAATATGATAAAGATAATTTGCGACAGAACAGAAGTTTTCCCAAAAGTTATAAACTTCCCCGACGGAACTTTCAAGATCGACCTTGAAATTCCCGAAGGCACAGTGCCGTGGAAGATAATCTGGAAATACGAAAACGAGACCGAACTCATACAGCTTATTTACATCACCGATCACCTTAAAAACCACGGTTACACCAATATCGACCTTGTTATGCCATATCTGCCCAATGCACGTATGGACAGGGTAAAGAACAGCTCGGAAGTATTCACGCTGAAATGGTTCTGCGATATCATCAACTCTCTCAGATTCGACTGCGTTGAGGTTCTGGACGTTCATTCACCCGTGGGAGAAGCACTCCTTGACCGCATAGTCGTAAGAACTCCCGAAGAATATATCCGTCAGGCTATGGAAATGGCAGGAATCGACAAGGAAAATGACCTGGTATTCTTCCCCGATGAGGGAAGCTGCAAGCGCTATTCTGCATTCATCCCACAGTACGACAATGTGGGATTCGGCATAAAGAAGCGTGACTGGAAAACAGGAAAGATCGAGGGATTCGATATTCACGGCGCTGACCCGAAAGGACGCAATGTCTTTATCATAGACGATATCTGCTCATACGGAGGTACTGTCTTCCATGCCGCTCTGAAACTGAAAGAGCTTGGATGCGGCGATATTTACGCATACTTCACCCACTGTGAGAACTCCATCGCTAAAGGTGAACTTTTCAAAGGCGACCTTATCAAAGCCGTTTATACCACAAATTCACTGTGCAGCCTTGATACTGCCGAATATCCGAAACTCAGCATCATGGACTGCTTCAAGGAAGAGGAGGAATAATCATGACCAACTATATCAGCCCTATGCTTATGTGTGATTTCTACAAGACCGTCCACAGCGATATGCTGAACCCGGGAATGACTTTTTCAATGTCCTATTATACTCCGAGAATGAGCCGTGTTAAGCGCTGGGACAAAGTCGTGAACTTCGGACTTCAGATGTTCATAAAGACCTACCTCATCGACTATTTCAACACTTACTTCTTTGAGCGCCCCGAGGATGAGGTCGTGGAGGAATTTGAGCGTGTGCTGGATAACACTCTGGGCAAAGGCATTTACAACTCCGGAAAGATACGCAAACTCCACAAGCTTGGCTATCTCCCCATTGAGATAATAGCGCTCCCCGAAGGCGAGAAAGTGCCGATACACGTTCCTGTTTTCGGAATATGCAATACTCATCCCGATTTCGCATGGCTTCCGCAGGCACTTGAAAGCCTTATCAGCGCCGAGATATGGTATCCGCAGATAACAGCTACCGTAGGCGCTACTTACCGTGATATCGTCAACAAATACTACGGTCTGACCTGCGATGATGATATCCCGAGGGAAAAGGCTCTGGGTTCATTCGATTTCCGTGGAGATGCCTGCCTTGATGCCGCTCTGAAAGCCGCCGCAGGCTGGTGTATGTCCTTCGTGAATACGGCAACTGTGCCCGCTATCCCCTACCTTGAAAAAATGTTCAGCTGCGACTGCGAGAAAGAACCTGTTGCATACGGCGCAGTTTCAACAGAGCATTTCGTAATGTGTTCAAACTACGCTGTTGACGGCGACGAGATCACTTTCCTCCGCCGCCTGCTGACTGAACTTTATCCGTATACAAGCTTCTCTGCTGTGCTGGATTCCTACGACTACTGGAATGTCATTGACAATATCCTTCCGCAGATACACGATGAAATCATGGCTCACAACGGCTGTATGCTCATGAGAGGAGATTCGGGCGACTGCGTTGAAGTGGTCACAAAGACTGTTTTCAAGCTGTGGGAACAGTTCGGCGGAACGATAAACAGCAAAGGCTACAAGGTACTCGATCCTCACGTAAAGGCGATCTACGGCGACAGCATAACTGTTCAGCGCTGCGAGGAGATATACGAGATACTCATGAAAAACGGCTTCGCCTGCTCAAATGTTGCACTTGGCGTCGGTTCGTTCTCTATGCACTGCATCGAGGAGGAAGGCAGGCTTCTGCCGTTCACAAGAGATACTTTCGGCTGCGCTATCAAGGCCTGCTATGCCGAGGTAAACGGCAAGGAACTGCCCGTATTCAAGAACCCGAAAGAAGGCGGATTCAAGAAGAGTCAGAAGGGTCTGTGCTGGGTTTACCGTGACGAAAACGGCGAGCTTGCCTACAAGGACGGCTACCTGAGAAGCAATATCCCCGACGGAAATCTGCTTGAGCCTGTTTTCAAAGACGGCAAGCTGCTCCGTGAATATACGATAAGCGATATAAGAGATTATCTCAATAAATAAGCGTTAATGTTGATTTGTAGGGGAGGGCGCCCTCGCCCTCCTGTAAAATACAATATCACGACAAATCGGGAGGCCGTGGGCGGCCGCACCACATCATGAGAACAAACGGAATGTCCGCCTGCCAATACGCAGAGGACACTTGACCCGTAAAAGGGAATGATGTATAATATATTTATAATCATAATTGTGAGGTAAATAGAATGCTATACATCATGAGACACGGCAGGACCGACTGGAACGACCTGCACAAAATGCAGGGACGCACCGATATCCCGCTCAATGACTGTGGCAGGGAAATGGCTGAAAAGGCAAGAGAGGAATACAAGGATGTCAACTTCGATATCTGCTACTGCTCCCCTCTCAGCCGTGCAAGGGAAACTGCCGAGATCCTGCTGAAAGGCAGAGATATCCCGATAATCTATGATGACCGTCTGATGGAAATGAGCTTCGGGATCTATGAGGGTACTGCCAACAGCTTCAAGATCCCGGGCTGCCCGATAAATGTACTGTTCCAGACACCCGAAAAATACACAACTCCCGTTGAAGGCGGTGAAAGCTTCGATGAGCTTTTCGCAAGAACAGGCGATTTTCTCAGGAATACCGCAGAGCCGCTGGTAAATGAGGGCAAGGACGTTCTTATCATAGGTCACGGCGCTATGAATTCAAGCATCGTCTGTCAGGTAATGGGACTGCCTATCGAGAAATTCTGGAGCCAGGGCATCGAAAACTGCAAGCTGATGAAACTGATGTGAGCGCATATGTACTGCAAATTATTTTTCAAATGCGAAGACAGGGACAGGATACTGAAACTGCTGAAAAAACGGTTCGGCGACTGTACAACTCTGCGGAATGACCATTCATTCAGAGATTTCGACATACATATCATTGCAAACAAGGAACGGGATGCCGACAACTTTCCCGGCTATCCCACCATTGCCGACCTTGACATTGACGGGAGATATGCTGAGATAACCGACGAGATCCTGCATATCATGCGGAATAATAACATCCACACTGTCGCCGCCTGCGACTATGAGGATGAACTGAAATACAACGGATTTTGTAAAGGAGAATTAGTATGAGCTATTCATTCAACACTGAAAAAACTGCCGCTGAACTGGTTCAGTGGGTAAAGGATTACTTCAAGGAGAACGCTTCCCCCGAGACTAAGGCGGTCATCGGCATCTCAGGCGGCAAGGACAGCTCTGTTGCCGCTGCTGTATGCGTAAAGGCTCTCGGCAAGGACAGAGTTATCGGCGTTCTTATGCCGCAGGGCGAACAGGCTGATATCGATTGCAGCCGCCTCCTTGTTGATACTCTCGGCATACAGAACTATACCATCAACATCGGCGAAACTGTAAGCTCATTCATGGGCGAACTCAAAAAGCACATCGAGCCCACAAACCAGGCGATCATCAACACACCCGCACGTATCCGCATGACAACTCTCTATGCTGTTGCTGCCTGCGTAGGCGGACGTGTTGTCAATACCTGCAACCTGTCCGAGGACTGGGTAGGCTATTCCACAAAATTCGGCGATGCAGCAGGCGACTTCTCACCTCTCTCTGACCTGACAGTTACTGAAGTTCTTCAGGTAGGCGACTATCTGGGACTTCCAAAGGAGCTTGTGCATAAAGTGCCTATCGACGGTCTCTGCGGCAAGACAGACGAGGAGAATCTGGGCTTCACATACGCAATGCTGGATACATATATCCGTGGCCTCGACGACCTCAGCTCCGTTCCCGAAATAAAAGAAAAGATAGACCGTATGCACCGCAATAACCTCCACAAACTCCGCCTCATGCCTAAGTTTAAGAGCGAGTACAAATCTATCGAAGAATAATTGAACATATAATAAACGGCGGTTCTTTTAGAACCGCCGTGAGTCTATATAAAGTCAGATTTAATGAGGAATTATCGGGCGGCCGAGGGCGGCCGCCCCTACATTTCAGCTATTATGCGTAAATCATTTTGTAGGGGACGCCGCCCTCGGCGTCCCGAAACAGTTTTTAACAAGCTGGCGGCGGTTCTTAACCGCAGTACACATATAGAAGTTTTTACGTATTATTGAGGCAGACGTTTTGAAGAAGATTCTTCTCRAATCTGTTTCCCAWGACTWTTAATTTTKCCCCWKAKAGGGCGCTCCCAGWRAWACTWCTGGTTTTCACATYTTWCGTGGAGCGCCCTATCAGGGGAAAAATTCTATTAAAAGTCTTTGGAAGGGGGTACGGGGGAGAACCTTTCCTCANAAAGGTTTCCCCCGATAAATACATATAAAGTTGCTATATGAGTACCACGGTTAAGGAGGCACTTTTGGTTTTATATCGGTTTGAATACAAGTGTATCGTTTTCAATGGCGAGTTTGCCTTTTTCTCCGTTAGCTGACAAAGGTGCCCAACCAATATTAGCGCTTTGCTTGTTTACGAAAAGTTCGCCGTTTTCCATGAAAAGGAAGTAATCTATTTCATCCATTCTTCCCTCAAGCTCATAATGTCTGTCATTTTTGATATCGTATACGCCAACTCTTGTATCTATGATACCGCTGCCTATACTAAGTGATGAACATATCTCAGGATAGCCGTCGCCGTTGAGATCGGTAAAAAATGCGCTCCATAGAGGCATACCGCCGAGAGTGATAATCTTCTCGCCGTTTCGCTCTAACATTATGCCTGATTCGTTCATGCCGTTCCATGTAAAGACGATATCGGGAAATGCAGATATAATAATCTTTTCGTAATAATCGTGCATCGAAACATTTGACTCCAAAAAGTTGTTCCAGCACCATACTTCGCCGTTTCCAACTTCAACATAACGTGGTTCATCACGGTTAGTGACTGAATATAGGAAACGGTTTATATTGTCGCTGCTGCCTTCACAGATATAGCTTTCACCGTTGATTATCAGATAGTCGCCGATTATGCTGATGTTGGTCTCTCTCTGCTGGAGTGGACCTACACCGTAGTAGCTGATATTGATATCATAGCGGTTCAGGCTGAGAACTTCGTATCCGCTGTCCTTTCTGAGAAGATTCCTGTCTTTCAGAAGACTTACTAAACTCTTGACCTCAGGATAAGAAAGTTCTGTGCTCTTGCCTGATGAGGATGTTACCTGTATCCTGCTTACAGAATCCGGATGTATCTCCTTATAGAGCATTTCCTTATCCTTCAGCACCTGTTCAGAATTTATAAACTCATTGATATCTTCATAGCGGATATCGATATGCTCACCGTTCATAGGCGCATCTGTGCCTTTGTAAAGCCATATCTTGTCGGGCGCTTTCGGCGGAACTCCCATCACATAGAGAGTATAGCCATCAAGAATATTATACTTGTAGATGTATATTCCCGAACCTACGTCCTCGCCGATATAGGGGTCAAAGTCTGACCATGTAAGTGCGCTGCCTTTCGATGCAAGAGCTATAACGTCTTTAAGCTTCATATGCTGAGAATTTTTTGCAACAGGCGGAGTTGTTGTCGTCTTTACAGTTGTGGTTTTCTTCGCTGTGGTTGATTTAGGAGAAGTAGTTCTGGCAGATGAATTATTGCCCGTAGTATTTTTCGATGAACTTCTTCCCGCAGCTGACGGCTCGGTCGGATGAGTACCTGTTTCGTTCACTGATACTCCCCTGTTGTCCGCAGTTACGGTAGTTGACTTATCCTCAGACTTTTTTGCCGCCGATGTTGTCGATCTCTTTTTGTCTGATGATCTTACAGTTTCCGTCAGTGTAGATTCCTCGGTAGCGGCATCCGTTGTTTTCATTGTTGTAATTGCAGTTTCTGCCTGTATCTCGCTGTCATCCGGAACTGCCGGCTTGCCGTGGCGGTGAAGGAGAAATCCTCCTGAGCCTATTCCGCCCAGAAGAAGAACAATTGATGCAGCTGCCATTATCCTTTTCCAATGGCCGATATGGTAAGATTCTACACCGGAAACAGCATCCGTATCAATTTCGGAGGCAATATTGTCTGCTTCGGGCGGTAATGTCTGCAAAAACTCATCATCTTCGGCTTCTTTGATAAGATCGTCGTCGATCATGTTCATGGCTTCAATGAATTTGTACTCATTCATACATCATACCCCTCTTTCTTCAGATAATCCTTCAGTTTCATACGTGTGCGGTAAAGATTTGTGCCTACAGTTTTCTCGTTCATGTTAAACTTTTCTGCGATCTTAGAAAGCGGATCACCGTACCAGTAACGTCTTACAAAAATTTTTCGGTTCTTTTCGTCTTGTTCTCTGAGAAAACTGCTTATCAGTTCTGCAAGCTTTTCCGTTGTGATATCATTTCCACGTTCATCAGGAATGCAGTCAGCTACCTCTTCCAGTGAAACAGCAAACTGCGGATTCCGCTTATCGGCGGAATTGTACTTCAGCTTATCGACAGCCTTGTTTTTGACTATACGGCAAAGGTAGGTCTTCAGGTCATCGGGAGTGTCGGGCGGAATATTTTTCCAAATCACAAAAAAAGCTGAGTTTACGCATTCTTCCACATCTTCGTGCTGCGAGAGGATATTGCCTGCGATATACGAACAAAGCCTGCTGTATTTGCTTTTCAGTTCGTCGAGTGCTTTTTCATTTCGGTCAAACAGCATATTAATAATCAATGCATCATCCATGATCTGTTCCCCCTTTCGTAAGACGTTGACCCCTTCTACTAATATAGTCGAATTAAAATGGATAATATTTCAGATATCCGAAAAAAAATTATGCTCCCGTTTTTCAGGGAGCATAATACATTACTCTATTGAGAGATCACCGTTATTTTCAAGTTCTTCAAACATCTGCATCATTGTGGAGTTGTCCTTGGCAAGAGCTTTTATTGTAAGCTGGTTCTGTGCCTTATCATTGGCAAGGCGAAGATTATTCAGCGACTTCTGAAGATTTTCCTTGACCTTGTTCAGATGATCTATGGTCTTGTCTATTTCCTCAATGGCAGTATTGAACTGCTTGCTTGCGGTAGAGTAGTTCTTTGAAAATGCAGTTTTGAAGTTCTCGATACGTTCTTCAAAATGAGTAATATCGATCTCCTGATTCTTTATATCGTTGAGCTGCCTTTTGTAATCCATAGAATTCATTGCGGCATTTCGCAGAATAGTTATCATCGGGATAAAGAACTGCGGACGGATGACGTACATCTTTTCATAGTCATAGGAAACGTCCACGATGCCCTGATTATAGAGTTCGCTTTCCGCTTCAAGCATCGACACAAGCACAGCGTATTCGCAGTTTTTATTTTTTCTGTCCTTGTCCAGTTTTGCAAAGAAATCCTCATTCTTATGTTTTGTGGAGGTTGTGTCCATTTCGTTCTTCATCTCGAACATGATGGAGATTATCTCATTGCCGTCATCGTCGCATTCACGGTATATGTAATCACCCTTGCTGCCTTCCTTGACTTCGTTGTCTTTTCTGAAATCGGCATTTCTGAAAGCAGCGGCACGTATCATATTGAACGAATTTTCACAGTGCTGTTCCAGAGTTTCACCTACCATTTTAGTGGACATTCTCGTTTTCAGATCCTTATAGTATTCGAGAGTCTCCTGCTGTGCTTTAAGCTGTGCTTCGTACTCGGCTTTCTGGGTATCACGCTGCTTTTCTATCTCTGAAACGGCTTCTTTAAGGGCAATTTCGCCTTCAAGCTTTGCTTTGGCAAGTTCACCGTCAAGCCGGACAAGATCCTCGTTTTTTCTGAAAAGAGCTTCATTGCTTGCGGCCAGTTTCTCCTCATATTTCTGCTTTTCGTCATTTACAGCCTTAGTCACTGCCATTTCCATGCGTTCGCTGTTCTGCTTTGCGTCGGATTCGAGCTGCTGAATTTTCATATTGAGTTCACTTATCTGACTTTCCTTGTCAGCTACCGCCTTTGCCACTTCATTTTCAGTAACAAGAGCTCCGGATTCTTCAATGTTTTTCAGCTGTTCGTTAAGCTTGACGATCTCGCTTTCCTTTTCAGCAATTGCCTTCTGAAGCACCATATCGAACTCCATCTCATTCTTACCGATAGACGCTTTTGCCTGTTCGAGTTCAAGCTGTAATCTGCCTATTTCGTCGTTTTTCTCGGCCATCGCCTTGTTCAGATTCAGCTCATTTTCTTTTCTGCCCGATTCCTCGATCATCTCGATCCTGCTTTTAAGTTCACGCTCGAATTCCTCAGTCCGCACCTGACTGAGGATGGCAGAATACCCCGCTTCATCAACGGAAAAAACCTGACCGCAATTAGGACACTTTATCTCATTCATAATAAATTTCTCCTTTAAACCTCGATCATCTCGCCTCGTTCGATCCTTTCGGCGAGATCATTCAGATATACCCATCTTTCCATTTTTTCTGCAAGTTCATTTTCAAGTTCCGCTTTCTTATCCGAAAGCTCCTGAAGCTTGACATAATCTGATGAATTGGATGCAATTGCTTTTTCGGTGTCAGCTATATCCTGTTCAAGCTTTTCGATATCCTCATCTATTGTGGCATACTCACGCTGTTCCTTGAATGAAAATTTAAGTTTGGTAAGTCCGCTGTAGGAGCGCTCTTTCTTTTCGGCTTTCTTCTTGGGTTTATAGTCTGAATCGCCGCTTGAACGGACATTAGCTGCATAATCCGAATAATTTCCATTATAGCGGATACACTGTCCGTCCTTGAATTCAAATATCTCAGTTGCCATTCTGTCAAGGAAGTATCGGTCATGAGATACCGCAAGAACTGCACCTGCAAAGTTGTCGAGGTACTCCTCAAGAATGGTAAGTGTAGCAATATCAAGATCATTGGTAGGCTCGTCGAGAAGAAGGATATTCGGTGCTTCCATCAGGATTTTCAGCAGATAAAGCCTTTTTCTTTCGCCGCCCGAAAGCTTCTCTATGCGGTTCCACTGAAGCTCGGGAGTAAACAGGAAGCGCTCAAGCATCTGTGATGCTGTGACAGTACCCTCCGGAGTCTGTATCCTGTCGGCAGTTTCCCTTATGTATTCGATGACTTTCTGCGTCGGATCCATACTCTCACATTCCTGTGAAAAATAGCCGATCTTTACAGTATCGCCGATGATAATATTGCCGCTGTCAGGAGTGATCTGGCCTATCAGCATTTTCAGGAACGTACTTTTTCCTGCACCGTTATGTCCGACAATTCCTATTCTTGCGTCACGGGAAATGATGTAGGAAAAGTCTGTTATAAGCGGTGTATCGCCGATTTTTTTACTGATGTTCTCGATCTCTATAGTCTTTTTGCCAAGTCTTGAAGATACCGACTGTAACTGTACTTTTTCAGTTTCCACAGGGATATCCCTGTTTTTCAGAGCCTCAAAACGCTCTATCCTGTCTTTTGATTTAGTGCCTCTTGCCCTTGGTCCACGGCTTATCCATTCAAGTTCACGCCTGTATGCCGCTCTGTTCTTGCGTTCAGCAGCTTCTGCGTCTGCTTCACGCTGAGCTTTATATGCAACGTAATCGCTGTAATTGCCCTCGCAGGAATAGATCTTTCCCTTGTCCACTTCAACGATGGTCCTGCATATCTTATCAAGGAAATAACGGTCATGTGTTACCATAACTATCGCTCCCTTGTATCGCATCAGCATATCTTCAAGAAGCTGTGCTGTCTCGTTGTCGATATGGTTTGTAGGCTCATCAAGCAACAATACGTCGCTGGGCTGGATAAGTGCCGCCGCAATTCCTGCACGTCTTCTTTCACCGCCGGATAGCTGTGATATGTCACGCTCAACATCGGGGACTCCCATTTTATCAAGTATAGACCTTGCCTCGAATTCCTTGGATGTCATAAGGTCAGCCGGAAGATGCGCCATAACCTGTTCAAGGACTGTGCCGTGGTCATCAAATTCGGGGATCTGCGGAAGGTAAGATATCATTATTCCGTTTGTACGGATAACATCTCCGCTGTCAGGATATTCCGCACCTGCGAGAATTTTCAGGAGAGTGGATTTACCTGTGCCGTTTATTCCGACAATACCGACTTTATCTCCTTCATTGAGAAAGAAGGAAACATCGTCAAGCACCTTTCTTTCCATGTACGTTTTAGATATATTATTCGCTGACAGTAATATCATATGTCATTCTCCTTTATTTCTGATATCGCCTTATACATAAGGGCATTGCATATCGCCGCAGCCACATTGCTGCCTCCTTTGCGTCCCCTTGCAACTATACATGGAACACCGCTTTCTATTATCATTTCCTTTGACTGCACCACATTTACGAATCCAACTGGTGCACCTATAACAAGCTGTGGAATAAAGCTTTTATCTCTGATATGGTCGCACAGCCTCACAAGTGCTGTGGGGGCGTTTCCGACAGCGTAAATCACTGGTTCGCAAATTGAAGCCGCTTTGTCAACAGATGCAGAAGCACGGGTCGTGCCATTTGCTTTGGCAGTTTCGGCTATGTCCTCGTCTGCCATGAAGCATTCCACACGGCATCCCAGCTGAGACAGAGCTTTTTTATTTATGCCGGATCTGGCCATGTTTGTATCAGTCACGATAACTGCGCCGTTTTTCAGCAATTCCATTGCTTTCTTCATGACGCCGTCGGAGAAGTACAGATTGTCTGCGTAGTCAAAATCAGCTGTTGTGTGTATAGCTCTTATCACCACGGGGCGTATTTCCACGGGGATGGATTTATCTCCAAGCTCTGACTGTATTATCTCAAAGCTTCTCTTTTCAATATCGGCAGGAAGTACGTATTCAAGTTCCATCATATTCCCCTTTCGATTATATCATAAACCTTCGCCATATCAATACTATTCCTTATGGCATCGGCAAGAATGTCGAACTGCTGTTCTTTGTATTTTCTGCGGTCTGTCACTCCGCCCATGTATTCAAGTCCTCTTGCTTCAAACAGCATTTTCACTATCTTCTCTGAGACCTGTTCATCGTCAAAAATGCCGTGAATGTAGCATCCACAAACATTATCCTTCACACATCCGCCTTTGTCAAGAAGTGCATTTCCTTCGATCATAGTTTCACCCATATGTATCTCATATCCCTCATAACGGGAACCGCTGAGAAAGCCGAATGTTCCTTCAATATCATTGAATTTACCGTTAGTTCGCACCTGAGTTTTTTCCTCATTGAAAACAGTTTTGCAGTCAAGCATTCCCATGCCGCTTATACTGCCTCCGCCCTCGGTATTATGAGGGTCGGATATGGACTTACCAAGCATCTGAAATCCTCCGCATATACCGAAAACAGGAGTCCCTTTCTGAGCACACTTCTTTATCATTGCTTCCATTCCGCTTTCCCGAAGCCATTTCATATCGCTGATACTGCTTTTAGTGCCCGGAATGATTATCATGTCAGCATTTTCAAGTTCGCTGTAGCGGGCAGCATACTGTACAGCTACTCCATCATACTGGCTGAAAACGTCAAAGTCTGTGAAGTTGGACATCCTTGGCAGTTTTACTACAGCAATATTTACTATACCCTGCTTGTTTTTTTCAAGCTTGACCGAAAGGCTGTCCTCATCCTCGATATCACAGCGGATATACGGTACAACACCCAGTACGTCAACTCCGCCACGCTGTTCAAGTATGGCAGTACCGCTTTCAAACAGCGATATATCGCCACGGAATTTGTTGACAACAAGGCCTTTGACCATAGCCCTTTCATCGGGAGCAAAAAGGTCGAGAGTCCCCAGAAGCTGAGGGAAAATGCCTCCCCTGTCTATATCCCCCACAAGTATAACAGGCGACTCCGCAATTTTAGCCATGCCCATATTCACGATATCGTCAGACAGCAGATTAAGTTCAACAGGACTGCCTGCACCCTCGATCACGATAATATCATTTTCGGCGGAAAGCTTGTCATAGGCGTTCTTGATCTGAGGGATAAGCTGCTTTTTGTTTCTGAAATATTCGGAAGCTGTCATGTTTCCGAGAGGTCTGCCGTTTACAATGACCTGAGACCCAACATCAGTTGTAGGCTTCAGAAGTACGGGATTCATCAGCACAGATGGCTCTGCACCTGCCGCTTCTGCCTGCATAGCCTGTGCCCTGCCTATCTCATGGCCATCGGCGGTTATATACGAATTCAGCGCCATATTCTGCGATTTGAACGGAACGCATTTATAGCCGTCCTGCATAAATATCCTGCAAAGCCCTGCGGCAAAAAAGCTTTTTCCGGCGTTGGACATCGTTCCCTGTATCATTATAGGTTTAGCCATTTCTCAGCCTCCTGAGTGCTTTGATAAGTAGTTCGTTTTCATTATGACGGCGAACGGCAACTCTGAAAAAGCCATTGCCAAGTCCGATATAATTTGAGCAGTTTCTGATGAGAAGTGCCTGTGAGAACAGCTTTTCATCGAGATCATCCTCGGCTTTGAACAGGATGTAATTCGCATCTGACGGATATACCTTCTCAACGTATTTATTTATCTCACTCATAAGATATTCCCGTTCTTTTTTTATATATGCCGCCGAATTTCTCAGATATTCCTCTTCGTAAAGCGCTGCCAGACCGCAAGCCTGTGCAGGTGAAGAAACACTCCAGAACTGACCTGTGGAAGCAGTTTTATCCGCTTTGCAAGTATCACCGAAAACTGCATAACCAAGCCGTATCCCGGGAATTGCATATATTTTGGTCATAGATCTGAGAATGACTACGTTCCCGTTGATGTAAGGCATTATCCCCTTGCTGTCGGTAAATCTAAGGAAAGACTCATCGCAGACAAGGAGGATATCACTTTTCAGGCATATCTCAGCTGTTTTTGCAAGAACGTCCTGTGAAACGGTTCTGCCTGTGGGATTATTCGGCGAACATAAAAAGAAGATGTCCGCATCATGAAGCTTATCGATAAGTGAATGATCAACTTCAAAACCATTTTCCTCAGAAAGGAAATGCTCGGTAATTTCACATCCGCACTCCCTGAGTGCTTTGCTGTACTCACTGAAAGTCGGCACACATAAAAGTGCCCTGCGTGGACGGAATGCCTGAACTATTCGGTAGATGAGGTCATCAGCTCCGTTTCCGCAAACTATCTTTTCCGGGATCGTATTAAGCTTCTCAGCGATTTTTTCTCTCAGTTTCACACAATACGGATCGGGGTATCTTTCAATTTCCGACGCTGACTTAATAAACGCTTCACGCACACTTCGGGGCATCCCCATAGGATTTATATTCGCCGAAAAGTCCGTTAATCCGACTAATGAAAGCGGATTTCCTCCATGTTCGGTTATTTGCATCAGCTAAGACCTCCGATGATAATACTTCTCAGGATAACAGATATGGCGGTAATAATAAGCGCAGAACCATACATCAGACGATTGGCACGAACGATATCCCCGTTCTCAATTTCACGCTTTTTATCTCCGATATAAGGCTTTTTATGCAGTTCACCAAAGTAATAAGCATCACCTGCAAGTTGTACTCCCAAAGCGCCGGCACAGGCGGATTCAGTCTGTGCTGAGTTGGGACTTGCGTGATTTCGCCTGTCACGCTTCCAGATATTGTACGCCCCTTTTCCATCATAACCCAGAATAAATGCAGCCGCAGTCATTGCAAGTGCGGTCAGCCTTGACGGAATATAGTTCAGCACATCGTCAAGCTTTGCCGCAGTTCGTCCGATTTCAGCATATTTTTCGTTTTTGTATCCTATCATTGAGTCCATGGTGTTCACTGCTTTATAGAAAAATCCAAGCGGAGCGCCGCCCAGAGCCATAAACATGACAGGAGCTGTTACACCGTCGGAGGTATTTTCTGCGACTGTTTCGACTGCCGCTTTGATTATGCCCTTTTCGTCAAGCCGTTCCGTATCACGTCCCACGATCATTGAAACTGCCTTTCTTGCGCCTTCAGTGTCATTTCCAGCTATTGCTTTATGCACCTTCATACTTTCGGTTTTCAGGCATTTTGCAGCTATAAGATAATAACACAAAACGCCCTCTGCCATGACACCCAAAACAGGAGATATCATGTACGCTATAATCACTATAAAAAGCGAAACCGCAAATGATGTGACAGAAACAGCAATTGCAAGAAGTGTGCCTCCGAGTCTTAGATTCCGAGGCATTGTTTCTCTGACCTTTTTTTCGCAGGCTGATATCATGTTACCAATAAGCCTTACGGGATGTGGCATAGAGTAGGGGTCTCCCAGAACAGTGTCAAGAATAAAACCTATGATCAGCGGAAGTACAGGAAGTAAGTACTTCATATCTCCCCTGTCCTCCTCATATTCTTTCCGTCAAAATCTACTATGAAACCGTGACCGTTGCCGCATTGATTATCATAGTATGATGAGGCCGGAAATGAAAAATGCTCCATCAGCGACATAATTGTTCCTCCGTGAACGATAAGGGATAATTTGCAGTTCTTTGGCAATTCACTGTAGAGTTTCATAAATCCGTCAATGCTGCGATTTTTGAATGAAGTCAGGTCTTCGCCGCCTGGGAAAGGTAGAGTTCCGCCGCTGTCGATCCACTTCTGATAGTCCGCATTTCCGCTGAGTTCAATGTAGTTTTTCCCTTCAAAACTGCCAAAATCTATTTCGGTCAGTTCGGGGCAAATGATCATTTCCATATGCGGATAGATGATATCAGCAGTCATTATGCACCGCTTCATAGGGCTTACTGCAAGAACATCGCACAGAGGATAACAGATGTTGTTAAGTTCGCTGATCCCTGCTTCACAGAGCGGTTCATCAGTTCTGCCGATGTATCTCTTTTGTGAATTTCCCTTTGTTTTTCCGTGGCGGATAAGGTTGATGATCATTTTTCTGCTCCTTTGATGATGGTTGGGATACCGCAGCAGACACGTACTACGGTATGGCAGTTTTGTGCTATAATACATCCGCAGCGCCCCACTGCTTCACGGATCAGTCTGTCATTTTTGTCGATGGGCACTATCCCGCAGCCTGTCTCATCCATAATTATTGCTTCAGCGGATGCATTGCAAAGCTTTTCTGTAAACGCAAGAGGATCTTCGCCGCTCATGAAAATGCGCTTTACAAGGGTATGATAATTTCTTATACCCTTAGCTTCAAGGGCATCCTTTGCTGTACATTCCGCTCCGTCGATAATATCTGATTCGGTGAGACCTGTCGCCTTCATAGCATAGGCAGTTTTATTCTGAAATGAACCGCCTGTGATCATTATCATAAGCACACCTCCGTTATTTGTTCGGTCAGAACGATCGCAAGAGGAACTGTCAGCTCTTCAAGCTGTAGGAACCATCCGGCAATATCACCGGTCGTACCGCCGAATTCCTTGTACGCAATATGCCTGTAATACATAAAAACAAGGAGCGAGACCATAACTTCCGATACACCGCATAACGGCGAGATCACGGTCATTGCGGAAATGATAAGAACTGCAAAAATTATCAGCACTGTCATTGTTATCTTTCTGTGTGACGGCTTTACAAAGCTTTGAAGTGTTCCTTCACTTTTAGCTGCCTTGAACGTAACAGCTGCAAGTCCGCTGAGTGTACGTGAAAGTATAAAGCACAGTCCGCATAACAATACCGTTTTTCTGCCGGATATCTGTGAAAATACGGCAGTCTGCAATATCAGGTAAAGGCACAGCTTTATTGCGGCAAATGCTCCGATGCGGGAATCTTTCATTATGCCAAGTTTCTTCTCTCTGTCGCCCCACGAAGCCCGTGCATCCGACACATCACAGAATCCGTCAAGATGGATGCCTCCTGTAACTGCAATAGGGATCATCATTGCAACAGCACCTTTCATCAGTTCGTTAAGCTGAAGAATACTGCAAGCCATGTACCACAGGCAGAAAAACACACCTATAACAGCTCCGATCAACGGGAAAAAACACAATGCATAGCGTCTGTTTTCTTCTTTCCACTCCACTTTCGGCATGGGAATGCGGGAATACATAAGGAAAGCCGAGGCAAAAGATCTCAGCATCTTTTCTCTCCTTTCAGCGTCACAGGAATTCCGTAAACGCATTCATAGACATTGTCGGCAAATTCGGCGATACTGCGGTTTATCGATGATACAGCAGCGATATAATCCATGGTTGCGGGAGCGTATCCGATACCGTCACATCCTACCTCATTCGTAACTATAATAAGCTCCGACACTATTTCCGAAAGCGTTTTTATGCCGCTCACTACTTTAGTTACAGGTGACACGATCCCGTTTTCCGTAAACATTTCATTAGCCGCAAGATTGCCGATATCTTCAAGTAAAACAGCGTCACTGTCTTTGACGGGAGCTTTGTTGATGTCCGTAAACTGCTCAATGGTTACGAAGCCTTTCCCTTCTCGCATTTTGATATGCCGTGCAATAATATCCTCTGCGTTATTGCCATAGGGACGAAGTGTGGCGATATAAATTTTTCTTCCGCTATGAGATGACAGAAGCTTCTCGGCAAATGTTGATTTACCGCACTTTGAGCCGCCGGTGATAAGTGTCGTCAATTCTGTTCCACATACCTTTCTATGCCAATATCGTCGAATCTGTGTGAACTGTTGTAAACTGAAATTGCCCCGTCCAGCAGCGGCAGAAGCATTGCACCGCCTGTTCCTTCTCCAAGCCTCAGGCCTGCACAGACAGGGGCACGAAGTCCCAGCGTTTCAAGCAGGAGTTTCCCTGCCGGTTCATCGGATACATGGGACGGCAGCATATAATCAATGCAGGCAGGGACAAGTTTATACGCCAGCACTGCCGCAGCAGCGGATATTACTCCATCAATAATTACCGGTATCCCATACACGGCGCCGCCAAGGAAAAGCCCTGTCATACCGGCAATATCAAGACCTCCTACCTTAGAAATGACATCAACAGCATCATTTGAATCCGGCCGATTTATCCTAACCGCATTTTTCACCGCATTGATCTTGCGTAGAAGTCCTGCATCGGAAAGCCCGGCGCCACGGCCTGTGACGGTTTCGGGAGAAAGGCCGAGAAGTACGGACGAAACTGCTGCGGATGTCGTTGTATTTCCGATCCCCATTTCACCTGTCAGGATGAGTTTTGTGTCATTTTCAGCCAGTTCTCTGACAATATCTATTCCCGAAATTATGGCTTTTTCAGCCTGTTCACGGCTCATTGCAGGGCCTTTTGCAATATTATCTGTGCCGTACATTATTTTTCTGTCTGCGACGGAAGCAGCATTACGGGCAATTCCGATATCTACAGCAATTACATCTGCCCCGTAAATATTGGCAAGTACGTTGATATTCGACGTGCCATTCCCGATAGCTTCGGCGCAGACCGCCGTAACTTCGCTGTCGGTCTGTGTCACTCCTTCGGCAGTTACGCCATTGTCAGCGCACATAACCACTACCGTCCGCTTTGAGATATCCACATCCGCAGTCTTTTGAACTGCGGCGATTTTTTCTACCATTTCCTCGAATACCCCAAGGCTGCCCAGCGGTTTGGCAACACTGTTCCATCGGGCGTGTGCAAGCTCAGACCAGCGTTTATCAGTGGGTTTTATCAGCTTTAGTCTTTCCATTTTTTCCTCCGTATTCCGCACATTTCCGAACAAATCTCTCTGCAGTTCCAATATCGGAATAGAAGTAAAAATGCGGAAATCCTGCATACATAGTTTCACTGCAAATGCCGCATTCCCATGTTCGTCCGTCACTCTTTTCAGCGGTAAATCCATCACCGCAGTTGGTGCTGTCCCAATAGTGGAACTCGTGAGCTTTCAGCTTTTCACCTTTACAGCAAAGCAGGTTATCCTCGTGAGTGGTCATTGTGATATATCCGAATCTTTGCAGTTTTCCGGTGTCGTAAACCTCACCGCTGACAGCTCCTGCCATTTCATAGATACTGTTATCATCAAGACGTATTGCACTGCTGAGGTACATGAAACCGCCGCATTCTGCAATTGTCGGCATCCCGCTTTTTACTGCTTCAAGAATGCTTTTTCTCATGGAAATATTTTCTGACAGTTCTTTAGCATGGAGTTCTGGGTATCCTCCGCTTAGTATGAGTCCGTCAGCATTTGCAGGGATAGTTTTATCCCGCAAAGGCGAAAAAAAGGCAATCTCACATCCGAGTTTTTCAAGAAGTCTGATATTATCTGCATAGATGAAGCAGAATGCTTCGTCTTTTGCTACAGCAATTGTTGGTTTTTCATTTATTGCTGCGATCGAGTATTCTTCTGCTGTTTTGTTCTCTCCGTAATCTGCCAGTTCCATCAGTTTATCAATATCAATATACTCTTCCGCAAGCTTGCCAAGACGAGCTGTTTTATCAATGATATCATCGATCTCGTCAGCAGTGACAAGTCCAAGCCTCCGGCTTTCGACTGTAATATCAGTCACCGGAAGATATCCGAGGAACTCTGTGTTAAGATCACTGCAAATCTCACGAACCATCCCGCATAGTCTGTGCGGAAGACGATTGAAAATAAAACCTGCTATTCGGCTGTTCGGCTTGAATGTGAGGAAGCCTTTCATAACTGCACCAATGGAACTGCTCATTCCCTTACAGTTTATAACTATGACCGCAGGGGTATCTGTTATCTCAGCGATCGAGTACGCCGAACCTCGTCCGTTAACGTCGTCATAGTAGCCCATAACTCCTTCGATCACTGATATATCGCTGTTTTTGCCATTTTCAAAAAGCAGGCTGTTTATTGTTTGGTCGTCGCAGAAAAAACTGTCAAGATTATGCGAATCCACGCCGATCACTTTAGAATGAAACATGGGATCGATATAATCCGGACCGCATTTGAACGAAGAAGGAGCAAGCCCTCTCTGACGCATTGCGCTCAGGATCGCACAGGTAACAGTGGTTTTACCGCAGCCGCTGTGAGTTCCGGCAATTATTATACTTCTCATCCGAATTTCCTCTTGATAATGAATACCGGATTTTCAGCAGAAAGCATAGTATGAGTGCCGATTTTTTTGGTTCTCGTTACGGCGATCTGTGTAATATCGGCTTCAAGTTCTAACTCATCAAAAACTGCTAACGCCTGTTGCAGAGTTTCTAATGAAACAGCAGAAACGGTCAGTTTAACTGACGGATTCTTGCGGATCGCACATTCCGTAATTTGCCGTATCTGACCTTTTGAACCGCCGATAAAAACACAATCCGGGGCAGGAAGTGCTTTTATAACATCACTCGCATCACCGAAAATGCTTTCAATATTATCGCAGTGAAAATTCACGCTGTTCTGCTTAGTCAGGTCAATAGCGTCACTATTGTTGTCCACAGCGTAAACCCTGCCGTCAGTGCATCTCATAGCCATTTCCACTGAAACCGATCCTGTTCCGCAGCCGATATCCCAGCAAATACTGTCATTTCCTATCTCCAGTCCGCTGACTATTATCCCCCTGGCTTCCGATTTAGTCATCGGCACCTTGCCCCTGACAAATTCATCGTCAGGAACTGAAGTTCTCATGTATTTCTCATAACTACTGTTAACGGCGATCAGCGCAGCAAGTCCGTCAATACGTCTGCCTGCTGCGATCTCACGAGCAGTTCCGCTTATGATCTGCTCGCTTTCATAAGACAGATCAACACCTGCATGGATCATCACATCATCAAGTCCGTAGCGGCAAAGATGCCGGCATAGTTCATCGGCAGTAATATCACCGCCAAGAAGGAAAAATGTTTTATTATGAGCGCTGACATTTCTTGCGATATTCCCTTTCTGACCGTGAAGGCTGACGAAATGCATATCCGACCAGTCCATTTGCAGCTTTGAGCAGAAGTAAACGGGAGTAGAAATTCCGCTTATGACCTCGATATCACAGCCGTTGAGAGCTTTTGTCAGTTTCTTTGCACCGCTGTAAAATCCGCAGTCACCGGACATCATCACAGATACTTTTCCGTAATTCTTACAGTTCAGCAGATCAGCGATCACATCCGCACGATATTCAGCTATACACGGTATATTGAGACTTCTGAAGCTTTCAAGCATCCTCTCTGCACCGATAAGCACATCGGATGATGAAATTGTTTCCACAGCTTTCTGAGTGAGTGTTCCGTCTCCTCCCATACCGATGCCTACAATATATATCTTCACGTTTCTCCCTCCTTTTCCTGTAATAATCGCTTGATCTGCTCCATGGATAATCCCGTTTCTTCGGGACGGATCAGAGTTATCAGATGAACTCCGCATTTTTTTGCAGCTTCTGATTTTTCATTGTATCCTCCAGCATTTCCGCTCTCTTTAGTTACCACCATTTCAGCGCCGCTTAGTCTGATATGCCTGATATTCTCATCTTCGGAAAAGGGCCCTTTTTCCAGTATGAGCTTCTTTTCGTCGAAACCAAGGGATAGGCACAATTCTCTGACTTTTTCATTCGGAAGCGCCCTTATCCATATTCTGCGCCTGAAATCTTTGACTTCCGTTAGCATGACCGCTTCCTTGCTGCCGAGAGTACTGAGAATAACATCGTCTGTTTTGTTGAGCAGCTCCACAAGTTCATCCATACTTCTGACCGTTGTTCCGTAGGTCACGTCAGTTTCATCTCTCAGCAGCCGGTAATACGGGATTCTCAGATCATTACAGACAGAACTGATATTTTTTGTGACCTCTTCGGCAAAGGGATGAGTAGCATCAATTACAGTATGATAACCGTTTCCAAGCAGCTCTTTCATCTCGCAGCGGTCAAGTCTTCCTGACATTATCCTGATGAATTCAGAGTCCGGCAGAAGAGATGCTCCGTAATCGGTAGCAACGCTTATATCGGCAGATATACCGCTGTCCGCACAATACTGCGCAAGTTCTCGTCCTTCCGTCGTACCGCCGAAAATAAGGATATCAGACATTTCTGTAACCTCTCGGAGTGATCATTTTGCCGCCAATGATTTTAGTTTCGGACGAGCCTATAAAAACGGTCGTGAACATATCGACACTTGTGTTTCTCAGTTCAGCAAGAGTCAGCAGACAGCTTTCCTCGCCTTCACGTCCGATATTTCTGACATAGCCGCAAACTGTGTCGGGCGATCTGTACTCAAGGATGATATCGCAGGCCTTTTTCAGATAGTCTGCTCTTTTTTTCGAGGACGGATTATAGAGCACGATCACAAAATCAGAATCAGCAGCACATCTCAGCCTTTTCTCAATTTTCTCCATAGGTGTAAGAAGATCGGAAAGACTGATGATAGCTGTATCATATGTAAGCGGAGAACCAAGGACAGCGCCTCCGCTGAATGCAGCAGATACGCCTGCAACGGTTTCGACTTCCACATCAGGATATTTAACTGATAGTTCAAGCGCAAGCCCTGCCATTCCGTAAAGTTCACTGTCGCCGCTGCAAACCAGCGCTGCCGTTTTACCCTCAGAGGCAAGCCGAAGCGCAAGTTCGACCCTTTCCGTTTCCTGCTTCATTCCGGTAGACAGACATTCCTTATGTGGATACATCTGCCTGATCTGCTCGGCATAGACCGTATATCCGACAATAACATCACTTTCAAGCACAGCTTTTTCTGCACCGATCGTCAAGCCGTTTCTGTTTCCGCATCCGATTCCAACAACGTAGAGTTTCATAGAATTTTCCTTTCAAAATCAAGATATATCGGAATTTCCGCAGCAGCAACCGCCACTCCTCCGCCTGACTTTTTCCTGATGACAAGCTGTCCGCCGCTGCACAGTACTGCACTTCGCTCGCAGATATTGTCAGCGCCGACAGTCTCCAGTACAAAAGAAGAGCTTTCAAATTCGCCCTCTGCTTTCATCAGTTCATCAGCGGTGTAGGTTCGCAGTGGTATACTGTGAAAATGGCAGAATTCATTTATACACTGCTCGTCTGCTTTTATATTGATCGTTGCAGCTGTGCATATCCTTGCAGTATCGAGCCCGGCTTCTGAAAAAGCGCAATTTATCGCATTTTCTATGGCCTCTACAGATGTTCTGCGTTTACATCCTATGCCTACGACTATGTTTTTCGGAACAAGAGTCAGAGTTACGGGAAAAGGCCTCAGCGATTCATCAGTACAAACTGCCACTCCCGTTCTTGTTTGATTATTTTCCGTTAATTCATCCGGAAGTTCCGAGTGGGAATATTCTGTATAGAATCCGCATTTTTCGCCGTCTACAAGTGCGGCTGCCACATCTTTTGCCGCAGTCATATCAGTGATGAGAAGTCCGTTTGCCGATGCAAAACAGTCGGGAGAAAAAAGCTTTCCGGTATCTGTGGCAGTCGTCACAGCGGCAACAGCTCCCAGTTTTCCGGCAATTATCTCTGCAAACCTGTTTGCACCGCCGATATGTCCCGACAGCACGGGGATAACGAATCTCCCCTTTTCGTCAATGACTATTACCGCAGGATCAGTGGTTTTTGAGCGGATAAACGGGGCGATCGCTCTTACGGCGATACCACAGGCACACACAAAGATCAAAGCATCCATTTTACGGAATATATCGCCGACAAGCGACGAAACACTCCCGAATTCTGCTGCATCACCGTCTGTGTGTGTTGCAAAGCAATAGCGCTGAACATCCGCTAAGTCCGAAAAAGATTTTTTTATCTCAGCGGATAAAACTCTGCCGTTTTCAGTAAGAGAAATTACAGCTGCTTTCATTACTCCGCCTTTCTGAATTCGGTCTCAAAGGTTTTATCGTACAGCTTTGACAGAGCATAATCGTCTCCGAGGAAGTCACCGACAGTGATGAGAGCGGTTTTTCTGATGCCGTTTTTTTCGGCTGTTTCTGCAAGCTGAGCAACAGTACAACGCATTATTTTTTCGTCTTTCCAGCTTGCCTTATAAACGATAGCCGCAGGAGAATCAGGTGAATAACCGCCGCTTATAAGCCGTTCCGACAACTCTTTAAGCATCCCTGTACTCAGGAATATCACCATTGTTGCATGATGAGCGGCAAGACTTTCGATGGATTCTTTTTCGGGTACAGGAGTACGCCCTGCCATTCGTGTGATAATGACAGTCTGCGAAACCTCGGGAAGAGTGTACTCAGCTTTCAGTGCCGCAGCTGCACCGCAGAATGAGCTCACTCCCGGGCAGACATTGTAATCTATGCCAAGCTTGTCAAGCCTGTCCATCTGCTCCCGTATTGCTCCGTAAACCGAGGGATCGCCTGTATGAAGACGCACGATTTTCTTGCCGTCAGCTTCAGCTTTTACCATGACGGAAATTACCTGATTGAGGTCCATATATGCGCTGTTATGCACCTCACAGCTTTCCTTTGCAAAGCCGAGAAGTTCGGGATTGACCAGCGAACCAGCATAAATAATAACGTCCGCTTCTTCGATCAGACGTTTTCCCCTCAGAGTTATAAGGTCAGCCGCACCGCAGCCTGCACCGACAAAATCAACCATTACTTTCCTCCGAAATTAAATTGATTAGATGATCTGCTGCTCCGTTTTTCAGCAGAAAGGGATGCTTATACGAAAACACCACCGAACCAACTGTAAGTGCTTCCTTTGCTCTTTGATCAAGATGAAAGGCAATGCGCCTGCCAAGAATATCAAGCAGCTGTGAATATTTCTCTTCGCCTGCTTCAAGAATAATATCAAGCGCCGCATCCACAGTTACGCAGTCAGCCACTCTTTTAAGGATGCCGCCGTCTATTCCAGCAAGAACTCCGCAGGTTATGATCGTTTCCATTCTGCCGTCAGCCATGGAAGAATGAGTATTCATTATACCTGCCCCGACCTTGACCATTTTGCCTATGTGCCCGACTATGAGAATTCCGTCAAATCCCAGTTCTGCGGCAATATCCACAGACTCTCCGATAAAATTGCTGCACTGAACGCTTCTGTCAAGGGAGAGTCCGAGTCCTTCCTCCACAAAGCTGCCGCTGTAGTTTCCAAGGTTAACCAGCAGGTATCTGTCGCCTGCCGCTTTGCGTATTTTCGCTTCAACACGGATAGTTTCCACAAGAGCGGAATTGCTCCATGGGTTCAATGATGCCCGTCGTGCCGATAACTGAAATGCCGCCTTCTATGCCCATTCTCGGATTAAAAGTCTTATGTGCAATAGCTTCACCCTCGGGAATGGATATCTCTATGCGGAATCCGCCCTTGTAATCGTGTTCCTCAGCAGCTTCCGAAACAGCCTGAAGTATCATTTTTCTTGGAACGGAATTGATAGCCGCCTCACCAACGGGCTGATCGAGACCGGCTTTTGTAACAAGTCCTATCCCTTTTCCGCCTGTAATGATATTTTCAGCCGAACGGCATACCTTTGCGTAAACTCTGATACCATTGGTTATGTCAGGATCATCGCCGCTGTCCTTGATTATACAGCATGACACTTCATTTTCAGTGATAATCGTTTCGTTTACTTCAAGATACAGCCTTATCCCTTTGGGCGTCATAATTGTGACTGTGGGTACTGCCTTTCCTGTCAGCAGCATCTGTGCCGCCGCCTTAGCCGCCGCAGCCGCACACGAACCCGTTGTGTAGCCGCATCTCAGTTTCTGTGCTCCTCTGTATATGTATTCCTCAAGCATTGTCATTCTCCGAAATAAACACCGTAAAATAGCCTGTTTCTTCGCTGCTCACATCACATGTGAGCTTTTCATCGGGAAGTCCCACATTTTCTGCCGCCCACACTCTCTGTCCGTTTTCCGCAAGCAGGCGTAAAAGTTCAGCCGAATTTCGTCCGCTTTTCATGATTACTTTTTTGCCGCTGCGTCCTGCAAGTCCGGGGAGTTCCTCACTGCTGTAAGGAATGACAGTCAGCACTTCCGAACCGCTTGCAAGTGAAATACCGAGAGCCGCTGCAGCCGCACAGAAGCTTGTTACACCTGCTATACGTTCAACGGTAAATCCCCTGACGGTGACAATATCCGCAATGGCTGAGAATGTGGAGTACACAGAGATGTCTCCCAGACAAAGCATAGCACAGTCACCTTTTTCCAGTTCACTGGATATCTTATCCGCAATGCGGCAGTAATTTTCGTTTATCAGCTGAGCATCAGATGACATGGGAAAATCAGCGTATATCAGCTTTTTACCGCTCATATCCACGCATTGTTCTGCAATGGACAGCGCAAGGGTATTTTCGCCTTTGGTTCTCGGTATAAATACAGTTCCGCATTTTTCCAGACACCGCACCGCTTTGAGCGTCATCAGCTCAGGATCTCCGGGGCCTGTACTCACGCCGTAGAGAATGCCTGACATCAGCACTGTCCTTTCATTTCAAGTGCAAATGCTATGAGCTGATCCATATCAAGGGATTCTATTCTTGCAGTTTCGGGAAGTCCCACTGCTTTAAGCGCAGAGTACACCTTCTCTTTCGGAATCCCCATAAGCGAAGAAACAGCGTTTGCCGCAGTCTTCCGGCGCTGTGAGAATCCGCTTTTCACTACCTTGAAGAAGAACTTCTCATCTTCTTCGCTTAGTCTGTGCTCACTGTGCAGGTCTATTCTTATGACCGCAGAATCCACATTAGGCGCAGGCATAAAGCTTCCTCTTGAAACATTGAAAAGGCTTTTGACCGTTCCGTAGTAATTGACACCAACAGTTATAGCGCCCGAATCTCTTGTACCGACTTTTGCACAAAGGCGCTGTGCTGCCTCTTTCTGGACCATAACGGTAATTGAATCGATAGGAAGCTTGCTTTCGAGAAGAAGCATGATAACGGGAGATGTTATGTAGTACGGAAGATTCGCACAGACCGCTGTGTGAAGTCCCTGAAATTCCTCGGCTATCAGCTTCTGAAGATCGCATTTCATAATGTCTTCATTGAATATTTTTATGTTGTCGAAGTCACTGAGAGTTTCCTCCAGTATCGGAAGCAGACGTGTATCTATCTCGACAGCGCATACCTTATCTGCACGTTTTGCCAGTTCAGCTGTGAGAACTCCGATACCTGTGCCTATCTCCAACACTCCATAGCCTGCCTGAGCATTGCCCATTTCGGCTATTTTAGGGCATATATCGGGATTGATGATGAAATTCTGTCCCAGCCCCTTTGAGAAGCTGAAACCGTGTCTTTCGAGAATATCCCTTACTGTATTTATGTTGGTCAGATTCATTTATTATCCCTCTACCTTATGACGTTCTTTTTCGGAAAATTCCTTCTGCTTTGCATCATTCAGCTTGTCCATATCATTTACAAGATAATCAGCCGAACGATAAGCTCTCTGGAAATCCGTATCACTGAAATAAACTTTAAGGTCTGCATACTCACCGTCAAGTACGATATCCAGACCGCAGATCTGCCTGCCTCTGTACTTATTACGTGCGTAAGCTATGTACTCATCAAGCTCACGTCTGTCAAGTTCTCCGCCAATTACATTGATCTTCATATTATTCCGCCTCCTGATTATTATTTGCCTATAATTTCATCTATAACACATTCCGCACATTTCATGCCGTCAACTGCTGCCGAAACAATACCTCCTGCATATCCTGCGCCCTCACCGCACGGGAAAAGACCTTTCAGCGATAATGACTGCAAGTCCTCGCCTCTGTTGATGCGGACAGGCGAACTGCTTCTGCTTTCAACTCCCGTAAGCACAGCTGACGGCGAATCAAAGCCTTTTATCTTCTTACCCATTTCAGGGATACCGAGTTTAAGTGTATCGCAAACGAATCCGGGAAGATATTCCGAAACATGAGCCTTTTTTACTCCGGGACGATAGGATGGTTCGACCGAATCGCCCTCATCGGAAGTACCGAGAAGTTCTCCCACAGTCATAACGGGAGCGCTGTAGTCAGAGCCGCCTGCCCTGAATGCTTTTTCTTCGATATCACGCTGAAGAAACATACCTGCCAGAGGATGATCGCTTTCCAGATCGGAAGTGTCCACATTCACAAGAAGTGCACTGTTGGAGTTTTGGGCATCACGGGCAAAACAGCTCATGCCGTTTACCGCAAGCCTTCCGCTTTCCGATGAAGCCGCAACCACTTCTCCTCCGGGACACATACAGAAAGTGTATAGAGTTTTTCCGTTGGGGAGATGTATTGCCAGCTTGTAGTCAGCCGCTTTAAGTGCGGGATGGCCCGCAAATCCTCCGTACATAGCCTTATCGATAAATTTGCGTGGATGTTCGATCCTTACTCCTACTGCAAAATTCTTCTGTGAAAGATCATAATTCTTCTTGTACAGCATCTCAAAAACATCTCTTGCGCTGTGTCCTGTGGCAAGAATCACATTGCTCGTATCTATGGAATGAACTCCGTTTCTGTCCTTATACTGTACAACTGAAATATGCCCGTTTTTTTCGGTAAATCCGCAGAATCTCGCTCCGAATCTTACTTCACCGCCAAGAGAGATGACACGTTCACGAAGCTGCTTCACCACAAGCCTCAGCTTATCGGTGCCGATATGCGGCTTTGCCAGATACAGTATCTCATCAGGAGCGCCGAACTCCACAAACTTGCGGAGGATCCAGCTTATTCGCCTGTCCTTGATACCCGTGGTAAGCTTACCGTCCGAGAATGTACCTGCGCCGCCCTCGCCGAACTGAATGTTGTTTTCAGTGTCAAGTCTGCCTGTACTGCGGAATTCGTCTACAGCTGCACATCGTGAATCCACATCTCCGCCTCGCTCAAGGACGATCGGTCTTGCGCCTGACATTGCCAGCACCAGCGCCGCAAACATTCCCGCAGGGCCAAATCCCACAATAACAGGGCGTTCACTGTCTATGGGGACGAACTTCACTTCGTATTTCTCATGCTTTACCGCTGACGCATTTTTCAGTATCTTCAGAAGCTTATCCTCGTTCTTTGCTTCGATATCAACAGAGATAATGAAGTGCACGTCCGATTTTTTTCTTGCATCTACGGATTTTTTTGAGAGCACTGCTTTTTTTATCTTATCCCTCGGTATTTTCAGCTTTTTCGATGCAATGCCTGCTATGTCTGAAAAGTCCGCATCAAGGGGAACTCTTATATTTCCGACTCTAATCATCTGATCATCCTTTCAGCGACAGCGCACAGTTTCTGCCTGCCCATATACCCGAGGACCATGCCCATTGTAGATTGTAGCCTCCGCAGTCACCTGCAACGTCGAGGATCTCACCGCAGAGATACATTCCTTTGTACTTCAAAGTTTCAAGCTTGCCGTTTACACATTCAGCCGTGATACCACCCATAGTAACCTGTGCATTCTGCCATGGCGAACAACCCGTAACTTCAAATTCAAGGGATTTTATCAGGCTGGCAATGCGCCGTATCTCGCCGTTTTTGAGGCTTTTTATCTTATCATCAAGACTTCTTCCGACTGCTTTTTTTACAAGATATATCGCCAGATTTTTAACGAATATGCCTGTCAGGAATTCTTCAAGAGGATAGTCTCCCCTGTCAATACGTACATTATCAGCAAGATATTCATACAGGTCACTTTCAGTTATCTGCTGAAACAGATCGGTACGGAGAGTGAGACGTCCCTCATACTGCTGAAAGAGATATGCCATATTGAAAACACATATACCCGAGAGATTATTCTCGTTGAACTGTATCTCACCTGCTTCTTTTCGCAGAAGTTTACCATCTGAAAATGCTGAAACTTCGCCTTTTATCCTGACACCTTTAAGTCCCTTCACGCTTTCGGGAGCAACTCTTAGAGGAGCAACTGCGGGGCATATCTTAGCGCTGTTCAGCCCCATATCCCTGAGAAGTCTCAGCATTCCGCCGTCAGTGCCGAAAGCAGGCCCTGCATATCCTCCGCAGGCGATGATCACACGTCTGCACTCCACTTCACCGTTTTTGGAATAAAGCTTGTACCCATTCTTTATCCTGCCGATCTTAGTAACATCAAAATCACAGCGCTCCTCGATGCCGAGAGACTGCATCTTCAGCCTGACAGCGCTGAGAACAGTGTTAGCGCTGTTGCTTCTCGGATATAGTCCGCCGTTGCGCCCCTCGCTTCCGGTGACACACAGCACTCCATAAGTATCACGGAAGTAGTTCATAGCATCGGGAGTTTTGCTGATTATCTCCATTGCATCTATTGAGCCGTGGTAATTTCCGGATGTGATATTTGTATTGCTCAGATTACATTTGCCGTTTCCCGTAGCCGCAAGCTTTTTGCCGGAACGGAACATCTTTTCAAGTATGATCACGCTAAGCTGACCGTCCGTCTGCTTTGCTGAAACTGCCGCCGCAAATCCCGAAGCTCCGCCTCCGATAACTGCTATATCATACATATGTCAATTTCCTTCCTTTTTGCCGCTGATATGCACATCGACCTGATTGAACGGAATAACAACTCCGTTTTCAGCGAATGTTTTTCTGACATTTTCAAGCATATCGTATCTTGCAGAAAAATAATCCTCATTTTTCACCCATACAAGAGTATCGATAGAGACCGAGTTCTCCTTATGTGCACCCATTCTTACAACAGGTGCGGGGTCTTTCAGTATAAGTTTATGTGCAGCGATAACTTCAAGAATAGCTGCTCTCGCCTTATCGTAGTCCGAATCATAGCTGATTTCAAATGCAAGATCGATACGGCGTGTGGGAGTTTCGGTATAATTCACTATCTTGGCCTCAGAGACCTTGCCGTTAGGAATAAACACTGTCTTTCCGTCGAATGTCATGATCTTGGTATAAAGGATACCGATAGTCCTGACTATGCCCACCGAATCGTCGATCTCGATAATATCGCCTGATGAAAACGGCTTGGAAAACAGGATTATGAATCCGCCGCAGAGGTTTGAAAGGCAGTTCTGTAATGCAAGGCTGACTGCCAGTCCTGCCGCACCGAGAACAGTCAATATCGATGACATAGGCACTTTCAGGAACGAAAGCACCATTACGATGACGACTACATAAAGCAGTATCTTTATCAGTGAAATGAGAAAATTCTTAGCGGCGTGGTCAACGTTTGAACGTGAAAGCGCCTTGCCTGTTATCTTAGTGATCAGTTTTGATATGAGAATGCCGATGATCAGCATAAAAAGTGCAATGACGAATGATGGCATCGCAGCCTTTATCATGTCGCCCATATCTGCAACAAATCCTGAAGCCTTCTCGACCTGATCTTCTATTGCCTCAGCAGTATCATTTGCAGCAAGACTTGTGATTAAATTATTAAGCATAATTTTCAACTCCATAATATACTATTATATATTATAGCAGATTGAAGCGTAAAGGTCAATATTTTGTCAAGTTATTATCACAATAAAAAGAAAAAGGCAGCATACTTAACCGCTGTACACATAAAGAAGTTTTTACGTATTATTGAGGCATACCTTTTGAAGAAGATTTTTCTCGAACTCTTCCCAAGACTATTAATTTTGCCCCCATATAGGGCGCACACCAGATAAATTTGAGCTTATCATTTCTTTCAGGTGCGCCCTATATGGGGGCAAAATTCTATTAAAAGTCTTTGGAAAAGGGGTTCGGGGAAAGAACCTTTCCTCAGAAAGGTTTTTCCCCGATAAATGCGTATAAAACTTCTTTATGTGTACTGCGGTTATATGCTGACTCTTGTTATTACACCATAAATCCTGCGCCACGCATTACAGTCAATACGATCAATGCGGCTGTTATGATGATCGTTGCGGGAGCTGAGAAATATACTCCTGTTTTTTTAGCTTCGCTGAGTTCGCCGCTGTCCTCGGGCGCTTTGTCGAGTTTAAAGCTTTCGGGATGCTTTGATACTTCATTTGCAAATATTACTATGCCCGTGACCATCAGTCCGATGATAACAAGTCCCATCAGCGACATCAGGATATATGTCTGAGGATCATCCTTCATAATTGACAGAACATCCCCTGCTTTTGCTTTTTCCTTTATATCTGCATTCACGAAGAAAGACTGGATCGTTCCGATAGTATTGAAGCAGAAATGGAAAAGCATAGAAGGCAGGATAGAACGTGTCTTTATGTAGAGAAATGCGCCTACCATTCCAAATGCGGTAGTAGCAAAGGTCTGCTCATAGTTCATGTGCCACAGTCCGAAAAGAATTCCAGTTGCAATAATAACGTGCCATGTTCCGTATCTTGACGAATTGCGGACGAATGTGCCACGGAAGAGAAGCTCCTCAAAAAATGGCGCAAGGAACATCATGGCGATCACATTTACGATACGTGAAAATGCGTTGTCATCAGCAGAAAAATCCACAGCTGAGAAGTCGACTCCGCTTATTATCTGGATCATGTTCATGATGAAATTGAAAACAAGCGTAACGATGTAAACGAATGCAAAGGAGATAAACAGGAACTTTATCACCCATTTCCATGGCATTTCAGGTTTTACGAAAAGCGGCTGCTTTTTGCTGAGTTCTTTGCCTTTTGAAGTGCTGTAGAAGATCAGGAGCGGAACTCCGACTCCCACAAAATACTGTAAAACAAAGGCTATCAGCGTGTATAAGGATTCATAATTTGCGTCGCTTTCAGCTGCAAATAATGAAGTGACGGGATCGATCAGTAACTGTAACCCGCACATAACGATCAAATCGAAAAGTATCAGCAGGATTCCGTTTATATTGGAACTGCTGCGTATTTTTTTCTTTAATTCCATAATACCAACTCCTTACAGATCTTTTTTTCGATCAGTTTCCAACCCGATATAAATACAATAATCGATAAAACAAAAATTGTTCCCATAACAGAGTATCTGATAATTTGTTCTGTTCTTTGATCGGGTGACATACTTATGCAGAATACGAAGTATAAAATGAATATTCCGCAGAATATGTACATAATGTAGGACAGCTTCTGAAGATTGCAGCAAATTCCGAAGACGATTATCCATACTGATACAGCGCAAAAACCGAGAATAAAGTAAAGCAGCGATCCGCCCACACTTATAATTACATCGGAAGTAAAACCTTTAAGCAACAGAAGTGTGATGATATCACCGAGAAAAGCAATGCCCCCTGTTACAGCAGCTGTAAGAAGTGCGAATATGTATTTCTCTTTCATGTACTCCCTGCGGGTCATAGGCTGTGAAAAGCCGTTGTTTATCCATCCGCAGACCTCATCTGCACGGAGAGCTGTTAAAAGTACGCTGATGCTGATGAAAAATGATATCATCGGCTGACACATCATAACGTGACGTGACAGATCATTCATTCCACCCTGCTCAAAGCCGTAACCGACAGCTATAATGATAAACAAGATATAAAAAGGAAAAAGAAGCAATAGACCGTTAGTATTGTAGTAATCCTTTAGCAATGCACCTTTCATATCATACCTCTTTCTTTTCAGCCCATTTGTAGCTCATTATGAAAAGCCATATCTCTACACCGAGAATCAAAACGGTTTCTACTATTATGTATGCTGTGACAAGCTGAGGACTGTTTTTTTCACGGGCATAATCAAGAACAAATGTAATTTCCATGGGGAATACCGCACCGAGTATCAGTGCAAGTACACAGAGAATAATTACAGCTACCTGAGCGCCTTCCTTGACGGATACGCTTATAATAAGAGTATTTGCAAGGATCTCGATAGCCAGCATAATTCCGATGAAAAGGAAAATTTTTTTAAGTCCGTCTGATGTTATACCTTTTTCAGAGATAGCTGACGCAATGAACAGAAAAGCAAACATTAACACTGCGCACAAAGCAACATTAATTAAAGCAAACAGGTATTTTGCGCTGACATATTCCTTTCTTGTTATAGGCGTTATAAATGTATAAAGCTGATGTCCGCATTTTTCGTCATTGAAAAACGTATAACTAAGTATAACAGGCGCCAGCAGTATACTGTAAGCGATCACAAAAATTCTTCCGGCAGGATCGATTTCCGAATATGAAACGGGATCAGCTATGCGAAGAACTACGGTAAATGCTATAGTTGCCAGATATACTATCACCAGTAATATCAGGTCTTTTCTTCTTAAATAAAGATCTTTTGCAAGCTGACCTTTCATCAGACCTCTCTCCTTTCAGCCCATTTGAAGCTCATAGGTACAAGCAGTAAGATTACGCCAAAAGAGAGCAGAGTTACTATTGCAGGCAGAGAAATATTCAATTCGATATTGTCTCTGCTGAGATTCATTGCCCATATTAAATAAGTGATTATCATGGGTGCAACAACAATAAGTCTGATTCCTATCCCTTTTTTGCCTCCGCCGAACTTCATGAACAAGCTTATGCTGCTGAAGCTGATAATTGTCGCTCCTGCCAGTGCGATAATAAAGATCTCTGCAAGCAGCATCATTGCATCGGAAGGCAAAGGCTCTTTTCTGAGAACAAGACCTATAAAAATTCCTATTGTATGGATACCTGCAAATACTCCTGTCAGCTGTAAAGCAAGTATGTACTTCGCCTTGACATAATCTTCTCTTGCAACAGGCTGAGTGAAAGCATTTGCAAGGAATCCGCTTTTTTCATCATCGTTGAAGGTCTGATTTACAAGCGACTGGACCATGGTTAATAAAAAATGTGATATGATTGCAAGTCTGCTTACATCCATGACAGCCTTTTCAGGCTGAGTTAATAATAAAGTTCCGCCGATCATCACGGAAATAGCGATATCAAGCATTACAAATAAGAAAAAATAATCCCTTAAAAGTATATGATCTTTTTTCAGAAGCCCTTTCATGACCTCTCCCCCTTTATGTACATCAGCATTATCTCATCAATGGTAGGTCTTTCCATTTCACATGATGAGTACTTGCTTTCGAGTTTCTTGCCTGTAGGGAGAAGCACCTCGTACTGATAATCATGCTTGCGCCATACAGCGCCTTCTTCTTCCTTGAGTTCGATGAAATCGCTTTCTCCGCATCTTACGATACGGTAATCATACAGCAGTTCGTCCTTAGATTTGGACAGAAGTACCTTTCCCTCATGGATGAAAGTGATATAATCAGCGATCTTTTCCAGATCAGTTGTTATATGGGACGAGATAAGAATGCTGTGGGTTTCATCCTGCATGAAGTCAAGGAAGATATCCAGAAGATCATCTCTTGCAACAGGGTCAAGACCTGCTGTCGGTTCGTCCAGAATAAGAAGCTTTGCATCATGGGAAAGTGCGATCGCAATACCCAGCTTCATCTTCATGCCCTTTGAAAGAGTCTTGATCTTTGACTTTTCGTTGAGCTTGAAAATTTCAAGATAATGGGAAAAAGCTTTCTCATCCCAGTTTTTATAGGTAAGAGCGCTTATCTTTGATATCTGCATGGGATTAAGGCTTTCATGGTAATGGAGAGTGTCAAACACGACTCCCACATCTTCACGTATCTCCTTTGAATTACGGTCATGCTTTTTCCCGTAGATATCGACTTCTCCTCCGTCCTTGTTCACAAGATCAAGAACAGCCTTGATCAGAGTACTTTTACCTGCGCCGTTTTCGCCGATGAGACCCATTATTGATCCCTGCGGAACGGAAAAGCTGACATTGTCCAATGTGAATTTAGTATATTTTTTTGTTACATTTTTTATTTCAAGTGCATCCATTATTCATTCTCCTCAAAAAACATTGTAAGAAGCTCAATTAGCTTTGCAAGTGATATACCGCTTGATTTAGCAATATCGGCCGCCTGCATAAGATGTTCCTCAGCCTGCCGCTGACGCTCTTCCTGATAGAATTCAGTTCCGCCTGTAGATATAAAGCTTCCACGGCCTACGGTAGTTTCAACAAATCCGTCACGCTGAAGGTCCTCATAAGCTCGCTGAACTGTGATAACGCTGATATGAAGCGATTTCGCAAGACTTCTCATAGATGGGATAGGATCGCCTTGTTTTAGTTCTCCGCTCATGACTTTAGCCTTTATCTGAGACGTGATCTGCTCATAGATCGGCTGATTTGTCTTTGAACTGATAATTATCTCCAAATTTATCACCTCTTTAATGATGTACGAAGTGTGCTTGATTGTTAATAAGTGTACTTATCAAGCAAGTACATTATAGCATCATAATAGTCATTTGTCAAGTACTTTTGCAAAAAAGATTGAAAGATGTAAATTTTTGTGTTATAATTGTTCTGTTACTTTTTTATATTATAATCAGGAGGATAAAATGAACAAATTCAAAGAAGCTGCTTTATCTAAAAAAACCGGTAAAGCGGAACTGATCACTCTGATCATTTATACTGTCGGCATCGTGATCATCGGACTTTTTCACGAAGTATGGTTTGACGAAGCACAGGCATGGCAAATCGCAAGATGTGCGTCGCTAAAAGAAATGATCTTTGAGATCCCGCATTATGAGGGCCATCCTCCGCTATGGTATCTTATTCTTGCAGTATTCGCAAAAAACGGAGCACCTCCTGTATTCACATTGAAAGCCGTAAACACAGTCATCTCAGCGGCTTCGATCGCTGTGCTGCTTTACAAATCACCATTTCCTAAAATTATCAGATGCGGACTGCCGTTTACGTATTTTCTGTTCTATCGCTACGGAGTTAATACAAGACCTTACAGCATTATGATGCTGGCGATTTTTCTTGCTGCATTTTTCTATAAAGAACGCAACGAACATCCATGGAAGTACATCCTTTCCCTTACATTATTATGCCTGTCTTCTGCCTACGGAATCATAATCGCAGGCGGCCTTTGTTTGGTATGGACATTTGAGATCTTTTCCGAATATATAAAAAAGCATTCGTTCAAAGGCGTTTTCAAAGACAAAAGAGCATATTCCCTGGCATTTATTTTAGTTATTGCTGTCGGACTTATACTGCTTATCCTCCCCGCTGATGATGTTTATTATGACGGCGTTCTGAAAGTAACTTCAATTATCAAAAAGATATTGAATTACGAATTCTGGAACAAATTGCTGGATACTCCCCTTGACAGCTGGAGCACTAAGTTTATCAACAGTAAAGTTCCCGCTGCAGCTGCGCTGCTGTTTGGCGCTGTATCATGGATAATTCTCATATCAATTGTTCATGCAAATAAAAAATTGACGACACTTCTTGTTCCATATCTTACTACGATAGTATTCTGGGGAATAAAATATATGGGACCGCATCATCTTGGAATAAGCGCTATTTTCCATATATTCATTTTCTGGATTATCCTCAGCGAAAACGGCAATATAGTTTTACCTGATTATTTTAATAAAATTCACAGTTCACTCAAATCCAACATGGTCAAAAAAGCTTCTGCTTTATTAGGAGTTGTTTTATGCCTGATGCCGTTTTATTATTCAGTTGCCGCTTCGGTTCTTGAAATAAAAAAATATTACGGTAACGGCGAGTTTGCTGAATTCATTAAAGAGCACCACATTGAAGACGCAAAGTTGATGTTGATGTGGGAACGTAAAATACGATGAACCATCAGAAGATGATGACTCATCCTTGAACTCAAAGGCACTTGAACTGGCATCTTCGTTTATTGAACTTCCATTTGAGCACGAACCAGTGAAGCAGAATTTAACCTACATATGCGGTCTGGGTTCAACGATATCACTTCATTTTGACAAAAACATCTTTATGAACTTCAATTCAGATTGCCCGGATGATCTCTATATGCATTACAAATATAAAGAAGATTCCGAAAAAATAATGGAAATGTGGCACGAACAAGGTTTGCCCGATTTTATTTTTGGTCCTGCAATCATTGATGAAGTTTATACTCCGGAAGAGCTTGAAGGCGTAAGATATCTTCCTGTCTTTGCTTCTGATTTTGTCCTGATAAATAAGGATGGCGTTGTTTCTTCTGTCGGTGAAATATATATGCGTGAAGACCTTTTTGACGACTACCCGGATATCCACTGGATCTACGATCCCAAAGCCGATCTGTATGAGATAAAACATGATGATTGAATATATTCACGAACCCACCGATCTTCAGTGCGGACAGGCGGTGCTGGCTATGGTTCTCGTCATGACAGTTGATGAAATAGTCGCCTTTCTCGGGAACGAACGTGAGACCACTTTGAAAGAGATGAAAGACACATTCCGTCATTTCGGAGTATCAGTCTCGGATAAGAGGATACCTGTACTAAAAAAGGAACAGCTTCCGCCTCTGTGTATGCTAAGTCTTGAAACTCCACGATGCTGGCACTGGTCGCTTTACTGCGAAGGAGTCTTCTACGATCCCGAGCACGGTGTTATGGATGATTTTCCCGAATCTGCAAGGCGCTATTACTGGGAGCTCGCAAAGTAAAAAATCCACATTATTTTTAGTCTATTCTTACCAAAAGTAGCCAACACGCCGATTTTTTCCTCTTCGTCGATTTTTGCTTGAAATACCGATTTAATAGTAGTATAATAAAAATCGTTGTTTGCAAATTTTAATGAAAAAGAGGTCATGTTTATGTCAGCTCAGGCGCAGAAACCTACGGAAGAAAAGCTGAAACCAAAGCTTTTCTCTGTCATCAAGAATTACTCAAAAGAACAGTTCATCAAAGACGTTATATCGGGTGTCATCGTTGCTATCATCGCTCTTCCGCTCTCTATTGCTCTTGCACTTGCTTCGGGAGTAGGTCCTGAACAAGGTCTGTATACTGCTATTGTAGCCGGATTCATTGTCTCATTCCTCGGAGGAAGCCGTGTGCAGATAGCCGGTCCGACCGCCGCATTCGCTACTATTGTTGCAGGTATTGTCGCTTCTGAAGGCATGGACGGACTTATTATTTCCACCATAATGGCCGGCATCATCATGCTGATCATGGGATTCTGCCGCTTCGGCGCTCTTATCAAATACATTCCGGGCACAATAACCAGCGGATTCACATTCGGCATTGCAGTTACTATCCTTCTCGGACAGATCAAGGATTTCCTTGGCCTTACATTCAGGCATTCTCCTATCGAAACAGTAGATAAGGTAAAAGAGATATTCCTCAGCCTTGATACTATCAATCCACAGGCGCTTCTGATAGGTGCCATCTCGCTTGCTATCCTTATATTCTGGCCAAAGAAGCTGGAAAAAATCCCCGCATCACTTATCGCAGTTATTGTTGGTTCGGTGCTTGTAGGTGCATTGGATCTGAACGTAAATACTATCGGTTCCCTTTACACCGTTTCAAAGGAACCTCCTCATCTCACCATCCCTGACGTTACTTTTGAAAGAGTAAAGGCACTTGTACCAAATGCATTCACTATCGCTATCCTTGCGGCTATCGAGTCGCTTCTCTCATGTGTAGTTGCAGACGGTATGATCGGTTCAAAGCACCGCTCAAATATGGAACTCATCGCTCAGGGTGCAGCTAATATCGGCTCTGCTCTCTTCGGAGGAATCCCAGCTACAGGTGCGATAGCACGTACAGCCGCTAACGTAAAGAACGGCGGACGTACTCCTGTTGCTGGCATGGTTCACTCGGTCGTTGTGCTTATAATCCTTTGTCTCCTTATGGACAAGGCTTCACTTATTCCTATGCCGACTATTGCAGCTATCCTTTTCGTAGTCGCTTATAATATGTGCGGATGGAGAAATATCCGCAACACACTGAAAACTGCTCCTAAAAGTGATATTGCTGTTCTGTTCGTAACACTGATATTCACTGTTGTATTCGACCTTGTTGTTGCTATCGGTGTGGGCATGGTCATGGCATCTCTCCTCTTCATGAAGAGAATGGCTGATGTTACTGAGGCTCACGCATGGGTAGACGTTGACGATGAAGACACTGACCCCGACAACATCCTTCTCAAAAAGATACCACAGAACACAAGAGTTTACGAGATCAACGGTCCTATGTTCTTTGCTGCTTCCGATAAATACAGATATATGCTTTCTGACAAGAATATCGACGTTCTCTGCATACGTATGAGAAACGTTCCTGCTATTGATGCAGCAGGCGTTGAGGCTCTTATGGGAATCGTAAGACGCTGTGAAAGACACGGCGTAAAGGTCATCTTCTCTCACGTTAACGAGCAGCCTATGCACGCTATGGAGAAGGCAGGCTTCATTGAACAGGTCGGCAAGGAGAATTTCTGCGACCACATCGATACAGCTCTTCTCCGTGCTGAAGAGATCGAAAAACAGATCGCAGCTTCAAAGAATAAATAAACAAATCGTAAAAAGTCCTGAGAGATCAGGACTTTTATTTTTACTCCAATTGCCATTCTTTCCCATGTTTATGACTATATTTTCCGTCAATACTATCACTATCAACTGACGGAGGATATGTGTATGGGTTACAATAAAGTTGAGATAGCAGGGATAAATACCTCTGAACTGAAAGTTATGAAAGAGGATGAGAAAATGGCACTTCTCAGGGAAATTAAAGCTACAGGCAGCAAAGAAGCCCGTGACAAGCTGATAAAAGGCAATCTCAGGCTGGTACTCAGCGTAATTCAGCGATTTACGGGCAGAGGCGAGGATATAGATGATCTTTTTCAGATAGGCGTGATCGGGCTGATAAAGGCTATCAACAACTTCGACCTGACCAAGGAAGTTCGTTTCTCCACTTATTGTGTGCCTATGATAAGCGGCGAACTGAGGCGGCATCTCCGTGACTACAGTCACGTCAAGGTCAGCCGTTCACTGCGTGATCTTGCGTACAAAGCCATCCAGTCCAAGGAAAGGCTGACTGTCAGACTTCAGCGTGAGCCTTCCATAGATGAGATAGCCGAAGATATAGGCGAAAAGCGCTCCGAGATCGTTATCGCCCTTGAAAGCATAAGCGATCCGGTTTCACTGTATGAACCGGTTTATTCTGATTCTGATGATACGCTCTTTATAATGGATCAGATAAGCGACAGAAATGACATCGAAAGCCGACTGAATGAACTGACTATCCGTGACGCTATCAATCAGCTGGGACAGCGTGAACGGAACATTCTCTATCTGCGTTTTTTCCGTGGAAAGACTCAGACTGAAGTTGCAGGAGAGATCGGCATTTCACAGGCACAGGTATCACGCCTTGAGAAAAGTGCGATTCGCACAGTTAAGGGCAGTCTGCACCATTGAAAGATATATGTTGCCGTGAATAAGTGCATTATGTGAAAATTTGCGTTTATGCTTGACTTTTTCCCTGTATTGTAATAAAATAAATTTGCCACTTTTTTTATTGATTTATTTCGGGAGTGTGTATTAATGAGCAAAAAGAAAAGCTATTTCAGCGGACTCAAAAAGTCAACCAAGATCACTGTTTTATCCTGCGGATGTTTCCTCATCCTTACAATGGCAATCCTCATATTTTTCGTATTGTTCCCTATTACCCCCTCTGAAAAGGTAATCGCAGGTTTAGGGCGTGAAAGCATTTCAAGAAGCAACAGACAGACTACAGTTGCTTCAACTACAGCCGTTACGACAACAGCTATGGAAGATGTAGTCGTTTCAAAGGCAGTTGCTACAACTACAGCAGCAACCACATCACACAAGGAATTCACTATCAATGTAACATCGGGATCGGGATTCTACGTAAGCAACACCATCCCCACATGCGAACCCTATTCAGCCGGCTATGTTCCTACAACAGAAACTGCTACTGAGTATTATGACGAAACTTATGATGACGGCAGCGGTTATTACGATGATGGCAGCGGATATTATGACTACAATTACGATTATGGTTATGACTACGGTTACGACAATAGCTATGATAACGGATACTACGGATATTGATAAAGAAAAGGCTTCCCGGATCGGGGAAGCCTGATTTTTTATCAGTAAACTGCTTTTTTGATCATTGTCAGCTCTTCAAGGGAAACACAGCATTTGATCCTGTCGTACTTCATCAGTGAGATAAGCTCGTCTATCTCTGCCCAGCAGACCTCTGAAACTTCGGATTCCTGAAGGGTCATTTCTGCTCTGTGTACGTCTCCTCTGTAGATGTAAACTGCCACAAGCTCGGAGTCGTCGATTTCGTTTTCTATATGCTCATTATGGCGAATACCGATGAATTCAAGCTTATTTGAAGGAATATCGATACCAAGCTCCTCGTGGATCTCACGGAGAGCAGTGTGGCGGAATTCACCGCCCTGTGTAACGTGGCCTGCTGCTGATACGTCATAGCAGTCGGGGCAGATATCCTTTTCGTGTGCTCTCTTCTGGAGAAGAACACTTACGCCCATATCTCTGCGTCTGATGAACCATATATGAACTGTCGGATGAAGAAGTCCGCTTCTGTGGACTACCGAACGTGGATAGCTCTTTGAGCTTATCCTGTTGTTGTCATCGATCAGATTCAGAAATTCATCCACTATAAATTCAGCGTCGATATTGTCATTGCTCTCAGCGCAGCCTCTTATGATCTGTAAAGCTTCCTCAGCGGGAGTATCGGGAGTTTCCTCATTTGAGATAAACACTCTCAGATTAAGCGGAGATGATACGCTGTCGAGGTAATCTTTAAGCGAATCGCCGTCAGTAATGCTTTCCCGTCCGAGCATTTCAGCCACAATCCCGTACATTTTATCAGCGGATAAAAGCTTATTAAGAAAAATATCAGTAGTATCCATAAAAAATCCCATCTGCACATTCCGTGCGTCCGTATTTGTCAAAAAAATCCTTTTTCAGCGATATTCATTATATACCCCAGCGGACAAAAAGTCAATAGATTTCGGATATTTTTCAATTAAAAAAGATATTTGACAACAGGTCATATTTAACTTATAAAAATATGCTGAAAATGTTTTGTTCTATGTTGAGTCAATCAGTCAAAACGTAGGATTGCAAAAACGATTTGTAAACTTTTGGAAACTCCCCTTTACATTCATTTTAAAAAGTATTAAAGTATATAGTGGAATAAGGAATAGAAAACAATGCAAATAATACTAATCCAAGGTTTATGGAATTAGTATAAGGAGGATATTAAATGAGAAACAGAAAACAGAAACTTCTCTCAGCGGCTGCGGCGGCTGTCGTTGCAGTTTCAGCGGCCGTGCCTTACGTATCGGCTCCGACTGCCGTATACGCAGGTCAGCAGCTTGGTCAGACCGATTTTGATGAAGGCGTAGGTCTGCCATGGCACATCGTTGAATCCGCTCCCGGTGTGATGGATTTCTCCATTGACGGCGGCACTTACAACGTTACTATCGTAAATCCGGGAGGCGCTTCCCGTGGAGGCGAAGACAGATGGGACTGCCAGTTCCGTCATCGTGGTCTGAAAATTGTTTCCGGCCATCAGTACGAGGTCAAGTATGACATCACCGCAACCGAAAGCGGTATGTACTACACTAAGATAGGCAACCTCGACGGAGATGTGGAGCTGTGGCATAACAATATGGCTGACAACGGCCCTGACTTCAACGGCTCATGGGATCTTATACATATCGATGCAAATAAAACCAACAGCGTGTCCCTTACGTTTACCGCTAACCAGAATATGGAAGTGGCTGAGTGGGCTTTCCATCTCGGAGGCAGCGGTCAGTACACTCCCCAGGATTGCTTCCCCGAGGGAACTGTCATATCTTTTGATAATATGTCTCTTGTTGACCTGACAAGCGATGAAAATGATTATCCCGAACAGGAAGTATGGCAGAGAGCTGATATCCTTACTAATCAGCTGGGATACTTCAGCGGCCGTGCCAAGAGAGCAACTCTCCTCACTGACAGCAGCAAAGAGACAGAATTCCAGCTGAAGGATGCTTCCGGCAGTTCCGTTTACAGCGGCAAGACTAAGAATTTCGGCTTTGACGAGGACTCGGGCGACAATGTTCAGGTCATAGATTTTACTGATTTCACCGGCGAAGGAACATTCTACCTTGAGACTTCCGACGGAGCTCAGAGCCGTGAATTCAATATCGGCGGCTCATCCGAATACTCAAGTATGCTCTACGATTCGCTGAACTATTTCTACCAGAACCGAAGCGGAATCCCGATAGAAAGCCAGTTCATTTCCTCAGGTGATACATCTGCTCTTGCCCGTGCAGCAGGTCATCCTACAGATATGGCCGAAATAGAGCAGACATGGGGATATAGCGGCACAAGCGGCTCTATCGACGTTACCGGCGGATGGTACGACGCAGGCGACCACGGCAAATACGTTGTCAACGGCGGCTTCTCTCTGTGGATGATGCAGAATCAGTACGAAACTGCTGTTAAATATGGCTTTGAGAACGTCTACGCTGACGGTACTATGCTCATCCCCGAATGTTCAAACTCATACCCTGATCTTCTTGACGAGGCAAGATGGGAAATGGAGTGGATGTTCAGCATGATAGTTGACAGCGGAGAATATGAGGGCATGGTCTACCACAAGGCTCATGACGAAAAGTGGACTGCTCTCGGAATCGCTCCTGCTGACGATGATATGAAACGAATAGTAAAGCCTCCCACGACTGCGGCTACTCTAAATTTTGCGGCTTGTGCGGCTCAGGCTTCACGTCTCTGGAAAGGCATTGACGACGACTTCTCAAAGAAGTGCCTTGAAGCTGCGGAGAGATCCTATGAAGCGGCAAAGGCTCATCCTGATATGCTCGCACCTCTCGATGAATCCATAGGCGGCGGTGCATACGGTGATACTGATGTGGAGGATGAATTCTACTGGGCTGCCATGGAGCTGTTCATCACAACCGGCAACGAGGATTACTACGACGAGACTACTGATTCGCAGTTCTTCCTCGATGTTCCCACAACTCTCGGAGGCGGAGAAAGCGTTGATACAGTCGGCTCATTCGACTGGGGAAACACCGCTCTCCTCGGCACATTCAGCGCTGCACTCAATCCTGACAGCTTCGATAAGGGCGACGTTGAGATAATCGGTGACGCCTTTGCGAAAGCTGCTGACCATTACATCGAAATGGAGGAAAATCAGGGATACGGTGTGCCATACGGACAGAGCACTCTCAGCTACAACGACAGCGACAAGGGCTACATCTGGGGCTCAAACTCTTTCGTTGCCGATAACTCCATAGTTATGGCGTACAGCTACCTCCTCAGCGGAGACGAGAAATATCTTGACGGCGCTATCGGCGGTATGGACTATCTTCTCGGCAGAAATGCTATGGACTACTCCTATGTTACGGGTTATGGCACTCATACCACTGAAAATCCGCACCACCGCTACTGGGCAAATCAGGTAGATGCTGCTTTCCCGAAAGCACCATGCGGAGTAATGGCAGGAGGTCCTAACTCAGGTATGCAGGATCCGTGGGTTCAGGGCTCAGGCTGGAAAAAGGGCGAGATTGAGCCGCAGAAGTGCTACCTTGACAATATTGAAGCCTGGTCAGTCAACGAATGTACCATCAACTGGAATGCTTCACTTGCGTGGCTCACAGGCTTTATCGCTCAGGAAAACGGAGGAATCGAGGCAGGCAGCACAGGTTCAGCTGCCGGTATCTCCAATGACGGCGGCAAAGGTGAATCCAATACCAAAGCCACTAAAAAGGAAAATTCACCATCAAAGGAAAAGGCAGCAAAAACTACAAATTCCAGAAAGGACAGCGAATCTCAGGAAGACAGCGGAAATGTAAAAATGGTCGCTGTTATCGCAGGAGCAGCTGTTGTCAGTATTATATCCCTTGAGCTTTTCGTGTACAAGCTCATTAAGCTCAAAAAGAAATAAAACAATATCCCCGAGGTGCGGCTTCACACTTCGGGGATCAATAATAAAACGCCACAGCATAACTGCTGTACTCTTACAGAAGTTTTTACACGAG
>ACOK01000004.1 GCA_000174895.1 Ruminococcus flavefaciens FD-1
TCCCCCGATAAATGCGTATAAAGTTTCTATATGAGTACCGCCGTTATTTTTTGGTGAGAATTATTTTTCTCAGTTTTATAAGGTCGTAGATATCTATGACGCCATCTTTGATGAGATCAGCTCTTTCGCACTGTTCTGCTGTCATAGTTTCGGCACCGAGGAGGAATTTCTCCATTATCACAAGGTCGGCTGCACCTGTTTCGCTGTCGGAATTGATATCGCCTTCGATGACTTCGGGAACGGCTGATGACGGTACGCCAAGGACTACATAATTCACGCACATATAAGTCTGACCGTTTCCGCCGAGAGTTATCTTCTCCCCTGCCTTAACGTCCTTCTTGTACATTTTGAAAGTAACGTCGTTATCGGATGTACAGAGCGAGCGCATGAGCACATAGTCACCAAGCCATTCGGGGACATTCTCCACACGGCTGTCAAGTCCGACATAAAGGGACATATCCGCACCTGCCGTAAATGAAGCCACATCACCTGCAGCTCCCTTTGCGTCACAGGCAGTCATGAGTATCTCAGCGCCTGCGAGGTTTGACTGAAGCTGTGCAAAGGTAAAGTCACGGTCGCAGAAGAATTTCGATCCCACCTGAGCATCGGTGCCGATCGTCCAGCGGTCAGGAAAAGCGCTGTCGTTAACAGTGACATCTCTGAATAAGGTCCCATTGAGAGAAGACGGCGTAACAGGAACTGTTGTTGTAACCGGAACAGTGGTCTCAGCAGACTTTTCCTGTGTAGTCGTTACAGGCAGGGTAGTTTGTACAGGAGCCGATTTTTCGGGTGAAAGTTTTACAACTCCCTCCGGGAAGGAATCAACAGTCAGGTCGTTGATGTAGTATTCGATATTGGTATAGCCCTGACCGCAGTAGTCGCCGTTTGTATCCTTCGGATCATTGGGATCGAGGCCTCTTGCCAGTTCCCAGCTGTCGTCCATGCCGTCGTTGTCATTGTCGGTTATTTCCTTTTTCAGAACGGCAGACGGATAGGTATAAGTCACGCCGCACTTGATATTGTACTTGGTGAGTTTCTCCTCGGAGCTGTCAAATGCCGCTGTACCGCTGCACTGACCTGTTCCTGTCCTTGTTTCCTCTGCGCACTGTCTGTCGATGGCGAGTACGCTTTTCCGGCGATATTCCGTTGCCTGCGAAGCTGATAACATGGTCGTATGAAGCCTCGGCACTTTCACAGGCAGTTGCAGTTGAAACGTTCTCGCCGCTGATATTTATCGGGAATGCAGAAGCGCTGTAAAGGTTATCCTTTGTGATGCCTATACCGCTTTTGACAGTAACTCCGTCCCAGTTGTTATTGGTGATACCGTTTATTGTGCCGTCCTTGTTTATCATGCGGTTGCCTGAACAGTACACCTTGAAATTCTGAGGTTTGGTGGTGCTGTCAACGTTCATCCAGTGATAACCGCCTGTGGTGGAATTTCCGGCTTTCAGCGTGTTGTTGACATAGTTGAGATGGCCGATAGTGCCATAAGTGGTCTGGTAGCCCCAGTCGTAGATGATGTTGTTGGTGAAGTCTGCCACATACTGGTCAGGCACCTTTCCACGGAAATTACGTGAAACGTTGTGGATGATGAGGTTATGGTCGAAAGTGAGGTCGCCCTTGCCAAGCATAATGCCGAAGCCGTGAAGGCCTTTCTTATGGCCGCCCCATGAATCAGCAGGACCCAGCACGGAATACTGAACGGTATAATTCACATTATTAGAATAGAGACCCCATTGTTCATCGGTAGTCCAGCCCATCGAGCAGTGGTCTATGATGGAGTTGGCGCCTTTTGCGCCGCCCCATGCGTCATTTCCCGAAGAAGTTGCGGCATAGGGGCCGGGGCGTGAACTGATATAGCGGCAGATGATATTATCGCCCGACATACCCATTTTGTAGTTTTTCAGTGTGATTCCCGAGCCGCCCGGAGCAGTCTGTCCGGCAATAGTAACATTGCTTGAACAGAGGATGTTGCCTTTGAGCTCGATAGTGCCGCTTACGTCGAAAACGACTATGCGGTTGGATTTGCTGACAGCGTCACGGAAAGAGCCTTCACCGCTGTCATTGAGGTTGGTGACATGGTAGACCTCGCCTCCACGTCCGCCTGTTGCGTACTTTCCTCCGCCGACTGCACCCGGGAAAGCCACTACATTTGAAGCGGCTTCAGCTGTAAGTGCCCGTGGCTGGGGAAGAGTGCCTGCCACAGCAGCGAGCATGGCGGCCATGCTCGTTAATACTGCAGCAGCTTTCCGTTTTTTTCCAAACATTAATATCCCTCCGAAAGATTGAATAATTCCGATAATATAAAATGAAACGCCAAAAAAGCGAAAACTGATAAGCATTTATGTAACAGCGACGGTAACAACTCATCGCCTCTGATACACATTATATAATATCTTTCATTAAAAATCAATGAATAATAGTACTTTTTACATGACAAAAAATGCTATTTTTTCAAATATTGCGGTTTTTTACATCAGCTGCCGGCACATCAGAGGACATTTTCAAAATTTATTCCTTTAAATTTAAAAAATCGGTTGAATTTTTCAAGGAATTATGCTATACTGTAAAGAGCATACTTTTCAGGAGGCGCTGTATTATACATAATGTATCACATGACGCTCTGCTGAAAAAACAAGTAAGGAGTCACAGCTCCGCAAAGAAATAAGGAGATAATATGATATTTACCGATTTTCTCACAACAGCGGCATTAATTACTGAAACGGAATCCCCTACGCTTTTTGCGTTCCCGTTCCCTTTCCATCTGGTTTTTGCCGTTATCAGTTTTATATTCTTTATCGTAAGCTTTTTCCGCTTCAGAAAGCCGTATCAGCTTCTGTTAGCTGTAGGCATCCCGCTTTCTCTGCTCTTATGGCTGGCAGACGGCAACAGGAATATGTACTACGGCATCGGCATCCTCGAGCTTATTATACTGCTTCTTGCTCTGATAACAAACATTATCTGCAAGCCGAAGAATAAAGAAACAGCATCCGAAGCTGCTGAGAAAGCCGAGAAAGCCGAGAAGACGGAGGAATAAGCCTTGAAGATCGCTGTTCTCGACTGGTATACCGTCAATAACAGCGGCGATATCCCTGTTTCTCAGCTTGAGGAACTGGGCGATGTGAGGGTCTTCTCTCTTACTTCCCCCGGGGAGACTGCCGCTAATATAGGCGATGCGGAGATAGTTCTCTGCAACAAGGTGCTCATTACCCGTGAAGTAATGGACGCCTGCCCGGATATAAAATACATCGGTCTGTTCGCTACAGGCTTCAATAACGTGGATATTGAATATGCCGCAGAAAAAGGCATTACCGTCTGCAATGCGGGACAGTATTCCACAAACGCCGTGGCACAGCAGACATTCGCATACATCCTTGACCATTTCAGCAGGATAAGGGAATACGATAAAGCCGTCAGAAACGGCGAGTGGGAGCGCTCTCCTGCATTCTCCTATTTCCCCGTTCCTACGTCCGAACTGGCAGGGAAGACGCTTTCCATCGTAGGCTATGGCTCTATCGGCAGAAAAGTCGCTGAGATAGGCCGTGCTTTCGGTATGGATATCGTAATCAGCACACGCACAAAGCCGGCTGACTGTCCTTACGAGGTCACGGATATGATGAGCGCCGCAGAAAAAGCGGACGTTCTCACCTTCCACTGTCCTCTCACCGACAAGACAGCAGGCATCATAAACAAGGAGCTGCTTTCACATATGAAGCCCTCCGCAATGCTGGTAAATACGGCAAGAGGCGGAGTAGTCAATGAAGCAGAACTGGCAGAAGCCCTGAAAAACGGCACTATCGCAGCCGCTTATCTTGATGTGCTGGAAAAGGAGCCAATGTCACCCGATACACCGCTGAAGGGTTTACAGAACTGTATCATCACTCCCCACACAGCATGGGCGCCCCTTGAAACAAGACAGCGCCTTGTGGATATCGTATGTGACAATATAAGAGCATGGCAGAGCGGTGCTCCAAAGAATAAAGTTAACTGAAAGAAGATATTTATGAGAAATATTTCCGAAAAACAGCGTATCGTCATCAAGCTGGGTACTTCCACCCTTGCCCATAAGACAGGCAAGCTGAATATCCGCCGTATGACAAATCTTGTACGTGTGATTTCCGACCTCCACAACTCGGGCCGTGAGATAATCATGGTATCATCGGGTGCTGTAGGTCTGGGCGCAGGAAAGCTGGGACTTCCCGAAAAACCCAAGGACACCAAGACCAAGCAGGCCGTTGCCGCTATCGGTCAGTGCGAGCTGATGCACGTATACGACGATATGTTCGCAAAATACAGCGTTACGGTGGCACAGATACTGCTCACCAAGACTATCATAAACAACGCCAATCACTGCGAAAACTTCATGAATACCGTGGAGAAGCTGGTGAATATGGACGTTATCCCTATCGTTAATGAGAACGATACTATTGCCATAGATGAGCTGGAGCTTGAAATAGGCGAGAATGACTCCCTTTCCGCACTGGTTGCAGAGCTGGCAAGGGCTGACCTTCTGCTTATCCTCTCCGACATCGACGCTCTCTACGACGATGACCCACGTACAAATCCCGATGCAAAGCCTATACCTCTGGTCGAGAAGATAACTCCCGAAATAGAGGCAATGGCAGGCGGTGCAGGTTCAAGTCTCGGAACAGGCGGTATGTCAACAAAGATAACCGCTGCCAAGATAGCTACCAATGCAGGCGTCGATATGGTCATCATGAACGGCCGTGACCCTGAAAAGCTGTATGACCTCTTTGAGGACAAGGAGATAGGTACGCTTTTCAAGGCCAACTGAGATATGGTGATCTCTAAAAACAGCGCCAGGGTGTCCAAGGCGGACACATACCTTAACTGCGCTGAGGTCTTCGCTTACAGGAGCACTTGCCTCAAGCGGAAATACGGCGCTGTCATCGTGAAGAATGACGCTGTTGTCTCCACAGGCTACAACGGCTCTCCCCGAGGCACGGAAAACTGCTGCGACAGAGGGGAATGTCCGAGGATGGCTCTCGGGCTCCATCAGGGTGAGGGCTATGCAATGTGCAGGGCTGTTCACGCTGAGGCGAACGCTCTGCTGAATTGTTCCCGTGACCAGACTGTGGGCGCCGACCTTTACCTGACAGGTGTTAATCCTGAGGACGGTTCGGTGCATATGGCAAAGCCATGTCCCCTTTGTGCAAGAATGATTATCCAGGCAGGCATAAAAAATGTCTACCTCCGCCAGAGCAGCGAGCCTGACGGCTATAAATGCGTTCCTGCCGGAGAACTGGAATGGTTTACCGAAAATAGATTATAAGAGGTGTGAATATGAGTTATACAGAGGAACTCGGAAAAAAAGCCAAGGCTGCCGTTGCAGCTGCGGCAGGTGCTTCAACTCAGCAGAAAAACGACGCTCTTGCTGCTATAGCAAAGGCGCTCCGTGATAACAAGGATACAATAATAGCAGAAAATGCCAGGGATATCGCTGCTGCTCAGGCTAACGGCATGACCGAAGCCAAGCAGGACAGACTGAAACTGGACGAAAAACGCATCGAGGGCATAGCTCAGGGCGTTGAACAGCTTATCGCTCTGGCTGACCCTGTCGGCGAAGTCATCGGCGGCGGCAATCGTCCCAACGGCTTGCAGATAGTCAAGAAGCGTGTTCCTCTGGGCGTTATCGGCATCATCTTTGAGTCACGCCCCAATGTTACTGTTGACGCTGCTGCCCTCTGCCTCAAGGCAGGCAATGTGGTAATCCTCAAAGGCGGCAAGGAGGCTATCAACTCAAACATCTGCCTCGGCAGCATTATGAGAAAGGCTCTGGCTGAAACAGGACTTCCCGAGGATATCATCCAGGTGGTAGAGAATACTTCCCGTGAGACGACGACCGAGCTGATGAAGCTCAACGGTTACGTGGATGTTATCATCCCCCGTGGAAGCGCTAACCTGATACAGGCTGTTGTGAAGAATGCTACTGTTCCCGTTATCGAGACAGGCGCAGGCAACTGCCATGTTTACGTTGATGCATCTGCTGACCTTGATATGGCTGTTGAGATAACCGACAACGCAAAGACTCAGCGCCCTTCTGTCTGCAACGCTATCGAGAGCCTTCTCGTTCACAAGGATATCGCAGATAAATTCCTGCCTATGATCGCTGACCGCTTCAAGGAGCACGATGTGAAGATTTACGGCTGTGACAGAACTATCGCTGTCCTCGGCAGCGGCATCGAAAAGGCCACAGAGACAGAGTATGCTACAGAGTTCAACGATTTCATTATCGCTGTAAAGGTCGTTGATGATATCGATGAGGCTATTGCTCATATAAGAAAGTACAGCACAGGACATTCCGAGTGCATAGTTACAAGTTCGCTGGCAAATGCTCAGAAATTCCAGAATGAGGTGGATGCTGCCGCAGTTTATGTAAACGCTTCCACACGCTTTACCGACGGCGGTGAATTCGGTTTCGGCGCTGAGATAGGAATTTCCACACAGAAGCTCCATGCAAGAGGTCCTATGGGACTTACCGAGCTGACAAGTGTGAAGTACCTTATCAACGGCAACGGACAGATAAGATAAAGATATGAAGGGGAAATAATCCGCTTTCTTTAAATATTTGGAGGTAAGAATGGCTACTAAAAAAGAACTCGACGATATGCTGGATAATCTCAGAAATCCGTCGGCTGCAAAGAAAAAAACTCAGAAAGCTAAAGTAAGTGAAGCACTTGACAATGCATCACTTGACGACCTTCTCGACGCTCTTTCGGACGAGAATGCGGCTGAACAGGCTGCTGCTCCGAAAACAAGAGCCCGCAAGGAAAATTCCAACGAAGCCACAAAGGTCTTCGACAAGAAGCCCGTAAGCGCTTTTGACCGTAAATTCGGCAAGAAGATCAAGCCTATACCTGATACTCCCGTGGAGAGACCCGTTTATCCTTCCGATGATGAGCCTTCTCCCGTGAAGAAGAAGAAAATGAAGATCGTCATCTCAGGCGAGCTCCCCGACTATGAAGCTATCCGTCAGCAGGAGCTTGAAAAGGACAGAGCTGCAAAGGCTGCCGAAGAAGCCCGCAAGGCTGAGGAGACAGCTGCTCAGGAGGCTCGTGCCGCTGCCGAGAAAATAGCCGAAAAGAGAAGACTTGACGAAGAAAAGGCTAAGGAAGAAGCTGAAAAGGCTGCTCTCGAAAGACAGCGCCTTGCTGAGGAACGTGCACAGGAAGAAGCACGTATAGCCGAAAAGAAGCGTCTCGCTGAGGAAAGAGCAAAGGAAGAAGCTCGCATCGCAGAGGAGAGAAAGCGTCTCGCTGAAGAAAGAGCCGCTGAGGAAGCACGTATCGCTGCCGAGAAAAAGGCTAAGGAAGAAGAAAAGCGCCTTGCTGAGGAAAGAGCCGAGGCTGAGGCAAGATTTGCCGAAAAGAAAAAGCGCATCGCTGAAAAGAAAGCTGCTGAACTGGCTGAAAAGAGAAAGCGTCTCGAAGAAGAAAAGGCTCGTCTCGAAGCTGAGGAAGCTGCTATGGAAGCTGAAGAAGCCGAGGAGATCATCGTATCCGAAGAGGATGCACTCAAGGCTCTCGCAGAAGCCGATGATTCAGCTGATGCCGCTGACATCCCTGTAGCCACAATTTCCGATGACTACGGCATCGAGGAAATGCCTGAAAACGAGCCTGATGAGCTGGATGAAGCTATCGAAGCTCTCGGTGCGGCTGCTGCTTCACATGGCAGTATCGATGACGATGATTTTGCTGATTTCAAGCCTAAGAAAGCTAAGGGCAAGAAGAAAGGCTTCTTTGCTAAGATAAAGGAAATGTTCTCAGGCGACGTTTTCGACGAGGACGAGCAGGAAGAATTCGCTGAAAAGGCTCCCGCTGAAACTGCTCCCGTCGATCACGAAGACGAAGCTATGTTCGAGCAGGAAGACAGCTCCGAGGCTGACGAACTGGTAAGCGCCGCAATGGCCGCTATCAACGATGAGCCCGTTATCTCAGCTGCCGAAGAAAAGGCTGAGGAAGCTGCGGAGGCTGCCGAAACTGTTGCTGATACCGTTGAGGAAAAAGCTGCTGAGGCTGAAGATGAGTTCGAGGCTAAGCTGGATGAGGTCATATCCGAGACTGAGGAAACAGCTGCTGAAGCTGCTAAGGATACAAGAGATGACTTCTCCATCGAAGAAGTTACAGATGAGGAAACAGACGAATCCACTGAGGAAGAAACAGAGGATAAGATCACTTCTACTCTTGAGGATATCCTCGACGAAGACCCCGAGGAGCTTGTAAAGGCTCAGAGCGAACAGGCTGAGATCGGCAAGAGTTTCCGTCCTCTCAGAGAGATAAAGGCTAAGAGAAGAAAGTACGCAGTACTTGGCATTGTTTGCGGAATTCTCGCACTTATCGGACTTGTATCACTTCTCACAGGTGCTATCGGTATGCTGAAGAATATCGGAAGCGCTAACGACAAGAAGGATCGTTTCACTCACGTTATCTATCCGGCTGCAATTATGGATATCGATGCATTCAATAATCCGTCAGAGCTTTCATCCGAGCAGATCATCACAGCAACTCTGTGGTCCATCATCATGGACAAGAACAAGATCGGCAACTACGAAAGCCAGCTTGGCGATACAGTATCCATCCCGGATGTGGACGTTGAGAAGTACGCAGTTGAGCTGTTCGGCGAGAATCTCCCTGCTTTCGAGCACTGCACAGTCGGCCCTGTTGAGGCACGTTTCTACTACTCTGACGGCGCATACAATGTAAAGCTGAGACCTATCACATTTACATATGCTCCTGACGTAAGATCAGTCATAAAGAGCGGTTCGATCTACACTCTCACTGTTGACTATATCGACGAGCTCCCTGAGTGGATGCCGAAGATACGGGGGAGAACCTTTCCTCAGAAAGGTTTCCCCCGATAAATACATATAAAGTTGCTGTATGAGTACCACAGTTAAGTGCGCCCTTTTTGATCTATTCAATCTGCCGCTCTGTTGTTGCTATTTTCTCGCATATGTGTTATAATAAAGACAATACCGCACACAGATCGACTAAAGGAGAAATATATGAAACTTCTTGCTATAGACGGAAACAGCATTCTCAACCGTGCATTCTACGGAATAAAGCTGCTTTCAAACAAAAACGGAGTATTCACCAATGCCATTTCCGGCTTCATGAATATATACCTCAAGCACATCAACAACCTTGCCCCCGATGCAGTCGCAGTTGCATTTGACCTGCGCTCACCTACTTTCCGCCATAAGGCAGTTGCTTCATACAAGGCGAACCGCAAGGGAATGCCCGAGGAACTTGCCCAGCAGCTTCCTCTGGTGAAAGAACTGCTCACCCTTATGGGCGTAAAGATAGTGGAATGCGAAGGCTATGAGGCTGACGATATCCTTGGCACACTCTCTAAGGCCTGCTCTGATAATAAGGATGAGTGCTACGTCCTCACCGGCGACCGTGACTCACTCCAGCTTATTGACGATAATGTTACGGTAGTCCTCGCCAAGACAAAGGAGGATATCTTCTACACTCCCGACCGCTTCATGGAGGATTACGGATTTGAGCCGATAAAACTCATCGACCTGAAAGCGCTGATGGGCGACAGCTCCGATAATATCAGCGGTGTGGCCGGCATAGGTGAAAAGACTGCCTCGACCCTTATCAAGGAGTACGGCACTATCGAGAATCTCTACGAAAAGTATGAGGATTCCGACCTGACCAAGAGTGTCAAGACCAAACTTGCCAACGGCGCAGAATCCGCAAAGGAAAGCAAATGGCTGGCAACGATAATCCGTAATGCTCCCGTTGATACCGATATACAGCACTATATCCCCTCTGCTCCCGACAGCGCAGGTATCAGCCGTCTGCTGACAGAGCTTGAGATGTTCAGACTTCTGGAGAAACTGGGTATCAGCGTATCGGAAGGCTCAAACTCCGCCGCTGCCGAAAAAGAGGAAGAAGCTCCCGTTATCGACGCAAAGGTCTCTCCTCTTACTGGTGAAATCATAAGCGGCCTTGCAAAATGCAGCTATCTTCTGAAAGACGGAAAACTTTCCGTCCGTGACGGCGATAACGTCTATACATCCGAAGACGAAGCTGTTATCCTTGATTTTCTCGGTTCGGACTGCGAGAAGGCAACTGACGATGCAAAGGCGCATTACCGCTATGCAATGGCTCATGGCAGGGAGCTGAAAAATCTGAAAGACGATGCGGCGATATGCGGTTATCTCCTCAACACCTCAGCTTCCGACTACGCAATAGAAAAGCTGTGTGCGGAGTACGGCGTTCACTACTATTCCGAAAACGGCGAATTTGCCGATCTGCTGTCCATCGAACTGCTGATAAAGAAACTGCGCTCAGTCATCGATAAGGAAGGAATGACTGAACTGCTTGAAAAGATCGAACTGCCGCTGACGGAAGTTCTCGCCTCTATGGAGGATATCGGCATTTGTATCGATAAGCAGGGCGTTGAGGACTTCGGAACGTACCTGACGGAAATGATAGAGGAAACTCAGCAGATGGTCTACGACGATGCAGGTCACAGCTTCAATATCGCTTCCCCCAAACAACTGGGCACAGTCCTTTTTGAGGAAATGGGACTTCCTGCAAAGAAGAAGACCAAAAGCGGCTACTCCACCAATGCAGAGGTGCTGGAGGAACTGCGTAATGACGCTCCTATCGTGGACAACGTGCTGAAGTTCAGACAGTACACAAAACTCAACTCCACCTATGTTGTGGGACTTCTCGACAAGATAGCCGATGACGGACGCATCCACACATGGTTCAGACAGACTGAAACAAGAACAGGCCGTATCTCCTCAACTGAGCCGAATATGCAGAACATTCCCGTCCGCACCGAACTTGGCGCACAGATGAGAAAGTTCTTCGTTGCTCCCAAGGGAAGAAAGCTTGTGGACGCCGACTACAGCCAGATCGAACTGCGAGTAATGGCTCATCTCTGCGGCGACAAGAATATGATAGAGGCGTTCAACTCCGGCGAGGATATACACACATCCACAGCCGCTCAGGTATTCGATATGCCGTCCATCATGGTCACTCCCGAAATGAGAAGTGCCGCAAAAGCCGTTAACTTCGGCATAATCTACGGCATCGGAGCATTCTCACTCGCAAAGGATATCGGCACATCTGTAGCAAAGGCGAAGAAGTACATCAACGATTACCTTGCAAAATACGAAAAGGTCAACGAGTTCATGGAAACTACCGTTGACAACGCATTCAAGGACGGCTATGTAACTACCATGTTCGGCAGAAAGCGCCGTATCCCCGAGCTTTCATCATCCAACAAGATGATGCAGGCGGCAGGCAAGAGAATAGCAATGAATACTCCCGTACAGGGCACAGCCGCCGACCTGATAAAGATCGCCATGATTAACGTTTACAACAGACTCAAAGCCGAAGATATCGACGCTAAACTCATTCTCCAGGTACACGATGAACTGATCCTTGAAGCATCGGAATCCGATGCAGAACATGCCGCACAGCTTCTGAAAGAGGAAATGCAGAACGTTTACGAAATGAAAGTTCCGCTCTCCGTGGACGTACACACCGGTGATTCGTGGTATGAAGCAAAACAGTGATAAAAATGGAGAATTGAGAATGGAGAATGGAGAATGAAAGATAACATAATTCTTTCAAAGAGTTTTGATTTTGCTATAAGAATCGTAGAATTATATAAGTACCTTGTAAACGAACATAAGGAATATGTTCTTTCAAAACAGGTGTTACGAAGCGGAACAAGCATAGGTGCTAATGTTAATGAAGCAGTTGAAGCACAAAGCAAAAAGGACTTTGTTTCTAAAATGAGCATTGCATTAAAAGAAACTTCAGAAACAATATATTGGCTGAAATTGCTTTATTCAACAAAATATATTGCACAATCACAGTATAACGCCCTATATTCAGAGGTATATCAGCTAAAAAAGATATTGACATCAATAATTATATCTGCAAAGGAGAAAATGTCAGCAAATGATGAAAAATAATTCTCAATTTTCAATTCTCAATTCTCAATTAAATATAATCAATAAGGATAGCCCTAAGAGTATTTTTGACGATTTGTCGGCTCTGGACAAAATATGCGTCGGTGCTGACGGCTGGTCTTCTCAGGATTTCCTTGACGAAGCCGCAAAGGAAGGCGGAATAGTCCTCGCCGCTCTTGACGGTGACCGCATTATCGGCGCTGTTGCAGGCTTTACCGCTTCGGATACGGGAGAGATACTCACAGTTGCTACTGCTCCCGAATACAGGCGCAAGGGCATCGCACGGAAACTTCTGACGGAATTTTTCAGCCTTATCCCCGATGAGACCGAGACTATCGCCCTTGAGGTAAGGCAGTCCAACACCGCCGCCATTGCCTTGTATGAAAGCTTCGGATTTGAAAAGGCAGGAGTAAGAAAGAGATTTTACCGTGACCCTGTGGAGGACGCAGATATAATGGTAAAGACTTTTTAACACTGCTATATGCAGGGGCGCATCCCTGATAGACTCATTAAAATAAAAAGAAGGAATAAATATGCTTATACTCGGAATCGAAAGTTCCTGCGACGAGACCGCCGCAAGTGTTGTGAAGGACTGCCGTGAGATACTCTCGTCAGTCATCTCCACTCAGATAGAAGAACACAAAAAGTACGGCGGAGTTGTCCCTGAGATAGCTTCACGCCGCCACTGTGAAAATATTCTCGGAGTTGTCCGCAAGGCTCTCGACGATGCTAATGTCACCCTCGCAGACCTTGACGGTATCGCCGTTACATATGCTCCCGGACTTATCGGCGCTCTGCTGGTTGGTGTCAGCTTCGCAAAGGCTCTGGCTATGTCATGCGGAAAGCCGCTTATCCCCGTTCACCACATAGCAGGCCATATTGCCACAAACTATCTCACATTCCCCGACCTTGAGCCGCCTTATCTCTGCCTCGTTGCAAGCGGCGGTCACAGCCATATAATCGAGGTCCTCAGCTACACCAAGTTCAGAGTTGTGGGACGTACCCGTGACGATGCGGCAGGCGAATGCTTCGACAAATGTGCCCGTGCTATGGGATTCCCCTACCCCGGCGGTGTCCATGTTGACAATGCCGCTCAGACCGGTGACCCTAAAGCTTTCAGGCTCCCCCACCCTGCCGTTGCGGGAAACGAGTTTGATTTCAGCTTCTCGGGACTGAAGACCAACGTTATCAACACTCTCCACAACGCTGAGCAGAAAGGTATCGCAATAGACCGCAATGACCTTTCCGCAAGCTTACAGGCTACCATATCGGAGATACTCACTGACAAGACCATCCGTGCCGCCGAAGCGCTGGGCTACAAAAAAGTCGCACTGGCAGGCGGAGTTTCTGCAAACAGCGGTGTACGTGCCGCACTGTCCGAAGCCTGCAAGGAACGTGGATTCGAGTTCTATATGCCCGAGAAGAAGCTTTGCGGCGACAACGGCGCTATGATAGCCTGTCAGGGAAGCTACAATTTCCTCGCAGGCATAACCGCCGACGAAAGCCTTAATGCTGTGGCTACTCTTTCTATGGAGGATATCTGATCGCAGTTGTCAGAAATCAGAAAGTAGAAAATAGCAGTGGCTGATGCCTGAGTCAGCCCGTATTCGGCAGTATAAAATCGACTTTTTTGACAGACTGAGTTTTATCTGCAAGAAGAAAGTGGTGATGAAATGAAAAAGTATCATAAATTATTCCTGTTTATCGGGATATTCCTAATATTCTCATTTATTGCCGCAGGTGTGGCAATGGTAGTATTCGCACAGACTTACCGTGACCCGTATGTGGGGATAATCGGCGGAGCAGACACTCCCACTATCCTAATTCTGTGGTCACATTTCAGACTGCCTGTTATTATCCTTGCAGCAGAACTCCTCGCAGGCATTGGCTGTATCATTGCTTCGGTCATAATGAAGAAAAAGAAGTAACAGAGGTGAGAGATGATGCATCTGAAAAATAACAGGACATTCCGTCTTTTCGCCCTGTTTACAGCTCTCGCACTTTTGCCTTCGCTTTTTTTCGGTAACAGCGATAATAACAGATCAGAAAAAGGACAGCTTCATTCAGCGCATAACTACATATCACTATCCGAATGTGATATGCACCGTCATCCTGCGGCTGTATTTAATGATGAGATATTCCGCAGCAATGCTGTAAGAATATCTCACAGTCACGATCTCAGACGCTTCGGCCGTCCTGATTATTTACGCTGCATTTTTGGCGGAAACGGCATTCTGCTTACGGCTGTATGCATACTTTTTGTATCATTAAAACTGAAAGCCGGGAATGTCAATTTCAGCCTCAGAACTATAATAAAATACATACAAGATCAGGATGGGATAAAGATCTGATCCCCCGTTTTATTGAAAATACAATATCACGGAGGTAAGAATAATGCTGAAAATTGTACTGATAGCATTCTGCGTTTTACTGCTCATCGGCATGATAGCTCTTGATTTCTTCATTTCAAGAGACCTTAAAGGCAGCAGCAAAAAGCACAGCAATAAGAATTCAGACGATAAATAATATTAACTGTGCAGGTCTGTCAGTACACGATATACAGAACTAAGGAGCATAACAATGGAAAAGAAAAAATCTACTAACTGCGAGACCTGCACGAATTACGTATACGATGAGGATTACGACTGCTATACCTGCATGGTCAGCCTTGACGAGGACGAGATGTACCGCTTTCTCAACGGCACGAATTATGCCTGTCCATATTACAGACTTGACGATGAATACGGAGTCGTAAGGCATCAGAACTGAATAAACACAAAGAAAGCTCCATCGGCGGTCATGCCGATGGAGCTTTTAATATGGAAAGTGTGTTCGGTTGCACAGGGGTGTTCGGTTGCACAGGGGTGTTCGGTTCCTGTGCTGTGTTTTACGTCAGGAGGTATTTTGACGTATAAACGGTGTGTTCATTATTTTCTTTTTTGTTTATTCCTTTTTCCCTTTTATGATTATATTATAATGCAGAACGGCCATAATTACAATAACAGGGTGATTTCAGGTTTAATACAAATTCTTACATTTGATTTCACATTGGTTACAATCTGATATTATTATATCAATGCCTGAGTTCACTTATGAACTTACTGACAAATATTTCATTGTTGCAAAAACTCTGTTTCTGCATAGAATAATAACAGCAGCAGAATGTCATGCGCCGTCAGAGGTGGTACACTGTACCCTTGAACAGCCCGAGACATATGGCGTATCACCTATGCGGCTTTGATATAGAAAAATACCCCTGCCATTAAATGCGGCACTCTTACAGAAGATTTATACGTATTTATCGGGGAAAACCTTTCTGAGGAAAGGTTCTTCCCCGAACCCCTTTCCAAAGACTTTTAATAGAATTTTTCCCCATTATAGGGCGCACTTGAAAAAAGGATGTGTCCTTGCTTTACTGATGTGCGCCCTATAATGGGGAAAAATTAATACTGAAAGTTTTAAGAAGGGAGTTTGAGGAAGAACCCTTTTTCAAAAGGGTTTCCCTCAATAGACACGTGTAAAAACTCCTATATGAGTATCACAGTTTTGACAGGGGTATTGTTATCAGTGATAGTATGAATCAATACCGAGATACTCTTCAAGTGTAAGTCCGCTGTTGTATACAGCTGTAGCTGTATCGATTCCAAGATAGCGGATGTGCCATGGTTCGTACTGGTATCCTGTAATGTCTTCCTTGCCCTCAGGGTAACGGATGATGAATCCGTACTCGTGAGCGTGGTCAGCAAGCCATCTTGCCTCAGGAGTTCCTGCAAATGAATCGTCAACGGTATTTACATCTATTGCAAGACCTGTCTGGTGCTCGGAATATCCGGGACGTGCAGAGAAGGTATCAGCAATAGCTTCACCGTATTTGCTTACGTTATCCTGATAGATACTGCTCTGTGTGCCGTATGATCTGTAGCCTGATGAAATGTAGATATTCAGGCCCTGAGACTTAGCCTCATCAGCAAGTCTTTCAAACTGTTTCTTTGCAGTAAGATTGATTCCGCCTGATGAATTGTAGCTCTCAGGAACAGAATAGCTCTTGTTTACCACGATAATACCGCCAACATATGTAACTCCTCTGATAGTTCTGATAGTGAAGTTGGTCTTGGTGATATTTGAGATCGTAGTAGCAACTGTTGTTTCTGTTATAGGAGCAGAAGTTACAGGAGCAGTTGTATTTGTAGAAACGGGAACTGTGGTAGTCGCTGTTGGTGCAGCTGATGTAGTTGCTGAAGGAGCAGCGGATGTTGTAGTTGTTGTCACGGTTGTAGATGCTGTAGTAGTTGCCGGACGTGTGGTAGTTGTAGTTGCGCCGATAACAGTAACTGTGATGTCAGCCTTTACGCTCTGATTCTGCTTGCTTGTAACAGTGATCTTGCAGGTTCCGGGACCAACAGCTGTTACATTGCCCCAGCCGTCAACTATAGCAACCTTAGGATCGGATGTTGTCCATATCTCCTCAACATTTGTAGCTGTTGAAGGAAGCATTGTCACGTAGGAAATATCTCTCTGACCCACATTAAGGTTCATTGCGTACTTTGTAAGATTTATCTTCTGTACGGTCTTTCCATCGTTTGCCGCTGAAACCGTTACCTTGATATCAGCCTTTACGCTCTGATTCTGCTTGCTTGTTACTGTGATCGTGCAAGTTCCTGCGCCGACTGCTGTTACGTTGCCCCAAGCGTCTACTGTTGCTACCTTCGGATCGGAGGTTGTCCATATCTCTTCAACATTGGTTGCAGTAGTCGGAAGCATTGTTACCCATGAGATATCCTTCTGACCAACACTGAGATTCATTGCTGTCTTGGAAAGCTTTATCTCCTGTACAGTCTTTCCGTCGTTTGCCGCACCGACTGTTACCTTGATATCAGCCTTTACGCTCTGATTCTGCTTGCTTGTTACTGTGATAGTGCAAGTGCCTGCGCCTACTGCTGTAACATTGCCCCAGCCGTCTACTGTTGCAACTTTCGCATCTGAGGTTGTCCATATCTCTTCAACGTTGGTTGCAGTAGTTGGAAGCATTGTTACCCATGAGATATCCTTTTGTCCAACACTGAGATTCATTGCTGTCTTGGATAATTTGATTTCCTGTACAGTCTTGCCGTCATTTGCCGCACCGACTGTCACCTTTATGTCAGCCTTAACGCTCTGATTCTGCTTGCTTGTAACTGTGATAGTGCAAGTTCCTGCGCCGACGGCTGTTACATTGCCCCAGCCGTCTACTGTTGCTACCTTTGGATCGGATGTTGTCCATATCTCTTCAACATTGGTTGCAGTAGTCGGAAGCATTGTAACATATGAGATATCCTTCTGACCCACATTAAGGTTCATTGCGTACTTTGTCAGCTTTATCTCCTGTACAGTCTTGCCATCGTTTGCCGCACCTACTGTTACCTTTATATCAGCCTTAACGCTCTGATTCTGCTTGCTTGTGACGGTAATTGTGCAAGTGCCTGCGCCTACGGCTGTTACGTTGCCCCATGCGTCTACTGTAGCAACTTTCGCATCTGAGGTTGTCCATATCTCTTCAACGTTAGTTGCTGTTGAAGGAAGCATTGTTACCCATGAGATATCTTTCTGACCGACGCTGAGATTCATTGCTGTCTTGGATAATTTGATTTCCTGTACAGTCTTGCCATCGTTTGCCGCACCGACTGTTACCTTAATATCAGCCTTTACAGCCTGATTCTGCTTGCTTGTAACTGTGATAGTGCAAGTTCCTGCGCCTACTGCTGTTACGTTGCCCCAGCCGTCTACTGTTGCTACCTTTGGATCGGAGGTTGTCCATATCTCTTCAACGTTTGTAGCTGTTGAAGGAAGCATTGTTACCCATGAGATATCCTTCTGGCCGACACTGAGATTCATTGCTGTCTTGGAAAGCTTTATCTCCTGTACGGTCTTGCCATCGTTTGTCGCACCGACTGTTACCTTGATATCAGCCTTTACAGCCTGATTCTGCTTGCTTGTGACGGTAATTGTACAAGTTCCTGCGCCTACTGCTGTTACGTTGCCCCAAGCGTCTACTGTTGCTACTTTTGCATCTGAGGTTGTCCATATCTCGTCAACGTTTGTTGCAGTAGTCGGAAGCATTGTAACATATGAGATATCCTTCTGACCCACATTAAGGTTCATTGCGTACTTGGTCAGCTTTATCTCCTGTACAGTCTTGCCGTCGTTTGCCGCACCGACTGTTACCTTTATATCAGCCTTTACAGCCTGATTCTGCTTGCTTGTAACTGTGATAGTGCAAGTGCCTGCGCCGACTGCTGTTACGTTGCCCCAGCCGTCTACTGTTGCAACTTTCGCATCTGAGGTTGTCCATATCTCGTCAACATTGGTTGCAGTAGTCGGAAGCATTGTAACATATGAGATATCCTTCTGACCCACATTAAGGTTCATTGCGTACTTGGTCAGCTTTATCTCCTGTACAGTCTTGCCATCGTTTGCCGCACCGACTGTTACCTTGATATCAGCCTTTACAGCCTGATTCTGCTTGCTTGTGACTGTGATCGTGCAAGTTCCTGCGCCTACTGCTGTTACGTTGCCCCARSCGTCTACTGTTGCWACTTTYGCATCTGAGGTTGTCCATATCTCKTCAACRTTKGTTGCAGTAGTCGGAAGCATTGTWACMYATGAGATATCCTTCTGACCMACAYTRAGRTTCATTGCKKWCTTGGWMAGCTTTATCTCCTGTACAGTCTTKCCGTCGTTTGCCGCACCGACTGTTACCTTKATATCAGCCTTTACRSYCTGATTCTGCTTGCTTGTWACTGTGATAGTGCAAGTGCCTGCGCCKACTGCTGTWACRTTGCCCCAGCCGTCTACTGTTGCAACTTTCGCATCTGAGGTTGTCCATATCTCKTCAACRTTGGTTGCAGTAGTYGGAAGCATTGTWACMYATGAGATATCCTTYTGWCCMACAYTRAGRTTCATTGCKKWCTTGGWYARYTTKATYTCCTGTACAGTCTTGCCRTCRTTTGCCGCACCGACTGTYACCTTKATRTCAGCCTTWACRSYCTGATTCTGCTTGCTTGTRACTGTGATMGTGCAAGTTCCTGCGCCKACKGCTGTTACRTTGCCCCAGCCGTCTACTGTTGCWACYTTYGSATCKGAKGTTGTCCATATCTCWTCAACRTTKGTWGCWGTWGTSGGRAGCATTGTMACATATGAGATATCCTTCTGACCCACATTAAGGTTCATTGCGTACTTWGTCAGCTTTATCTCCTGTACAGTCTTGCCRTCGTTTGCCGCACCKACTGTTACCTTKATATCAGCCTTWACRSYCTGATTCTGCTTGCTTGTKACGGTAATTGTGCAAGTGCCTGCKCCTACGGCTGTTACGTTGCCCCAKSCGTCTACTGTWGCWACYTTYGSATCKGAGGTTGTCCATATCTCTTCAACGTTAGTTGCTGTTGMRGGRAGCATTGTTACCCATGAGATATCYTTCTGACCSACRYTRAGRTTCATTGCWKWCTTKGWYARYTTKATYTCCTGTACAGTCTTGCCRTCGTTTGCCGCACCGACTGTTACCTTWATRTCAGCCTTTACAGCCTGATTCTGCTTGCTTGTWACTGTGATAGTGCAAGTKCCTGCRCCTACTGCTGTTACGTTGCCCCARSCGTCTACYGTTGCWACYTTYGSATCKGAGGTTGTCCATATCTCTTCAACRTTKGTWGCTGTTGWRGGRAGCATTGTCACATATGAGATGTCCTTCTGACCGATTGTCAGGTTCATTGCATACTTTGTCAGCTTTATCTCCTGTACGGTCTTTCCGTCGTTTGCCGCACCAACTGTTACCTTGATATCAGCCTTTACAGCCTGATTCTGCTTGCTTGTGACGGTAACTGTGCAAGTTCCTGCGCCTACGGCTGTAACATTGCCCCATGCGTCTACTGTAGCAACTTTCGCATCTGAGGTTGTCCATATCTCATCAACGTTTGTAGCTGTTGTGGGGAGCATTGTAACATAAGAGATGTCCTTCTGACCCACATTAAGGTTCATTGCGTACTTAGTCAGCTTTATCTCCTGTACGGTCTTAGGATCTTTTACATTTACCTTGATCGCAGCCTTGATAGTCGGATTATTGACGCTCGTTACTGTAACTGTGCATACGCCCGGGCCGACTGCTGTTACGTTGCCCCAGCCGTCAACTATTGCAACTTTAGTGTCGGAACTCTCCCATTTTTCCGACTTGTCTGCAACAGAGGCAGGCTCCATGGTAACGTATGATATATCTTTCTGTCCTACGTTAAGATCCATTGTGGTCTTGGTCAGACTGATCTTGTTTATTTTTCCGGGAGCTGCTGTTGTGGTGGTTGTTTTGGCTGCGGCAGTTGTAGTAGTGGTTGCAGCTGATGTTGCTTTTGTTGTTGCCGAAGTTGCTGCTGTAGTTGATGTGGATGTAGTAGTTGTTGTAGTTGCAGCTGCTGTAGTGGTAGTAGTCGAACTACCGCCGTTTTTCACCTGCTCCAGATATCCGGGGAGGTCAAGTTCGCCGCCCACTGAGCTGTATGCATAGAATGAAAGGATAGTAGAAGCATCTACACCGTCTATTTTTCCGTTTCTGTCAACGTCAGCGGACTTCTTGGCCCTGTCGCTGAAAGAACCTTCCTTGCCTACTGATGTCTTTGCGTACTCAGTCAGAACAGCTGTTGCGTCCTTGGCTGTAACGCTTGCATCACCGTCAACGTCGCCGAGTGTATACGCAATTGCAGCAGAAGAACCGCTCTTTACGTCTGCACCGATGACCTGTTTATATTCTGCTTCTGCTGATGCGGCATACGGAATCACCGAACTCAGGCAGAGTGCTGCTGACATTACAGAAGCTGCTATTTTTTTTGTCTTCATATTAACTCCTCATCTAATAAAAAATTCAAATGGGCAGCTGCCCATTCCCCTCATATCACTTCGGAAACTCTCCGCTATCCGAAGGCGTTCACTTATATATACGTATAACACGGCAGAAATCAGACAAGAATTCCGCCCTATCTGTTAATTATATCACATACCCTAAAAAATTAAAAGGAATATCAGGGATTTTTTTCCGCTTTTTGCCTATTTTCGGTAATTTCAATAAAAAAGGCTCCCCGAATACTCAGGGAGTCTTTAATTTTGTCAATAATTTTATTTTGATAGCTGAAGTATCTTGCTGAGTATTACATTTGCGGCATCAAACTTCGACATTATCTCCATTTCTTCGTCGCCGTCAGCGGTTATCATAGTGATGACATTTGTGTCTGTTCCGAAGCCTGCACCTGCTGTGCGGAGTGAATTTGCGCATATCATGTCAACATTCTTTGAAGCCAGCTTCTTTCTCGAATTTTCGATGACATTGTCGGTCTCCATGGAGAAGCCGCAGATGAACTGTCCCTCACGGCGGTTCTGTCCGAGATGCTTGAGGATGTCCTTTGTGCGCTTCAGTTCTATCTTCATGTCGCCGTCGGACTTCTTGATCTTGCTGTCAGCTGTGGTAACGGGAGTATAATCCGCAACAGCTGCGGCTTTGATGATGATATCCATATCATCCGAGCGCTCGGTAACTGCGTTGAACATATCCTCTGCCGACTGAACAGGCACAACGTTCACGAACATAGGCGGCTCAACGTCCGTATGCGCCGCAACTACGGTAACATCCGCACCTCTCAGCATTGCCGCTCTTGCAATAGCATAGCCCATTTTTCCGCTTGAATGATTGGTGATGAAGCGGACAGGGTCGATGCTTTCACGGGTAGCGCCTGCTGTAACGAGCAGCTTCCTGCCTGCCATGTCCTTTTCAAAGGCTATCTCACGGACGATATATTCAAGGAGAGTTTCCTCATCGGGAAGCTTTCCGTCACCGATATCACGGTTTGCAAGCATTCCCTTGACAGGCTCGATTATTTCATAGCCGAACTTCTTCAGCTTTTCCAGATTATCCTGAACTATGGGATTATGGAACATATTATGGTTCATTGCAGGAGCGATTATCTTCTTGCAGGTACAAGCCATGACTGTGGTAGTCAGCATATCGTCTGCGATGCCGTTAGCTATTTTTCCGATAACGTTTGCTGTCGCAGGAGCAATTACCGCTGCATCCGCTTTCTTTGCGATAGAAACGTGCTCGACGCTGTACTCGAAATTGCGGTCAAATGTGTCTATCAGGCACTTGTGCTGAGTGAGCGTCTCGAATGTCAGCGGATGAACGAAATTCATGGCATTAGGCGTCATAGCCACATGAACGTCAGCCCCCAGCTTTGTGAGCATTCTTGCAAGGTTGCATATCTTATAAGCTGCAATGGAACTTGAAACTCCAAGCAGAACTGTTTTTCCTGTAAGCATAGTTATCCTCCGTGTATATTATTTACAAAATGTATTTATTTCTTTCTCCAGCAGACGGTACACATTAGCTATCAGGTATCCGTCAGCAACGGCATGATTCATTCTCACCGTCACGGGCATCATCAGTCTGCCGTTCTCCTCACGGTATTTTCCCCAGTTGACGATGGGCAGAAAATAGAGATATCCGTCAGGAAGCTCCACATTCAGCGAATCATAGGAAAGCCATGATATGAACGACGCATCGAACCAGTTTGGGTGATCCTCCGAGTCAAGCAGATACTCCCGTTTTTCCTTTGCCTTTTCCGCATCAGCAAGAGCGTTTGCGTAAAACTCATCAAAGTCTTCGCTGTATACTGTATAAACAGGCGTGCAGGTCTCGGTGTCTTCATGGAAGATGTACTGTGTGGGATTTATCACATCGTAGCAGATAAGCTCATCCGACTGCCACAGATAGGCCATTCGGTAGTCATCACGGGAATTGAGCACCTTTGAGAGAATGTACAGGAAGCAGAGGTAAAACTTCTTCCCGTTTTTCTTCGACCATTCTGCAAGTGCGGTCACGTCTATCCTCGCTGTCATTGATACCGAGCATTTGCAGTCCTCGGTAAAATGGCGGTAAACACCTTTTCTGTAGTATTTCTCCTTGTCTATTATCCTGTAATTCATACTTCCCTTTCGTCTGATACGGCTTCTGTTTCTGATAATTGCGTATCCTCCGCTGTTTCATCTGTCAATGAAGTCTCGGTTATCTCACCTGACGGTACGGAATACATCCCCTCCTCAGGCGGCGGACCGTAAACACAGCCGTTAAGATTCAATGCGGCAGAAAAAAGAACCGCTGTAAGCAATGTTTTCCTTTTCATAATGACCTCCGTAGTGCGATACACTTTACAAATATTCTACTTCATACCGGGCAAAAAGTCAAGTTATTTAAGGACTTTTTAATAATTGAAATGATATAATATTCCCAGAGAGAAAACCTCCGCAGATAAATATTGATTTTTTGTGAATAATGTGCTATAATATATTCAGCGCAATTTCGTAAATCATAACCTGAAAGGAGTGATATCCATGCATCTTAAAGATATTATCAAAACTGTACTCATCCTTGGAGTTATTATCGCTGTTATCGTTTTTGCACTTTCAAAGCTTGACAGTGCTGCAAACGACAGCATGAACCCGGCTTTAGAGTCACGCTCATCTACAATAGATGATATCAATAACACCTGATAAAAGATCTGTACGGAGGTAAAAAATATGCTTTTAGCTGTAGATATTGGCAACACCAATATAGTTTTCGGCTGTGTGGACGATAACGACAATATTGTTCTCTTCGAGAGAATTTCCACCAACCAAAACGCAACTGCCGCAGAATACGCTGTAATGATACATACTATACTGGAGATGCACAACTTCATCCCTGAGGATATCGACGACGCTATAATGTCATCCGTCGTTCCTTCCGTCACCACAACAGTCAAGGAAGCTATCCGCAAGCTGTTCGGAGTTGATGTTATGATCGCAGGCCCCGGAGTAAAAACAGGGCTCAACATCCTCATCGACAATCCTGCTCAGCTGGGAAGCGATCAGGCTGTAGACGCTGTTGCTGCTATCAACCAGTACCCTGTTCCGCTTATCATCATCGATATGGGCACAGCTACCACTGTTTCAGTTGTGGACAAGAACAAGAACTACCGTGGCGGTCTCATCATGACAGGCATGGGTGTAGCCGCTGATGCTCTCATCGCACGTACCGCTCAGCTTCCAAAGGTCAACTTTGAGGCTCCGAAAAATATCATCGGCACCAATACCATCGACTGCATAAAGAGCGGTCTGCTTTACTCGAACGCCTGCGCTCTTGACGGTATCATCGAGCGCATCGAGGAAGAACTGGATGAAAAGTGTACTGCCGTTGCTACAGGCGGTCTTTCCGAGCTGGTAGTTCCGCTCTGCAAAAAGAAGATCATTGCAGACAGCAATCTGCTCATCAAGGGTCTTGCCATTATCTACAGCAAGAACAAAAAGTAAAGATAACATATAATCACATCACTCATACAGAAGCATCAAGCCATATTATTTCTGATACATCCGGAAATACTGTGGCGTTTCTGTTATTCAGGAGGAACAACATATGGAGCAATACAAAAAAACACGTACCACAGCTTTGATATTCTACCTTATTCTGTATGCGGTATGGGCGTTTGCGGAATGTGTATTCGTACCGCTGCTGGAACCCCATCTGACTAATATTTCCATCGAGATCATCATGGAGATAGTGCTGAAAACGCTGTTCTGGTTCATTCCTGCTTTTCTGATTATCAGGAAGTACGGCGATTCCATGTATCTCAACAAAAGCGAGAGCGCAGGAGATATGAAAAAAGCTTTCACTTACATTCCCATGTATATTTTCATTCTGCTCTTTTCGGCTTTTCTGATGATACGTAACTATTATCAGAACGGAAGGCTCAGTATAAGTCCGACCTTTCATGCAATTGATATCCTTATCGCTGTTTTTATCGGTATCACCGAAGAAACGGTGTTCCGTGGAGTGCTTCTGAATACAGCTCTGAAAAAACACAGCCAATGGATAGCATATGCCGGTAATGCATTGATGTTTCTGATGATACACTTCCCTATCTGGCTGCGTGAGGGTGTGTTCACAACTTATATGGCAAGCTTTGCATTCCTTCAGCTGATAGTGCTGAGTTTGATTTTCAGCCTGACTTTTGCCAAGAGCCGCAGTATCGTCGTGCCTGTGATCCTGCACACATACTGGGATCTTCTGTGCTTTGCAGCAGCATAAATAAAACAAACGCCCCTGAGAGGCCTGTGAGCGCTCAGGGGCTGTTTTTATGTCACTGTGCTGAGAATGAATCCTTGCCGACTCCGCAGAGAGGACAGACATAGTCATCGGGAAGATCTTCAAACTTTGTGCCGGGAGCAATGCCGTTATCAGGATCGCCCAGCTCTTCGTCGTATTCATATCCGCATACATCACATACGTATTTCATTTTTTCACCTCCGTAAATTTATTCTATGCTTATTCGCCGAACCAGCGATAGCCGTTTCTTCCTGCTTCCTTTACCTTGTAGAGTGCATCATCGGCACATCTGAGAAGCTGTGCAAAAGATCTTGCATCATCGGGGTATACCGCAATTCCCGCACTGAAATGAACATGGAAGCGTTCTTCCTCGGTAGACTGCGGATCGTCTATTATTATTCTGCCGAGAGTATATCTCAGCTCGTCAACCATTTTGTTGACCTCGGATCGGGTCTTGCCCTTGATAAGTACTACGAACTCGTCGCCGCCGTAACGGGCTGTAAGTCCGCATCTGCCGAAAGTATTCCTGAGAGCGATGGAGAACTCTTTCAGAAGTCTGTCTCCTGCCTCATGGCCGTAGCGGTCATTTACCTGTTTGAAGAAATCTATATCCACAAACATGAAGGTGTATTTCTCCTGTTTGGGCTTTTCCAGCAGTTTCTGCGCTCTTGCATCGAATGCACGGCGGTTCATGATATGGGTGAGAGGGTCGTAGGTGGAAAGTCTCTCGAACACTTCCTTTTCCTCGGATTCTCTCTTATGTAAGAACCATATCATAGCAAGAGCGATCAGAATGATAACAAGGGCAAACACTATGATGGAAATGAGTATGGGCTTCATGGTGCTTGTAAGAGAATGGCTGGGCATTCTTACCACAACATTCCATCCCGGCATATAATCAATGCGCTTGAACACCTGAGTATAATCCACAGAATCGAGAGTATAATTCACAGCTGCGAACTCTTCACCGCTGCGGAGCGATTTCTCCCATTTGCTGTAATCTTGCTTATCCTTGATGCCGTCCTTGAACAGCCGGAAATTGGACCATCCGCCGATAACACTGTCAGGGCCGGAACATCTTATGAAGTTGTCGGAGGAGCGGTTCATGAGCCATATCTCGGTCTCGTCGCCCATGGATTTGGTGTTTGCCATTTCCTGTATCTCGGCAAGTGAGAATGTCATGAATATAGTCGCAACCTTTTCTTTCTTGAGGTAGACTCCCGAGAATATGGTAAATACCATTTCGCCGCTCAGGCCCGAACGATAGGGAGTAGAGATGAGAACTCCGTTGGATCTGTTCATTCGCTCTTCGCTTTCGGCTTCTTTGATAAGGTCCCATTTCTCGAATTCTTCCTTTTCGCTTTCGTCAGCGTAGATGACACCATCAGTTGTGATAAGTCCTACACTTATCATGTTGCTCTGATTGCTGCCCCTTTTGAAGTTATCGTACATTATATCAGGCTGATCCTTGATAGGCGTACCTGCAAGCATTGCGGCACATCCCTTTACGGAATCAGACATATATTTTATGGAACTGTCAAGCTTTTCCGATATAAGAGTGCATATCTCAAAGGTCAGTTCCTTATCGTGCTTTTCAATCCGGTTATTGAAGACCGTTGTTATCGCTGCAAGTCCGAGAAGGCATACTACTATAAAGGCGATTATGAGATTCTGATATGAGAATTTATCTTCACTGTTTTTTACAATATCGGATATTTCCTGTCTTTTCATATATCCCCCTTAGTATTGAGCGATTATTTCCTGAACCTGAGGCGTATTGCGTGTTTCAGGGTCAAGAACGACTATGCCCGTATCCACATACTTGCGCTCCGGAGTTTCGCCGTTGCTGATGCTGTCACAGGCTTTCACTGACAGATAGCCCATATCATAGGTCTTCTGAAGTATAGTCGACACAGTATAGTCGGGATCACGCATAAATTCGCTGATCTCTTCCGAAAAATCGAAGCACACCAGTGAAACGTCAGTCATTTTCTTTTTCTGCATAACGGCCGCCGAACCTGCTGCTGTGAAATAATTTACAGCGAAAATGCCCTTGATATTTTTATTCTTATCCAGTACATCTTCAACATTGGAAAGAGCGTCCTCATAGGCGTTGCTCTTTGTGATATCGTCCAGAAGCTTCCATTTTTCGGGGGCGTGTTCAGCCCAGTATCCGCAGAATCCCGCTACTCTTTCATTAAGGGTAGGTACGGTTATAGCGCCTGACATGATAGCTGCATAGGCGGTCTCATCCTCGCTTACGCCGTTATTATGCATATCCTTGAGGAGTTCCTTTGCGGCTTCTCTGCCTGCGATCATATTATCCGTCATGAAGCAGACATCGTAGTCATGGCAGTTGACGATAGTATCCGCCAGCACCACGGGTATCCCCGCTTCATGGATCTTTGTAACGCAGTCAGAGAGCTTCACGGCGTCATCGGGAGCGATGATTATGCCGTCAGCGCCGCTTGCCACGGCTTTTTCCGCCAGCGCTATCTGCTGATCTATCTCCGTTTCATCGGATGATCCGCTCATATATATATTTACTTCAAGTTCATTTCCTGATAAAGCTGCGCCCTTAGCAAGCAGCTTCCAGTACTGATCGTCGATATCCTTGACTATCAGATAATAATTTTTGCTGTCTTCAAAGATCTCGGTAATTGGTACGAAATCCTGAAGGTTTTTTTCTGCTTTTTTAATGTTGTGCTTATCTGAACAGGAACAGACGCTCGCTGCCGCCATAACAGATACGGCTGAAAAAACACAGCATTTTTTAAGTAAGCTCATATAGCCTCCCGCCATATAGTCTTTTTTCTTTCTGTCTATATCATTCCGCTGAGGCAGCGGAACATTTTATGTTCTGTATCATGGTCATTTATATAAACTGAGATATTTCTCCTCGAAGTCAGCTATCTCCATAGGCTTTGCAAAGAAATAGCCCTGGAATACATCACAGCCGCATTCTCTCAGGAATCTAACCTGTTCGTCTGTCTCAACGCCTTCTGTTATCACAGCCATGTTGAGAGACTTCGCAAGCTCTATTATCATTCTGAGGATCTTCATACTGCGCTCGGTATTCTCTGTTTTTTCAAGGAATCCCATGTCTATCTTCAACACGTCAACATACAGGTCTTTCAGCGTATTCAGCGAAGAATAGCCGCTGCCGAAATCGTCTATCTCGACGATGAATCCGTAATCCCTGAGCTGACTTATGAGATGCTGCTGTTTTTCGGGAATATTCATTATAGCAGTCTCGGTTATCTCAAGGTGAAGACATTTCGGGTCAAGGCTGTACTTCTCGATAAGTGAAGTCAGCGTACCATAAACATCCATAAGGAAGAAATCCTTCTTGGAGATATTCACGGACAGGTAGTTATCGTTAAGGCCTTTGCTGCGCCATTTACAGAGCTGTATGCAGGCAAGTTCCCACATATAGCTGTCAAGTCTGCTTATAAGGCCTGTAGTCTCGAAGGTCCCGATGAATTTGCCCGGCGAGACCATGCCTTCGCTGGGGTGCAGCCATCTGACGAGGGCCTCACCTCCACGGATATGGCCTTCGGCGCTTATCTGAGGCTGGATGTAGGCGATGAACTGTCCGCTGCCTAAAGCCGCTTCAAATTCGCTTATCATCTTCTGTTCGCTGAGGAAGCTGTCACGCAGCTTCTCATTATAATATGCAACTACGCTCTGGTAGCTGTCCTTGATGGTATGGATAGCGAAATTCGCCCTGTCGCACATAACGGATACGCTGAGTTCACGGTCCTTGACTTCATAGACACCGAAATGCATCTGGACCTTGAAAACATCTTCTCCGAAGAAATTGCCGAACTTTGATGCTATGCCGAGAAGCGCCTCCTCGCTGTAATGATCCTTATTCATACAGACAGCAAAACGGTCGCCGGTAAGTCTGCCGCAGACATATTCATCCTCAGCTGCGAGGGAATTCACATCCCCTGCCATACACAGCAGAAGATCATCTCCACGGTGCACGCCGAATATCTCATTGATTATCTTGAAGCTTTTGACATCCGTACAGACAATGACGTAGGACGTACCGGGATTTTCCTTTATAAGTTTTGAGGCCTTCTTGCAGAAATGTTCCTTATTGTAAAGCCCCGTCAGCGAGTCATGTGATGAGCGGTATTTCTCTTCGGCAAGCCGCTTGTATTCCTTGGTGCGGTCATGGTAAATGAAGAAGCAGCCCACATATTTCCCATCGCTGTCGCAGATACGCTTATAGTCATTGATAAAGCGGCATTTTTCGCCGTTTATATTGCGTGTCTCCTTCCATGTAAGCTCGTCATTCGTCAGTGCTTCGGGATTATTCGCAAACCACTCCGTGATATATTCCGAAACATCGCTGCCGTCATCAGTGGCACAGCAATACTCCTTTGCAGTCTTGTTGTAATGGGCAACTTTTCCGTCTATATCCACACAGATTATACCATCCTTCATATTGGCGACGGTGAAAAACATAAGCTTTTCCATAAGGCCTCTCGGAACGTAGATTATGGAGAAATAGAACAGTGCCGCTGCAACAGCCGCATAGAAAATAATGGAATAGTCAAATGTCGAATCCATGGTGACATAGAAAGCATGACCTGCCATTACTGCTATAATTATAAGCAGTATTATCGCATATTTCAGCTTGTATATCTTCGGTGAGCGCAGTATCTTCTTTATCAGCATGATGACTGCCAGCGCCATTATAAGGTACGCAAGTGAAAAATGGTAAATGTACAGCGTTTCTCTCCGTGATATATAATAATAGGTATGTCCGATGATATCATCGGTTTTTGCTACTCTGAACACACAGTGCAGGAATGGGTTCAGCGCCAGGATCACAACGTCAGCCAGCGAAAGAACGCCGACTACGTACAATTCTTTGCTGAAAAGAGTCCTGACACCTGTATATTCGCTTACAAAGGAAGCAAGTGCCAGTACCATAGCCACAAGTATGATATGGTATGCGCTGTAGCCGATATCGGCAAGCAGACGTGACGAAAAGATCATCGCCAGTGTATAGGCGATGACACCAAAACCGGAAAACAGCAGAACACGTCCCAGTGATTTCTGTATGGTCTGCTGCCTGGCTTTTTTTACGCTGATCATGTAGCAGCCGAATATGATAAGTGCTGCTACTGTCAGATTGACAATATGTATCAATTTCATTCCAATCACCCTTATAAAAATAAAAAAGGGGCCATTCTTCCTATATATAACAATATAACACAGATCAATAAAAATGTCAATGTTATAGAAGTATTAAATAAATTTAAGAATTGTTTTTGTGCTTTTTCAATAAAAAAGCCCCATCTACTTATTAGTGTTGATAATACATTATGCGAATAAAATGTACATTTTGAGAACAAATTTAAAATGTGTAAATTGATTTTATTTTTTGTGCCCCGTAAAAAACAGAACTGACAGTCATTTTCTCCCGATCCTGCGTCATCCGTGAAAACAAAATTACAAAAACCTGTTGACTATTTTCAGTTTTTAGGGTATTATATTATAGGCAACACCGCACAAAGATCGTGCTGAAGATGTGAAGACAGATCCGGCGCAGGATCATCAGGCGGACTTTGTGCAGTGCTGCCTTCATATCATTGCTTATGAACGATAAACGTAGAACGATAGGAGTAACTACAGATCAATGCATAATATAAAAAGAAAAATTGCCTGCACCGTCATAGGCGTCGTCATGACCGGCATAGCATGGGCAGGCGCCTGCTTGTTCTCAAAAGCTGTTGTGGATACTTCAAAATATCCCGTTTTCGGCGTTGATGTCTCAAACTATCAGGGCGATATCAACTGGCAGAAACTGGAAGAGCAAGGCGTGAAATTCGCTTTCATCAAAGCCACCGAGGGCAGCGGACATACAGACGAATCCATCCGCAGAAACATAGACAGGGCCTCGGAAACCGGCATAAAGATATCAGCTTACCATTTTTTCAGCTTTGACAGCCCCGGTGAGACTCAGGCTGATAACTATATCGCCGCTGTTGGTGACGACGAAATAACGCTCCCGCCTGTCATTGACATCGAATATTACGGCGACAAAAGAAAAAACAAGCCCACTTCCGAAGAGACAGAGGCTATACTTCGTCCCCTGCTGGAAAGACTTGAAGAACATTACGGCATGAAGCCTATGATATATACCACTCTCCCCGTCTATTACAAGTACGTCAGTGAAAAGTTCAGTGATTATCCGCTGTGGATAAGAAGCGTCAACTTCGAGCCCGATCTGGTAGACTGGACATTCTGGCAGTACGACGATCACGGCAAGCTGGACGGCTATTACGGCGACGAGCAGTATATCGACTTCAACGTTTACAGATACAAAGATCTCGATCAGGATAATATTTACAGAGGATGACAATGAAACCATTTTTACTAAGACCTGTTACCAAGGATTATATCTGGGGCGGTACACGGCTTCGTGAAGAATTCGGCAAGGAAAGCGATTCCGAAAGAATAGCCGAAAGCTGGGAGCTGAGCTGTCACCCTGACGGCGAATGCATCATTGCAAGCGGAGAATACAGCGGTATGAAGCTGAGCGAGTTCGTCCGCCGTTATCCCGCAGCTGTAGGCAAAAACTTCCGAAGCGAGGACAGATTCCCCGTTCTCGTGAAGCTGATAGACGCTAAATCCGACCTTTCCATACAGGTGCACCCTGACGATAAATACGCAATGGCCCATGAAGACGACAGCGGAAAGACCGAGATGTGGTACATCATAGAAGCCGAGGAAGGCGCCGGGATAGTGTACGGATTCAGAGAAAAACTCACATCCGGACAGTTCAGGCAGGCAATAGATGAAAACTCCCTTATGGATAAGGTAAAGCGTGTCCCCGTAAAGGCAGGCGACGTTTTCTTCATAAAGCCGGGAACTCTCCATGCTATCGGCAAAGGCATCATCCTTGCGGAGATCCAGCAGAGTTCAAACGTGACCTACCGTGTTTACGACTACGGCAGACCCGGTGCGGACGGCAAGCCCCGTGAGCTTCACATAGATAAGGCTGTGGAAGTCACAGACACAACTCCGTCACAGCTTTTTGAAAAGGGCAATATCATCAGAAAACCGGGCGGAAGCATACAGCTTCTCTTCAGCTGTGAGTATTTCAGTGCAAGTCTGATCGAAGTCAGCAGCGAATGGAGCTTTTCACAGGATAAAGACGGATTTTTCCATCTGCTGGCTGTCAGAGGAGAAGGTACTGCCGATATAGGCGGCGAACACTTCATAATAAAAAAAGGTACGGGCATATTCGTCCCCGCAGGCGAATATGAATGCTCAATCAAAGGTAATTGCAGTTTGATAATGACGGACTGTATAATATAAGGAGGAACTAAAAATGAAATATTACGTAGGTATAGACCTCGGAGGAACAAACATCGTTGCAGGTGTAGTTGACGAGGAATACAACATCATCGCTAAGGCAAGCACAAAGACAAACTGTCCACGTCCCGAAAAGGAGATCGCAGACGATATGGCTAAGATGGCTGTCGAGGCTGTAAAGAATGCAAACCTCACAATGGACGATATCGAGTGGATAGGCGTTGGTACTCCCGGTATCGCTAACAGCGCTACAGGAATCATCGAGTATTCCAACAACCTCGGTTTCAAGGATACTCCTATGGTGAAGTACATCCAGGAATCAATCGATAAGCCTGTATTCATCGAAAACGACGCTAATGCTGCTGCTTACGGCGAATACGTTGCAGGCGCTGCAAAGGGTGCTAAGAATGCAGTATGCATCACTCTCGGCACAGGCGTAGGCGGCGGAATCATCATCGACGGCAAGATCTACTCAGGTTCAAACTTCGCAGGCGCTGAGATCGGCCACACCGTTATCGAAGTGGACGGCGCACAGTGCTCATGCGGCAGAAAGGGCTGCTTCGAGGCTTATTCATCTGCTACAGGCCTTATCCGTATGACTAAGGAAGCAATGGCTGAGCATCCCGATTCCATCATGAACAAGGCAGCTGATGAAAAGGGCAAGGTAACAGCACGTACATCATTCGACTGCATGAGAGCCGGCGACAAGTACGCCAAGGCTGTTGTTGACAAGTACATCAAGTATCTGGCAGCAGGCATCACAAATACCATCAACATCTTCCAGCCCGACATCCTCTGCATCGGCGGCGGTGTATGCAATGAGGGCGATCCTCTCCTCCTTCCTATGAAGGAACTTGTTGCCAAGGAAGTCTACACACGCAACTCTCCCAAGAACTGCGAGATCGTTATCGCTAAGCTGGGCAATGACGCAGGCATAATCGGCGCTGCTTTCCTCGGACGTGCAAACGGCTGAGCAATAGGCAATACCGCACAAAGCCCGCCTGACGGCTTTGCAATAACAAAATAACATCAAAGTATCATGAGGACGGACAATATCCGTCCTCTTTTTTGATATTTCTTGTTCATATTTATGTTAAAGGTCATGATTTTACCATTATTGACAAAAAAATGATATACCAAAGCTTTACTCTGCGTTATAATTGAATAAAAGATTACGGAATCAGGACATCACTTCACAGAGAATTCGCTCTTGTTGATGATGATGTCTTACAGCAGATGTAACGGCCTACGCATCTGCATGAGAGAAATGGGAAACTTTTTCGGAAAGAGGTAATAACTATGAAATATCGTTCATTCAGAAAGTTTACATCAGCTTTTGCAGCTATGGCTGCTACAGCAGCTGCTTCAGCTTTTGCATTCAACGCAGGCGCTGCAGGTCTTGCAGGTGACGCTAACTGCGACAACAAAGTCGATATCAGCGATGCTGTTATCATCATGCAGTCACTCTCAAATCCAAGCAGATTCGGTGAAAACGGCTCCGACCAGTACCACCTCACAGCAGAAGGTGCTCTGAACGGTGACGTTAATCTCAGAGGAAACGGTATATCCAACGCAGACGCTCTCACTATCCAGAAGTATCTGCTTGACACTATCCAGACTCTCCCTGAGTCATACGCACAGGGTCAGCCTGCTGATAATCCTGCAACTTCAACATCAACTTCAACTACTACTCAGCCATGGCAGCAGCCAACTACTACTTCAACTACATCTGCACCTGTAAACCCATCAACCAACCTGAACATCCCCGACCTCGGCACTCCTATGAATGCCAACGCTACAGCTGTTGCTGATTTCCGCAAGGGTTCAACTCCTCTCTTCTTCGCTTCAGACGGATGGGAGAACGGCGATCCTTTCGACTGCGGCTGGTACAAGGGTCAGACATCACTGGACAGCGGTGTTCTTACTCTCACTATCGACAAGGACAAGACAGGCAAGTACAACTACGCAGGCGCTGAGTACAGAACTTCCGACCACTATGGCTACGGATACTATGAAACTTCAATGCAGGCAATTGCCAATGACGGCGTTGTATCTTCATTCTTCACATACACAGGCCCTTCAGAGGATAATCCGTGGGACGAGATCGATATCGAAGTCCTCGGCAAGGATCCTACAAAGGTTCAGTTCAACTACTACACAAACGGTCAGGGCAATCACGAGTTCATGTATGACCTCGGATTCGATTCATCCAAGGCATTCCATACCTACGGCTTTGACTGGCAGCCTGATCACATCACATGGTACGTTGACGGCAAGCCTGTTTATACAGCAAATCAGAACATCCCCAAGACTGAGGGACGTATCATGATGAACACATGGCCGGGCCGTGGAGTTGACGGCTGGCTCAACCACTACAACGGCAATACTCCGCTGACAGCTCGCTATCAGTGGGTAACATACAACAATGGCGGCGCCGGCAATAACAATCAGCAGACTCAGACAACTCAGCAGCCTACTACCACTTCTACTACAACGACCACAACTACTACAACTACTCAGTGGCAATGGCAGCCTACAACAACTACTACCACAACTCAGCCCGTTCAGCAGGGTGCTATCGCTGACAAGGGCACACCTATGGATACCTCAGCTACAATGATATCCGACTTCCGTACAGGCAATGCAGGCGACTTCTTTGCTTCCGACGGATGGACAAACGGCAAGCCTTTCGACTGCTGGTGGTATAAGCAGAACGCTCAGATCAAGGGCGATCACCTCGAACTCAGCGTTGACAGAAAGTGGACAAACGACTCAAATCCTGACTGGAATCCTGCTTACTCAGGCGGCGAATTCCGTACCAACAAGTTCTACAGCTACGGCTACTATGAAACTTCGATGCAGGCAATAAAGAATGACGGCGTTGTATCTTCATTCTTCACATACACAGGTCCTTCCGATGATAATCCATGGGACGAGATCGACATTGAGATACTCGGCAAGGATACCACAAAGGTACAGCTCAACTACTACACAAACGGTGTGGGCAACCATGAAAAGATGATAGACCTTGGCTTTGATTCATCACTCGAATATCACACCTACGGTTTCGACTGGCAGCCAAACTATATCGCATGGTATATCGACGGCAAGGAAGTATACCGTGCTACAGAAAATATCCCTAAAACAGCAGGCAAGATCATGATGAACGCATGGCCGGGCAAGACTGTTGATGACTGGCTCAAGGCTTATAACGGAAATACTCCTCTTACTGCACGTTATCAGTGGGTAACATACAAGAATTCACCAAAGAACGGCGGAAACAATAATCAGTGGCAGAATCCATGGCAGCCGCAGCAGACAACTCAGACCACAACTCAGGGTTGGCAGCAGCCTGTAACAACTACACAGGCTCAGGTAAATGTCCAGAACAACGGCATGAACAAGAACGCTACAATGGTTTCCGACTTCACAACAGGTAAAGCAGGCGACTTCTTCGCATCCGACGGATGGACAAACGGCAAGCCTTTCGACTGCTGGTGGTACAAGCAGAACGCTCAGATCAAGGGCGACCACCTCGAACTCAGCGTTGACCGCAAGTGGACAAATGACTCAAATCCTGACTGGAATCCTGCTTTCTCAGGCGGTGAATTCCGTACCAACAATTTCTACCACTACGGTTACTATGAGACATCCATGAAGGCTATCAAGAATAACGGTGTTGTATCTTCATTCTTCACATACACAGGTCCTTCCGATGATAATCCATGGGATGAGATCGATATCGAGATCCTCGGCAAGGATACCACAAAGGTACAGCTCAACTACTACACAAACGGCGTAGGCAACCATGAAAAGATGATAGACCTGGGCTTTGATTCATCTCAAGACTATCACAGATACGGCTTCGACTGGCAGCCAAGCTATATCGCATGGTATATCGACGGCAAGGAAGTTTACCGTGCATACGATAACATCCCCAAGACCCCCGGAAAGATCATGATGAACGCATGGCCCGGCAAGACCGTTGATGACTGGCTCAACGCATTCGACGGCAGAACTCCTCTTACTGCATACTACCAGTGGGTAACTTACAACAAGCAGTAAGACCTCAACAAGACAACTCCTTATTTACAGTTAATATTCTTCCAAAATGCAGAAAACTCCCGAGTGATCGGGAGTTTTCTGCATCATTACGCTTTTTTTATAAGTCCCTGCATTGCGGAACGTTTTTTGTATTCCTTAGGCGTGACACCTATGAATTTTCTGAACACCTTGATGAAATAGCTCTGCGAACTGAACCCGAAAAGAGTGCTTATCTCAGTATCGGAATACTCGGAATAAAGCATGAGATTTGCCGCCTCTTCCGCTTTCTTCCTGTTGACATACTCCGAGAAGGGCACACCTGTCTCCGACTTGAAAAGCCTTGACAGATAGGCAGGGCTGATGTCAAGGTAGTTCGCTGCATCTTCTATCATGATACGGCTGTGCAGATGTTCGCTTATGTAGTCGATAGCCTTCACGATCTGCTTGGAGTAAACGCCGCTGTTGAGGACTATTCTCATATGGCGGGTATAGCTTTCTATCATCTCGCTGTGTATGCCGTGGACCTGATCCTCTGTGGTGCATTCATCCGCCTTCATTATAAAGATATCACTGAGGTTGTAGGCCTCCTCGGGAGTCATTCCCCTGTTTATGCAGTAACGGGCAATAAGTGCCGCAGAAACTGCAAAGTGATACTTCAGATTGCGCAGCGGATCTTTGCTCAGTATACCGTAGCCTTCACTGCAAAGCGGAGTGGAGAATATACGCACAAGCTCGATATTACCTGTACCTATACTTTCGTAGAAGGCTATCTCACGGTCGATGGAGGCGTGTTCAAATACCTCCTCACGCTGGGAAAACAGGTGCGACGATATGTATTTCTCTGATCGGTCGCTCATTCAAATCACCTCATAAAATCCTCTGTGGCGGAGATATTTTCTCCACACGGTCTTTATCTATATCATCATTATACCATATATCGACTAATTTTGCAATAAAAAGTACATGAAACAATTATTTTTGATTTTTTTCAGAAAATGCTTGACAAACCGGAAATTATGTGTTATAATAATCAAGCTGTGAAATATACAGCTTATATCGTATTCTAAAGACAGCCGGCAATATCTCTGATATGTAAGTCCTGCCGAGGAATAGCAATAAGTTTTTCATGAACTGTTACTGTCCTTTTCTGCGCTGTCGGAAAGGGATTTTTTATTGCTCCCGGATACGATACACATTTTATTCGGAGGTGAAACTATATGCCAAGCAATGCTGTACTCGAAGCTAAAAAGGCTAAGGTTGACCAGCTCACAGAGCTCATCAAGAACTCCGTTTCAGGCGTACTCGTTGATTACAAGGGTATCACTGTTGAGGAGGATACTAAGCTCAGAAAGGAACTCCGTGAAGGCGGCGTTCACTACTTCGTAGAAAAGAACACTCTCCTTCTCCGTGCTTTCCAGAACTGCGGTATCGAAGGACTTGAGGAATCTCTCAACGGAACAACTGCTATCGCTCTCTCAAACGACGATCAGACTGCTCCTGCAAGAATCCTCGGTAAGTTCGCTGAACAGGCAGGTGACGAAAAGTTCAACCTCAAGGCTGGTTACGTTGAGGGCACCGTTTACGATCAGGCAGGTGTTGTAGCACTTTCCAAGATCCCTTCAAAGGATACTCTCCTCGCTCAGCTCGTTGGTTCTCTTCAGGGGCCCCTGCAGAAGCTCGCTGCAACTGTCAAGGCTGTTGCAGACAAGAAGGCAGAAGAAGAGGCTGCTTAATAGCCGCATGACTGCTTTCAGCGGAGGTTTCTCCGCAACAGTGGGTCATTCCCACATATCATCGGCGGCATGACCGCCACTATAACATCGCTTAATTGCGAAAATAATTATAAAGGAGATTATTATCATGGCTTCAGAGAAGATCACAAAGTTTATTGAAGATATCAAGACTCTTTCAGTTCTCGAGCTTTCAGAGCTCGTAGACGCAATCCAGGAGGAATTCGGCGTAACAGCTGTAGTTGCTGCTGGTCCTGCTGCAGGCGGCGCTGCTGGCGGCGATGCTGCTGCTAAGACAGAGTTCGACGTAATCCTTGCTTCATTCGGTGACGCTAAGATGGCTGTTATCAAGGTTGCTAAGGAAGTTCTCGGTCTCGGCCTTAAGGAAGCTAAGGAAGTAGTTGAGTCTGCTCCTAAGGCTATCAAGGAAGGCGTTTCAGAGGCTGAGGCTAACGAGCTCAAGGCTAAGTTTGAAGAGGCTGGCGCTACAATCGAGATCAAGTAATTATCTTTTACTTAACTCATTCAGAACCGTACCTTTATGGTGCGGTTCTTTGTTTATTGTGCATATTTTATTCTTCCTTCATTGACATTTATGTAGACTTTGCTGCTTTTGCATTGACTAAGACACTACAATATGGTATAATTTACACAACACGATCTATTTTTGTGCAAGAGGTGGATAATATGAAAAAATTTTTAATGTTACCGATAATTACCGCAGCTGCATTGCTGATGACACCTTTGGATGCTTCAGCTGTATCATACAGCCTGCCTCAGACAGAATATACAACAGTTACAGCATCTGACGCTCTGAAAGCCGAGAAAGTCGCTTCTCTGGTCAACAAAGTCAGAAGACAAAACGGTCTCCCCGAAATGAAGATTTTTCCGCTGCTTACAAAAGCTGCTGCTGTCCGTGCGGAGGAGCTTTCCAGAAGCTTCAGTCATACCCGTCCCGATAATCAGCCATTCTACAGTATCGTCAACGAATACGGCATCCCATGGGGCGGCGTTGCGGAAAATGCCGCTTACGGCCAGCCCACTCCCGAATCAGCAGTCAACAGCTGGATGAATTCCGATAACCACAGAAAGAATCTGCTGAATCCCAACTTCAATTATATCGGAGTCGGCGCCTACGAAGTGAACGGCGTTTACTACTGGGACCAGATCTTCATACAGGCCAGGGAGGAAATGGCAGGTGCCGCTTTCCCCCGTAATTTCGGCGATGCAAATCTCGACGGTATCATCGACGCCGTTGACGCCACTCTGGTGCTGACGGACTACGCAAGAGTATCAGTGGGCAAGACCACTACTCTCAACGAAGCACAAAGAGGCAACGCCGATATGAACCTGAATGGTATTATTGACGCTGTTGACGCTTCAGCTATCCTTACATATTACGCTAAATCCTCGGTGGGCTGATGCCGCTGAGCGATACATAACAAACACAAATCCCCGAAACAGTACTCAGACTGCCTCGGGGATCTTTCTATGCGTCAAAGTGATCTCAGCACCTCATTGAACTCCCTGTACATATACAGTGAGCCAAGGGCGATCAGCGGGATATTGCGGCTCTTAGCGTATTCATATGCCGACTTTACGCCATCCGCCAGCACATCAAAGCTTTCGGCGCTGATATTCTTCTCACTGAACACCTTTGCCAGTGAAGCGCTGTCAAGTGCACGAGGATTGTCAGGCTTAACAGTGAACACCTTTGCAGCGTGATTTCCCAGCATCTCAGAGTAGAGGCGGTAATCCTTGTCAGCCATGACGCCTATGAGCATAGCCACTTTTTTTCTGCCGAAATAGCGCTCGATACTCTCAGACGCAAACCTGATGCCATCGGGATTGTGCGCTCCGTCAAATATGACGTACGGCTCTCTCCTGAGCATCTCGAATCTGCCGTGCCACTCAGTTTTAGCAAGACCACGCCTGATATCGCCGTAGTCTATATTATAGCCTTTTTTCGTAAGGATCTCCGAACAGAATATCACATTCAGCGCATTATTCAGCTGATAAACGCCGAGAAGCGGCACCTTGTAGAGCTTGTCCTTATAGTCGAATTCCATGCCGTCAAGACTGAAGCGGACTCCCGAAACATCGGAATAATCCATGAATCTGAACGGAGCGCCGACCTCCCTTGCCTTTGCGCTTACGACCTCAAATGCTTCTGCATCGTCGCCTCCGAAAAATACGGGGCAGCCTTCCTTGATAATGCCTGCCTTATGAGCAGCTATCTCCGCAATGGTATTGCCGAGGAATTTGCAGTGATCGCTCTGAACATTGGTTATCACCGAAAGAACGGGCTTGTTTACCACGTTTGTAGCGTCGGTATCTCCGCCCATTCCGCATTCGATAACGGCAATATCACAGCCCTCACGGTAAAACAGCTCATAAGCCGCAGCCGCCATTATCTCGAACTCAGTGGGCTTTTCGTCCATTTTTTCGCATAATTCAGCTGCCCAGCCTATCAGCTCAGTGAATTTTTCATGAGATATTTCTGTGCCGTTTATGCGGTAGCTGTCGGTTATATCGGTAATGGCAGGCGAGGAGAAGCCTCCCGTCTTATAGCCTGCTTCACGGAGCACCGATGTCATCATAGCTCCGAAAGAGCCTTTTCCGTTTGTTCCTGCAACGTGTATGACCTTCACCTTTTCCTGCGGATCGCCCATAAGATGCAGAAGCTCCACTACACGCTCAAGACCGAGTATACTGCCCTTTGCCGAGGCAGCTTTCAGATATTCCTTTGCTTCATTATATGTCATTTTCTCATCACCTTTTCGAGTTCCGCCTTAAAGGCTTTATTTCTGAGAAGGGTGTGAACAGCAATGGTCTCGACTATACCGAGAATGATATAGATCGGTACTCGCCATGCTATCACTTTCATTGGTGTGTGATAAACAGCCATAAGGCCTATTGACTTTACTATCATCGAACCAACCACATGGCCCGACATAACGGATGCAAGCAGCTTTGTAAATTCCTTTCCCTTGGCATATGAACGATAAAACAGTCCGGGGAAAAATCCAATGCAGACCGCACCGAAAGTAATAAACGGATTGATCGAATAGCCTTTGAGGATGCATCCGACAATATCAGCAGCTGCGCCCGTAATTGCTCCTACAACAGGTCCGAAGAAAATACTCGACATGATTACAGGCAGATTCTCGAAGCTTATGCGGATGCTGTCCCCAATGGGGATATTCAGGAATTTGCCGAGAACGATGCTCAGAGCCGCAAGAAGGGCGGAAATCACCATTACTTTTGTGCTGCCGAAAAGTTTGATCTCTGATTTTACTGTTGCTGTGCTGTTTGCTTTCATAACAAAAAACCTCCTTTTCCTCACTCATATGACAAGAAAAGAAGGTATATTCTCTTTTATATTGTCCTATGAAGCGGGATGCAAAATACGAACCGCAAGCCGAAGCTTTTCGTTTGACTGACAACTCCCCGTTCAGTCAACACTTAACGAACGCATTTTTACTCTTCAGTGAATAATCCGCAGCATCTCTGCTGCAACTTCATTATACAACATATGTTCAGATTTGTCAATAGTGATTTTTGAGGAACAGAAGAAAGATTTTTCACCGTTCTTACATAGAGGAGATGCCATTGCTTTTTGGCGATAATGATGAAATTCCGAGGGCGCACACTGTGCGCCCCTACAAACTAACAATTCCAATTATGTTTGGGCGAACGCTCAAACAATCAGCCTGACCGTAGAAGCAAAATCCGACAGGAGGGAGAGAGAAAAAGGGTTGAGGGAAAAGAGAGTCCAGAGAGGAAAACCGACTGGGAAAGGAGAAGAGGGGGGGAG
>ACOK01000003.1 GCA_000174895.1 Ruminococcus flavefaciens FD-1
GGCAAGCGTTCTCTGACTGTCACGCTTCTGTTGTGCAAGCCTTGAAAGCCTGTCCGCTTCTTTCTTCAGGGCTTTACGCTCCGCACTCTGCTGTGCGTAATCTGTTTGGGCTTTTTCAAGCTCCGTTTTCAGTTTGCTGAGTTTCGGTATATGACCGTCGGGAAACAGCTCTATCAGCTTCTTATAAGCCTTGTGATACTCGTCAAGCTCGTGGCAAAAATCGCTCTTGTACTTGGTTTTTGCCTTGCCCTCCAGAGAAGTATATTTCTTGTGATAAGCCACAAATTCATGATACTTCTCGATTGCAGGAATTTGCTCCTCCATTTTGTGAATACGGGCGCTCAATTCGATTTGTGGTGTTGACATGACCATAAATTCAGCAAGCGCCCTGTGAGCTGCACTTTCCAATTCTTCAAGCGTAGAATTGCTTGCGTTCATCTCATTAAGTGCCTTGCTCGCCGCCTTCATATTCTCACGGTCTGCCCAGTTGGTCAAGCCCTGTGACTGCTGAAATTTCTCTGCTGTTGTGCGGATAATTCTCGCTGTCGGGCGGTGCGACATTTGGTACTTGTAGCTTATGATACGCTGTGCAATCTGCTTGCTCTCGTAGAAGTAGCCCAGCGTTTTTGCCCTCGTCATTTTCGCCCTCGGATTGCGTTCTTTCTGCTCCGCAAGCATAAATTTCAGGTCAATTTTGTGGTCGGGATTGTAGTCAACAAGTATGCCGAAATCAGCACACTTCGCAAGGAAATCTTCAAAGTCCTCGCTGACCTTGATAACCTCGTCGATAGTTCTTTTAAGCTGTTCTTTCCACGAAAGATTTTGCTTGTCAAGCTCCCATTCCCAATGGCTCTTGCCCTTAGACAAATGCGGATTTTCGATGATAGATAGTCCGTGTTTTCTGCATAGCTCGTCCGAAATCGTGCGGAGTTTGCTCCACGCTCGGTCGGGTATTTTGCCCTGATTATGCTCAGTCTCAAAGGTTTTGCCCGTGTAGAAATTTACGTTGTTTACTATCACATGATTATGGATATGTTCATGGTCGCAATGGACGGCTAAAACATACTGATACTCGTCATTGAAAAGAGCCTTGCAAAGTTCCTGCCCGATAAGCAAAGCCCGTTCGGGAGTAACTTCTCCGGGGGCGAATGATTGTATTATGTGCTGGCATTCGCTTCGGCTTCGTCCTGTGCCGACTGTCTGCCTGATGTTCCTAAACTGTTCTGATGCTCCACATGGAGTAGATACGCACAAGTTGCTAACAACATATTTGCCGTCTGCGGTCTTGTCTGGGTTACAGATATAAGCAATTGCACCGTATGTTCCCGTGTGGATCGTATGGATACGAGTAACTGCCAAACTTCTTCTAACCTCGCTTTCATATCGGCAATATCTTCATCGTAAAGTTTGCCGCCTTTATTCACTCTATGAGCTACCTGATTGAACGAATTGGAGATAGACGATATGTACCGTGCTATCTGTTTTATGTCCTCGGTATCTTCCTCCACATTCATCACGGTCAATGCAGAATAACGGCAAAAATCGCCCCTGCTTCTGAAACTTGTTTCAGCATATCTGCGGTTGATCGCTTCAAGCTCCATATCATTCACTCGGAATGTGATAAGGTGCTTGCGTACCTCGCTCGGCTCGGTACTGTCGGCTGTGTCCTGCGGTGGTGATTCACCCTCGGTGGTTTCGGGCGGTTCGGTGAAATCTACCTCACCCGTTTCGGTGACTTCGAGCATTGGTATCGGCTCGGCAGCGGTGTCCTCGGCGGTGGTAGGCTCGTCATTTTCGGACTGCAATTCTTCCTGCATTTCGTCCGCATAGGTGTGGGCAAGTTCTTCCGCAAGTTCCTCGACTTGCTTGTGCTTGAACAGCTTTGCAAGGAAGCCCTCGCCTGATTTTTTGAATAGTGACATTCTGTTGTCCTCGCTTTCTCGGCGGTTCTGCCGCCGTTCTTCGATTGCTCCTGCAATCGCTCTCAGGGGTCTTAGGGGAATTTTCCCCTGACAAGCCGTATAAAGTTTACGATTTTCCATAATCGTAATACTTTATACCGTGCTTGTGTGAAAATTGATCGGGCGTTTCACGCCCTCACTTGTTTTTCGCCGTTTCACGGCTATTTTTCACGCTCCTGCGTGATTGGAGCTATGCGACTTTTCTCTGTATCTGCACGGCTCTGAGAGTATTTTACCGGGGTTCGGCGCAGTTATGATGCTGGGTGGGCGGCAGTCTGGTGAAACTATTTTCTCGGCTCTCCCTGAGCCGATTTTGAATGTCGATATGCTTATCGTTACATTCAAATTTCTGCCCCTCTTGACCGCCCATGAAAATACCCTTCTACTTTACTACCGACGTTTTTGAGAAAATGCTCATGGTTTTCCGAAAAGTTTACAGTTTGTTCATGACGATTCTCCCTCTTGCATAGTTTCAACACGGGATTTCTGTTAATGATGACGGCGATTTTGGAGGGTGGATTTCTCGAAAATGGGATTGCTTTTTCGGGGGCGGTATGATATAATTTAGGGGTAGGAGTAAGCACTCGGCTTGCTCGTGTAAATCGGAAATAGCGGTGAGTTATTTATGATAGATACTAACAAGTCAATTGAAGATTTAGAAAATGATTTTTGGGGCGAACCTACATTTGACTCTTATGTTGTAACAACTTGTCACAAAGCAAGACAAAAGCCGATAAAACTTCTATCAAATGAAGAAATAAGGTGCTTGATCGGTCAAAAAACTGGTCTAAAATATCTTTTACCGATTGCGGTAGATATTCTAAAGAATGAACCTCTAATTGGTATTACATATTTTGAAGGCGATTTACTACTCTCTTTGCTTAGATTGGAAATAAGTGATTGGAAATACAATCAGAATGAACTAAAAAAATTCATCATAATTCTCCAAGACAATCGCCCACAAATTGAAAAATGTGATGCAATATCAAGAAGATTAATTGAAAAGTACGCTTAACTCTGAATTGACTTGCAACACTTCAAACTGAATAACCCCACAAGCTGTGTGAGCGAACTCCGCTCCGCAGCTTTTTTTCTATTCCTGTCCGATTCAAAATTCCCCATAACAATTTCACGATAAGAAAAGTTTTATGGCGCACTCAAGTTCATGCGCACTGCGAATAGACTTTCACCCCGAAAGTGCGCTATAATTTTAGTGTGGGGCTGAGTATTCGGCTCGACTAAAAATTCAGAATAGTGGTGATGATATGGCTACAACTTCTATCGCTGACAAGCTGGCGAAGCTCGAAAAGAAGATCGCCAAGCGACAGGCAACGATTGCTGAGGAGCAGAAGCAGCTCGACAAGGAAATGGAGGAGTACAACAAGCTCTACCTGACGGCTCTCGCCAACAAGTACAAGCTGAGTGGCAAAGACCTGTTTTCCGCTATCGAACGTGAGCATGATCAGCTTGAAAAGCTCCGTGACGGCGGTATGTCTGATTCGGATATTGATAGTGTGACGGACAATGCTCCTGCGGATAAGGACAAGGCTACTTTGTATGAGGATTCTCCCCGTACTCTGTTTGACGAGGATTGATGAAAGGGGGCTTTGAATGAGTGACTATGTTTTCCTCGTTGGTGACGATTATGAGAGCAACAACAAGGAATATGTTGCGATAAATACCGACAAGGGAAAGCTGGTAAGCATTGCCCTTGCCGCAAGTGGTATCCCGTTCAAAGGGCGGTTCGACAAAGAGCGTATGCTGTTCAATTATGATGGCGTTTACAAGGAGTCCGTTGATGAAATTATTGCAAAATTCACCTCGGACGATTATGCCGTACAGCGTAATGAGATAGCGGAGCATAAGGACGATGACTGTCTTTATTTCCTGCCTGCCGTCGCAAAGCTCCTGCGTATGACAGAGGGTACGCTCCGCCGCAGACCTCTTGACATTCAGCTTGCTGTCTGCAAGCGATATGTCGATAACTGGTACTGCGATACTTACACGATCCAGCATGAGCTGAAAGATGCGATGATGCTGATAACAAAACCCGAAATGACAGACAGCGTGAAAGATAAAGCTGTCGGAAAGGACTAAAATTTGAATACAACATCTGCCGTAGAGAAAAGAGAGAAGGCAGTTGACTATAATTGCTGATGAGGGTATCAAAGTCAGGGTAACTTATCCTGACAATGTGAACGATACTATCAGACAGCAGAAGATCAACAAGATGTACGATATTTTCCTCGGTGCAATGCGCCGCAACGGAACAGAAGAAACAACTAAATGATCTGGCAATCTGCCGAAAAATGATTACAGTTACAGCAAAGCTGTTGCAATTTTCGGACGGTTGCGCTATGATATAGATGTAAAACCAACCGTCCGATTGCAAACGCAATKGGAGKTCAACAATGARAARAWCAACTAAAACAAACGACGGTATCACKGCAATTWACGTTCGTCGATCCGTCAGTGACAAGGATAAGGGCAACAACAGTTTGTCCATTTCCGCACAGAAGGAGGAGTGTATCAGGTTTGTGGGAGAATGCGATTATCGTATCTATTGCGATGACGGCAAGTCGGGCAAAGATGTGATGCACCGTCCCGCATTTATGCAGATGATGAGCGATGCCCGTGAGGGACTTATCAGCAGAATCATCGTGAAAAAGTATGACCGTTTTAGCCGTAATATGCGTGAGTATCTCAATATCACGGACGAGCTTGACCGCTATGGTGTGACTGTTTACTCCCTCTCTGAGCCGTTCAATACGGAAACAAAAGAGGGGCGTATGATGCGAAACAATCTGCTGAACTTCGCTGAGTTTGAGCGTGAGACGATCGCCGCAAGAGTGGCAGATGCTTTCCAGACTAAGGCAAGGGAAACAGGCTTTTATCAGGGCGGTAAAGTTCAGTTCGGCTATACTCCCGAAAGAAGAACGGTGGGCGGCAAAACAGGCTCGGTGCTTGTTCCCTCGGAGAATGCTGAGGCGGTGCGTGTGGCGTATGACCTGTATCAAAATCCCGATATGTCGCTCCTGAAAATCATTGATTATTTCAAGGAAAATAACATCAATGTCACCAGAGCAACTCCACGCACCAAGACAGGTATTTCCAATATGGACAGGTCACACCTGAGCCGTATTCTTGAAAATCCGCTGTATGTCCGTGCCGACAAAGAGGTCTATGCTTACTTTTCATCAAAGGGCTATGAAATGCTCGATGATATTGAAGCGTATGACGGTATTCACGGCTTGTTCGTTCATGCAGGCGGTGAACAGGGATATTTTGTCAAGGTCGCATATCATGAGGGGCTTGTCCCAGCGGACACATGGCTGAGAGTTCAGGACAAGAAAAGCCATAATCAGAAATTCAACAACAACGGTGTCGCACTCAACTCATGGCTTGTAGGTATGATGAAGTGTGGTAACTGCGGATATGCGATGCACATCAATCACAGCACCAACAAGCAAGGCAGAACATACCGTTATTTTTACGACTACGGAAGAAAAACCATGACAGGGTGTTCCCATGATTACGCAACGGAGTTGAAGCCCGATCAGGTCGAAGATATTGTTTATAAGGAAATGTGCAAGCGTATTGAACAACTCGTTATCGCAAAGCACGAAAGCACAAAACCCGATCCCGACAGCGAAGCCGTGAGAACAGAGATCATCAAGGTCAATGAGGAGATCAACAAGTTAATGGGCAGGCTTGCCGATGCGGACGATGTGTTGTTCAGCTACATTCAGGACAGGGTGAGCAAGCTCCACGAACAGAAGTCGGCTCTTGAAAGAAAGCTCCAGACCAAAACCCGTAAGCGTAAGGCTATCGACACGAAACCGCTGGAGGAGCCGCTGAAAATATGGGATAGTCTGACGGTGCAGGAAAAGCATAATATCGCCGTCATGATGATCGATGTGGTCTATGTGAGCGACGAAAACGGCGTTGAGGTCGTTTTCAGCATATGAAAAAACAGCGTATTTACGCTGTTTGAAGCAGTTGTGAAGGTGTTGCGTTGGGCGTACCAGCCGCCGTTGACATCTCCGCAGTAGCCAAGGCTCCAGATAAGATTGTCAAGACCCCAGTAATTGGTGTAGCGGTCGTACATTATACGCCACAGCTTCTTGAAGTTCTCGGCACCGCCTTTGCCCCACCAGAACCACTTTCCGTCGAATTCGTGGAATGGTCTCCATACAACGGGGACACCCTGTTTCTGGAGCTCCTGAAGTGCCTTTGCGCCCTTGTCCATTCCTGCGATAAGAGCGTTATATTCGGCAGTACCCTCAGTGAGAGCTGCGCTCCAGTTGAGGTCACTGTTCATAGCTTCGGTGTGGCTGCCGCTGAAATTGCTTCCGCAGTGCCAGCATATCGTAACGATACCGCCTTTGTCGTACCACTTTTTTGCACGGCGGTTGCAGCCTGCAAAGTCGTCACCCATGTAGTCAAGTCCACGGAGAGCAGGATATTTTCCGCTGGCATTTTTGATTATGTCGAATTCATAATCTTCGCTTCCCATCCATGTTGACTCCTGCTGGCCTGAGATAACATGATTGCCGTAGGTGTCGCACAGGAAGTTGTAAAGCGACTGAGCCTGAGCGGAAGCTTTCGGGTTTGAAAGCTTTCCGCCGCCCGTATATGCTGAAAAATCCCCTTTTTCGATAAGCAGTGAGTCAATCATCGTCCATCCCCATGATGCCTCAACAGCAATATCGTTTTCCCCTTGATTCAGCACAGCACTTATGCTGACGGTGCTGAATTGCTCATCGCCTGTATATTCACAGAATATCTCACCCGCATTTTTACCATTTACGATAACGTTCTGGTATTTTCCGTCCTCGTCGTATGGCTGGCAGTAGCGGAGAGTTATTCTGTGCATACCAGACTCGGCAGCGTTGACTTTTACCGTTACTGTGTTGCCGCCGTCTTTAAGGTCGACAGCCTGTCCTGCGCTGGCGCCTTTCACTGAGATTATTTCGGCTTCGTTTTCGCCGGAATTGCTGATAGTACCCTCTTCAAATTCGTACTGACTTCCTGCCGCATTTGTCTGCAATGGGACTAATGGTAATGTTCCCATAAGCATTGCGGAGGACATCATCAATGACAGTAATTTTTTCATTATAATATCACCTCTTAAAAGAATCACGGATATTCCGCTGCGTTTACTTCTGACTATATTATACAGCATCATGAACCGACATAGAATAACCTTTCGTTCCAAAAAGCTGCATTTTTGTCTCAATTTCACTTGTGGGATAAAAGTGCAGTTCTGATGAGGCTGTCAGATATCTTACTGTAAGTGATCACCTAATTGCTTTACTGAATGTTCCGATTGTGCAATGATCACATCTGCAAGTGCGTGGGATAGTACAAAATGCTGAAATAAATTTTATTTTTGGAAAAAGCGTTGACGCTGTGTCAGAATATTGCTAAAATAACTATAGTGACACGATGTCAGAACACAATGCGGTCTGTATGATCAAGAAAGGGGAAGTGTTCATGCCTAAGGGATCACCCGAGCTTACAGCTTCACGAAAAGAGGAGATAATCAACGCCTGTGAAAAGCTCTATCAGACTATGAGCTTCAAGGAGATAACTATCAAGGAAATTGGCGCTGTTACGTCGTTTACACGTACATCCATATACAATTATTTTCAGACGAAAGAGGAGATATTCCTTGCGCTGATGCAGCGTGAATACGAGAACTGGGCAGCGGAAATGAATGCTCTTGCCGAGAATAATGAAAGTATGTCAGCCGATGAATTTGCGGATGCCGTCGCTCATTCTCTCGAAAGCCATGAACAGCTTCTGAAGCTGCTGGCGATGAATCACTACGACATGGAGGAAAATTCACGCCCCGAGCGTCTGACTGAATTCAAAGTGGCTTACGGCGCTTCACTGGATGCTGTCAGGGGCTGCGTGAGAAAATTCTTTCCGGAAACGGACTGCGAAAGCTTTATTTTCGTCTTTTTTCCGTTTCTTTTCGGAGTCTATCCATATTCGGTGGCGACGGAAAAACAGCTCAGCGCAATGCGTGAGGCGAATATGAAATTCAGAATGCACAGTATTTACGAGATAATTTATTCCTGCGTTATGCAGTTACTGGGAGGTAAAAATGAAGTACACTAAACTTGGAAATTCAGACCTTAATGTATCAAGGATATGTATGGGCTGCATGGGCTTCGGCGACTCTAAAAATGGTCAGCACTCATGGACTCTTGATGAAGAGCATTCCCGTGAGATAATAAAGCGTGGACTTGACCTTGGAGTGAATTTCTACGATACCGCTATAGGTTATCAGTCGGGCACAAGTGAACAGTACGTAGGCAGAGCGCTCCGTGATTTTGCAAAGCGTGACGATGTAGTTGTTGCTACAAAATTCCTGCCGAGAACTCCCGAGGATATTGCCACAGGCATAACAGGTCAGCAGCATATCGAACGCATGATAAACAAAAGCCTTGAAAATTTAGGAATGGACTACGTTGACCTCTACATATATCATATGTGGGACTGGAATACTCCCGTATACGACATCATGGATGGTCTCAACCGTATAGTCAGGGCTGGAAAAGCCCGTTATATCGGAATTTCCAACTGCTATGCATGGCAGCTTGCAAAGGCTAATGCTCTTGCTGAGAAGGAGGGTTTTGCAAAGTTTGTCAGCGTGCAGGGACATTATAATCTCATCTTCCGTGAGGAGGAGAGGGAGATGGCTATGCTGTGCAATGAGGACAACATCGCTATGACTCCATACAGTGCACTCGCAAGCGGACGTCTTGCACGTCTTCCCGGCGAGACCTCAAAACGTGCCGAGGAGGACAGCTACGCAAAATTCAAGTATGATGCCACTAAGGAACAGGACGAAGTCATCATCAGACGAGTGGCAGAACTTGCTGAAAAGCACGGCGTGTCAATGACTGAGATCTCCCTTGCATGGCTTCTCACAAAGGTCACATCTCCCGTTGTGGGCGCAACAAAAATGCATCACATAGAGGGAGCTGCAAAGGCTGTGGATGTTGAACTTGCAGCTGATGAGATAGTATATCTGGAGGAGCCATATGTTCCGCATTCGCTGGCAGGTGTAATGGCGCAGAACAAGCCGGCTGAAAAGAACGAAAAGCACGTCTGGTCAACAGGAAATCAGAAGATATAACCATAAAATCTGAAAGGAGAATATCATGAAAAAACTATTATCCATCATAGCGTCGGGAATAATGTTTGCGTCGCTTTCGGGATTCGATACTCATGATACAGCGGATACTGACGCAGTTTCCGCAGCGACGGGTGAAGTCAGTTTTACTGCTGATGACCTTCAGAATCTTCAGGATTTTCTCCTTGGAAGACCTGCGAAAGAAGAACTTGACGGCAAGCCTTACGACCTCAACGGCGACGGTGTCTGGGACGTTTTCGATCTTTGCCTTATGAGGCAGAAAGTCGGAAAGGGTACGGATACTCAGTCCGACAATGACACTATCGTTGTGTATTTCTCACGCACGGGCAATACCGAAAAGATAGCAGAATACCTTATTGATATAACAGGCGCTGACAGTTATGTCATAGAGGCGGCTGTGCCCTATACCGACGAGGATATCGCCTACAACAATTCCGGATGCCGTGCAAATCAGGAACAGAACGACAAGACCGTCCGTCCTGAGATAGCTGAACCGATTGCATCACTTGACAGCTATGATACAGTATTCCTCGGCTATCCTATATGGTGGGGACAGGAACCTCGCATAATCGATACATTCCTCGAAAGCTACGACTTCTCCGACAAGACGGTGATACCGTTCTGCACTTCGGGAAGCAGCGGTATCGGCACAAGCGAAAGGAACATAGGCGCTCTTGTGCCGATAGGAAAGCAGCTGACAGGAAAGCGTTTTGCAGCCAAGTGCATCAAAGAGCGATGTCGAAACATGGTATGATTCGCTTCCGCTTACAGATAAATAAGGATTTGTCTTCACAAGTTCTGACAGAAAACGGTCTCATCTAAAAAACGGTGAGACCGTTTTTGCGTTGTTGCACAGCGTAACAGAGTGTGGTATAATATTCGTAATAACTATTGCTGACAAGGAAATCCCGGAGTCGGTCGGAGAACAATGTAAAGGAGGCGGAGCAATGCAGCAGATTATAATTCATGTGGATATGGATGCATTCTATGCATCTGTGGAAATGCGTGATGATCCTCGGCTGAGGGGGAAGCCGCTGATAATCGGTTCGCTTCCCAATGAACGGGGAGTTGTGGCGACTTGCAGCTATGAAGCACGAAAATACGGCATCCGCTCCGCTATGAATATAAAGGAAGCCTACCGCCGCTGTCCTCACGGGATATATATGCATCCCAATTTCTATAAGTACAAGGCAGTTTCCGAACAGCTTCACAGGATCTGGAATACCTATGCCTCTGCATCGCAGACGATAGCACTTGATGAGGCTTATCTCGATGTTACGGATACGGCGAAAAACTGGGAGACCGCACGGCAGTTCGCTCACACTATAAAGCAGCGTACAAAAGACGAACTTGGGCTTAACTGTTCCGTGGGAGTGGCCTACTCAAAGACGGCGGCGAAGACTGCCAGCGAGGAGAAAAAGCCCAACGGGTATTTTGAGATCCCCACACCGGAAGCGTTTGTAGATCTCATCATCGACCGGGATGTGCGTGTGCTGTACACTGTGGGTGCGAAAACAGCGAAGAAGCTTCACGCTGCGGGCATTCATACAGTCCGTGATATCCGTGAAAATACGGACGAGGTCATAAGGCTTTGCGGAAAGCACGGACAGTGGATAACTCAGATCGCTTTCGGCATTGATGACCGTAAAGTCACGCCCTACCGCCCCGAGGATGCAAAGTCTATCGGGCGTGAGGTTACGTTCCAGAAGGACGTGTCGGATTATGCGGTTTTGCGTGATATACTTGTGCTCCTTGCCTTCTGCGTTGAGCATCGTGCAAAGCGTGTGGGCTTGCAGGGCAGAGGAGTGACGCTGAAGCTGACATACGCTGATATGAAGCAGATCTCACGTTCACATACGATACCGCAGACAGATTCGGCTGTCACGATTTTCTGTGAGACTGCCGGAATGCTCGAACAGGTGGAGCAGAGACCTGTCAGGCTGATCGGTGCGGGGCTTTACAATCTTACAGGAGAAGAGGAAGAGCGGCAGCTGACCTTTGACGATATCATCGATGACGGAATAATCGTCGATGAGGATGTGCGAGGTCAGCTTCTGGCGGATCTTCAGCAGCGCTATGGGCTGGATTTTGCCGCAAATCTGGAGAAGATCTATCACTATGAGATACTGCATAAGACTGTGGAATACATGAGAAAATACAATCTGCATCGCAGAGAGAACGGAGGCGGAGAGCGTTGAAAATCGACAGGCTTATCGGCATACTGTCTTTACTTCTGCAAAGAGACAAGATCACATCCGCCGAACTTGCGGAAAAATTTGAGGTGTCACGGCGGACTATTCTTCGTGACATCGAGACACTGAATCAGTCGGGGATCCCCGTGTTTGCAGAACAGGGACAGGGCGGCGGTATTTCGGTGATGGAAGGCTACAAGATGGACCGTACCCTGCTTTCCTCCGAGGATATGAGGGCGATCCTGTCCGGACTTCAAAGCCTTGACAGCGTCAGCGGCACGAACCGCTACCGCCGGCTGATGGAGAAGCTTTCGGCTGATGACAGATCATCTGCGGATGCGGACAATCACATCATCATCGACCTTTCAAGCTGGGACAAATCGGCGGTTGCAGACAAGATAGAACTGATAAAGCAGGCGATCGAAAAGCGGCATATCATCGCATTCAGCTATTTTTCACCGAGCAGCGAAACACAGCGGAATATCGAGCCTTATCATCTTGTGTTTCAGTGGTCGTCATGGTACGTGTGGGGATTCTGCACCGACCGTGGAGACTACCGTATGTTCAAGCTGACGAGGATGACGGAACTGAAAATGACCGATGAAAAATGCGCAGACAGGGAAGTCCCCGAATACACCTGCGACAAGCTGAGGCATACAAAGGGCGAGATCGAGGCTCAGGTCAGATTTGACAGAAGTCAGAAATGGCGGCTTATCGATGAATTCGGCAAGGATATGCTTCATGCTGATGAAAACGGGGATTTCCTGATGACTCTCACATGGGAGGATGAACCTACGTTTTACCGCTATATTCTGTCATTCGGAGACAGTGCCGAGATAGTCTCGCCTGATGAATACAGAAACGGATTTGCGGCTATTGTGAAGAATATCTGCGGCAGATATGAAACGTGACAGACTGTTGTCATATTTCATATGTTACAATGTGTGTATCACTAAAAGGAGGTATGCGCAATGCAGTACGAAACAGTAGAATTAAAGGAAACAAAGGTCGTGGGATTTACCGCAAGAACGAACAATTCTTCGCCCGATATGGGTGCAGTCATCGGCGGTCTGTGGCAGAGATTTTTCGCAGACGGAGGATATGACGCTATCCCCGGTAAGGTCACAGGCAAGGCGATGGGCATTTACACCGACTATGAAAACAATGAGAACGGCGATTATACGGTAATGACGGGATGTGCCGTGAATGGCGGAACTCCCGAAGGATTTGAAGTCCGCACACTTCCTGCCGGCAGGTATGCTAAATTTGTGGTTGTCGGCAATATGGTCACAGCAGTAGGTGAATTCTGGCAGGATCTGTGGAAGATGCCCCTTGACCGCACCTATGTTTTCGACTTCGAGGAGTATCAGAATGCTGACCCCGAAAACTGCGAGATACACATTTACATCGGTATAAGATAAGGAGCGGTTATGAACGGGATAATAAGAAAAGACGTCAACGAGAAATGGGCACATTCGGGAATCATAAAAGCAGGAGATTTTTGCTTTCTGAATTACTGCGTGGGCAATGTGGGCGGCACAGCCGAGGAGCAGATCAACGGTGCTTTCGACGAAATGGAGAGGCGGCTCGGTATGTTCGGGCTGACTCTTGAAAATGTGGTGCAGATGGACTGTCTGTTCAGGGATGTGTGGAATATTCCCATTATGGAAAAGGTCATAAAAGAACGCTTCAATGGCCGTTATCCTGTGCGCAAGTCGATACAGACTGAATTTGCTCATACGGGAGGAGAGAACGGATTGCAGTTTCAGGCGGATGCAGTGGCTTACTGCGGAAAACAGGAGGAATAATATGCCGTCGACTAAAGATTATCTTGACTTTATTCTTGAACAGCTTTCGATGCTTGAAGGAGTGTCGCACCGTGCAATGATGGGGGAGTATATCCTCTATTATCGTGACAGGGTATTCGGCGGTATTTACGATGACCGCTTCCTTGTGAAGCCGGTGAATGCCGCACGGGAGCTTATGCCGGATGCATCCCTTGAAAAGCCGTATGACGGAGCAAAGGCAATGCTGATGGTTGACAATGTGGATGACAGGGAGTTCCTTATGCGTCTCATAACAGCAATGTATGATGAACTTCCCGAACCGAAAAGAAGAGCAAAAAAATAACGCTGAAGGACAGATACTTCTGAAAGAGAGGTATCTGTCCTTTTTTTCAGTGCAATATCGGGCAATTTTTGCCGGATTTTCAGCAATAATAGACTTGAATCTGTAATAATAATATTATATTATTACAATGTATGTTGTTTTTTGAATATTATTTTAAACCTGTGTTGTATAACTTTTATACTTGACGAATTGTTAATAAGTACTTGTATGTGCATAATGATGATAAAACAGTTGTTGAGCGATATTAATAATTATAATTCTACTTATTGACAAATTTATGATATACTGTTATAATATAAACAATTATAAGAAGTTATAAAAACCCTCTTATTATACAGAAAGGATAAGATCTGTATGGCTGATGAAATAAAATACGAGAAACTTACTAACATCGAAAGAGAATATATCAACGGAGACGCTAAGGAAAAGAATAAGATCGACGATGGATTCTGCTTCCATATCACACCGCAGATGCGTTCGATATTCGCAGATCATGCCGATTCACAGCCGCTGACTGTTTTCAGGAATAACGAAAATTTTGATTTCAGACGTGTCAGCGCCGAGAACTGCCCTGTGAGAAAAATAACAGCTCAGGAATATGAAGCTTTTCCCGCAAAGGATAAAAACTCAGGAAACATTATCCCGAGGGCACTGTTGTCGAATATCGTTATTGTCATTGTGTTCCTTGTTTTTCTGTTCCTGTGGGTGGCTTCGCTGAGGGATGCAATAGAAAAAGGCTTCCTCCTGTATACCTCGATGATGCCTGTTATCGGCGGTATCGTTCTGGCGATCTTTATGCATTCCTCTGTCAGCAGGCTGAGAGCTATGCAGCTTACCACAGATTCAGAGGCCGCTTTCGGAAACGCTGTGTTTTTCCATCATGACACGAATATGGGATATCGTAATCCCGTGCCCATAAAATATGTGGATGTGGCTTTGTACGATGAAAAAGTGCTCATTGAGCGTGTTTATTGCAGTAAAAAGGTCTATAAGATGATCTCTCAGGGTTCAGAGGTCGTTGTGTACGGAAAAAGAGTCTATGCTTACGATAACAACGGTAAGCTTATAGCAGAATGACTTTTACTGGAGGAGCTTTTATGTTAGGAAACATAAGTACTAAGATATTGTATCAGAACTGCGATACCATTCTGCAGGTCTCACTGAAAAAGAAGGACCAGATAAATGAGAATTATCTTCAGTCCATCAATAATAATTACGCTCAGGGACTGGTGAATGTCAGATGGGAAAAAACCGCTACACGAAACGTTCTGAAGTATAATATAAGCAATATGACCGCACTGTCGGAGTATATCAAACAGACCCTTTCTCAGGAGAAATATTTTGAGCTTATCGGTCAGGTGCAGAAGATACTTGAATTTTGCAGCAATGTGAATATCCCTGTGGATAACCTCATTCTCAAGGATCCGAAAAATGTTTACTACGATGTTGAAAAGCACAAGCTTTTCGTGGTATGCCTTCCGCTGATGGAGAATAATTATAAGTGCTCGAATACTGTTAAATTCCTCAGTACGGTAAACAAAAAGTCAAATGTCAGCATCACAAACGGCAATGCGATGAACAAATACAGCGAATTCCTTGCGGAGAAGCTTATTCTTCAGAAGGGCAAAGCCAATAAGAACAGCTGCTTTACTTATAATCACCTTTACAATTTCCTCCATGATACCAATAATATTCAGCCCGTCAGGAATGAGACTGTTCCTGAAAATATAGTGCCGAACGGAAAAGCTGAAACCGAGAGTTTTGCTGATATGAGACCTGGCCGCAGCAATAACGTTCAGGATGACGGCGAACATACTATTCTTGTGAGTCAGAAGGCTAAGCCGAAAGTGAAAGTATACCTTACCGATAACAGCGGCAGGGAATATCCTCTCGACCATTTCCCTTTCGTCATCGGCAGAAAAAAGAACAACGATCTTTCACTTCCCGGCAGCGGTACAGTTTCCGGCGAACACGCCGCTGTTATCAGCGAGGGCGGTGAATACTTCATCGAGGACAGGGATTCCGCTAACGGCACTTTCCTCAATTCTCCCCCCGACAGCGGTCAGAGGATAACAAAGGAAAAACTCAGAAACGGTGATATGATCTACATTTACGACGTTCCGCTGAGATTCGTTGATGAATCAGGGGATTCGGGCACTGTTATCGTTGGCGGCAAAAACAGTTCTGCCGGCAGCAATACTGCCGTCGAGCCGAAAAAGGATACTGTTCAGACCAGCAAAAATCCGTGGCTGATCGCATATATCAAAAGTTCCGCAAGCGACGAAAAGATACCCGTTTACAACTATCCATTTACCTGTCACGAACTCCCCGGTATTATGATAGGACAGGAAACCTCGGGAAGCAGACACAGTATCTATATCAGCAACTTCTCCTGCGATTCCCTCAGCGTTGAGGGAAATGAACTGGGGAAGGGCGAAAAAACCGATATCTTCTCAGGCTGTAAATTCCTCTGCGGCGGCGTGACATATACCTTCTACGAAGAAAACTGATGGTGGGATGCATGACAATATCTATGTTCATATGTTACAACGGCAGGCGCCGTCAGGAAGGTAAATCAGGATTCGCTGTTCATTATTTCGGCTGAGTATCAGGAAAACGAGATCATCTTTGCAGGCGTTTGCGACGGCGTAGGCGGTCTGTCCGCAGGTGAGACCGCAAGCAGCTATGTCTGCAAGAGACTGACGGAATGGTTTTCAACAACTCTGGCGGATATGTTGAAAAGTTCACGTTCAGTCCTGGAGATACGCAGTTCTCTCGATGAAAAGCTTCACGAACTCAATGACAGGATAAATGCCTATGCGGACGCAAATTCCATGGATATGGCCACGACCTGTACTGCACTTCTCATTATTCCTTCCCTTGGGAAAATGCTGGTTGCCCATGTGGGGGATACACGTCTATACAGGATAACCAATGAAAATGTAACCCTTCTGACCTCCGATCATTCGGTGGTCGGCAAGGAAGTAAGAGAAGGCAGGCTAACCGAAGAAATGGCCGAAAAGGACAAGCGTCAGAATCAGCTTACAAATTGCATCGGTGCAGGAATGGATGATACGTCCTACGATTACAGTATAACCGATTACAGCACCGGCGACTGCTATATGCTGTGTTCTGACGGATTCAGAAAAAAGCTGAAGCCCGACGATATCGCAAAGACTCTTGCCCCATCCGCCAACAATGATGAGGATGCGATGAAGGCGAATCTGGAAATGCTCAGGGACAAGGTGCTGAGTCTGGGCGAAAAAGACAATATCTCTGCGCTTATGATAAAACTTTACTGAAAGAAGGGAAAGCGTATTGCTTAAAGAGGGCGATATTCTTGAAGACAGATACAAGATAACGGATGTGATCGGAAAGGGCGGAACATCCATAGTGTATCGAGCTGCCGATCTCAGGGCAAGCGGTGCGCTGAGAGCTGTAAAGGCTATCCGCAAAAACAGCGGTATGGACGCCTTCAACGCAATGCAGGAGGCAGAGCTCATAAAGGAGTTTTACCAGAAGGATGCGAAAAATTCCTTTTTCCCCAATATCAACGAGATCATCGACAATGACCCTGAAATGCTTTACATCGTTCAGGATTACATCAACGGCTGTTCGATGGATAAGCTGCTTGCTGACGGACCTTTCGATTATAAGACAGTTCTGAGATACGCCAGGGAAATATGCAATTTCATGTCGTTCATACATAAGTGCAAGCTGATACACAGTGACATGAAGCCCGATAATATCATGGTTGTAAAGAACGGCGATGATTTTGAAAATACAAAGAATCCCGACAGATTCGGCAAACTCAAATTCATAGATTTCGGTTCGGTAATACAGCTGCAAAATGATGCATTTGCCTATACTCCGGCATATGCCGCTCCCGAGCAGTTCAATGAACAGAAGCTTGACGAAAGAACAGATATCTTCAATATGGGCGCTACCTTCTATCATATGCTCACAGGTAAAAAGCCGATGAACGTTTCGGTCAACGGCAAATACGTGCCTTCTGCTGAAAGATTTGTTTTTGATAAGAAGATCAATGCAGGCCTGGCGAGGATCATCCGAAAGTGCGTCAACGACGATATGGATAAGCGTTACAGTTCATGTGAGGAACTGCTTGATGATCTGAACATGACCGAAAACCATACCTATGTTAGACTGACAGGCATTATCGCAGGCATATCGGCAGTACTTCTGGCATTTTCGGCTTTTTCGGGACATATGGCGAAAAAGAACATGAAGGAGTACTTCAATAAGCTGGTGGAGAAAGCTAAAAATGCAAGCACATATGAGGAGAAGTCAGCCGCTCTTGAGGATGTCATAGATTTTGACGGTTCATATGCGGATGCGTACCTCGACCTGATTGAACTCTATAAGAACGATATGGTTTTTGATGCGGCGGAAACCGAGCAGCTTCTGCGGCTGATGAATGAGAATGTCAATGAGATAAAGACATCTCCCGGCTATGAGGAGGTCTCCTACGAAACAGGCATCCTTTACTGGTATTATTATTTCTACGGCAACGACACCGAAAGCAGAAACGGAAGCACCACAGGAAAGATCGCTTCCGTAAAATGGTTCGGTGAGGCGCAGACAGAAAATTTCCGACAGCAGAACAGCGACAAATATGACATAGCAAGTGTGTACTGCACCATCGGTGATTTCTATATTCAGACCCAGAAGAAGGAAAATGAACTGCTTAAAAAGAATTATTCAGCCGACCTCTGGGAAAGTATGAATTCCCTTTGCGACCTTGTTGAAGAAGCAAACGCAGGCTCTGACATTATCCTGCTTGAAACATATAAAACTCTTGTAAGTCTTGAAAATACCAATATGAACGATTTTGCTCAGTCGGGTATAAGCTTTGATGAGCAGAGGCGGTTCATTGATGATATAAAAAATAAAGCGGAAAAAATAAATGCTGCTGAGAATTCGGCTGTCGAGGCTAAGGAATACATCCTTCGCAATTACGATATGCTGATACAGAGCATAGAAGGTTCACAGTAAAGGAGGTCGGGATGAATATGATTTTCTGGCGGGTGATATCAAATATATCACTTGTTCTTGGAATTATCCTGATGATAGCTGCTATAGCGCTTGCTTTCAGGTATAAGATATTTTCCATGATCCTTTCCGACTCAGGCAAAAAAAATGCCGCAGAACGTTCATCGGATACTGTGACACCCATCATACTCAAAATCCCTGAGCGTGACACAGAGGCTGAATATATGCCGGCTGCCGGAGCTGAAAGCGGCTCTGATGATAATGCCACAATGGTGGTGAGGAAAAAGAAAAACAGATCCGCAGATTCTGTCATCGGCGGAAACAGAACGGAAGAGAAGAAAGAGGACTTTGTTATCACAAGGAATATTCTTGTGATAAGTGCTGACCCTGATGTGGTCGATAGATAACAGGAGAAATGAATGAATACTAAGAGATTGATAAGCAGTGTAATACCTGCCATTACGGCGGTTACCATGTGCACTTCATCATATATCAGCGCATATGCAGTTGAAGCTCCCTCGGGAATTGAAGTGGAGATAGGAACTGTTGAACTTAACAAGGAAGACCTCCACGGCGATACGGTTGTGGATGTACCTGTGTATATCCGCAATAATCCGGGATTTCTGGCTCTTGCCCTGGTCTATGAGCTGAACCCGTGGCTGAGCTATGACGGGGACGAGATAGAATCTGACTGTTACGAGGTTTCGGATATTTCCATTTACAGATGCAGAGGCACGGACAAGATCATGTCTGCCGATATAATGACGAGAGGCTCAAGCAAGGTGCAGGGCGATTGTGAGGTCGCTCACCTGAGAGTAGTTGTTCCGGGAAATCTTGATGTGGGCAGCTATTATATAAGATTTGCCAACGGATATGATAACGAATTTTTCTCTATACTTGTGGAGGATTCACTGGACGCCTGCTTCGGTCCCGAGTGCTTTTCACGGTGCGATGAAGGCGCTGTAATCATAAAAAATGCGGATTCTCCTGCTCCGCCTCCGCCGCCGCCTCCTCCTCCGCAGCAGCAGAATGTTCAGGAACCGCAGGTTCAGAATAATGATCCTGCGCCGCAGCAGAATGTTCAGCAGAATACAGCAGAAAATTCCTTACCTTCTGATGCATCCGCTGAACAGACAACAACATCAGGAACAACAGGCACAACGTCAGCTGCATCGAAAACCACGAAGACGACTTCATCAACAGCTAAGACAACAGCGGAAACTGCTTCTGAAACCATTGAGACAGAAAGCAGCACTTCCATTGTGCAGACATCAACCGCTGCAGTGACAACGGAAGTGAAAAAACAGAATGATAAAAGGGAAAACCATAATATCCTTGCAGCAGCAATAGCTTCAGCCGCAGCTGTGGCAGCCATCGCAGCAGGATTGATAATCAAGAAAAAGAGGGGTAATAGTCATGAATAGCAAACCGAATGATCTGAAAAGAAAAATCGCATTTACCGCAGCTTTGCTCATGGTATCGCACACTTTTGCAGGAATGCCGTGCAATAACGCCACATCAGCACTGACAGTTCATGCAGCAGATTCAGAGACCACAACTGCTTCAACTGCCGCAGGTACAACAACAGCTGCGATTTCTGCAACAGGAACGACAACTTCAGCTGTGACAAACGGTACAACTACATCTACAGCCGCTTCAACTACTACAACAACCACTACCACTTCAACGACAACAGCTGCTACAACTACAACAGCTGCAAAAACCGAGTACACTGTCAGAGTTGTAAACAGTTACCTCAGCAAGGATGAGTTCAGGAAATTTGCCGATAAGGTATTTACAGGAGTATCTCCCGAAGTAAGCATCACTGAAGCTACAGAAGCTGACGGAGAAACAAAAAAGTATTCGGCAAAAATCAAAGTAGATCCGGATAGAGTTCCAAGCGAGAGTATCGCTGTTGATGATATCAGGTACAGGCTGAAATCAAATGATGAAGGCGAAATAGAATATGACGCATACTATATTTACATAAACACTGCTAATAGTTCAGATAAATTCACAATTACCGCAGACGATAATTTTTTGCCTGATGAACGTCAGTATCTGAAGGCAGGTTCACGAGTTAAGATAAAAACCAAGCCCGAATATAAGATCAAAAGAACTGTTGATGGCATTGACGGTTCGGATACAGCAGATTCTTTCACTGTAGTTACTGACGGCAAGGTCGAGATAAATGGTGGAAACAACGATCAGTTGACAGTAAAATACAAGAAAAAGAATAAAGATCTGACTGAAAAATACACTGTAGCTGACAAAAAGTTCAGGATCGAAAAGCCTGATGATATATTAATATACAAAAAAAGTTTCTTTGAAAACAGAAATGAATTCACTTGGAAAGAAATAGATGATCTTTCGCTTTGTACCTGGGGAAAACAGCGTATCTCCCTTTCTGACGGTACCCACAGTAAAACATTTACACTGGAAGAAAAAAACGGGGCAAAAGTACTGGCTCTTTCAAAATTAAAAGATATCGAGGATTTTGCTTACAAAGACGGCATAAATCTGAAAATATCTGCTACAGCTGACAAAGTAAACGTAAAGGTCTTCGTTGACGGAAAAAAGATCACAGATGACGGATCAGGAAATAATATTGCATACGTAAATATCCCTTCATCATCGGAAAGCGGAGATGCAGTGCCGTATTTTACTGTACCGTATATCTATAAATCGGCAACTCATCTTGTCAGCTACAAGTATAATTCGTCTGCTGTAACCGGTGTTTCCGAAAGTGATCTGAAGAATGAAAAACTGGACATCAATTATGTTGACAACATCAACGATGTTGAGCTTTATTATTCAACATACAACAGGGCTGACGATAATATCTCATATGATTTTGACTCTGACTCTCATCTGGTCAAGAGAAACGATAACTGCTATACACTCGATAAGCTCAAAACAAGGTACACTCTTTACAAGCTTCCGGATTCGTCAAAGGGACTGTGGTACAGCATCTATGACAAAGCTGCAAAAGATCTGAAGGATATTAAAGGCAAGCCCGAGGGAACTGACAATATTGTGCAGTTTGATCTTAGCCGAAACAGAAATGCAGGATATGTTTTCATCAAAAACCTTCTGGACGGCGAAGACAATTACCTCGATCAGAATGTTTGTATCTACATAGATGAGACAAAACCTGAATTAAAGCTTGAAAAGGCAGATACCGATTGGCGCAATAACAAGACGGGAAGCAATTATACTTTCAGCATAACCGATCTTGAAAATGCAGAATTCCCAAATCCGAAAACTATTGAGCAGGAAGAGATCGAGAACACCTTTAAAGATTACATCAATGCTGAAACCGCAGATCATAATGAGATAAGTGCAGTTCTTGCAGGCGATTACAGATTTGACCGTCCCGCAGGCGGATGGAAAAATGCAAAGAACTTAGTGGGCAGATTTGAGACTGACGCTATGAGAGAGGCTGAAGAAAAGGCTGTTAAGGAGCTGAGCACATTAGTTACAGCTCTTGGTGATGATTTCAGCGGCCTTCCCGAAGACAGCTATGATTCTCTGAAAGCCGAATTAAAGAGCGGCTGCTCAAACATAAGTACCAGCATCGGTGATTATCAAAAATATGAAAAAAGCAAGATCGACACTGAGATGGCAGCTACTGAGGATGATACTGAAATCGCCCGATTAGAAACAGAAGAAACGAAATTATTAAACAGGATAGATGAACTGTACAACGGCAGCGGTGAGGCTAATTCAAAGGGACTGAATCAGATTCTCGATTCTTATAATGATGCTGTCAGAGCAGATATGGCAAAACAAGCATCCATTGATTTTGTGCCTACACTGTCTTATGCAGACAAGAAGTTCACTTTAAACGTCAAGGCTAAAAAAGCTGACGGCATTATCAATGGAGAGAAACTCACCATCAGGGCTGTTGACAACAGCAGAAACATCAGCGATCAGGTTGAAAATGTTAATGTCACAACAATTAAAGTGGATGGCTCTGCTCCTGTTATCGATACAGAAAACGGCATCTCTATAAGCGGCCTTAATATGACCGAAAATGAGAATGAGTACATCCTGAAAAAAGATGTGGTCATAGATGTTGATGTTACGGAAAACGGCTCAGGAATCGATTTTGTCAGGTGCTTCATCGACGGCACAGAGACTTCCTCAGACAAAAACAGCGACGGCGAAATGAAGCGTGTATCAGGTAAATACCGCTATATTATCCCCGATCTCAGCGATATGACCGATAAAAAGGTAAAGCTCGGATTTATCGCTTACGATAAGGCCGGCAATTGTTCGGACGGAAGCGTTTACTCTGCAAACGGCAATGCTGTTTCGGTAAGCGACAAGACTGTTATCATCGATACTACAGCCCCTGAGTGCAGTATTTCCAATGATTCAAGCAATCCGTATGAACAGAATACAGAAAACGGTAAAAGAAACTGGTACGGCGCATATTCGGATATTAAGCTTACAGTAAAGGCAAATGACCTCAATCCTGAGATATGTTCGGGATTAAAGAACATTGTCATTACTCTTAATGAAAGCGACGGCGGAAACAGTTATGACGCAAGCAAGGAGTTCAGGGTATATAAAACAGAGACTGAGGACAAAACACTTGTTTATGCCGAGCCTCTTGCAGAAGGAAAGTATTATATTGCCTTTGAAGCTTCATCCGCAGACAGCAGCTTATTCAACGCATATCTGAAGAGAACTGACGATGATGAAGTTAAGATACCCGTTTTTGAAAATTGCAGACGTGGAGATTATCAGAATCAGAACAATAACAATAACGGCAGCATAAGAATAAAGATCAGTGCGGAAGATAAGGCTGACCTGAAGAATATTCCGTCTGAAGGCGATAATACCGAAACCGAAGTGTTCGTTGATCTCGATGATCCCGAGGTAACAGAGGTAACAGTGGATTACAGCGATTCTGTACTCTACAGAAAGGATACTGACAACGACGGCGAAAAGGTAAGCAGATTCAGCCATTTCTCCAACACCGGATTCGACATCAACATAAGAGTTAACGATTCCGATCCGAGTTCCGGTCTTGATCATATCACAGTCGATCTTAAAAATCATGACGGAAGCGTTTATCAGAATGACTACCCGGCGACACATATAAGCGATGATCTGTGGCGTATAACCGTACCTATGGATTTCAAGGGCGAGATACAGGTAAAGGCTTATGATAACGTCAGAAAGAGTTCCGCAAGCGTGAAGTCGCTGGGATTCATTACAGAATCTCCGTCAACTCACCATGATACCGCATCTGTTTCAATTGAAATGCCACAGACAAACTTCAGGGACAGAAACGGACTTCCTCTTTACAGCAGCGATGACATAAAAGCTAAGGTAACTGTAAAGGATACATTCTCTGAGATAAGAGAGGTCATCACCGGGGTGAAGGGCAGAGATGATCAGCATCTTTACGTTGGAAATGACAGCAGTCTTTCAGGTGCTGAGGCAGATCAGTGGGCTGTTTCAAAAAGTGATTCCGACAGAAATCTCGTCCCCGAATTAACAAGGGAGATCAGCGGTTTCGATAATGCCAACGAAAACGAGATCACTGTAAAAATGTACGACAATGCCGGCAATTTCGATGAGGAAAACATCGGCTACCGTAAGTTCAGCATCGATACCACAGACCCTGTTATCAGCTGTGATTTCTCCGATCTGTCAGGTTCATCCGACAGCGAGAACAAGAATTTCTTCAAGTACGGAAGAAAAGCTGTCTTCACTGTAAAGGAGCGAAATTTCGACAGGGAACTCACAAATATTCTTGTCAACGGAGCTAAGCAGGATCTCTCATGGAATCTTGTAAAAGGCACTGAAGGCACAGACGATGCGGAATACCGTGCAGAGATACCTTTTGAAAGTGACGGCGTATACAAGCTGACTGCTGACTGCACTGATATGGGCGACAGAAAGTCAAATGAACTTGATTTTGAAGAATTCGTCATTGACCGCACATCCCCGAAAATGGATGTTAACTTCGATCAGAAGGTAGAAAACGGACATTTCTATAACGACACGGTTCTCGCAACTTTTTCTGTCAGTGAGACTAACTTCGATCCGAAGCGTATGCAGATTACAGGCACATACAACAATAAGGCTGAAGAATTCCCGGGATTGTCCTCATGGGTAAAACAGGGCGATTCTTATATTGCTACCATGAGATTTACCCAGAACGGCGATTACACTGTAAATGTCACAGGAAGCGATAAAGCAGGAAATACTCTGACATCCTACAGCAGCAGATTCAATATCGACAAGAAAGCCCCGGAGATATCTGTAAACGACGTTAAGCCTGCAAATAATTCCAAGGAAATAAGACCGAGGATCGTATTTACAGACAGCAACCTCGATAAGGACAGCATCAGTATCACCCTTAACGGTGTAAACAGAGGCGATGATCTTGATTTCAGCGGAGAACTTGTGGAGATACCAGACGGCTATGAATATGTATTCGACAATATTCCTGATAAGGAAGTATTTGATGATATCTATACCGTAAAGGCCACTGTTAAGGATAAGGCAGGCAACACCTCCGACAGGGATTATCAGTTCTCTGTAAACAGATTCGGTTCTACATTCATGCTTGATGATTCATCTCAGGCTATAGCAGGAAAGTATATTTCCAAGCCTCAGGATATCATCATAAAGGAATTCAACACCGATAAGCATACAGGTGAAAATACCGTAGTTATCACAAGAGATAACGAAATGCAGAAGCTTGAGGAAGGCAAGGGCTTTACCATTGAGGAAAGCGGCGGAGACAATGAGTGGAAGGAATACACATATATCATCCCCTCAGAGGTTTTCGATGCCGACGGAAGATATACTGTCTCAGTTCATACCACTGATGAAGCAGGTAATATCAATATCAGTGCTTCACCCAAGAAGCAGGCCGAACTGCAATTCTATGTAGATAAGACCGAACCTCTCTGCATTCCGCTGAATATCACGGATAACGGTGCATATAAGGGTGAGAGCCACATAGCAAGACTTTCTGTTTCGGATAACATCATGCTGAAAAATGCCGAAGTATACATCGACGGCAATCTGACGGATTCCGAATTCACACAGGATGAATGCGTGTTCAATATACCGAATTCAAAGCATACACAGCTTATCAAGGTAATACTTACAGATATGGCTGAGAACAAGATAGAGTACGTTTACAAGAATATTCTTGTTACTACCAATGCAGTGCGTTTCCTTGCACATAAAACATGGTTCAGGGTAGCAGGCGGTGTAACTGCCGCTGCGGCAGGCGCTGCGGTATTCTTTATCAGAAGAAGGAAGAAAAGATCATTCTGACATGCGGATAGATCGATATAGGGAGTAAGGCGCTGAATGCGCAGATAGAGACAGGAAAGAAACGGGACGGCCTGCGGGGAATGGCGGTACCGTTCCGAAAATACAGACGGAGCATCGTTTTACGGCTCTTTACAGGCATTTTCCGGATATACAGCTCCCATCCCACGGAATATTGATAACAGCACCGCTCAGAGACACGACAGATCTTTGTGCGGTGCTTTTTTGCAAAGGAGTAATAATGAAGAACCTACTTGAAGAAATAAAGTCGGAGAGCACAGTTTCAGGCGAAAAACTTGGACTTTGCCTCATCCTGAACGATATAGCGGCATACAATAAGCAGAAGAATATCAACTACAGCGAGCATCAGGAAGACACTATAGATCAGGCTACGCTCGATGACCTTATTTCAAGGATATCCACAGTTGAAGATGCCGAAGCATTCGAGAGCTATGTTCAGCTACAGTCTTTCGTGCAGAGAGCTCAGGCTCTTGCTTTTGCCTATAATCAGCAGGCATGGAACGGATGCAGCAGGATTCTTATGTATATGATACAGGCTCAGCAGGTGGAACACGCAAGAAAACTGATAGAAAATCTTCCCATCATCATGACGGAGACTCAGTATAACGAAATGCCGCCTCCGGGAAAAATAGCAAGACAGAGAGGCTTTGCCCTTATTTCAAATGAATTCCCGTGCAGGCCGAAATGCCTTACTATCGAGGATTACTTCATCCAGCCCGAGATAGACTGCTTCCAGGAAATGATGAGCCTTGAGAATATTGAAAAGATGAAGGACAAGATAGAGTATTTCCGCCGTGATCTTCTCGAGGACGGAATTAGAAGAAATCTGGCCTATAATACGCTTTGCAGTCTCATAGCAGAGAGGATAGGCATAGAGAGCTTTACGGTGTTCAGTGTGGACGAAGCTCCGCTTGTGGAGCAGATCGAGGATATCAACGAAAAATTCATTGCTTTCCACGATGAGATAGCAGGCGAAGGTGAGGAATTTGCCAATAAGCTGAGGATACTGGAAAGCGTATTCAGTATCATTGATGTCGGCAGCTTTTATCCTGATGAATCTGCTGTGGAAAGGGTAAGAGAGAAACTGACTGATCCGGATTCGTTCAGAACATCGCTTGACGGCCTTGTGGAAATGCTGACAGGAAAAGGTGAATGATAATGAGTACACCTGTTGGAATAGGAATAGACGGTAATTCTCAGCCTGTCGGCAGCATATTCAAGACGGAGCTGAAGATCACCTCCGTATCCAGAAATAAATTCAGTATCATGCGTCAATCCAGCGCTACGAACAGGCTTGCGATGATGAAGACTACAACCTCCGACGAAGCGGACAAGGACGATAATGTTATCCTCGAAAACGGAAACCTCAGCGTTACCATTGAGAACTATTCACAGCTTTCAAGCGGACTTAAAGCGACGACTCACCGCCTTATCGATGCTATCATGATAAGATGTACGGAAACGGGCGCAAAGGAAAATGTAGTCACTCTTTCCCTCGGGGAATACATGGAGATGTGCGGTCTGAAAAATCTGAAAGAGATGCGCAAACAGGTAAACGCAGAGCTGAAGACCATACTGAATATGAAGCTGTCATTTTCAAAATCTTCAAACCGTGAACAGAGCTTCAAGGATATAAAATTATGCGAATCAGCGGCAATAAAGAATAACAGGATAGTTTTTGAATTCAGCAGTGATTTCTTCAGGATACTGAAATATATGCCTGTAATGCCGTACCCCATGAAGCTGTTCAATATCAATCAGAAAAAGAATCCCAACAGCTATTATTTCCTGAAGAAGATATCCGAGCATAAGAAGATGAACTACTTCAAGAAAAATGCTGACATCATAAGCGTGAAAACTCTTCTTGAATGTACTCCCGAACTGCCGAAATACGATGATGTAATGGCAGGTGACAGAGCAGTCGGACGAAGGATAATCGATCCATTTGAGCGTGATCTTACAGAGCTGAAAGATGTGTTCAAGTGGGAATACTGCCACGCAAACGGTACAAAGCTGTCTGGCTTTGAACTGGAGGACTTTGATTATCATGTCTTCTACAGCCTTATGATAAAAGTAAAGTGGATGGAATACCCCGAATTACAAAAGAAAACCACCAGAAGGAAAGCAGGTGCAGTTTAGTGCTATCAGTAACACTTATACAGAATACAGCCCTCAGCATGATAACGCTTCCCGATAAAAAGGAAGGCCGTTATTTTATCGAGTATTATAAAGGTGACGGACAAAAGCACACCATCGCCATCGACGGCAAGGAAAACAGCTGGATGATATCGTCGGGAATGCATTGCAGGATCAAAGAGGAAAAGGGCTATTCCGGGGCTCATGTCATAGAGGACAATGACCTTTTTTCCGTTGAGATCGATGGTGAGGAATGCATAATCCTCTCCGAGCCTGTAGTTCAGGAAAAATGTATGTACATGAAGCTGTTTCTGAAAAATGATGATGCGGATATAAGCATCGGTCAGAAAAGCGATAATATCATTTCCATCAACAGCCGCTATGTTTCGGGAAACCATGCCGTTATCTCCCGCAAGAACGGCGTATGGACTGTCAATGATATGGAAAGCAAAAACGGTACATTCGTCAATAACCGCAGGATTACCTCCTCGGAATTAAGGGCAGGCGACACTGTTTCCATACTCGGCTATAAATTCATTATCGGGGACTGCTTCATATCGGCGAATATATTCGATGAAAATATCGTTTACAACAAAGATGTGCTGTATGAAAAGCCTGCGTTTACGCCGATAAAAAAGCCTGCTTACGAGAATACAAAGGCTGAAAAGAAATTCTTCTACAGGGCCCTGAAACTCAACGAGAAAGTCGTAACGGAAAAAAGCATCGAACTGGAAGCGCCTCCGGCTCTTGAAAAGCGCAGGGACACCTCCTCCATCCTGCGTTTTGGTCCTTCGTTCACTATGTGTCTCGGCTCGGTAATGACAGCAGGATTCTCGGTATTGGCGTCACACTACCGCCATCAGCCCATAGGTTATGTCATGCCATCCATCATCATGGCGTGTACTATGATGTGTTCGGCTATCCTGTGGCCTTTACTGCTCAACAAGAGCATGAAGAAGCTGGAAAAGAAGAAAAGACGTGAACGTCTGGAGCTGTATTCGGGATATCTCAGCAATGCACGAAGCGAGATAGAGCGTATCATAAATGATGAATCGGATGTCATGAACGAGATAAACTATAATGCTGACAGATGCGCAGCTCTTGCTGTGGGAAACGGCGAAACCCCTGACAAATATCTCTGGTGCAAGAATATCAACGATGTTGACTTTCTCAAGGTCTGCATAGGCAAAGGAGACATGGAGCCTATCATTGACCTGAAGTATCCGCCGAAAAAGCTCTCCCTCATCACTGACCCGCTCTCCGACAATCTTTATCAGCTGGTAAATGAGGAGAGAAAGCTGAAAAATGTCAATATCCCCGTTTCATTGAAGGACGGCTGTCTCTGCGGATGCACAGGCGACAAGACTGCGGCTGAGGAGTTTGTGAAAGCCCTTGTGGTGCAGCTCACATCCCTTTACAGCTATGATGAACTGAAGCTGGTATTCATATACAACAGCGCTGATGAAGCTGTCTGGAATTACGCAAGATGGCTCCCTCATGTATGGAATGAGAGCAATTCGTTCCGCTATATAGCTTCAAGCAGTCAGGATATCAAGGAATTATCCGTACAGCTTGAAAAAGAGGTTACTGACCGAAGCGGCGACAGTGAATGCAGCGCCCCTTATTTTCTTATCATCACCTCGGACCGTGAACTTACAGAGCAGCTGAATCCCATAAAGCAGATACTGAAAAGCTATAAGGATATACGTTTCAGCCTTGTGACACTTTTCTATATGCGCAATTACCTTGATTCCGATATCATCTTTGACTTTGCAGAAAGCGGCAGGGCTTGTATGTACAAGCGTGGGACCAATGAAAAAGAGGGCAGCGGCACTGAGGATGAGGTACAGGAATTCATTCCCGACCATATCAGCAGAGAGGCGTTTACAGGGTTTATCGACAGAATTTCCAATATAAAGCTTGACGTTGTATCTGAAAGATACAAGCTGCCGAAAATGGTGACATTCCTTGAGATATTCGGTGTATCGAAAACCGAACATCTCAACTGTCTGACGAGATGGGCAGAGAATGACCCGTCAAAATCGCTTCAGACTCCTATCGGTGTAACTCAGTCAGGCGACAACTTCTACATCGACCTTCACGAAAAATATCACGGACCTCACGGCCTTATCGCAGGTACTACAGGTTCGGGAAAAAGTGAGACGATCATTTCGTTCATTCTCTCCATCGCTGTAAACTACAGCCCCGAGGAAGCCGCATTCCTTATCATCGACTATAAGGGCGGCGGACTTGCAGACGCATTTGAAAGCGTGGAGAGGGTCACTGTAGACGGCAAGGAGATCGAGCGTACAGTCAAGCTCCCTCATCTTGCAGGTACACTTACAAACCTTGACGGTGCGACTATAGAGCGTTCAAGAATATCCATCGAAAGTGAACTGAAACGCCGACAGAATATGTTCAAGGTAGCACGTAAACTGTCAGGTGAAGGTACTATGGATATCTACAAATATCAGGAACTGCGCAGAAACGGCATGGAGCTTGAAGCGCTTCCGCATCTGTTTATCGTATGCGATGAGTTTGCCGAACTGAAAGCACAGCAGCCTGATTTTATGGATTCGCTTGTAAGTACTGCGAGAATCGGCCGAAGCCTTGGCGTACATCTCATACTTGCCACACAGAAGCCGGACAGCGTTGTAAGTCCGCAGATATGGAGCAACTCACGATTCAAGATATGCCTCAAGGTACAGGACAAGGCTGACAGTACAGCGGTTATACACTGTCCTGATGCTGCCGAGATAAAGACTACGGGAAGATTCTACCTTCAGGTCGGTTACAACGAGCAGTTCAGCCTCGGTCAGTCAGCATGGTGCGGAGCGGATTATACCGAAGTTAACCGCAAACACGCTGAAAAGGAAAGATCGGCCGAGCTTATCAGCAGTACCGGTACGGTGCTTTGCGAGAAGGTGACTAAGAATAACAGCCGCCGCAGCGAAGAACATACTATCTCCGAGCTGGTAGCTGTAAGACAGTACCTCATAGATATTGCAGGCAACATAAAGATACGTCCGCTGTGGCTGCTTCCGCTGCCGAGATATATATGCCTTGACGAGATAAGGAAGGAATACAGCGGCAGCGCAGAAAAGAACTGCCTTGACGTAGTGATCGGCAAATGGGATGATCTGTACGAGCGCAGACAGGATATCATGACCATTCCTTTTTCGGCAAAAGGCGATCTGTGTGTTTACGGTGCGCAGGGAAGCGGTCTGGATATGTTCTTTATTACCCTTATCTACTCCATGATAGAGCAGTATTCGCCCGAAGAAGTGAATATCCATATTCTTGATTTTGATTCCGGATATCTGAAGGTTTTTGAGCCTGCACCTCAGGTGGGAAGCGTTCTGCTTTCTGATGAGACCGAAAATATCGAAAAATTCATCGCAGGCATGAAAAATGAGATAATCAGCAGAAACAAACTGTTTGCTCCGTACGGCGGTGAATACAGGGAGTATTGCAGACATTCGGGAAATACCGTTCCGAATATAGTTGTTATCATCAATAACTATTCTCTTTTCACCGAGGAATATGAAAAACTGATCTTTGATCTTGCATACATCGTGCGTGAGGGCGTGAAAGTCGGAGTGTACACTGCGCTTGGCTCACTTACTTCAAATATACATTCACGTGTAAAGCAGAACATAGGACAGCATATCACCATGAGAATGAATGATAAGATGGAATACACCAATATCCTCGGCAAGACATCGGGCATTATTCCATCGGAATACAAGGGCAGAGGTCTGGTAAAGTACGGCGTTCATGTCTATGAATTCCAGACAGCGGATATACTTCCTGTTGACCCTTACTCAGAGGAGACTGATCCGAAGGATACAGATCCTACATTATACATAAGGGAGCTTTGCAAAGCCGCTTCTGAAAAATACAGCACATCCGCAAAAAGTGTTGTAAATACCAATGCTGTCATGGAAAAAACAGCGCTTTTAGTATCAGCAGGGGATATAACATCAGTTCCTCTCGGTCAGATCGCTGACAGTGAGGAGATATATCGTGCTGATCTCAGCGATGTGTACATGACCTTTGTATCATCTTATGATACCGGCAGGCTTTCGGCGTATGCAGAGTATATGGCAGAGGCTGTTTCGGCGGATAAGAATGTAGAGGTATACCTGATCGACACGATATCGGGAATTGCTCCGCCTTCGGATAAAAAGAACTATACCTTCGTCAGTGCTGATGACCTTGAACAGTGGAAGGATAAATTCGCTGAGATATACGTGGGACGTGACAATGCCATGATCGATGAGGGAGACAAAAACTACCGCCTCCCTGACAATTTCGGACACGTTTACATTATTATAAACGGATTCGAGGAACTATCAAAAATAAATATCAACTGCATGGCTAATCTGGTTGAAGCTATGCTTTATTGCAGCAGTCACAGGATCCATTACATAGTTCTTGACACTTATGATAAAATGAAAGCGCCCTGCGGATGCTATGAAACGATAATCGTAACAGGTCCCCGTGACAGAGGAGTTCTGTATCTGGATAATGCCCATGATGAATGGTTCGATCAGCTGGGCATCTGGCTGGGAAGCGGATTCAACAGTCAGGAACTGTTCACGGCAGGAAGAGCCGAAAAGACAGAATCATCCGATAATACAGGCGTTATTATCAGGAACAGAAAAGCCGTGGGAAAAATCTATCTGGAGGGTGATAACAATGGATAAGATACTTACAGAGGTCTACCTCCCTGCAAGCGGAAAGACCTATGAGATATTCCTAAGCGAGGATATGTACGTCTATGAAGCCGTGAAGCTGCTGACGGATATATTCACAGAGATATCAGCGGGTTTCTTCTGCGGAAGCGGCAGTGATGTTCTGTGCAGGCGTGAGGACGGAAAGATATATGATCCCGGAAAAAAGCTGTCGGAATCCGGCATAAGGAATCACTCAAAACTGATGATAATGTGATCAAAAAAAGGGGGCAAGCTTCAGCAGCATGGTGGGTATCACTCAGCATGGAAGGTGGTAAAAAACAGCCAAAAAATTTTTTTGTACCGATTTAACGCCATTTGTGAAGTGCTCTGAAAACTAAAATAACTAAAATATTAAGATTTGCATTTTTTGAAAGTGCCGTTTTTCATTTGTGCTATAATATAATCACAGAGTTGAGGTAAACGCAAAGAACTTCACGGACAGATGAATGCATAAGATGCAAAGACGGAAAGACGTCACCGTCAGATATCAGAAGCAGACTCCATGCCGGAAGCTTTGAAACCGGAACTCAATATTACAAAACATCAACGTTCATGATCCTATGAACACAATAACAAATTATATCACAGGAGGTTATAAACCATGCCAAATATCAGAAACCTTACAGATGGTACCGATGCATTAAGACAGGGTGCTGCACAGATCAGCAATATTGCAACAGAATTTTTCAAGGAGTACGAAGCTATCTACTCAGTATTTGATAATGAACTTGAGGCATCATGGATCGGCTCAGGTGAAAAAGAGTTTGCAGCTAACACAGAAGCTACAAAGCCAAAGTTCAAGGCTCTTTACGATCTTATGAATGAATACAGCGAACATCTTATCAAGATCGCTGATGCTTATGACAGCCAGGCTCAGGAAGTCGCAAACGCTGCAAACAGCATTTCTTTTGATTAATAACAACTATTGAATATTTAATGAGGTGAATTAAAATGGCAAATAATGAAAGAGTATTTATAAATTCCGATCAGATCAGAGACTGCGCAGAAAAGATCAATAGTCACGATATAAATATCGCTGATCTTCTCGCTCAGTTTGAGCAGGTAATGAGAGAGGTTGATTCAATATGGGATTCAGAAGCAAATGATGCAATGAACGAGGCTTTCTTAAATCTCAAGCCTTCTTTCGAGAAGTTCCACAGCTATAACCAGAAGATAGTTAACCATCTCAGAACAAACGTTGCAGAAGCAAGAGATGCTCTTGACGAAGCTCTCAGAAACAACGTATCAAATCTCAGACGTACTATATAATAAGAAACTGACCAAGGGACTTGTTTTCACGGGGAAGATATCCTGTGAAAGCAAGTTCTTGATATGAACACAAGGGAGCATGATATGAAAAAGCATAAACGAGCAGTAAGCTTTCTTACAGCGGTCCTGATGATGGCAACATTTGTGTTTTCTTTTACAAGCTGCGGAATGGACAAGCTTTTTGAAGAAAACTCAGGTAACGGGGATCCTTCCAATCTTGCCGCTGACGGAGAGCTTTCAAACAGCGAATGGCTGGCTATGATCAATGACGCTTTCGGAATCGAAAAGCCGGAAGATATGGACGAGATCGAAAATGCTAAGGACTGGGGATTTATCAAAGAGGATGAGAATATAGATCCGGACGCACCCATAACCGATGAGTTCGCAACCAAGACTCTTATGAGAGCAACAGGCTTCGTTAGCCCTGATGCATCAGATGAGGAGATCGCAAGGATGGCTGTAGAAAAAGGCATCGTAACGCCTGACAGAGATATGTCGGATCCTTCTTCTGCTGCTGAAGCTCTTGAAGATGGAAAAGATCAGTGGGCTCATAAGAAATTTGACTATTCTGAAAATATAGAGTATAATGAGAGAGTACATGATTTTTCAGAGACTCTTTCAGCCGTTGATTTTGAAATATCAAAGGACGGCAATGTAATAATGCCTTCTGAAAAGGCTAATGAGCTTGTGAAGGATGATGTATTCGTTCTGCCGCCAAGTGATGCGGAACCTGACGGTATCGCTCTGAAGGTGCTGAACGTCAAGCCAAACGGCGACGGCACTTCTACAGTAAGGAGCTGTCAGGCTAAGCTTGAGGAACTCTATTCACGTCTTCAGGTATCAGGCGGATTCTCTCCTGATATTGACAAGATCGAGCCTCTTGCCGAAGATGTCAAGATCACAAGCGGTTCTATCCAGGATGTAGTGAATAACAGCAGTGAGCCGTGTACGATAATGCCGCTGGGCAATTCGGCTGACGAAAGCAATGTCAAGCCGATGGTATCGATTCCTTCGTTTACTATCCAGGTGCCTATCAAGCCGAAGGAAAAAACACTTGATAACGGTTCCAAAGCATCCGGGGAACTTCAGCTTTATGCAACTTTCAGCGACATTAATCTTAATGCAGATATCGACCTTGATCTTCACTGGTTCGATACACCTGATATCGATGCCTATGTAACTCTTGATTACAAGCAGGCATACGGAATAAAGCTCAATGGCCTTGTAGAAAACTCACAGGATTTTAAAGACGCATATAAAGGTCTCAGCGATGAGGCAATGCTTGCGGCTATGAACGGTGAGGTATTTGAGGGAGAACAGGAAGTCGCAAGAGTGCCTATACAGATCTGTACAGGTCTCAGTGTGGATTTTGTAGTTTCATTTGTAGTAAGCGCAAACGGCTATATATCATTTGAAATGACATTCCAGCATACAAAGGGATTTGAAATGCACAACTCTCATATCAAGACCATAAGTACTTCTGAAAAGGTCGATCAGAGCCTGATAGTATCAGGTTCAGTCGGATTCCTGTTCTCATTCCAGCTGGCATTCCACTGCACACTTGTAAAGGAAGACATCGTTGCAGTTGATCTCAGAGTAGGTCCTGTGATGGAGGCTAAACTGAGCGTATACAGTGATGTCGCGTGCCTGGATGTCATGTTCTATGGAATGGCGACGATAGGGTTGAAATTCCACCCGATAATAGAAGATATAATAGGAAATCCGGAATTGACGATAACGCTGGCGGATGACAGCAATTCTCCTGTCAAGGGTACAATTCATATTGAATTCAAGGATGGACATTTCAATGTTGTTGACAGTTGTACTCACGGACAGAACACAACAACGACCACGACTACTGAAAACAAACCTGTGATCCACGCAGGAGCACTTGTTCTTGAAAAGGCATATTATTCAATTGCTGCCGGATCGGAAATGACGATCGGAATCAAGTCTATGCCTTCGGATCTGGAACTCAGCGATCTTGTATGGTCAAGCAGTGCACCTGAAAAGGTAACTGTTGACGGCAATGGCAATATCAAGGCAGTTGCCGCAGGTTCAGCGGTAATAACAGTAAAGTCCAAGGACGGCAAGCATACATACAGCTGTACAATAACCGTACAGCAGGCAGCTGATCAAAACGCTCCGAGCAATGTAGGATTTGCTGTTGACAGAGAGCAGTTCGTGGAAATAATAGCAGCTTAAAGGAAGGGTTAATAATGAGCAATATCACAAGAGCCGAACTTGAAGAAATGAGAATAGCAGCAGCAAAGATAGTATCGATTGCTGATCAGTTCAGAGATGAGTATACTGCTATGTATATGGTAATACACGATAGACTTGTTAATTCATGGGTCGGTGTTGACAGTGATTCGTTTGTTAACAACGTAGACAGCGTAAGGTACAAATTCGATAATATGTTTGATACAATGAATGATTACGCAAGAGCCATTCTGGATGCTGTTGAAAGGTACGAAGAACAGATCCGTGAAATGGAAGAAGCTGCAAGAAGAATGGAATTTGAAGCGGAAATGGGAAATCAGCAGGATCTGATCTGAGGATTCTCTGAAGTTGGGAAACATTATGTAATAAACACCGTATGAAGCGTCGATGGATGCTTTGTACGGTGTTTTCGTTTATCATTGATGTTTATTTTGACATGATACAAAATGATATAATAATGGAAAAATATGTCATTTACCCTTCTGAAAATATACTATATAATATAGATAGAAGAAAGTTGCATAGCTTTAGGCGGCTATGAGACGAAAGGAGTATTATTATGAGAAAAACATGGTTCAGACGAGTTCTTTCCTGCGTCATGTCAGGAAGTCTTCTGCTGGCAGGTGCGTCATTCATCCCATCAGGTGCGGCATATGCAGCAGGCAATTACGCAAGGGTATCAGTACACGACCCGTCCGTTGTCAGAACCGAAGACGGCGGATATTTCATCATAGGCTCGCATTTAGGCGCTGCGAAGTCTGACGATATGATGAACTGGCGTTCTGCCGCAAATTCAGACCGTGGTTCGACGAATACCACATTTTTCGGCGATATCTACAAGGAACTGGCAATCCCCGAAAAATGGTCGAATACCTCGGCAGGCTATAATCTGGCAGGTAATATGTGGGCGCCCGATATCATATACAACAAGGATATGCAGAAATACTGTATGTACCTTTCGGTCAACGGCGTGGACTGGCACAGCTCGATCGTTCTTTGTACAGCCGATAATATCGAGGGACCGTACAGATATGAGGGAACTATAGTATGGTCGGGATTTGAGACAAGACCTGCAAATCCTGCCAACAGCTATAAGAATACCGATGTTGAAAAGGTGCTGGGGAAAGATCCCGACCTTGGCCGCTATCTTAACGGGCAGGGCAGATGGAATGCGGCATACGGCACAAATGCCATAGACCCTGCGGTCTTCTATGACGAGGAGGGCAAACTATGGATGGTCTACGGTTCATGGTTCGGAGGAATATATATGCTCGAACTGGACGAGCAGACGGGACTGCGTGACTATAATGTGAAGTATCCGCTGACTGCCAATGCCTCCGACCCGTATCTCGGCACTCACGTCGCAGGCGGACAGTGGGCATCTGGAGAAGGCCCGCACATCGAGTATATGAAAGACCCCGTAACAGGAAAAGGCTGGTATTACCTGTTTATTTCCTATGGATACTTCAATTCCAACGGCGGCTACAATATGCGAATATTCCGCAGTGAATCGCCGGATGGCCCTTATACTGACCAGAACGGCAACAGCGCTGTTTTCCCTCGTGGAGGCGATAATATCGGCGGAAATACAGGCGAAAGGCTCATGAGCAATTATCAGTGGAGCTGCAACAAAAAGCCCTTCAAGGCACAGGGACACAACTCCGCTCTGATGGATTCTGACGGAAAGCTTTATGTTATCTATCACACCAAATTCGACGACAATTTCGGCGCACATGAGGTTCGTGTCCATCAGCTTATCATGAATGAGGACGGCTGGATAACTGCCGCTCCATATGAGTACAGCGGTGAAACTCTCTCTGAAAACGGCCATTCAGTTGAAGCAGTAACAGGGGAGTATGAGTTCATTTTCCACACGCTGAACCAGAGATTCGAGAACGAGAAAAGCGCAGATGTGGAAAAGCCGAAGAAAATAAATCTTGCTCCCGACGGAACGATAACAGGCGATATCAAGGGAAGCTGGTCAATGCGCAGCGGCACACCGTATATGTCGGTGACTATCGGCGACGTGGTTTACAAAGGCGCATTCCTCCCGCAGGAGGACGAATCCGGGGACAATACACTCCATATGACTTTCTCCGCAACAGGAAATAATACCTGTATATGGGGAAGCAAGAAAGCCGCTTATGTGAAAGCGGCAGATGTAACGGAGACAGTCAGAATCGAAGAGGGAAAATATACTCTGAAAAATGTCAACAGCGGACTTTATATCGCTGAGGACAGCGGAAATGTCATTCAGTCGCAGTCTCAGCCCTGGGAAATAAAGGCTGTAGCTGATGGCGTTTATGCGATAATTGACGAAAAAGGAAATGCCCTTACAGTTGACGGAAGCTCTCCTGACGATGGTGCAAATATATCGGTAAGCACATTCAGCGATGCCGAAAATCAGAAGTTCACAGCTGTACTAAATGATGACGGTTCATATTCGTTTATGTCCCTTGTATCGGGAAAGGTACGCTGTCTGGACGTTTACAACATTAGCAAGGATGACGGAGCTAATATCTGCCAGTGGGAATTCTGGGGAGGCGACGGACAGAAATTCATCCTTGAAGAGGCAGAGATGCCTGAAATCAAAGGCCTTGCCGGAGATGTGAACTGTGACGAAAAAGTTGACCTTTCAGATGCTGTGCTGATAATGCAGTATCTTTCAAATCCTGCAATGTACGGCGTAAACGGCAGTGAGACCACCCATATGACCGAACAGGGCAAAGCAAACGGGGATGTCATCGGTGGCGGCGACGGAATAACCAACATGGATGCCCTTGAGATTCAGAAGTTCATGCTGGACCTTGTTGATTCCCTTGAGATCGGACGATGAATTAAAAGGCCTCTCTTTTAACCCTGATACTCATATAGAAACTTTATACGCATTTATCGGGGGAAAACCTTTCTGAGGAAAGGTTCTTCCCCCAAACCCCTTTTCCAAAGACTTTTAATAGAATTTTTCCCCTGAGAGGGCGCTCCACGAAAGATGTGAAAACCAGTAGTATTACTGGGAGCGCCCTCTCAGGGGAAAAATTAATACTGAAAGTTTTAGGAAAGGAGTTTGAGGAAGAACCCTTTTTCAAAAGGGTTTTCCTCAATAGACACGTGTAAAAACTTCTGTAAGAGTACCAAGGTTAAAAGAGAGGCCTTTGCTTTATAAGGTTTCAGGAAGTGAAGAGATGATATCGAGCATAAGCTTCTGGATAGCCAGTGCGTCTTTATTGGTGAGGCCGTTTCCGATGCTTTCGCAGTCGCCGTTTATTCTGCCCTGCGGAGTAAGATGATGTGCATCGTTTCCGTTTTCACCGTATTTAGAGGGATTTGACAGACTCTGCATGATAAGTACCGCATCCGAAAGATCGACTTTACCGTCGCAGTTTGCATCTCCGCAGAGAGTTGCTGTCATTTCTTTTGACGTTGTTGTGATCGTAGTGGTTACAGTTGTAGTTGTCGCCGCAGAAGCAGTTGTCTTCGGTGGATTTTCAGTGAATACCGACGCAGTTACGGAATTCTTCATAGCACCGAAGAAGATATCGCCCCATTCGGTCTGACTTTTTCCGTCCCAGTCGTTGCAGAGATCGAGGTATTCAACTCCGCCGCCGTTGCCCTTCCATGACCACGCAAGATAGCCGAGGCCCTTTTCTTCGCAGTAATTCATCAGCGATTTCTCATCAACATCGCCGTCGCTGTGATTGTATCCGAATTCACCTGCAAGTACAGGAGCGCCGCTTGAGAGAGCGCCGTCGATGTTGCTCTTTATGGTGCTTGCATTTTTGCCGGCAGTACCGTAGAAATGAATGGAGAAAACAGTGTTCTTTTCGGGATCGGAAGCAAATACCTCTGCGCCCTTTTCCTTGATCGAGGTGCCGTACTGTCCCCAGCCTGCTGCATCGATCATCAGCATATTCTTTATGCCTGCATCACGTATGACCTTCACAGCCTGCTGATAGCCCTGCGACCATGTGGAACTGTCCCATGTACCGACCCATTCGTTAGCGATATTCACTATCACATAAGCCCTGTTCTCGTTGAGGATATCCTTCATTTCCGTCCAGTATTTTGCTGCTGTAACAATATCGGAAATGCTGTCCTTTCCTGTTGCGTCGTGAACTTCAAGAACGCATATCAGCTTGTTTTCTTTGCACCAGCCGATAACTTTTCTAATTTCATCAGCAGATGTTTTATAGCCGCTTGCACCGTCCAGACATACAACTCTGACAGTATTGCATCCCTTGGCTGCAACAGCCCTGAGAGTCTGTTCTGTATTATTCTGGAACCACGCATGAGGCACATTTACTCCACGCATGATGAAGTTATTTCCGTTTGCATCGATTATCTTCTGACCTTCAACGTGGAAGCCGTCCGAAGCGGTGGTCTGCTGACTGCTTTGCTGTGGAGGCTGAGTTGTTCCGGGAGTTTCAGGGACTTCCGTGACAGGTGCTTCCGCTTCGGGTATCTTGCTGTACACATTCTTGTACATCGTTTCAGCCCAGAGTTTACGCATACCGTCATATCCCTTGTCGTTTGGATGAACTCCGTCAGGACCGAGGCCCCATGTGTTATTGCGGAAATACTCGTCAAAGTCGGGACCGTGAACCAGTTTGTCGCCGTATTCATTGTAAAGTTTGTCTATCATCGCATTGTAATAGCCTGTATTTGATCCCACATCTGAATTTGTGGAATAGGGGATCTTCGGCAGTACAGGTACCTTTCCTGCTTTCAGAACAGCGTCGATCATGTACTTTGTGTTATTGTAGTAGCTTTCGGTATTGTTGGGATTTCCCCAGCAGTCGTTGGTACCGTAGGCGATGCTGACGTATTTTACAGGACTTCCGCTGAGCCATTTATTGATATTTTCCTTGCCGTCACGGCTTGTTATTCCGCCGATTCCGCCGTTCTGCTGTGCAGGATAAAATCTGCTGTCAAGCTGATTCACATACTCAGCAAAGCCTGTACCGTAAGCATTTCCCATGCCGCCTGCGGTAATGGAATCGCCGAAGAATACCCAGTTGTCGCTTACGCCGTCAGATGCGGAATGAATATCCAGATTAAGGCTGACCTTGCCGCCGCTTGCCTTTTTCACGTTCATTCTAATCCAGTTATAACCGTCCATATCGATAAGGTGCTGACGTGAACTGAGACTGTTTCCTTTCACTTCCTCGGCGGTCTCCCAGCCTGACTGAGGATAGCTTCCGCCGCCTGCTTTGTTGACCTCGATAGTGTAGTCAACGGGTTCGTCCGACTTGTTAACGTAGATGCCGATATTGTCGTAAGTTCCGTTATTGTACCACACTGCCAGAACTTTTTTGCGCTGATTTTCGGGAACTGATGAAAGGTTATAGGCAATATAATCGCCTTCCTGTGAAGTCCACGAGGTGTAGTATTTATCGTCATTTGCCGAGCCTGCACTGTTTGATTTTCCCGAATATGCAGGAACTCCACGGCTTATCAAAGGATTTGCAGAAGCTGATGATGAAGCGGACGCAGAAACAGGCTGACCGCCGATTGTAAGGCTGTCAAGGAAAGTCCAGCCCCATGAAGCCACGATCTCAACAGTATTCTTTCCCTTGATAAGTGGTGCTTTTATGGTCGCAGTGCTGAATTTACCCTCTCCCGTGTAGGCGCAGAAGATGTCTCCCACATTCTGACCGTTGACGATAACGGTCTGATACTTGCCGTCCTCGTCGTAGGGCTGACAATAGCGAATGGAGATAGTCTGCATCCCTTCATTTTCAGAGTAGCATTCAATTGATACTGAATCTCCGCTGTCTTTCATGTCTAAAGCTTTTCCTCCGCTTGCACCTGAAAGCGTCACTACAGCAGTTCCGCTTCCGCCGGCTGCTGAGATGACACCGTTTTCGATTTCGTATACATCGCTTCCGGCAGCCGGGTAATACGGAGAAGCAGTGAGAACTCCGCTTACAGCAAGTGCTGCCGTCAGAACAGATGTGATGATTTTTTTCATATGGAACGACCTCCTTTTTTTCTCATTATAGATCATGATGAGTAAGGAGTAAATGAGGTTGCATACCAAAAAACTGCACTTTTGTCCCATCACATGATAATGATGGGGAACAAGTGCAAATATTCACAAGCCCATCATACCATAAAATGCTCAAGAAATCAAGTGATTTAACGCAGTCTGCGGCAAAATTTGACGAAAAGACGTGCATGAATCCCTATATGGACAGGTTCTCAGTGCAAATCCGTCAGGCGGGCTTTGTGCGGTGTTGCCTTAAAAATTTGTCTTGACAAATTAAGCAATATGATATATAATATACCCGTATATGACTGATATGTAATATACATAAAAACAAGGAGGGTTTATTATGAAAATCGTTAAAAAAGCAGCGGCAATGTCTTTATCGGCTGCAATGCTTATGCAGTTTGCCGCTCTCACACCTGTTCCGTCGGTTTATGCTGCGGACACAACAAAGGAGGCTGTAGTAGACGGGCTTACCTATGTGTACGTACCGGATTCACCAAACAAGAACGAGTGTACCGTACAGCTTATTTACGATGACGCAAACAAGCAGGTCACCAAGCACGATACCGTTTCTATTCCCGAAAAGATCGGTAATTACACTGTAACCACATTAGGAAGTGATGACAAGAGCATAATGCAGTCGAAGAATGCTGATTCTGTTCATGTTACAACTATCAAGCTGCCTCATTCTATCAAGAATATCCACAAAAATGCTATGTTGGATGTGAATCTTCCGCTTCTTCAGACTCTTTACGTAGATCTCAATAACCTTGAATTTGTCAGCGAAGGCGTTTTCGGATATCTTTCAGCAGTTTCTGAAATTTACGTTTACGATAAGGCTGATAAGGCATTCTATCCCACATCTGAGGACCTTGACAAATACAGAGAGCTTGTCAGCATTGAAGGCCTCAAGTTTGAGGAGATAAAGGACAAGCTTGACTGGTTCATGATCAGCAAGGAAGAGTACGAAAAAAATCCTAATGTTAACGGCAAGCTGGAATTTATCAATGCTGTTTCTACTTCTACTTATACACGAAAAGTAGGTTATATGTACGCACAGGAGGCAGTTAAGAAGTACGGAATTGACAGCGATAAGCTGTCAGTGCTCCAGAAGAGCGACAAGATCAGCAATTACATTAGCGGTCATGTAAGATACAGCTTCCTGTTCCCCTACGCTGAGACTATCAAAGATGAGCAGAAATGTGAGAGACTTGCTTCTACTGCATTGTCGATCATAGGTTTCCACACAGGTGTTTGCGGAGGCTATGCTCACAGCTTTGAGATGATGGCAAGAGCAGCTATGGGCAACGATATCGTTGACAAGGCTGCTGACGTTCAGTGCGTAAGCGTACCCGGCCATGCACTCAATGCAGTAAGACCCAAGCACAGCGACGATAACAGCGGTTACTATCTTGTAGATAATACAGGCAGCGTTTTCATGCAGGGTCAGGGAAAAGCCGTGGGTGAATATGATGAGATCATGGACGGCTATGTATACGGCCTTTATGCAACAGATCAGGATACTATCGATTCAAACCATGATATAAAGATCGTAAAAGCTAAAAATATGTTCTCGGAAGGCGTTAGTCAGATTTATCTCCGTGACGAAACAAAAACACCTATAAATATTGAATTATATGATAAGAATAACAGCAAGGACAAGTATATCAACTTCACTTCTTATCCTGTAACAGGCTCAACATTCTACCTTGAAGAACTCCCACACACTAAATGCGGTGAGATAAATCCTCTCGGCGCAGGTCTTAATTTGTACGTCGAGCCGAATATTTACCATGAATACCGCATTTCAAACTCTAAGGGAGAGGCTGTTTTCGGCGGTGACGGTGAGCATAAGTTCAAGCTCGGAAACGTTGAGTATGTATGCACCATTACAACAAGAGATTATAATTCCGAGTCTCCATACGGAAAGATGGCACCTCATACAGCTAACAAGAACTATTTTGAAGTAGTTATCAAGCAGCTTACAGATGACACAAAACCTGATACATATACCACATCAACTACAATTCACAAGACAACAACTACTACCACAACTAAGGCTACTACAACCACAACAAAGGCTACCACAACTACTACAAAGAAGCCGACCACTACAACTACTGCAAAGCCCACAACAACTACTACAAAGAAACCTACTACAACCACAACAAAGCCTGCAACAACCACAAAGGCTACTGAAACCACAACAACAGGAAAGGCAATTCCGAATATCATTCCTCCTAAGGGCAAGGTGCTTGAGTATACGGGCAAACCACAGGAACTTATTGTACCCGGTCAGACTACAGGCGGTACTATTGTATATAGGAATGGAATGTTAAACGGATACTATGAGGAAATTCCAACAGGTACAGAAGTCGGCACATATTCTATTGATTATATGATTATCGGCGACGAAAACTATTACGGCGCTAATGACGACTATGCTATTCTGAATCCAAGACAAGGCAGAAAAAATTATGCTTTCCCATATTGCTTCAATTGCAGCAGAGAACCGGCATACCCGGCAAAGGGAGAAAATACCAACTTATTCAAGATCTCAAATCCACTTGTTGATTTTGAGAAATTCGGAACTACGGCAAGCGGAAAATGGACACTTGAATACGTTTCAGCTTATGGAAATTTCGATATGAGTCTAAGCAAGCATTCTGATATTTTAAAGTCTATCGCTAAAGCGCTTCAGCAATCATATGCGCTCACAGATAAAGATATAAATAATGTTTCGATCTACGAACTGAAGGATGACGGAAAGCATATTGCTTACGGCTGTATTTTCTCTACTGCAGCTAATGATGCGGAAGTTCTGTTCATAGGCGATACATGGGGCAACAGCGGCGGAGGCGGATATGTTCTTACAAATGAAGTGCTGAGCGATCGTAAGACATTTACCGCTGCACAGGATCTGATAGGCATCAGTAATCAGAAGATGACGCTCTATGGCTCAGTTATTGCCGAGATAAGAGAAAACAAAGACCTTCTTTACGGCGATGCAAACTTAGACGGAAACGTTGACCTTTCAGACGCTGTATTGATAATGCAGTCACTGTCAAATCCGAGTAAATTCGGTGCAACAGGAACTGATAAGACTCACATAACCGAACAGGGCAAGATAAACGGCGACGTTAACAACAACGGCGACGGAATCACCAATAAGGATGCCCTTTCTATCCAGAAGTATATGCTTCAGCTTATTCCTAAGCTTCCCGAGTCATAATAAAACCTATGATCCCCTGACGGAATAATCGTGATACTCATATAGAAGCTTTATATGTATTTATCGGGGAAAACCTTTCTGAGGAAAGGTTCTTCCCCGAACCCCTTTCCAAAGACTTTTAATAGAATTTTGCCCCCATATAGGGCGCACCTGAAAAAATTGATAAATTCAAACTCATCTGGTGCGCGCCCTCTATGCGGGCAAAACTAATACGCAAGTCTTAGGAAAGGAGTCTGAGGACGAACCCTTCTTCCAACGGGTTTTCCTCAATAGATACGTGTAAAAACTTCTGTAAGAGTACCGGGGTTATGTGCGGTGTTGCCTTTACATTAATTCGCCGTGTTTTTCGTAATCGGCAACACGGATCATCTCGTTATTATCGCCAACGAAAACAACTTTCGGGCGGTGAGTTTTTGCTTCGTCGGTAGTAATTGAAGCGTAAGCCATGATTATAACAGGGTCGCCTTTCTGACCTGCACGGGCAGCTGCGCCGTTGAGACAGATAACTCCGCTTCCACGCTCTCCTGCGATAACATAGGTCTCTATCCTGCTTCCGCTGTTGACGTTAACGATATGGACGTGTTCGTATTCGCAAAGTCCGGCGGCGTCGATGAGATCCTCGTCTATGGTGACGCTTCCCACATAGTTCAGTTCAGCCTGAGTGATGACTGCACGGTGTATTTTGCTTTTCAGCATCGATATCTGCATTCCTCAGCCCTCCTGAACGTCTTCGGTGAAGAAGTTGTCGATAAGGCGTGTCTTGCCGATGAAAACAGCCATAGCGCAGAGTGCAGGGCGGTCAAGGGTGGGGATCTGCTGCATGGTTGCGCAGTCCACCATCTTCACGTAGTCGATACGTGCAAGAGGTTCGGCTTCGATAAGCGACTTCATCTGCGACAGGATAGTATCGCAGTTTTTCTCGCCGCTGCGTACCATATCCATACCCAGCCGCACAGCCTCAGAAAGCACAAGTGCCGCTTTTCTTTCCGCATCGTTAAGATAGGTGTTGCGTGAACTTTTTGCCAGTCCGTCATCCTCACGGATGATAGGGCAGCCGATAATTTCGATGTCCATATTCAGGTCATCAACCATATGACGTATCACCGCAAGCTGCTGAGCGTCCTTTTTGCCGAAGTATGCACGGTCGGGCTTGACTATGTTGAAAAGCTTGGTGACTACGGTGCAGACGCCTCTGAAGTGAACAGGTCTGCTGAGGCCGCAGAGTTCCTCTGTCAGCACTGTCATATCCACAAAGGAGGAGAATCCCTCATGGTACATCTCCGACGGGTCGGGATGAAAAATAAGGTCGCCGCCGTGTTCCTCCACAAGCTTTGCATCGTGGACGATATCACGGGGATAGGACTCAAGGTCCTCCGTAGGGCCGAACTGCATAGGATTGACAAAATCGGAAACAACTGTCCTGTCGTTGTCACGGTGTGAGGCGTCGATAAGGCTTGCGTGGCCTTCGTGGAGGTAGCCCATAGTGGGGACAAGTCCTACTGTAAGTCCCTGAGCTCTCCATTCACGCACCTGCCTGCGGACTTCGTCTATGGTATCAACGATTCTCATATCAGCAGCCCTCCTTTGCAAGAAAACCAGTCATATCGATGTTGGCGGAGTAGGTATGCTCCTGTGAGGGGAAGCTGCCGCTTTTTGTCTCAGCGATATAATCCTGTATGCCCTGACGCATGAGCGCTCCCACATCAGCGAATCTCTTGACGAATTTAGGCGTATGACCGGAGGTAAGCCCCAGCATATCCTGATACACCAGCACCTGACCGTCACAGCCCTTTCCTGCACCGATTCCGATGGTGGGGATGGTCAGCTTCTGAGTTATGGCTTCGGCGAGCTTGGCGGGGATGCCTTCCAGCACTACAGCACAGGCGCCGGCCTCCTGTATATCAAGAGCATCCCGGATGAGCTTCTCGGCCTTGTCCTGAGTCTTGCCCTGCACCTTGAATCCGCCGAAAACGTTGACGGACTGTGGAGTAAGTCCCAGATGGGCAACTACAGGGATGGACGCATTGACAATGGCACGTATCTGAGAGCATACCTCAGCGCCGCCCTCAAGCTTTACGGCATTAGCTCCGCCTTCCTTGATAAGTCTGCCTGCATTGATAACGGCTTCACGGACATCTGTCTGATAGGACATGAATGGCATATCCGCAACTACAAAGGCATTCTGAGCGCCTCTTGATACCGCAGCGATATGATGGATCATATCCTCCATAGTCACGGGGAGGGTGTTCTCGTAGCCCAGCATGACCATACCGAGGGAATCTCCGATAAGCAGGGCATTCACACCGCATTCATCCATGATCTTAGCTGTGGTGTAGTCGTAAGCAGTAAGCATCGTGATCTTGTCACCCGATTGCTTCTGCATGAGAAGTGTTGAAACAGTGTTTTTCATATTCAGTTTTCTCCTTAAAAGATGTTACCTTTCCGCTTTCACGGATAAGATACAAAAATTATTATAACACGAAAATGTGAATAAAGTGTAAACACTATTTGCGAAAAAAGGTCACCATAACGGTGGTACTCTTACAGCAACTTTATGCGTGTCTATTGAGGGAAACCCTTTTGANANNGGGTTCTCCCTCTTACTCCCTTCCTAAAACTTTCAGTATTAATTTTTGCTCATTATAAGGCGCACACAATTGAAATTTGAATTTTTCATTTCTCTCAAGTGCTTGTGTATAATGGGTCAAAAATACTCTTAAATGTCTATTGGAAAGGGGGTTCGGGGAGAAACTCAATCTGCGGCTTGTTCTTGCCTACTCCATTACTCAAAATAGATAATTTTTGTACTATGTTTCATAGATAATCGTCTAACTTATTTAAGATCTATAGTCTTTATACAGTCTTATTTTTTACAAAGATTGATGTAACATCTTAATAGACAACTTGTTATCTTATTTTATCCTAAATTCTATATATTATAAATTACAGTTTATTATATAATGGTGAAAAATATTCGTATAATTCATAATAATTTATTTGTACAAAGACCCTCTTATTATATATATGGAGAGTTAATTATAATAGCCAAAATTCATTCTACAGTTATAAGGGAAATCTCTTCCACTTACATTTGGAAATCCTTTTCTCTATATGTATTTAACGTCTAATCTATAAAAATTCTGATGATAACAGTTATTACTCATTTATCGAGAAAAATTCTGTAGCGATTATCAATTCGAGTCACTTATCTCTAA
>ACOK01000002.1 GCA_000174895.1 Ruminococcus flavefaciens FD-1
TTATACTTTACAGACGGCGAAGTATGTGGTATAATTATTCATACTATTATATAAGGAGCCGATATGAAAGCCTTTGATTTTGACAATACTCTGTATCACGGCGAAAGTGCCGTTGACTTCGCACTGTACATGATAAGAAACAACAGAAAGATAATTCTCTGGCTGCCCGTTATCTTCTTCAACCTGATAAAGTACAAGCTCTGCCTCATCACAGGCGAGAAAATGGAGACTACCGTAAACAGCTTCATGCGTTCATGTCTCAAGGATAAAAGTGGACTTATGGACGATGTGGAGCGTTTCTGGCGCAGAAATATCCGCAGGCTTGACAGGAAAATGCTGAGCCGCATAAAAAAGGATGACATCATCATCACCGCAGGTCCCTCATTTCTTTTCGAGCCTATAAAGGAACTGCTGGTCACTTCACGGATGATATGCACAGAAGTTGACCTGGACGGAAAAAAGGTGAAATACCTCAACTTCAGCGGCAACAAGGTGAAGCGTTTCCGTCAGCTTTACGGCGACAGGAAAGTGTCATGCTTCTTCACGGATTCCTACAACGACAAGGCAATGATGGATATTTCCGACAAGGTCTATCTGGTGGACAAGGGCAGGCTGAAGCGGATAAAGTGAGGCAGGCATTTGCTATTTTTTATGAAATGTGATATACTTATTATAGAATAAAGGCAACACTGTCAGGTGGGCTTTGTGCGGTGTTGCCTAAAAGAAATGAGGTGCATTATGAATCAGCATACAAGATTTAACCTCCCTATCTGTCTGGCAGTTGAGGAGGATGCTTTTTTCTTCTCTGATGAGATAATCGCAAGGTACATCCCCGAAATAATCGGCAAAAAGACTCTCGTTATCTCCGAGGAATTTCTTATCGGCATCTATAAGGAAAAGATAAACGATATCAGCAAGGATTTCGGCGGCGCTGAGATATACGCCATGAAAAACGCAAGCTTTGATGAGGCTGTGTCCATTGCCAAGAAAGTCTGTGTTGAGGACATAAAAGTCATCATCGGCATCGGCGGAGGAAGAGTTCTTGATACCGCAAAATATGCCGCTCACATCAGCAAGGCGGTCTATATCTGTATGCCCACTTCCCTCAGCAACGATTCGCTGGCTTCGCCGTTTTCGGTGCTGGAGACCTACGGAAATGCCCGCAAGACGCTGGAATGTAAGATCCCTACCGCAATAATCGTGGATACAAATATGATAATCAACGCTCCCGTTGACCAGACACTCTCAGGTATCGGCGACACTATCGCAAAGCATACCGCCCTCTACGACTGGAAGCTGTCTGCTTCAAGGTCAGCGGATGTCATCGACGACTTTGCCTACGCTCTGAGCAGAATGAGCTATGATTCGGTCTATCACTGCGACGAGAAGAACATGAAGAGCCGTGTATTCATCCGCATCCTTTCAAGGGCACTTGTAATGGGCGGACTTGCTATGGAAATTGCAGGCTCGTCACGTCCATGCAGCGGAAGTGAACATCTTTTTGCTCATGCCATAGAGGAGTACTACCCCAATGTGAAGATATCCCACGGACTTGCGGTCGCACTGGGTACTATCCCTGCCTGCATTTTCCAGGGACAGTCACCAGACGGACTTCTCAGCTTTTTCAGAACATACGGCCTGAACATCGATCCCAGTGCATACGGTATCACAGCGGAGATGTTCGATGATATGTGGCTGAAGGCACGTACAGTGAGAACGGGCAGGATAACTATTCTTGACGACATAAAGCACGACAGTGCGCAGCTTAAAGAAATATATGATATGATGAAGGAGAGCAAATGAAAACAGGACTTATTTTTGATATGGACGGCACACTCTGGGATTCTTCCGCAAATGTGGCCTCCGCATGGAACGAGAAAATAAAGGAACTGGGCTATGACCACAGAGAGATAACAAAGCAGGATATCATGAGCATCATGGGACTTACCATGGACAAGATAGCAGATATTATTCTGGATGACGTACCGAAAGAGGAGCGATATGACCTGCTGGATAAGTGTGGTAAGAGTGAGAATGATTATCTCCGCAAACACGGCGCAGAGCTTTATCCCGACCTTGAAAAGACGCTCATCCGCTTGAAAGAGAAGTATCCGCTCTACATCGTAAGCAACTGTCAGAGCGGATATATTGAGTCTTTCCTTGAGTATTACGGATTCGGCAAGTACTTCGAGGATATCGAGTGCTACGGCAATAATCTGAAGCCCAAGGCCGATAATATCGCCCTTATCGCAGAGCGCAACGGACTTGATAAGTCATGGTATATCGGCGATATCCAGGGCGATCACGATGCCGCTGTAAAGGCAGGCTCAGGCTTTATCCATGCCGCCTACGGTTTCGGAACTATCGAACAGGACGTTCCGAAAATAGAGAAGTTCAGCGACTTGCCGGGACTTCTGGAAAAATTATAATTTACGGGGAAGCTCTTTAACCGCTGTACTCTTATAGAAGTTTTTACACGAGTCTATTGAGGGAAACCCTTTTGAAAAAGGGTTCTCCCTCAAACTCCTTTCCTAAAACTTTCAGTATTAATTTTTGCCCATTATAGGGCGCACACMAGTAAAGTAAKAATTTTTCATTTCTTTCAAGTGCGCCCTATAATGGGCAAAAATTAATACTGAAAGTTTTAGGAAGGGAGTTTGAGGGAGAACCCTTTTTCAAAAGGGTTTCCCTCAATAGACACGCATAAAACTGCCGTATGAGCACCACAGCTATGCGTCCCTTTTAATTATCAGCCTAATACAACGTTTATTTCGTTTTCTTCCTTCAGCTTATCGGCAGGTACATAATTGCCGCTGAGCTTTTCGCCGTTGAGAGTGATCTCCTTTACGCCGCTCTGAACGTGTGCGGAGTTGTCGATGTTGATGTTCAGCTTCTTGCCACGGAAATTCTTTTCGATCTTGAAGCCGTCCCACTTTGACGGGATAGAAGGAGCGATAGTAAGTCCGCCAAGGTCAGGTCTCATACCGCAGATACCCTCAACACAGCCTACCATTACAGTTGAAGCTGTACCTGTGAGCCAGTGCACGTGAGCACGTCCCTCAAATGGTGAAGCCTTTGACTCGGTGAACTGACCGTGAACGTATGGCTCCATAACTCTTATCTCTGCCTTTTCGTTCATTGCAGCAGGTGAGCTTTCCATGAAGTACTCGAATGCACGGTCGCCGTGTCCGAGAAGTGATTCAGCAAGGATGAGCCATCCCTGTGACTGTGAGAAGATACCGCCGTTTTCCTTGGTATCATCGTTAAAGATGTGCATGAGAGCGCCGTCGAAGTAGTGCTTCTTATACGGAGGATCAAGGAGCTTAGCGCCGTATGGAGTATTCAGTATCTCGTGAACACTGTTCATAGCCTTGTCAGCCTCGTCCTTAGGAGCAAAACCTGAGATAACAGACCAGCTCTGTGGGTTGAGCCACATATTAGCTTCGGGATCCTTCTTAGCGCCGACGATAGTGCCGTCCTCACGGATACCACGGATGAATCTGTCCTCATCCCAGCACTTTTCGAGAGTCTTTGCAAGCTTAGCCTGAGCCTCGTCGATGTACTTGATATAGTCTGCGTCATTCTTATCCTTAGCCATGTCACGGATAACGTTCATAGCGTAGTAGAGCTGGAATGCAACGAATGTGGATTCGCCCTTCTTGCCGAGACGGAGACAGTCGTTCCAGTCAGCGTGGAGGCCGGCAGGCATATCGTGATCGCCGAGACGCTCCATAGAGAAGCGGATAGCGTTCTTGAGGTGATCGTAAACTGTATCCTCACCGCCGTTAGCGTAAACGATAACTTCATCGAGGAAGCCCTTGTTTCCGCTTTCGCCGAGGTACTTGGCAATAGTCGGGAACAGCCAGAGAGCGTCATCAGCACGGTAAGAAGGATGTCCTGTTTCCTTTGCGTAAACGCTGTTGGGGTCGTTCTCGTCAGGGCAGGTCTCGTGGCCTGCATTGTGGTTGAACTTAACCAGCGGGAGTCCGCCGCCGTTGTCTACCTGAGCGGAGAGCATGAAGCGTATCTTCTCTGCTGCCATTTCAGGGTCGAGGTGGATGATACCCTGTATATCCTGTACTGTGTCACGGTAGCCGTAGCCGTTTCTCAGGCCGCAGTAGATGAATGAAGCTGCACGTGACCATATGAATGTGATGAAGCACTGGTAAGCGTTCCATACATTTATCATGTTGTTGAATTCCTCGGAAGGAGTATCTACCTTGAAGTTGTCAAGCTGACCGTGCCAGTAATCCTTGAGCTGCTTGATATCAGCGTCAACTCTGCCTGCCTGCTTGTACTCGTTAAGGATAGCAGCAGCTTCGTCGCTGTTTCTCTGACCCATAACGTAGGTAAGCTCAATAGTCTCGCCTGCCTTCAGGGTGATATCGTTCTGGAGAGCGCCGCATGAGTTGCTGTTGAAGTTCATAACGTTGTCGCACTGTCCACGCTCAACAGCGATAGGATTTGAGTAAGTTCTGTAAGCGCCGATGAAGTTGCTGAGGCTGCCGTTTGAAGCTGAAACAGGAGCGCCCACAACGCCGAGGAAGCGGTCTCTGCGGTCTCCGCCGCCGTTTTCGCTGATGGTCTGCATGATGCGGTTCTCAACGAATCTGGTCTGGGAAATGAACAGTGAATACTGGAGGTTTACCTGATCCTGCTCGTAGTTATCCTCGTTTGTGAATTCAACGAAGCCGAAAACAGAGAGCTTTCTCTCCTTGCTGCTGTTGTTTGTGATCTTGCAGCGCCATACTTCATAGGTCTTGCCGTAAGGAACGTAGTAAGTAGCCTCTGACCTGATATCAGCGTACTCAGCGGAAATTACAGTATAAGCAGTACCGTGGCGGCATTCGCTCTTGTACTTGTCGAGGGGCTTGCCTACAGGCTGCCATGAAGCTGACCAGTAGTCGCCGTCCTCATTGTCACGGATATAGATATAGCGTCCCGGAAGAGCCATATTGGAATTGAAGCGGAAACGGGAGATACGTCCGTTTGCGCCTGATTTTACGAAGCTGTAGCCTGCTGCGTTATTTGAGATCATAGCGCCGTACTCGGGGTCTCCGAGGTAGTTGGCCCATGGTGCAGGTGTAGCTGGATCAGTAATTACATACTCTTTGTTTTCAAGGTCAAAGAATCCATACTTCATATTTATTTCTCCTTAGATTAACATTATGGCGGAAATATCCGTCCGCCTGCGCATAAATGATACTAACATTATACCATTATTCCGCCATTCATGCAATAGTTCAGGGCAGTAAATCGGCCAATTGCGCAAGTTAAATAAATGTAAATATAATAAATGAGATAACTATATTGAGGCGTAAAGGCAGCACTGCTTAAAATAAAGCACAGCAGCTTGATTTGTGACCGAAGCTGCTGTGCTTTAACATATGGGAAAGGGGAAGAGGAATTATTCCTCAGAATGGGATCTGCTCTTTTTAAATTTTGACTTCTGGCCGAAATTCAGCGACATTGTAAGTATCTTGTCGGACTTGAAAAGTCTCAGCGCAAAGAACATACAAATTGCGAATACGACTATCTGATAGATCAGACCGAATGCGTATATTGCAGTATTGCCGAACATCAGATTGCTCATGGCCGTGAATGTGTGGGTGAACGGTATAGCGTATACAAGGAACCTTACTGCTGTGGGAAGTGTGTTGATATCGGCAAGGATAGATATTGCATACGGTACCATTACCAGAAGCATTATAGGAAGTACCACTGTCTGTGAAGCCTTTGCATCATTTGCCAGTGAACCGAGAACTATCGATATGGAAAGGCATATCATGATGGTGAAGAAGAACTGAAGGCCGATAAGCAGATAATCAACTGCCGAAAGGTTCAGTCCCAGGCGCTGGAATGCATCTCCTGTTGAAAGCACCTGCTTTGCTGTATCTGTAACTTCCTGATCGATATTGGTGAGACCGTCCTTCACGAAGAAGGTGAAGCCCAGCATCATCACGCTGGCATTTATGAGAGCTACTATTGCAGCTGCCAGCATCTTTGCGCTGATGACGGACATTCTTGATACAGGTGCGGAAAGCAGAGTTTCAAGGGTCTTGTCTATCTTCTCGCTGGATACGGAAGATATCAGCGACTGGGAAGTCATTATCAGGAGAACGAATAATGCGATAGGAAGCGCAATATTCTGGAAAGCTACCTTTGCTGTGATCGTGCCTACGGAAATAGGTGCCCAGCTCTTGTCAACGACTGTATTTTCCGTTACCTCTACAGGGGAATTTATACGGTCCAGCTCGTCTTCGTCTATGCCCTTGCTGTTGGCAATGATATTTCTCACGCATTCGTTGATAAGCGAGGATGCGCCCACATTACCGTTTGAGATATTGGCCATAGAAGCGGCTGACGACATTTTCGCAACCGATATCAGCTCGGGCTTTTCCTCAGCCTCGATGCTCTTTGTGAAGCCTTCGGGGATGATAACTATATTCTTGATCTTGTTGTCGTTGAGGATAGCGGCATAGTCGTCGCCCTCAGACTCTATCACATTGACATCCGCATCAGCGGCTTCAAGAGCGCTGATAAGCTGTCTGGAAAGCTCCGTATCGTCACGGTCACTGATATTGACCGAGGGATGGGAGGCATCCTCCACCACATCGTTGATAGCGGTGGTCATGATATTTCCCATTATCATGAATATCATCAGCATGATGCCGAGAGTTGCTATCATCTGGACATTTATGAGCTCCGAGAGCTCCTTCTTCAAAAGGTTAATGAACTTCATTGTCTTTCACCACCCTTTCAAAGACTTCTTCAAGGTTTGCCGCATTATAGCGTTCTTTCAGCTCATCGGAACGGCCGGTCACCATAAGGTGTCCCTTGGAGATTATACCTACACGGTCGGAGACGAATTCGATCTCCAGCATATTGTGAGATGAAAGGAGAAAAGCGATCTTTTCTTCCTTTGCCAGTCTTTTTATGGTCTTGCGTATCTCGATGGCGTTGAGAACATCAAGTCCGCTGGTAGGCTCATCCAGTATGGCAAGCTTAGGCTTTGTCATTACGGCACGGGCGAGAAGGAGCTTTCTCGTCATACCACGGCTGTAGCTTCCTATCTTGTCATTGAGCCTGTCGCCGAGGCCGCATATTTCCTTGGCTCTTTCGACACAGGCGTTTATCTTGTCAAGGTCGGTATCGAAAAGGCCGGCCATGAACCGGAGATACTTTATGCCTGTCATATTTTTATATGCTCCTGCTTCATCAGGGAGGTATGTGATGCATTCCCTGACCTTATCGGGAGCCTTTACAACGCTGTTTCCCGCTACGACAGCATCGCCGCCTGTAGGGGTTATAAGTGTGGATATCATTCGTATTGTAGTTGTTTTGCCTGCGCCGTTAGGCCCGATGAGAGCGAATATCTCTCCCTCTTCTATATCAAACGAGACCTTATCGGCGGCGAGAACTTTTGAATACTGCTTTGATAGTTCTTTTACTTCGAGGACTTTAGCCATAACTCCTCCTTAAATGATAGTGCGTTAATATTGCAATTCGTGAAATTAAACAATTTACGACTTCATCATACCACACTTTTTCAGATTTGTCAATAGAAAAAGCTATTTACATCGCCGTTTTACACAGATTTAACAATAGTCAATGTTAAATCTGCGTTAAACTATCTCCTTTCCTATTGATTTCCCTTCCGCTTTGGGATATAATAATGCCGTAAAGATAAGCAAAAAGGAGTATGAAAAATGGAAACCGAATTTTCGATATTCAACATATTCACCATGATGGGCGGACTTGCCTTCTTCCTGTACGGTATGAAAGTAATGTCCACAGGTCTGGAAAAGCTGACAGGCGGAAAGCTTGAAGCCGCTCTCCAGAAAATGACCTCAAACAAGATAAAGGCAATACTTCTCGGCATGGGCGTTACCATTGCCATCCAGTCATCCTCGGCTATGACCGTAATGCTGGTCGGCTTCGTAAACTCGGGACTTATGTCGCTTGAACAGACAGTAGGTGTCTGTTTCGGTTCGGATATAGGAACTACACTTACGGCATGGATACTCAGTCTTGTCGGTGTCGAAAGCAGCAATCCTTTCATAAAGATACTTAAACCGTCTTCTTTCTCGCCTATTGTAGCGCTTATCGGTGTTATGATGATAATGATCTGCAAGAAGCACAAAAAGAAAGATATCGGCAATATCCTCATCGGATTCGCCATACTTATGACAGGTATGACATTAATGTCGGGAGCTGTAGCACCGCTGGCTGAATCAGAAAAGTTCAAGAGCCTTCTCACAGCTTTCAATAATCCTATCCTCGGCGTTCTTGTCGGTGCGGGATTCACAGGTATCATCCAGAGCTCAGCCGCTTCTGTCGGTATCCTTCAGGCTTTCTCAACAACAGGCGGCCTGACATACGGCATGGCTATCCCGATAATCATGGGTCTGAATATAGGAACCTGCGTTACTGCGCTCATATCAAGTATCGGCGTAAGCAAGGATGCAAAGCGAGTTGCCTGCATACACATATCTATCAAGGTAATAGGCACACTTATCCTTCTCCCGATAGTTATAATCCTTCAGTATGTCATCCACCTCGACTTCTTCAACAATACTATAGGATACCTCGGAATCGCAATCGCACATTCAGTATTCAATCTGGCTGTAACTATAATCCTCCTTCCCTTCTCAAGCAAGCTTGTCAAGCTGGCTAAGTGGATCATCAAGGACGAAGAAGGCGAAAAGGAAAGAGACACAAAGAGAACTCTCACAGGTCTGGACGATATCCTTCTGAAAACCCCTGCTGTTGCTGTTCACTCATGCCTTAACGCTACAATGCAGATGGCAGACCTTACACAGGAGACCATCCTCGCCGCTTTGAAGATACTTACCGAATACAGCGAAGAATCCGCTGAAAATATCACAGAGAATGAGGATATAATCGACGGATTCGAGGATAAGATCAACAGCTACCTGATGAAAATTTCCAAGAGCAGTGTCACCGGCAAGGACAGCCGAAGCGTATCAAAGATGATGCACTGTGTCGGCAACTTCGAGCGTATTTCCGACCATGCGGTAAACCTTGTGGAGTCAGCACAGGAAATGCACGACAAGGGTATATTCTTCTCGCCTGAGTGTGTCAACGAAATAAACGTAATAACCGATGCCATCGCTGAGAATATCAACAAGGCATTCGATGCATACAAAAATGGCGATCTGGGTATCGCTCACAAGGTAGAGCCTCTTGAAGAAGTGGTCGACAACCTCAGCACAGAGCTGAAAAACCGCCACATCCGCCGTCTCCAGAACGACGAATGTACAGTTGAACTGGGCTACATCTTCCAGGATGTACTCACCAACCTTGAGCGTATCTCCGACCACTGCTCAAACATCGCAGGCTGCCTCATCGAGACAGACGAAAAGACCAACATCCACGCATACCTCCACGATGTCAAGGAGAATGACGAGACCTTCCGCAAGGAATACAGGAGCTATGCCGAGGATTACTTCAAGCGCCTTGAAATCAGCGACGGCAAGGCAAGCTGATATACAGACACAAATGAGCCATAGTATCACTTACGGTACTATGGCTTTTTTATTATAATATAAGAAAGGGCTGCCATAAAACTAATTTTGGGACGTCGAGGACGCCGTCCCCTACAAAAGCATTCACGAAGAATAGCCAAATTGTAGGGGCTGGCGCACTTAACACGTGCCCTTCCCCTTTGTCACTGCGTGACATTTCCCCACACTGTGGGGAATCACCCGACAGCCCATTTTTAACGATAAGATATTACTTTTTTGACAAGCTGAAGGGCTGCCAAAAGGCAGCCCTGCTCTGATAACTATTCACTTCAGTTCAGCAGCAAGCTTTTCAAATCTTGCCATAGCTTCGATAGTGCGCTGTCTGTCGCCGAACGCAGTCAGTCTGAACCAGCCTTCGCCGTTCTTTCCGAAGCCTGCACCGGGAGTTCCGACAACGGCTATCTTTTCAAGCATAAGATCAAAGAAATCCCAGCTCTTCATGTCATTCGGGCACTTGAACCAGATATAAGGCGAATTTACGCCGCCTGTAAACTTCACGCCCAGCTTTGTCATAGTGCCGGCAATGATACGTGCGTTTTCCTGATAGTAGGCGATATTCTCGTGTATCTGCTTCAGTCCTTCGTCAGTGAACACAGCCGCAGCCGCACACTGTACAGGATAGGATACGCCGTTGAATTTGCTTCCCTGTCTGCGCCCCCAGAGCTGAGCAACACTTACTTCAGTGCCGTCGCTTGCTCTGAACTTCAGAGCTTCGGGAACAACGGTATATCCGCATCTCATGCCTGTGAAGCCTGCTGTTTTCGACAGCGAGCACATCTCTATCGCTACTTCCCTGGCGCCCTCTATGCAGTATATGCTTCTCGGCACATCCGGGTCGGTGATGAATGCCTCATAAGCCGAATCATAGATGATAACAGCGTCATTCTTCTTTGCGTAGTCTATCCACTCTTTCAGCTGTGAACGTGTATATACCGAGCCTGTAGGATTATTCGGCGAGCAGAGATAGATGATATCGGCGTGTACGCTGTGGTCGGGCATAGCCGCAAAACCGTTTTCCTCGTTGGAATCAGCGTAGATTATCTTTCTGCCGCTCATAAGGTTTGAATCCACATAGACGGGATATGCAGGGTCGGTCACAAGGATAGTATTGTCATTTCCGAAGATATCCACGATATTACCGCAATCCGACTTTGCACCGTCGTTTATGCGTATCTCAGATGCAGGAACATCCGCACCGAAGCTTTTGTAATAGCCTGAAACAGCTTCTCTCAGGAAATCATAGCCTGCGCCGCTGTCCTCATAGCCCTTGAAAGTCTCCTTGACGCCCATCTCGTCGCAACCCTTCTTCATGGCTTCGATGACAACGGGAGCGATAGGCAGGGTAACATCTCCGATACCCATGCGGATTATATCAGCGGAAGGATTGACCTCCTTGAAAGCTTTTATCTTCTTTGCGATATTTATAAAAAGGTAGTTTTTCTCCAGTTTGAGAAAATTTTCGTTTAACTGCGGCATACGACATTCTCCTTTGCTTTTTCGATATATTCATCTTTTACCTCGCCGTCACATATAAATTCGGCAGGGCCTTTCATGATAACGGTCTCATCTGACCTGTAAGTGATGGTCAGGTCGCCTCCTCGGAGGTGAATGAGTATCTCCTCGTCACGGGGGCAGATACCGTTCAGCACTGCCGCAACTGCGCTTGCACAAGCGCCTGTACCGCAGGCATGAGTTTCTCCGCTTCCACGCTCCCACACTCTCATTTTAAGTGTGCGGCTGTCGATGACCTGAATGAACTCGGTGTTTATCCTGTCCGGGAAAAGCTGATGGTTCTCAAACTTCGGTCCGGTCTTTTCAAGGTCAAGGCTGTCGGTATCACCGACGAAAATAACAGCGTGAGGATTTCCCATGGATACGCAGGTAACGCTCCATGTGCGTCCGTCAGCCTCTACGGGCTGAGAGATGAATCTGTCGAGATCACTGTTTACGGGTATATCTTTCGGAACGAGAACGGCTTTTCCCATATCCACAGTAACTGCCTCAACTACGCCGTTTACAGCGGTGAGGTGCAGATACCTGATACCCGAATTAGTTTCAAGAGTAATGTCTTCTTTATCGGTAAGACCTTTTTCGTAAACGTATTTTCCGATACAGCGTGTGGCGTTTCCGCACATCATAGCTTCCGAGCCGTCAGCGTTGAATATACGCATACGGAAGTCAGCTTTATCGGATGGCATAATGAGGACAAGTCCGTCCGAGCCGATACCCTTGCGGACATCGCTGAGAACAACGGAGACCTTTTCGGGCTCGCTGACCTTTTCCTCGAAGCAGTTCACATATATATAGTCGTTACCGATGCCATGCATTTTAGTAAACTTCATATTTTTGCTCCCATCGGCGGTGACTCACGGGAGAGAGCAGTAAAAGTACAGACTACAGGCAAAAGGGACTGCTAACATCCTTTCTGCCGCTGTACACACTTATTATATATCATTATGGTATGTATTGTCAAGAGCATTTATTTGTAAGGAACGGTGCCCCCTCGCCGTTCCATTATTCGTACCTTGTGGAACGCCGGGGGCGGCTTTTTCTACACTCCGCAGGGCGCACACTGTGCGCCCCTACGGATAAAGGACCTTTTAGCTGCAATTTCATAAATCAGCAGATCCGCTGTGCAACAGGTATCGACAAAAATTCTAATAATAAGCTAAAAAAATCCTTGACAAACCCCTTGCGCTGTGTTATAATATCATACAGAGCGTATGTCTGCTCGATCAGGATTTTCAATGAAAATTCCGAAATATAGATGTGCGGGCCCTGTGCAACGAGACCCCGTGAACCATGTCAGGCGGGAGACCGAGCAGCATTAAGCGGATCGTTTTGTGTGCCGCAGCAAGCCTGCACATCTATGTTCCGGAATTTTTCTTTTAGGAGACTGGCCTATGCTTTTATTATCCATTATTCTGACCCGCACCAAAAGAGTGCTCATATGTCTGAAGAGAGTTATCGTCAGAGCCCTTGCTGCTACCGCTGTGCTGACCCTGATCCTTACCGCCGGAATGGCAATTTTCTCAGGTCACGACAGCGTAGGCTTCAGATCAGTTATCATTTGGATGATCATGTTCTTCACCGTTTCATGGTTCCTGCTGTTTCTGCACGAATCCTTCAAATATGCAGGTTCTGTCTACCACCGCTACGATGAGGATATCATCGGCAGCGCCTTTACCGGCATGAATAAGAAATCCTCCATGTTTGAAATGGGTATGGAGATGTTCCACCAGCGCTATTTCGGCGACGCTCTTGAGATGTTCACCAAAATAGACAGCAGCAGTTTCAGCAAGACAAGAGAAGAACAGGGCGTGCTCAGCTTCTACAGAGGCCGCTGCTACGACCTTATGGGATGGAACCCCAATGCGGTCAACTGCTATGAGAATGCCGAAAAGAACGGCTTCCATATCCCCGAACTGCCCATCTTCATCGCAAGATGCCACGCCGAAAACGGCAATACCACAAAAGCCCTTGAAATGTTCAAGGCTATCATGAATTCAGATAAGAAGTACAGCGACCGTATGCGTGTTGAGATAGGCCGTATGTACATCAAGCTCAACGACGGCGAAAACGCTCTCAAATGGTTCAATGAAGCCATCGACCGCCGTGAATGCTATGCAAACGCTCTCGGAGGCGCTGCGATAGCTCATACTCTCCTGAGAGATTTCCAGAAGGGTGAGGAATTCTACCGCATGGCCCTTCTCAATAATATCGACGACCCTTCGGGCTACAGCGGCTACTATAAGGAAATACAGGCTGCTGTCCTCCTCGAAGCCCACAATAAAGACAATTCCTGACACCGTATGAAATGAGGTGAAAGTATGTACAAGGCTCTTTACCGCAAGTGGAGACCTATGACATTCGACGACGTTATCTCGCAGCAGCAGACTACGGATACGCTGAAAAACCAGATAATGAGCGGAAAGACTGCCCATGCATACCTATTCACAGGCTCCCGTGGTACAGGTAAGACCACCTGCGCCCGTATCCTCGCAAAGGCTGTCAACTGCCGCAATATGAAGGACGGCAACCCCTGCCTTGAATGCGACATATGCCGTGACGCTGACAGCGGCGCTCTCACCGATATAGTCGAGATAGACGCTGCTTCAAACAATGGTGTCGATAACATCCGTGACCTCCGTGACGCTGCGGTCTATACCCCCGACAGAGGTCAGTATAAAATATACATCATAGACGAGGTGCATATGCTTTCCGCAGGCGCTTTCAATGCGCTGCTGAAAATTATGGAAGAACCGCCTCCGTATGTGAAATTCATTCTCGCTACCACAGAGATACATAAAGTCCCTGCCACTATCCTCTCACGCTGTCAGCGTTTCGATTTCAGACGCATAAAGCCCGAGGATATCGCCGCAAGACTTAAATATATCGCAGAGCAGGAAGAGCTCACCCTCACCGACGGCGGCGCCGCTATGATAGCAAAGCTTGCCGACGGCGGTATGCGTGACGCTGTATCACTGCTTGACAGATGCTCGGTAGGCGGCGAGGAAATAGACGAGGATGTGGTTTCCGCTGCGGCAGGAATCGCCGGAAGAGACTACCTTTTCGGTCTCCTTGAAGCCATAAACACAGGCGATACCGCAAAGGCGCTGTCCATTACCGCTTCCCTTTACGATATGTCTAAGGATATCGGCAGGCTATGCGAAGAACTCATATCTCAGCTGAGAAACATCATGCTCATCAAGGTATCGCCCGATACCGCCGAAAGCCTGATAGTGTGCGTGGCTGAGGAAATGCAGAAACTCCGTGAACTTGCGGACAGCACTGAGCTTGATACTATCATGTCCCATATTTCCATACTCCAGGAATGCAGCTCCAATATGAACAGAGCCATGAACCGCCGTGTGGAATTTGAAATGGCGCTGATAAAGCTTTGCGGAAATATCAGAAATACCACGGAAGCTATTGACAATTCTGAAATATATGATAAAATAAAACAGTTGGAGGATAAGATAAAAAATGCCCCTGTACAGGTACAGAGCGGCGCTCCTCAGCAACAGCAGCAGCCCGAAGTCCTTACGGCTTCTTCTCCGCCGACGGAGGCTGACCCTGCCCCTACTGTGGATATCAAGACTCTGAAGCCCTCAGACCTCATCCCCTGCGAAAGATGGGGAGAAGTGCTGGAGGAATTCAAGAAAGTCAATCCCGCAGTTGCAGGAAGTCTTGACGGTTCGGTTGCCGCTACAGCAGGAAATATAATCTTTATCACCTCCCAGAACCGCTTCTTTATCACTCTTTTCAAGGTAAGAGAAAATGCGGTATCTCTCGGCTCTACCATCAGCCATGTGCTGGGGCAGAGATACATTATAAAGGCGAGATGCACAACTACTGTCGAGGAACAGAAGGATCTGGCTCAGAGCCTTATCAAAAAAGCTATCGACAACAAGATCGAAACAGCTGTGGAAAACAGCACAAATCCTTAATGTTTATAAGCAAATTCCCATTTTGCTTTATCAATAAAACAAACTATATTCAAAGGAGAATTTTAAAATGAAAGCAAGAATACCAAAGAATATCGGCGGCGGCGGCGCTCAGAACATGAACCAGATGATCAAGCAGGCTCAGAAGATGCAGGATCAGATCACTGAACTCCAGGAAGATATCGAAGCAAGAGAGTTCTCTGCTACAGCAGGCGGCGGAGCTGTTGAGGTTGTTCTCACAGGTAAGAAGACTATCAAGTCACTCAACATCAAGCCTGAGGCTGTTGACCCTGAGGACGTTGAGATGCTCCAGGATCTCATCATCAGCGCTATCAACGAGGCTGTAAACAATATCGAAACTACTACAGAAGCTGAAATGGGCAAGATCACAGGCGGTGTATCTCTCCCAGGCCTGTTTTAATGGCTGATGGCTGACCATAACGCTTTGCCGCTGGTCGTACTGGCGGAAAAGTTTGCGTCTCTCCCCGGCATAGGAATGAAGTCCGCCCAGAGGCTGGCTTACCATGTTATGTCTATGGACGAGGCGGCTGTGGAGGACTTCGCAAAAGCCCTCCTTGATGCAAAGAAAAACGTTCACTGCTGTCAGTGCTGTCAGAATCTGACCGAAAGGGACATCTGCCCTATCTGCGCTGACGATGAACGGGACAGCAGCGTTATCTGCGTTGTTGAAACTCCCAAGGACGTTACCGCCTTTGAGAGAACAAGAGAGTATAACGGAGTTTACCATGTCCTTCACGGACTCCTCTCACCTATGGATGGAATCACCCCCGATAAGCTCAGAATAAAGGAGCTTCTTGCGAGGATAGCTAAGGGAGGCGTCAGCGAAGTCATCATGGCTACCAATCCCACTGTTGAGGGCGACGCTACAGCTATGTATATAGCAGGTCTCCTCAAACCCATGGGCATAAAGGTCACAAGGCTGGCATTCGGACTTCCCGTAGGAGGCATCCTCGAATATGCCGACGAAGTGACACTTTTCAAGGCTCTCGAAAACAGAAATGATATGTAAAAAAGCGTATGCACCACAGCTGTGATGCATACGCTTTTTCTTTTCCCTTTTATTTATTTTTCGGGGATATATATTTCTTTCTTTTGTGTCTTCTGTACAGATAAAGTATGATTATCAGGTTCGCCACGAATATCACAGGCACCAGCAGCAGAAATCCCGCAGCTAAAACCGCTCCTATCAGGAAATCATCCCAAAACGATCCTCTGGTGAATAACACGTATTCGCCTGTCAGACCGTTGAATATGCCGAAGCCGATTATAAGCGCTATGGGCGAAAACGCAAGGTAAAACGTCCGTCTGAACCACAGCGGCTCCTCTGCTGTTTCCTCGGGGAGCGGAAGTCTGTGTACCAGGAAATAGCCCGTCGTGTAGAGCAGTGACAAATCAAACACGGCAAGAAATATCAGCAGGAATATCAGTTCATCATCGCCGAATCCACGCCAGAATGTGCCGTCGATGAAGCTGTACGCTGCAACGATGATCCCGATAAATGTGATTATACGTGCTGCCTTGAATATCTTTTCAGCTTTATCCATGATCTCACCGCCTGTCTGTATCGTAACTATATCATAGCACACTCTTTATAAAAATGTAAGTGTGTAGTGTCACTATCACAGTGACATTTGTCACTTCCGCTCATTGTCGGTTATTCACATCATAGCACTGGTCTTTAACTTTCAAATTGTGCAGTCATACAAAGTCAAAAAATATTTTTTCAATATTCAACGGGTTTGCGTTGAAAAAGGCCTCTTTTCTGCCCCCTTATGAACGGACACTTCACCGTTCAGAGTTCAGAAAGGAGGTCATTATTTATGCCCGATAAACTACTTAAATCAAAACGTGACGCTTTCTGCTGCTGGTACGTTCTTCTCGGCAATGCCTTTGAAGCCGCCGAAAGAGCTGGCTTCCCGAAAGAGACCGCCATCAGCGACGCTGTGAAATGTCTGCGCTCTCAGGAATGCAGACAGAACATCGCCTCGCTCCGTGAGCTTCTCTCAGACAGCGGTAACGTTGCGGCAGGCCTGAAGCGTCTTGCTTTCGGAAGCTGTACCGATGCGGTCTACCTCGTCTTTGCTGACGAGCTCCCTCCCCCTTCCGTCATTGAGGGACTTGATCTTTTCAACGTCTCCGAGATAAAACGTGTGAAAGGCGGAGGCGTTGAGGTGAAGCTTTTCGACAGGCTCAAGGCACTGGAAAAGCTGTTCGAGCTGGAGAATTCATTCACCGACCGTGACAAGGCGGCTGAGCTTATAATGGCTCTGACAGCCACCGCAGAGGAGAGTGACAGCATTGAGGATAAGTAAACTTTCGGCAAAGCAGAAGCTTACCATGAACTGGTGGGGCGTCCCGGAATACAGCGGTTACGACGCTGTTATATGCGACGGCGCTGTAAGAAGCGGCAAGACCTTGTCCATGTCGCTGGGATTCGTACTCTGGGCTTCGGCAAGCTTTGACGGCGGAGCATTCGCCATCTGCGGCAAGACAGTCACATCACTCCGCAGAAACGTGATAACTCCCCTGCTTCCCATGCTCAGAGACTACGGCTTCACCTGCATCGAAAAGGTGAGCAGAAGCTACATCGACCTTACCTTTCTCGGACACACCAACCGTTTCTACCTTTTCGGAGGCAGAGACGAGGGCTCGGCGGCGCTGATACAGGGCATGACTCTCTCGGGAGTTTTCCTCGATGAAGCCGCACTTATGCCACGCTCATTCGTTGAACAGGCTCTGGCACGCTGTTCGGTCAGCGGCTCGAAAATGTGGTTCAACTGCAACCCCGACAATCCCGCTCACTGGTTCTACACCGAGTGGATAAAGAAGGCTGAGGAGAAACACGCTCTCTACATCCATTTCACTATGGACGACAATCCTTCCCTGTCGGATGCACTGAAACAACGCTACAAGAGGCTTTACTCAGGAGCATTCTATGACCGCTTCGTGCTTGGCAAATGGACTGCTTCACAAGGCGTGGTATACCCCATGTTCAGCGAGAAAAAGCACGTATACAGCGGAGATGTGGAATGTGAGAGATTCGTCATCTCCTGCGATTACGGCACCGTCAACCCGAGTTCCTTCGGCTTATGGGGACTCAGCGGCGGAGTATGGTACAGGCTCAGCGAGTACTACTACTCATCAAAGAGGGAAGGCGTTTCACGGACGGATGAAGAGCATTACGCCGCTCTGGAAAGGCTTGCAGGCGGCAGGGAGATAAGCAGGGTCATTGTCGATCCCTCCGCTGCAAGCTTCATCGAGTGTATCCGCAGGCACGGCAGATTCAGAGTGGTAAAGGCTGACAACGACGTTATCACGGGAATAAGGAACGTGAGCACTGCCCTCAGCGAAAACAGGCTGAGATTCCATGAGTCATGCAGGGACATCATACGTGAGTTCCATCTTTACAGCTGGAACGAAAAAACAGGCACGGACGCTCCCATAAAGGAAAACGACCATGCCATGGACGATATGCGCTACTTTGTGGCGGATATGCTGAAAAATGACGGAGACAGCGGATTCTTCGCTCTCTCCGTATCAAGATGAAAGGAGGGAAAATGTGCTTTTCAGAAAGAAAAAAGACAAGGCTGTAACTCCTCAGCTCATATCGGCACAGCGCAGTCAGTGCGGAGAAAATCTGCTCCCTGCTGCTATTGAGCCGTATGAAAAGGAGCTTTACGACAGGCTTCGTTTCGCCGTTCCCATCATAGATGCGGCGGTTATGAAGATAATCCGTCTGACAGGCGGTTTCAGAGTTGTATGCTCAGACGAGGCTTATCAGGAGGAACTTGACCGCTTCCTTGAAAATGTTCCTGTCGGTATTTCAGGGCGCTCCATCGGCACTTTCGTGGATAACTTCCTCGACAGTCTTCTCACTTACGGCAGCGCTGTGGGAGAGATAGCCGCAGATCCCGAAGAACAGAAGATCGCAGGTCTGTGGACCGGCGACGTTTCAAGGCTTCGCATCGCAGGCGGAAATGATCCCTTTGCAAGGCGCTATTCACTGATACTCCCCGACGGTACGTCAAAAACTCTGGAGCGCCCCGAAAATATACTCTACGCTTCGCTTACAGGCGGACATTCGATCCTGCGTGGACTTCCTGCACTCAGCAGCATTCTCCTCAGGATATACGAATGTATCGGTCAGAACTTTGACCGTGCAGGCAATGTAAGATATGCTGTGACCTACAGGCCTTCCGGCGACACGGGAGATATGGTTTATACCCGTGAAAGGGCTCAGCAGATTGCAAGAGAATGGGCTGACGGAATGAACTCCGCAAAGTACGGTCAGGTCAAGGACTTCGTGGCTGTAGGCGATGTGGATATCAAGGTAATAGGCGCTGAAAACCAGCTTTTCGACACCAATGTGCCTGTCCGTCAGCTCCTTGAACAGCTGGTGGCAAAGCTTTCCATACCGCCTTTCCTGCTGGGTCTCAGCTGGAGCAGTACAGAAAGAATGTCGGCTCAGCAGGCGGATATCCTCACTTCCGAGCTGGAATACTACCGCCGTCTGCTCACACCTGTAATATGCGACATCGGAAATGCCTATCTCTGCTCGGTGGGTGCGGAATGCAGCTGCCGTGTGGAGTGGGACAACATCAATCTTCAGGACGAATCTGCTCTTGCAGAGGCTCGTCTGAAAAATGCTCAGGCTCATGAAATAGAGCTGAGAAATCAGAAAGCAGAAAGTAGTAATTAGAAATGCAGGAGCGACATTCCGTCGCCCATTGAGAAATCTGAAAATAACATGGACAGATGATCTGTCTGAGAATAATTGGAGGTAACTTATGTATAACGATATCAGACTTGAAAAGGGTATGTACAATCTCAGCGGCAAGTCATTCACTGCCGCACTTGAGGAGCTTGATCCGTCATCTGCATACTGCGGAACTCCCCTCGAAAAGCTCGACGCCTTCGAGAGACAGCTCAAGCGCTTCAACATCCGTGTAAGCGGTCAGGACTGCGACCGTGTGGAGAAGTTCTTCTCATCTACCGAGACAGCAGTTCTCTTCCCCGAATTCGTAACAAGATGCATCCGCAAGGGCTTTGACGAAACTGTCATCTCCTCAGTGTGTGCCGCTAAGACTATCAATTGCAGCAGCAAGTATCTGGGCTGTGTCCTTGACGATGACGAGGAATACGAAACTACCGCTCAGGGCGTTGAACTCCCCGAGGCTACCGTCACCGAAGATACCGTAGGTGTCACTCTCGGCAAGTACGGCAGACTTATCAGAGCCTCATATGAGGCAGTACGTCAGCAGAGACTTGATGTTTTCGGCGTAATGCTGAGAAGTATCGGTGTGAAGCTGGCTGTATCAGTGGCTAAGGAGGCTTTCACCGTGCTCAAGACAGGTGCGGATTCGATCTCAGCAAGCGACCTCACCTATGCAAAGCTTGCCGAACTTTACGGCGAATTCGACTGCTTCGACATGACAACTATCATCGCTCCTCCTGATCTTGCGGCAAAGATCGCAGCTATGGATCAGATCGCCGAGACCTGTTCTTATTCCGAGGGCAAGCTTATTCTCCCATTCGGTGCGGAGCTTATCAAGTCTGCGGCGGCTGACAGCAATACCATTATCGGTATCGACCGCAGATTCGCACTGGAATTCATCACAAGCACAGACCTTGTTATGGAGACAGACAAGCTTATCGAACGTCAGCTGGATCAGATCACGGTATCCATCACCTGCGGCTTCAAGAAGATCGCAGCGGACGCTGTAAAGGTGCTTACTATCGGAAGCTGATAATAAAAAAAGCGGCGAAGCCGCATATCACCAGAGTCCAGAGAGGTGTAGACCTCTCTGGCAGGGGGTGTACGAGGGGGACAGCGTCCCCCTGACAAAGTAGTCCAGTCTAGCAAAGCGTCGACTGACAGCTGTCACTCAAGCACTCCCCTCGGCTTGCCCGACAAATAAAGACAGGAGGTCTTTACATGACACAGGAAACCCTTGACAAGATAAACAAATTCACCCGCAGACCGCTCACCGAAGACGAAGTCTATACCTTCTCGGTTATACTCTGCGACAACGACATAGACCGTGACCTTGAACGCTTTTCCGATAACGCACTTGTTACCCTCAGCGAAAGCTTCATCGGCAGGACGGGCATCTTCGACCACGACCCAAGCTCAGCCAATCAGAATGCACGTATCTTCAGCACTGAAGTAGTGACCGACGACACTAAGACCACTTCCGACGGCCGCCCATACAAGTATCTGAAGGCTGAAGCCTACATGGTACGCACCGACGATAACAAGAACCTCATAGCCGAAATTGACGGTGGCATAAAGAAAGAAGTCAGCATTTCCTGCTCGGCGGCAAAGCGTATCTGCTCGGTATGCGGCTGTGATGCCGATAACTGCACTCACAAAAAGGGCGGCACCTACGGCGGCAAGCTTTGCCATACCATCCTTGACAATATCACCGATGCCTATGAATGGAGCTTCGTAGCTGTCCCGGCTCAGGTGAACGCAGGTGTCACCAAGCACTTCACCGACAGCGAAAAGGTGTCCGCTTCATATGAAGCCGATATCAGGGCGGCAGACGATGAACTCCGCCGTGACATACGCAGATGCGCATACTTTGCAGGCGGCCGTGATGCCGCTGATATGGCTTCACTTTCAGCTAAGAATATGTCAACCGCACAGCTCATCGCTTTCAAGAAAAGCTTAGAGGCAAGGTGCAGGGGCGGAGTTGAGATACAGCTCGCCTGCGATACCGTAAACGACGAAGCTTCGGGCTTTTCCATGAGATAGGAGGTCAACATGAATCTACAGGTAGTCAAGCTTCTGTTCAAGCTCTTTTCGGGATTTGACTGCGAAGCTTCCACAGAATACGACCCTGTCATCGAAATTTCCGTGGCAGAGGTCGAGAGAATGGTCATCAGCGAAGACCATCTCAGAGATGCAAGACTTTGCTATCTCAGCGCCGCACTTGCGAATTACAGATACCGTCAGCTTCTCTGTGCACAGGACAGGTCAGAGATAACATTCGCAGGAAAAATGTATAAGGACGAACACGATATTTCCCTTAACTACGCCGAAAAAATGTTCAGGGACTATCTTCATCTTTGCAGCGACATCATTAAGACAACGGATTTTGTGTTTGCGGCTTTCGCAAAGGGAGAGGAGGTATGAGCGATGCTCAAAGAAATTCTTGACAGCATTAAAGAAAAACTCAGACAGGCAGGCGTTACAAATGTCTACAGCGCATTCGATGCACTGCCCGTTGAGAAGAAAGGCGAAGTATTCACAGTTGTAGGCATAGGCGCTTTTGAGACTTCAAATCCCGTCTATTCGCAGTTTAACGTTTATCTGCCCTTCAAAACCGAGATCGAGGTAAACGTCACAGCGCAGAGGGATATGTCAATGGCTTCCCTCTACAATTATTACTGCGATGAGATCGAGCCCGTGCTTGCAGGTATGGCGGATATGAACTGCTCCGTAAGAAAGATGGCAGTCAGATACGACAGCAACATTCAGCGCCTTGTGCTGACAGTGAGACTTGCCGCATCGGGCATGAGCAAAATGGAAAGGAGCAGCGTATGAGTACAGTCACTGAGCTGACCTCCCGTGAGGCTTTGCCCGTTACGGTGGGAAACTGCACCGTTTACTGCGACAGCTTCAAGGCTTCCGCAGTAAGAGCAGTCAACGAGGAGACTACTGTCAGCGGCGGAAGCGTCATAACTTCATCAGCTCTGAGAGCGGCAAGGCTGATATTTTCCGGCAGGATATACAACTCTGAGGAGCCGCTGCAATTCCTGGCGGATATCAGCTCACCTATGGCAGGCGGTCAGGCTTACACCATCATCTACCGAGGGATACGCTACACAGGCTGTATATTGCAGAAATTCGAGCTCACAGACAGCTGTAACGACTGGACCGAGGTATCGCTGACTCTCATCACTTACAGTGCAGCCGAGGTGATAACGTAATGACACAGCTTATTCTGGTCAGACGTGACCTCACCACAGCAGCGGCCGCAGATATACTCTCATTCTCATTCAGAAAGGACGCATATCTCCCCTACACTAAGCTGTCTGCGGCTTTTACCGCTGATATCTCAGATACAGACGAATACGCCGAAGCCAAGCTTTACGTCGGCGGCAAACTCATCCATCACGGCAGCATAGAAACTCTTGATCTGCGCACAAGCGGCGGCGTACAGAAGATATACCTCACGTCAAGCGGCTTCACGGCACAGCTTTGCAAAAATCAGATAGAGCCGGGACTGAAAATGTCGGTATCTCTCAACAGCCTGATGGACAGCTTCTGCACTCTCCCATACGTGGAGCACGAAGATAATTCCGACACCGGCAACTACATCTACGTGAAGCAGAATACCGCAATGTGGGACGCTGTGGCATCGCTTTCCTACAAGCTGAGAGGGTCATACCCCTACATCAGAGGGACGAATACCGTCATGATAACGCCGTACAGCACTCCCGAAGATTTCAGCTTCACCGAAAGCAGCTGCCTGTTTTCGGGAATATCAGCCGACCGCCGCAAGATAGGCAGTAACTATCACATGGCTGATATCAACGGCGAATACGGCCATTACGACCTTGTGGACAGCGATACTCTCAGCTACAAGCTGGTAAGGCATATCTACTCCGAGCTGGATATGCGGTTTCTCTATTCACCGCAGCAGGCGCTGGAGTACAGGGACAAGCTGGACTGCCGTGCCATGAAAAGCCGTTATATCGTCTACAGCGGCTACAACGGCGAAGACCTGTGGGACAAGCTCTACATCGGCGGACAGCTCACAGGCCGCATCGCTTTCGTTGAGATAAACGGCAGCAGCAAGGGCATCATCACCCGTACAGGCGTGTATATGGACAAATTCCCGAAAGAGTGACCTTTGCATATAATGCAGAGGGAGGAAACCACAATGCATAAAGAAGCCGCATTAAGCTCTCTCAGTGAGGGTGGAAAAGGCAGTATAAAGAGTATAAGCGCAGATAGACCGATGCGTGACCGTCTGCGCTCTCTGGGGCTTATCGAAGGCTGTATCGTGGAATGTCTGCATAAGGGGCCGTCCGGCGGGATAGCAGCTTACCTGATATGCGGTGCGGTCATAGCCATACGCCGTGAGGACGCCGATAAGATCATTGCAGATATCTGCGATGAAAGTCAGATTTTCCCGTAAAATCGGGGACTTTATTACTGCTATTTAAATTTATTATAATCATGTGTAATTATATTTATTTCATTTGAAATTCTCATTTATTAAGATATAACAACATATTTAAGCAATATAACATATTTCTATACTGTTATAGCTAAAAAATATTATGTTAACCATGGTTAACATCTCTACAAAATGGATAATTTTATGTTATAATTAATAACAGAAATAGAGAATTAATCGGTCAGGAAACGTAACTGCCTGAATCATATATTTACGGTTTCTGATCTCATTGATCTGATTTTACCTAATTTCCATATAATAACAACCCCAAAAAAAGGTGCGGTATTTTACCGCACCTTTTGGCTTTATATACGATTATTTTATGGTCTCGGAGCAATGGTATTTGTAGCTGTGAACAGGCTCTTTGTAGGAGCAACAGGGCTCATCAGCACCTTACCTGTGCCTCTGTAAACATTCACGAAGCCCTCACCGCTGACTGCTGAACCGATAAGGCTTCTTGTGGACTTCTCAACTGTGAATTCCAGATTAGCCGACCAGCACAGTGCAAGTGGTCCGTCGATCTTGAGAGTCTCATTATTCAGCTCGACCTCAACAAGCTCAGCCATAGGAACGTTGCTTTCCAGTGCAGCAATACCATTACCGCTGAGTGAGAGATTGAAGAGTCCCTCACCACCGAGAACAGCAGAAGAAACATTTCTTCTTGAAACGATATTATGGTTGACAGATCCGTCACAGGCAAGGAACATACCGTCCTCGATGACCATACCTGAGCCCCACTGTGAGACATCCTGAAGGATAATATACTTGTATGTTGGCTCCAGAGCGAGAGTGCCCACGCCTCTGTACTCAGGCTTTACAGCCGATTCCTTGGTAACAGCGCCTTTGAACATCTTGCCCATAAAGTCGCCTACGCCCTTTACGTTAGTGGAAAGTTCAATATTGCCCAGCATCCACTGCATAGCGCCTGCCTGAAGAACAGCGCTGTTTTTGCCGTCCATGTTGATAATCACCTGTCTGCGGCGGACGCCCATTTTGCTCATGAAGAAGCCTGTCTGAGCAGAAGCCGGAGATAAGCTCAGGTCTGCGCCGTATTCAAGTACGCTGAAATTACCGAGGGTTGCAGTGATCATTCTGTTATTGTTTGTCAGATTTTTAATGTTCAAAGTGAACACCTCCATATATAATTTATAAAGTTATTATACAATATAAATATTGCAAAGTCAATATTTATCAGGTATCGAAACAGCATTTTCAGCTTTTCACTATGAAGCAAACCGTCAAAATGCCATCACCGATCAACATTTTTTCTCAGGCTGAGAATCAACTTTAATTAAAACCTTTAATCTTATTCAGGCGCCGAATATTTTGTTAAATAAGAAAAAAATATCATTTTTGCCCGATTTTATCAGACTAAAGAGTTTTGTATTTATTTTAATCAACGCTATCTTCAATTTACAATGCGTAATATTTATATAAGATTATCCATTCTGCTAATTTTTTGCTGCATTTGTCCGAACATATTTTGACGCAGATTTTCGGTCAAAAATCGACTTTGACATTTTAGCCACAAAATTTGATAGTCCGGTTTTCAACTTTGCGTAAACATATTTCATAACGATTATCTTTTAGATTATTAACAAAGAGTTAACATTTTATTTTAAACAAATTAGAGCAATATAGTGATAATTATGAGCAATATTGTTTATTGAAACTTTCCCCAAGTTGTCTTATAATACAATTGTCGGATGCGGAAAACGACGATAAATCGGCTTCTGATCCGCAATTACTTACGATACATTTTTGTGTCCTGTAACAAATCGGCAAGTATGCTGCTGTCCTGCGAATTCGGTTTAAACTCCGCCGAAATGAGATCGTTCTATTCAATCTTACTAAACGTCTAACGAGTATAAACTGTTATTGAACATTAATGCCTATAATATGTTTGATCGCCTAAAGCAGTTTTCAGTTGCTTCATACGCTGGTCACAAGCCATGATCCAGCAGGCTCACATACGGCACTTCGGAATCGTGCCCGCCGAGAGGCATTTGCGTATAGAGGGTGCGCAATTGCTATTGAAGGGTAGCGACCTTGATTGGCTTTTTGAGAGGGTGTCAATGAAGGTCGTTATTTTTCTGTCATTCCGATATAATCCATTCTTCATCTATACTTTGATCTAATATGTTTTATTTCTTTTGAGAGACGTTCTATGAACGCCTCTTTCTTTCATTTCAGAGACTTTTCGCACCTCCGTGGTGCGTATTTTTTATCTGGCATTTAATTAAAAGATAAATTTATGTAAAGCAGGCTTGACAAAAAATGTAAAGCGTGCTATACTATAGTCACAGAAGAAGTAAAGTAAGCTTTACATAGCAAAGGAGGAAACGACATGATCGGAAATATACACGATTTTATAGAAGCTGCTCTCCCGTGGATAGCAATAGCTGTAGCGGTGGCTGTGTTTGCGTCTTTCAGCAAAGATGCCAAGAAGGAGTATGAACGTGAAAAATAAGATACAGGAACTGCGGAAAGCACGTAAGGTCACTCAGCAGGAGCTTGCAGACGCTCTCAGCGTAACGAGACAGACCATCATATCACTGGAAAACGGAAAATACAACGCATCCCTCACGCTTGCTCACAAGGCGGCGCAGTTCTTCGGTATCACTATTGAGGAGCTGTTCATATTCGAGGACGAGGAAAACTTATAAGGAGGATCATCATGGAAGAATACAGAAAGAAGCTCAGAAGGAGAATTACGCTCAGTGTAATATTCTGTTTGTCAGGACTTTTCATATACTTCGCACTCATCCGTATCACAGGTGCTCCCGAATATACAAAAGGTATCCTTATCGGCGTGTTATCAGGCTCATTGACCGTTTCGGTCTTCAATATTTTCAGACTTATGCCCCTTCTTCAGGACGAGGAAAAGCTGAAGAAGGCATACATAGTCGAAACCGACGAGAGAAACACTCTGATACAGAAGGAGTCAGCCAGAACAGTATTGAGCATCTCCATCATGATAGCAGCGCTTGCAGCCATCGCAGCAAGCTTTTTCAACCCTGTTATAACATTGACCCTTTCGGCTAATATCATCCTGACAGGCATTGTTTCCATCGCTGTAACCGCATACTACAACAAGAAATTATAAGGAGTATCATCATGGAAAAATTCAAGAAAATAATTAAGTTCAGATTTCAGTTATGCACAATGTATATGTGTTCGGGAACTATATTGTATTTCGTACTCCAACGCCTTACCGAGAATGTTCCCGACTTCTCAAAAGGTATGCTGACAGGACTTCTTGTAGGCGGCGACCTGCTTGCATTAGTTTATATGATAAGATGCTGCGTTCTTCTCCGTGACGAGAAGAAACTGAAAGAGGCATACATCAAGTCCAAGGACGAACGCAACAACGAGATCTCCAAGGAGACAATGCGTACCGCATCAGTTATCACCCTGATGTGTACAGGCCTTGCAATAATAATCACAGGCTTTTTCAGCATTACCGTCAGCTTGACACTGTTCGCTGACCTGACCGTAAGCACACTCATAGTGCTTCTTGTCAATGCCTTTTACAAGAAGAAGATGTAAGGTTACGAAAGGGCCTTTGATTTTGGACGTCGAGGACGACGTCCAAAACATTTCAACTATTCTGCGAAAATGATTTTGTAGGGAACGCCGCCCTCGGCGTTCCACACCATTTGCATCAAAGGGCGCCCCTACATTCTCAATACATATAATTGCATTTGTGTTCGGGCGGATGGTATCCGCCCCCGCAAAGCTAACAGCTTAACCGACAAGGGCGCACGTAATGCGCCCCTACGTTTTGTTTATCGTGTGTGCTTTTATCTGAGGACGGCCAAAGCCAGCCCCTACAATTCGGCTATTCTTCGTGAATGTTTTTGTAGAGGACGGCGCCCTCGACGTCCCGAAATCAGGTTTTCGACAGCCTTAACCCATACAATTCATTCTCAATAAAAAAGAAGACTCCCCGACACTTGTACGTATCGGGGAGTCTTCTTTATATAAATGTCGGTGAACTGACTAATTCAAGCGGAACGAGCGAAATTGAGGAATTCAATACAATTCCGAATTCCGCATTCCGAATTCCGAATTAAATCAATCATTACCGTAAAGCCTCTCTGCGAAAAATTACTTCTCAGCGAGCTTTGTGAGGTACTCGTAACGATTAGCTGCTGTCTTCTCAGCCTTCTCGAACAGCTCCTTAGCACGATCAGGGAATGAACGTGTGAGAGCGCTGTAACGAGCCTCATTCATGATGAATTCCTGATATGACTCTGTTGGAGCCTTGGAATCGAGCTGGAATGGGTTCTTACCCTCAGCAGCAAGACGAGGATCATAACGGAAGTTATTCCAGTAGCCGCACTTAACAGCCTTCTCCATCTCAGACTGACAGTTAGTCATACCGCCCTTGATAGAGTGCATCTCACAAGGTGCATAGCCGATGATGAGTGATGGTCCCGGATAAGCCTCAGCTTCCTTGATTGCCTTGAGTGTCTGGTTCATATCAGCACCCATAGCGATCTGTGCAACATAGATGTAACCGTAGCTCATAGCGATATCAGCAAGACGCTTCTTAGCAATTGCCTTACCTGCTGCAGCGAACTGTGCTACCTGACCGATGTTGGAAGACTTGGAAGCCTGTCCGCCTGTGTTAGAGTAAACCTCAGTATCGAATACCATGATGTTTACATCTTCACCTGTAGCGAGAACGTGGTCAAGACCGCCGAAACCGATATCATAAGCCCAACCGTCACCGCCGAAGATCCATACAGACTTCTTGGAGAGGTAGTTCTTGTTTGCAAGGATATCTGCGCACTTATCGCACTTGTCAGCGCACTTCTCGAGCTCAGCAACGAGAGCATCTGTTGCAGCTGTATTCTTTGCACCGTCGTTAACTGTTGCGAGGTATTCATCAGCAGCAGCCTTAACCTCTGCGGATGCCTTGTCGCTTGCAGCGATTTCCTTTACCTCTTCGATGAGTCTATCACGGATAGCCTTCTGACCGAGATACATACCGAGACCATGCTCAGCGTTGTCCTCGAACAGTGAGTTAGCCCATGCAGGACCGTGGCCGTTTGCATCAACAGTATATGGTGATGTAGCAGCAGGACCGCCCCAGATTGAAGAACATCCTGTTGCGTTGGAGATGTACATTCTTGAACCGAAGAGCTGAGTGATGAGTCTTGCATATGAAGTCTCAGCACAGCCTGCACATGAACCTGAGAATTCAAGGAGTGGCTTCTTGTACTGGCTTGAGATAACATTAGCGTCAGTAGCTACATCTGTCTTCTCTGTAACCTTAGCAACACAGTAATCGAATACTGCCTGCTGTGGCTCCTGAGACTCTCTTGGAACCATCTTGAGAGACTTAGTCGGGCAGACACCGATACATACGCCGCATCCCATACAATCCATAGCAGAAACAGCAAGTGTGTACTTGTACTCTGTCTTTACGATTGGCTTAGGAGCGATCTTGATGTTCTCCGGAGCAGCAGCAACCTCAGCTTCTGTCAGAGCGAATGGACGGATTGTTGCGTGTGGGCAGACAAATGAACACTTGTTACACTTTGCACAAGTATCCTGATTCCACTCAGGAACCATAACAGCAACTCCACGCTTTTCATATGCAGAAGCACCCTGCTCGAATGTACCGTCAACGTGATCTGAGAATGCAGAAACAGGAAGTGTATCACCGAGCATCTTGCCAACAGGGTTCATGATGCCGTCAACCATCTTGACGAGCTTCTCCGGGCCCTCGAGCTTAGCAGGTGCGGAATTATCAACAGCGTTTGCCCACTCAGCAGGAACGTCTACCTTAACGTAAGCATTTGCGCCTGCGTCGATAGCCTTCTCGTTCATCTGAACGATCTCGATACCCTTCTTCATGAACTTCTGAGCCTTCTCCTTCATGTAGCCGATAGCCTCAGCCTCAGGAAGAACCTTTGAAAGTGAGAAGAATGCAGACTGGAGAATTGTGTTTGTACGCTTGCCAAGACCGATCTCCTGTGCAAGGTCTATAGCGTTAACCAGATAGAGCTGGATGTTGTTCTTAGCGATATACTGCTTTGTATCAGCTGTGAGGTGCTGATCGAGCTCCTCAGGCTTCCACTGGCAGTTGATAAGGAATACACCGCCGGGCTTTACATCGTTTACCATCTTGTATCCCTTGAGGATGTAAGATGGGTTATGACAGGCAACAAAGTCAGCCTTGTTTATGTAGTAAGGGCTCTTGATTGGCTTATCACCGAAACGGAGGTGTGAGATTGTGATACCGCCGGTCTTCTTTGAGTCATACTGGAAGTAAGCCTGAACGTACTTGTCAGTGTGGTCACCGATGATCTTGATAGAGTCCTTGTTTGCGCCAACAGTACCGTCGCCGCCGAGACCCCAGAACTTGCACTCGATAGTACCTTCTGCTGCTGTGTTAGGAGCATCTTCCTCAGCGAGTGAGAGATTTGTAACATCATCAACGATACCGAGTGTGAACTGTGGCTTAGGATCAGCCTTAGCGAGTTCAGCATATACAGCAAATACAGATGCAGGAGGAGTATCCTTGGAACCGAGACCGTAACGGCCGCCGATAACCTTGATACCGTTTCTGCCTGTAGCATTAAGAGCTGCTACTACATCGAGGTAGAGAGGCTCACCAAGAGAACCTGGCTCCTTGGTTCTGTCGAGTACAGCAATTGTCTTAGCTGTTGCAGGAATTGCCTCAACGAGCTTTTCAGCAGAGAAAGGACGGAACAGACGAACCTTAACGATACCGACCTTCTCACCCTTCTTGTTCAGGTAGTCGATAACTTCCTCAGCAACGTCGCAGATAGAACCCATTGCAACGATAACACGATCTGCATCAGGAGCACCGTAGTAATTGAAGAGCTTGTAATCAGTACCGAGCTTTTCGTTTACCTTGTTCATGTACTCCTCAACGATGCCTGGAACAGCATTGTAGTAAGAGTTGCAAGCCTCACGGTGCTGGAAGAAGATATCACCGTTCTCGTGAGAACCACGCATTGTTGGGTTTTCAGGATTAAGAGCACGGTCACGGAATGCCTTTACAGCATCCATATCGCACATTTCCTTCAGATCCTCGTAATCCCATGTCTCGATTTTCTGGATCTCATGAGATGTACGGAAACCGTCGAAGAAGTTGATGAAAGGAACTCTGCTCTTGATAGTAGCGAGATGAGCAACAGCAGCAAGATCCATAACTTCCTGTGGATTTGTCTCAGCGAGCATTGCAAAACCGGTCTGACGACAAGCGTAAACGTCAGAGTGGTCACCGAAAATGTTAAGTGCGTGAGAAGCAACGCAGCGTGCAGAAACATGGAACACGCAAGGAAGCAGCTCACCGGCGATCTTGTACATATTCGGGATCATAAGGAGAAGGCCCTGAGAAGCAGTATATGTTGTAGTAAGAGCACCAGCATTCAGAGAACCGTGAACAGTACCGGCTGCACCGGCTTCAGACTGCATCTCTTCAACCTTAACGGTAGTGCCGAAAATGTTCTTTACGCCCTGCGCAGACCACTGATCGACATAGTCTGCCATCGGGCTGGAAGGTGTGATCGGATAAATACCGGCAACTTCCGTGAAGGCATAAGAAACATATGCAGCGGCATTATTACCGTCCATTGTTTTCATTTTTCTTTTGATAGCCATAGGATTGACCTCCTGAGTAAGAATTGAGTTATTGACGTTATATCAGGTAAAACGAAAAATATCGTTAACCGAGTATAACTACTTTAAATATTATAGCACAAACACTTTATTTTGTAAACACCTTTTTTGCTAATTAGTAAATACTAACAATTAAAGTTTGTTATTTTTATGCATACCACCATATCAACGGCTATTTCGACGAAAATACGATCAAAACAAAATCCAAAGCCATGTATGTGAAATGTGACGATTTTGTTACTTTGTATTTGTGCAACCCCACAGAAATATTGTTCTAAATATTAATTTTTTATGAATGGGCTTGACGTTTCGACAATTATACTGTATAATACATATAGTGTTAAATAATCACGAATTATTAACACTCGTTTTGTTGTCTCCTTTCTTTTGTTCTACACATATTTTTTTTCATTTGTTTAAGTTAAGCAAGGCATATGCCTTGCTTATTTTTTTGCCTGTCAGCCTCCGTTGAAAAGATAGTACACCACACCGTATATCACAGAAGCCGTACAGCCATAGAGAATGACAGGTCCCGCTATGGTGAATATCTTTGTGCCTACGCCGGTCACATAGCCCTCAGTGCTGCTTTCAACAGCGGCAGAGGTCACAGCATTGGAAAAGCCCGTGATAGGCACAAGGGTACCTGCCCCGGCGTGTTTCGCCAGCTTCTGATACCATCCCATGCCTGTACAAAGCGAACTCGCCGCCACAAGGGTAATGGAAGTCCACGTCCCTGCGGAGGTACTGTCCATGCCCATATTCTTATAAGCAGTCATCAGGAACTGCCCTATCACGCAGATAAGGCCTCCCACAACGAAAGCGGCAGGGATATTCACCTTAGACCTTGAGGGCGGTGAGGCATTGTAGCTCATTTTGCTGTAAATTTCAGGTGTAATCCTCATAATATCACTCCTCCAGCGATATTATCCCCATAAAATATGTGAATATACAAAAATATCCCCGACCACGACCGTGATACACATATAGAGATTTTTACACGTGTCTATTGAGGGAAACCCTTTTGAAAAAG
>ACOK01000001.1 GCA_000174895.1 Ruminococcus flavefaciens FD-1
CACCACAGTTAACCGTTCCTGTTTTTGTTTGTATAGGATGTGACAACGGCGGTCGGTCGTCTTATCATGGCAAAAAAAATGAGCGGACTAAGAGGAGGTCCGCTCTGAGAGGTTAATGATATGGATGGATTGCTGAACAATTAGTTGTTGCCGCCGTTGCCGTTGCCGCCATTCTTTATCCAGTCCCAAAGGCCGAATATTATTGCTTCTTCCATTCTTCTCAACTCCTTTCGTGATCTTTACTGTAATTATATTATATCCGATGTTCACAAAATAATCCATAAAAAAGGAGTGAAAGTATCTTTTGAGGGAGTGAATGATAAAAATGGGAGTGAACGGCATTGTTTTTTATTATTTTTTGACATAGAACGACATATCAGACTTGACTTTTGTCAGAAAATATGATAAAATATATAAGATATTTATTATTGGTCCATCGATCGGTCTTTGCTTGAAAAACAGTTCGGCAAAGGTCTGCCTGTGGACATAAAGGGGATACGATGCCCGGCTTATCAAATGAAAGCATGGGGCATTATTTATTTTTTTGGATATGGAATTGGCTCTTAAATTCAATTAAAGTATAGAGGGAGAGTCGGTCCGGTATGAGGATAGCTATTTGCGATGATAACATGATACTTCACAAGGAACTGAAAAGATGCCTTGAAAAATACGCCGTTATGAGAAAAATAGATATGGTATACGATGATTATACCAGCGGTGTTGAGCTTCTTTCGGGAAATCTTGAATATGATATCATCTTTATGGATTATGAAATGGATGGAATAAACGGAGTCGAAACTGCAAAGAAACTTCGTTCAAGAAAAGTCAAAACAACTATTATTTTTCTTTCAAGCTTTGAACACGTAGTATTTGAAGCTTTCAAGGTCAATGCCTACAGATACCTTCTGAAGCCTGTGGAAATGGAAAGTCTTACAGAAGCACTTGATTCCTACCTTGCAGAGATAGAGGATGACGACCAGTACATATATATATCCACCGATGACGGTAATATGCGCATATTTGCTGATGATATAATATACGCCGAGGCTTCAAACAAATATTGCTTCATACGTACTGTAGATGGGGATATAATGTACAAGAATACGCTTTCGGAATTTGAGACACACGTCCCTGCCGATAAGTTTTTCAGATGTCACCGTTCTTTCCTTGTAGGATTCGGGCATATAGAATCACATACTGCTGCGGATATAATATTCGATAATCAGGAAAAAGCACAGATAAGCAAACTCAAGCTTACTCCTTTCAGAAAGGCGTTTGCTGACTACATGAAGAGATATAATTACAGGCGGTAAGAAATATGATAATATGTACTTTTGCAGTTATGGTTTTATGCGCCTTTCTGATGCTGAAAATATACAGTATTATTTATTCAGAGGATTTTAAGTTCAGCCTGCCTGTAACAATAATATTTTTGATCCTTCAGGAATCTATCAACTTGATTCCTATGCTTGATTTGAAGATGCCTTATTTGCTGCTTCTGGTCGTGTTGATACTGCTCCCTGTGAGATATGCGTTGTTCTATTCTTTGATATTCAAGAAATTCAGATCAAGGTATTTATACATCGGTTTGCTGTTTATTGAAATGGATTTCTATATAACGGGTATCGAAAGGGATATCGGAATGAACTATACTCAATTAAGCGTATCATTTATAGAGACCGTTCTGCTGCTGCTGCTGTTTCTTTACGTAAGGAAAAAGAATACAGCGCTGATCATGCATTCAAAAATAAGGCGCATACCTGTAAGGATATATATAGCTATACTGATATTCATTGTCCTGGTTGAAATAGTGCTGGAATCACTCAGAAGCGAGACAGTACGTTCTTTTGGCAAGTATGCAGCTTTGCCGCTTATTGTGGTAATGGGGTATATCGTGATCAGTCTTATGCAAATAAGCATATCGGATACCGAACAGCGAGAGATCGTTGAACTCCTTGATACTCAGCTGAAAAATCAGACGAACTACTACGAGAAGATCAACGATATCTACAGCGAATTCAGAAGCTTCCGTCACGATTTCAAAAACCACCTGATATGCCTGAGAAGTTTGCTTGCAGACGGCGATACCGACAAGGCACTTGCTTATATGAGCGATATCGAGTCTATAAGCTATACGGAAAAGCACCGCTACGAAACAGGCAACGTAATAGCAGATGCACTGCTTAACGATAAAGCCGAAAGAGCAGAGCAGTATAACGTAAAGATCAATTATTCGGGCTTGATCCCGACAATGGGAATAACCGATGTGGATATATGCACACTGATGTCAAATGCTATAGACAACGCAATAGAAGCCTGTGCAAAGGATAGATCCGATAATATGAAGGAAGTAACAGTAACCGCAGATTTCAAGCGGGGATGCTTCTTCTTTACGGTAAAGAACCCCATATTTGAAACAGTCAGGATACAGAAGGATAACAAGATCAGAACCACCAAGGAAGACAAAGCCATCCACGGTTACGGTCTTTCAAATATCATCAAGGTCTCGAAGAAGTACAACGGTGATACGAAAGTACGTGTGGATAAGGATAAGAAGGAGTTCATCCTTGAATCCTACCTGTTCATCAAAGAGGATGTATAACAAGCCCAAACAGCTTTGCATGAAAAAGACGCTGTATCGTTCATATGAGAACGGTACAGCGTTTCTTTATGTGCTATATAGCAGAACTGCCGCATATACCATGAAGATATGCGGCAGAAATTATGGAGAGATTGTCAGGAAACAGCTTGGAATTATTGCATTAAAGTAGTTGAGTTTGAATTGTACTTTACGCCTATATATATGTCAATGATCGAATCCGAACTGTAATTCTCAGGATCAAGTCGCACCACGCTGTAATACGGCTCGGAAATGATAGTATAGTTTTTCTTATTGATATGCTCAATTAGCCTTTGCTCTGTTTTTTTCAGATCGAGGAAATTGCCCTCGTGACGCACAGTGATCGCCTGAAGAAGCTTGAGCACAGGTTCAAAACCGTACTCCTTACGGCTTTGAAGGACTTTGTCAACAGGCATGAAAAGCTCATAGTCAGCTTCATCGCCATGATCGTCGAATCGGAAAATTATCCTGTCAGTGAGTTCAACACCGAGAGCGCCTATATTTCTGTTGATATGCTGTATAAAATCAGGAAATCTTTTTTTGTCGAGTTTTATTTTGTATGTTATTAAATTGAATAGGAATATTGACTGTCGTTCTATTATCTGCATCTGAAGTGCCTCCATTATATCATTACGGCGCCGAAGGGACGGCTTTTTTCTTTTTTTCTATTGCTATTATACCATTCATCGTAAAATTTTGCAACTATTGCGGAGTGAATGGGCGCTATTTTTGAGTGAACGGACATATTTGAGGAGCGAACGTCAGAATTTGCTGATTTGATACAGGCAGAAAAAGACCGCCGGGGTAGCTGTGGTACTCGTATAGCAACTTTATATGTATTTATCGGGGAAAACCTTTCTGAGGAAAGGTTCCCTCTGACGGAGGCCGTCCCCTCTGTCAGCTACGCTGACATCTCCCCACACTGTGGGGAGTCGGCCCCGCCCCCCCTTCCAAAGACTTTTAATAGAATTTTGCCCCTGATAGGGCGCTCCACGATAAATGTGAAAAACAAAAGTAATTCTGGGAGCGCCCTATCAGGGGCAAAATTAATACTGAAAGTTTTAGGAAGGGAGTTTGAGGGAGAACCCTTTTTCAAAAGGGTTTCCCTCAATAGACACGCATAAAACTGCCGTATGAGTATCACGGATAAGAGGATGCTTTTTATGAATATTCGGAGCGTAGGTGTTTGACGAACAATTCTGCTATTGGTGAGAAAACCTGATATTTCTTCCAGATAATGTACATATCTGTTTCAAGCACAGGAGAAATGGGACGGAAGCACAGTCCGCTTTCCTCGCTTGTATCGATGAGGTGCTCGAATGTAAGCAGATATCCGATGCCCTCTTTCACGAATACCGAGCCGTTATAGGCAAGGTTGAAAGTTCCGGCAAAGTTCAGTTTGTCCATATCCTCGCCGCACCAGCGGGGGAAATCCACCTTTATCGACTGCTCGGAGCAAAAAAGAGGAAGTCCGTACAGGTCCTCGAATGTTATCTCGCTCTTTTCGGCAAGGCGGCTGTCACGCCGCATCACTACGCCCCACTTATCGCTTCCGGGGATAGTCAGGTAATTGTACTTCGACAGATTTGGCGGCTCCACTATTACTGCAAGGTCAAGCAGGCCACGGTCAAGCCTTTCCGCAACAGGTTCGGTGTCGCCGCTGAAAATATGGAATCTGAAGCCCAGATACTTCTCCTTGAAAGACTTGACGCTGCGGGCAAGATGCTTGATAAGGTAGCTTTCAGCGCAGCCGATACGCACTTCGCCGCCTATAATATTGTTAAGCTGGCTGAATTCCTCGGCAGTTTTGTCAACCATAGCTATGATATCCTCGGCACGTTTCCTCAGCAGCATTCCCTCGTCATTGAGCCGCATATTTTTGTTGGTACGGATGAACAGTTCATGTCCCAGTTCATCCTCCAGCTTTTTTATTTCCTTAGAGAGGGAAGGCTGTGAGATATGCAGTCTTTCCGCTGCTCTTGTCATATTTTCCTCTCTTGCTATTGCAAGAAAATAGCGAAGAACTCTTACTTCCATGATCCACCTCATTAAAAAATATGCATACCGCAGTCCACGGTATGCATATTATAATTTCATTAATAGCCGTTGAGGTGAACATCCTTGATTATCGAAGGATAATCGGTGTAAAGATAATCACGGTCAACGTTTCCGTTTATGCCGTTTACGGAACCTGTGCTTGTGTACTGCCACATTCCGTAGCCCTTGTTGAAGCTCGGACGGTTCACGTTATAGTGTGCGACCCAGACTGTATACTTCTTGAAGAGAGAAGAATCAAGCTTGGTGTTAAGGAAGTTAGTGTAGCTTGTGATGCCTACGAAATAGCCTTCCTTTTCAAGCACTGAACAGAAAGCGTCGGTAATTGCAGTTACCTCAGCTGTACTGAGTTTAGCTATAACAGCGTCTTCAACGTCGAAATAAACGGGATATTCGAGCTTGTAGCCCTTGATAACTTCCAGGCAGGTCTCAGCTTCCTGTTTTGCAGCTGCTGGAGTTGTAGCGTAACTGTACCAGTACACGCCTCGTCCCAGTCCTGCTTCTTCGGCAGCCTTCATATTCTGGTCGAAATATACGTCCTTCTGTGAAAGCAGTTTACCGTAACCTGCACGGATAATAGCATAGTCAACTCCATCAGCCTTGACCTTGTTCCAGTCAATGGACTTCTGCCATTCCGAAACATCGATACCGTTTGCGATTCCCTTGTTCACCTGAACTTCGGGGTAACTTGGTTCACTTGAGGTATTCGGATATTTCTCAGGATCGTAAGTCTTGGGAGATACTACAAAAGGATAGTTGACATACGCATGGTTAAGGTCAACGACACCGTTGATGCCGTCGATATGGCCGCTGTCGCTGTACTGCCAAATACCGTAATCGGAATTATAGTTCGGTACATCGACATTGAAATTTGCTACCCAGATATCGTACTTATCAAGCAAGGATGAGTACACTTTAGTATTAAGGAAATTCACATAGCTGTAAAGTCCGACATGATAGCCCTTGCTTTCGATGTAGTTACAGAAAGTTTCGATAATAGCGGAGACTTCGGCAACTGACAGTTTGCTCTGACAGGCGTCCTCGATATCGAAATAAACAGGATATGTAAAGTCATAATTCTTGATGACCTCGTAGCACACTTCGGCTTCACGCTGAGCTGCTTCAACAGTAGTAGCATAGCTGTACCAGTAAGTACCTGTATCTATGCCAAGAGCCTGAGCCTGCTCAACATTAGTTTCAAAATAAGGGTCCTTCTGTGAAATCACCTTGCCGTATCCGGCTCTGATGATGGCGAAATCGACACCGGCATCCTTTACCTTCTGCCAGTCTATCTCATGCTGCCATTCCGAAACATCGATTCCATCGGCTCTACGGTAGAGATTGGCCGAGTCTTTCAGTCTGTCAAGATAACCCTGGTGTGCATTGTAGATCGCAAATACATTGAACGGCGTTTCAGCAGCTGCCTCTGCAAAAGCCATAACTGCGCCCATTGCAGCTTCAGTAGTACTTTCCGCCTCTGTTTCCGAAACCTGTGTGACAGCGTCTTCAGCCTGAGCTTCTGTCGCCTCAACAGTTGCTTCTTCTTCAATTTCTTCTTTACTTTCTGCCTCTTCTGTGATATCATATATATCAGAAGGAAGTGTTGCTATGCTCTCATCATCAGCAGCAAATGCACCCGAAGATACAACAGCTGAACCGATAAAAGCGCATGACAGCACCGCAGAAAGCAAGCGTTGTGAAAGCTTCATCGCTAATCATACTCCTTTCATATGTACTGAATAATAACAATTACAGTACTTATTTATGTAATTATACCATAAGATAGCCAAAATTTCAACACATGCAGTGCAAATATCACATTTCTCTCATATTCTTTGGTAATATTGTACGTAATGGAATGGTATTTTTGTGAGCATTTTCTAAAAAATAATCAAATCCGAGGTAACATATATGATAAAATTTGTTATAAATGACAATGACAGCGGTCAGAGGGTAGACAAATTCATTTCAAAAGCCCTTCCGGACCTGCCTAAAAGCATGATGTACAGGCTTATCCGCAAGAAGGACATCAAGGTCAACGGCAAGAGATGCGAGATATCCACGAAGCTGATGACTGATGATGTGGTTACAGTCTATGTAAAGCAGGAGCTTTCGGGTACAAAACAGCATGACATGAGCTTCCTGAAAGCAGATACTGCTCTTGATACTGTGTACGAGGACGAGAATGTCATTATCGTAAATAAACCCCTCGGACTTGATTCACACAGCAACGGCGAACACAACGATGACACTTTGATAAACCGAATAAAGCTTTATCTCTACAATAAAAACGAATATCAGCCCGATGAGGAAAGCTCATTTGCTCCTGCGCTGTGCAGTCGTCTCGACCGCAACACAAGCGGACTTGTCACTGCGGTAAAGAATGCGGCGGCGCTTCGTGAGATAAACTCTGCTATTCGTGACGGGATGGTGCATAAGATATACCTGTGCATCACCATTGCACAGCCGCCGAAAAGTGCTGATATTATAACCGCATACCACAAAAAAGAGGACTCACGGAATATCGTCAGGATATCCGATCATCCTCTTGATGGCTATAAACCGATAAAAACCGGCTATGAAGTTCTGAAATCCCACAAAGGACTTTCCCTTGTGAAAGTCACTCTTTTCACAGGGCGCACTCACCAGATACGTGCACATCTTTCCCATGTGGGGGCTCCGCTTCTCGGAGACGGCAAATACGGCGATACATCCGTAAACAAGCGCTATGGAGTTTTCTATCAGGCTCTGTGTGCTTACGGACTGGAGTTCGCTTTGTCTGAGGATTCTCCTCTTGCCTATCTTAACAAGCTGGATATCCACGCTCCCGAGCCGGATTTCGCCGAAAAATATTTCTGATCAGTTAGGCTGTCCCACACGGTGACGGAGGTTCTCCTCCTTGAGTTCACGGCCCTCAGCGATAAGGCTTTTCATCGACTCGCTGTCGGCATTTTTCAGGGCTTCACTGTACTTGTTCAGATTAGCGATAAGAGTATCAAGTTCGTACATCAGGTGCTCACGATTCTGCATGAACAGGTCAGTCCACATATTCTCATTCATTGTGGCAATACGTGTCATATCCTGGAAACTGCCGCCGCTGAATCCGCACTCCAGCCCAAGTTCGGGACTTTTTACATAAGCGCTTGACACGATATGAGCAAGCTGAGATGTGTAAGCTATCATCTTGTCATGGTTTTCGGGGCTTGTTACGACTATTTTTCCGGCGCCCACTTCCAGTGCAAGCTTTTTCAGTGTTTCCACATCAGTTTCCTTGCTGTCGTCGAAAGGCGTAACAATGAAGTTTGCCTTCACAAAAAGATCAGCTGTACTGTTGTAGTATCCGCCGAATTCCTTGCCGGCCATGGGATGAATGCCCACATAGCGGACTCCGTTCTGCTCGGCGATCTCCTTCATTCTTGCCGAAAAATCGCCCTTTATGCCACATACGTCGGTAACAAGAGTGCCTTTTGTGAATTCACCGGCGTGCTGGCGGAAAAAGTTCTCGGTGGCTTCGGGGAAAAGTGCGATCACTACAAGATCATAACCGCTGTAATTACCGTCGAAAGTCTTGTCAACAGCAACATCTCTCAGCGCTGCAAATTCTATATCATGGTTGCGGTCGCATCCTGTAACTGTGTGGTATGTGTATTTTTTCATTGCCTTACACAGCGAACCTCCGATGAGACCGAGACCGACAACGAGTATATTCATATTGATCATTCCTTTCAGATGTTTCGTCATTTAAAGTATAACGCTTTAAACAGAAAAAGTCAATACCGGTAATTAAAGTTTTATTTTTAATCATAATACAGCAAGAAATGTATATTCAGAGGTGACCATTAATGTATAATCAAATAAACTCAATAATGTCAGAGTCAGTAAAAAACGGTACATCTGTATTCTCGTCCTGTATCGTCATGCAGAAAGGTAAGCAGATATACTCGAACAGTGTCGGCACAGCCTCAGAACGCACCGGAACGCTTATGACTGCCGATACCATCTGCCGATTGTTTTCGCTTACCAAGCCCATAACTGCCGCAGCTGCTATGATAGCGACGGACAAGGGATTATTTGACCCTGATACCGGATTATCACGCTTTTTCCCTGAATTTTCATATATCACCTACAGTAAGGATTCAAAGGAACTGACTGCCGAAGCAGCGGATGTCCCCATAACGATCGGGCATTTGCTCAATATGACAGCCGGGCTGCCGTATCCAAGTGACTGGGGAGAATCTGTTCGGGCATCGGGGGATGTATACAATGGACTGCTTTCCTCCCGTCAAAACGGTATGCCGTGGGATACTAAGACTTTTGCAGTGAAATGTGCGGATATACCGCTGTACAACATACCGGGAGACTACTGGTTCTACGGTGTTGAGGCCGATATTCTCGGAGCTGTGATTGAAAAAGCAAGCGGAATGCGTTACAGTGAATTTTTACAGAAATACATTTTCGATCCGCTCGGAATGGATGATACCGCATTCTTCGTCCCACAGGAGAAAAAAAGCAGGCTTGCCGATCTGTATCAATGGTCGGATAAAGGCCTTATTCCTGCTGAATGCAGACATCTTGGCATCGAGGACTTCTCGGCTCCTCCGCTGTTTGAGTCGGGGGGCGCTGGTTTATTCTCGACAATAAATGATTACTCAAAATTTGCTGATATGTTGTGCCACAGAGGATGTTATCGCAATTCTCGCATAATCAGTGAAAAAGCATTCGATTATATGACAACTCCTAAATTCAACGAGCATCTGCTGAGAAGTATGTGGGACAGGCTGAGCGGCTACAACTATTCATGCTTTATGCGTGTTATGACAGATGTGAGCAGATCACGCATAAAATCGGCAAACGGCGAGTTCGGCTGGGATGGCTGGACGGGAACTTATTTCTGCGCTCACCCCGAAAGCGGTATCACAGTGCTTTACTTCACTCAGATATGCGGCGCAAGCACCACAGATCAGGCTGTTGAAATAGTGAACACCGTTTTCAGCGAACTGTCTTAACAATAATAATATCTTCGGCATATATTGTAATGGAGCTGAGCTCCATCCTCACGAAAGGAATGATATCATGCCGAAGATTTTTTTGAGCCCCTCCACTCAGGAGTGGAATCAGTACGCTACTGAGGGCAATGAGGAGCTTTACATGAACCGTCTGGCTGACCGTATTGAGCCATATCTTCGCTCCTGCGGCATCAGCTTTGTAAGAAATGATCCCGTCAGGAACGTGGCGGGAGCTATACAGGATTCAAACGCAGGGAGCTATGACGTACACCTTGCACTGCACTCGAATGCCGCTTCCGAAAGTCTCGCAGGAAAGCTGAGAGGAGTCGATATTTACTTCGCCCCTAAAAGCGCAGACAGCGAAAAACTTGCGAATATAATCGCCAACAACCTGAAAAGCATCTATCCTCTGCCCGATAAGGTCAGAGCTGTTCCGACTTCTTCGCTTGGCGAAGTTCTGCGGACGAAAGCAGTTGCTGTACTCTGTGAACTGGGGTATCACGACAATTTCGCAGATGAAGCGTGGCTGAAGAATAATCTGGAGAATATCGCAAGGAATATCGTCCGCTCGCTCTGCGACTATTTTGGTATACCGTTTGTAAATGCAGGAGCCATCCGCTGGGGAACTGTAACTACTGATGGAAGCAATCTGAATATCCGCAGCTATCCCTCCTTGTCGGGCACTGTTATCGGTAAGATACCCGACGGCGCTCAGGTGATGATAAACGGAGAAACAAACGGCTGGTACGTCGTTAACTATAACGGCGTTATCGGTTACTCAAGCTCGGAGTTCATCACACTTTAATATCACCGCTTAGCCGTGGCGCACGTATGGCGGTTTTATGTGTATTTGTTTTGCGGATCGCTTTTGATCCGTATCCTTCATGATAAATGCGCATAAAACTGCCGTATGAGTGCTGCGGCTTTTGTTGATGTATTTTAATTTGTTCGGATCAGAATATATATTATAATAAGAACAAACAATAGATGATAATATTATAATTCAAAAACGATAAAAAATTTCTGAAAATTTGTAAAAAGGTCTTGACAGAGTGTGAAAGACGTGCTATAATGTACTTGTAAGGTAAGCACACTGATGAACATTGAAGTACATATAGTACATTGTGTCGGGGTTGGAAATTAACTGATACTGTTGTTAAAGTGGTGTTTGCCAAATAATACGAATCAAGGAGAGAAAAACAATGAATTTTAAAAAGACCATCGCAGGTATCTCAGCTTTATCAATGCTGCTCAGCACATCCGCTGTTTCAGCTGTAAATGCTTTTGCCGCTGACGACGAAACAACAAACTACACTGACAAGACTATCAATGCATATCTCTACAGCAATGATAACGTTGATACAATGACAGCACGTTTCTATAACGACAAGCCAAATATCCCATATCTCCGCATTTCTGAATTCTACAAGAAGTGGCTGGATCAGGATCTTGAGATCACTAATAAGAACGACGGCACTTATGATGTAAAGGTACCGTTCGGCACTGTTGGTACTTTCGACGTTGAAAAGGATACTATCCACTCAGATGATGTCGGTAAATTCTTCATTCCTGAAGATGATGCAAACTCTACATCTGCTGCAAGCGATCTTTTCATCAGAGAAGAAGAAGCTGAAGAAAAAGCTGTTGATGTGACTTTTGATTTCGGTGCATACAACATCGATTTCTTAGGCGATGAAAACGATATCTGGCTTCCTGCACCTACACTCTGTGACTTATTCGCAGGTACAGACAAGCAGTCATTATACCTCGATGGAAGTATGTACTTCTGCGGATATCTGCTTTCCGATTATTCAAGACTTTCAATTCCGCAGACTCAGGAGCATATTACAAATCTTATTGAAGATTTCAAGGATGGCAGACCTGCTGACCTTATCAAGTACAACTACGATGAGTTCTGCTTCTTAATGGACAGCGGATACGGCTACCCGGGAAGAATCCCTTTCAATGATATCATGAAGGAAAAAGGCTTCGATGCTATGCTTGAGGAAGGCAATGAAACAACAAAAAAGATAAAGGAACTGCTCAATTCAACTGATCTTTACGAGTACTGTGCAGGCCTTGAGCTCCTCAACGGCTATTTCTTCGACGGCGGTCACACATCATTCCTTCCGATCCCATATACTTATGATGCTAATTTTGAGATCCTTGACGGTGAATTTGCAGCTAAGGTAGATGCGGTAATTGAAGGTTTAGGCGAACTCAAGGATAATGTGGATTTAAAGCTTGAGGAAAAGAACCTTGAAGCAAGCATTATCGGTGTTGAGAATGCAAGAAAGGCAATGGCTGAAACTGCTGATTACACAGAGGAGCTTTCTTCTTCTGTTTACTATGAAAAGGGCGATGTAGCTGTTCTCATGTTCGATACTTTCGTTATTGATCTTGATTCATGGGATGGTTATTACCACAACGGCGCTGAGCTTCCTGAGGATGAGGTAACTGATTTCTACAAGGCAGTTCAGAAGGCTGATTCAAATCCCGCCATCAAGAAGCTGGTATTCGACGTTGCTACAAATACAGGCGGAAACATGATGACTGCTATGTACATGATGAACCTGATAAAAGGACTGAACTCTGTTTCTCTCAAGAACACAAGCGTTATGGCAGGTGATTCCGAAGATGGTTTAATAACCGATGATTTCAAGACTGACAGAAACTTCGATAAGGTCATCGATGAGAAGGATGATGCGATCAAGTTTGATCTTCAGTATGGCGTTATCACTTCAAAAATGTCATTCTCATGCGGTAACTGGTTCCCATCACTCTGCAAGGATAACAACATCGTCGTTATCGGTGAAAGAAGCGGAGGCGGAAGCTGTGCTGTTGATTTATCTGTTCTCCCTGACGGTATGATCTATTCATATTCTACAGGTATCACTCTTGTTGACTCAAAGGGTGAGAGCATTGACCTTGGTATTCAGCCTGACTACGAGAATGTAAAGATCGCTGAAGATGGTTCCAAGGACTTCTCGGAAACATTCAACTTTGACAACATCAGCAAGATCTTCGATGAGTTCTACGGCAATACAACAACAACTCCTGCTGAAACAGAAACAACAACAACTACTACAACTACATCTGCAACAACTTCAACTACTACATCTTCAACTAATACATCTACAGATACAACAACAACTACTACAACTACATCTGCAACAACTTCAACTACTACATCTTCAACTAATACATCTACAGATACAACAACAACTACTACAGCAGCAAAATCAACAAAATCCGAGGAAACAACTACAGCTGCTGCAACTACAAAGGCTGAGGACAAGACTATCGGAACTAACGATGAGATCACAAAGATGGTTGAAAAGGACTACTTTGTAAAGACAGGCAAGAATGCAGCTTCTTCCGAAACAAATGTAAACAAGGATGGCACACTTACTGTTGAGCTCAAGGACGAAAACGGAAATGTTATCGACAAGTACACAGTTGACCCTGAAACAGGCAAGGGCACAGATGCTGACGGAAACGAAGTTGATCTTCCACAGACAGGTATCAACTCACTCGGTACAGCAGGTGCAGCAGTTGGTGCTGTAATGCTCATGCTCGCAGGCGCAGCAGCTGTTCACGGCTCAGGCGTTCTCCGCAAGAAGGAAAATGACTGATAAAAAGAAGCTTTCCAAAAAGCAGATACTCAGTTTTGTGTCAGGTATGACCGCACTTATTGTGGGATTCGGCATCTTATCCTTTTTCGGTATACGAAAGATATACCGTGAGGTACACAAGCATAAGCTCATGAAAGAGAATATGGTAGTGGAAATTGCTGAACTTGGCATAAAAGCTCCTGTGCTTGAGGGGACGGAACAATCCGTCCTCTCGGAAGGAGCAGGTCACTTCAAAGATACGGGGGATTTCGGCAAGGGGAATTTCTGTATCGCCGCCCACAGCAGTGTCATATACAAGGAGTATTTCAATTCGCTGAAAAATGTCGAAAAGGGAATGGAGATACTTCTGTATGACAAGGAAAAGAATACCGCCGCATACAAAGTATCGGATTTCTTCATCGTTGAACCCAGTGAAACATGGGTGCTTGATGATTTCGGAGACGACAGGATAACGCTGATAACCTGCACGGATGACGGTTCGCAGAGATTGGTTGTAGTCGGTCTCCTTGAAACAAAAGAAGGTTAATGATATTTTAAGATATATAGAACAATAAGACGAATAAAGCCATAGTACCGCTGATGGATACTATGGCTTTTCTGTTAGCTGCAATAAAAAAGCCATAGTGTCTCGCTGTTAACGAAGCACTATGGCTTTAGTATTATTTAACGATAGCAGGTGTCCAGTATTCCTGATTATAGATATCAGTGAACTTGTACATCATGTAAGCCTTACCGCTTCCCACGTCGGTATTGCTTATCTTCATGCCGTCATGATATGTTACGGATTCGCCGATGAAGTAGCTGTCCTGATACTTCATATCGTAGTCGTAGTAATCGCAGATAAAGTCGAGCTTGTCGCCGTCCTTGAGTTCAGTCATGCTCTTAGCGACTGTCTCAGTCTCGCCGCCCACATAATCTGTTGTGGCGCCTGCGATGTAGCCCTTAGGATTGTCGTTATCGAATACGATCATCAGGTTTACTCTGTCGCCGTTGAGCATTGCGGGAACATAGCCTCTGATGGAGTAATCATCGCCGTTTTCGATGGTATCTGTGTGATAGTAAGCAACTACATTTCCGTCGATGGATAACCAGTTCTTTTCGGTATCGGCAATGAGATTTCCGTCATCGTCGAATGAATAGATATTATCGAGACCGAGGTCGATATAACCTGAGCCGTCGTCGTAGAACATATTCAGATCAAGCTTATGAACGAGCTCCCACTGTGATTCGGGGAGAGACATAGTGTAAGTACCGTTCTGTTCTTCCCATGCAAGGTTGTTCACGTCGAAGTAGTAGGATGCAAGGTACTCGGAAGCGCTGTCAACGTCTGTATCCTGCATGAAGTCGGTATTTGAATCATCAAGACCTGCAATGCTTCTGCCTGATGTGCCGCCGCCGAGGAACGCGCCGAGAAGTGAGCCGATATCAACTGCACTTCCGGATGAACCTGTTGAACCGCCCAGATCAAAGAGTGAGCCGAGAGCTGAACCTGTACCGCCTGCTGCGATCTGTCCGCTTGTTTCGAGACTTGCGAACTGACGGATGCACTGGCTGTACTCCGATCCGAGACCGATCTGATTGTTGATGCTGCAAGCTGTGTCAACATATGAAGTACGCTGATAAGGGAAGTAGATGGATACACCGTAAGCGTTGGTCATATTTGTGGAAGTACGGTTGTACTTTACAGCAGCCTGAAGAACCTTTGAAAGCTCCTTGCCTTCGGGTGTGCCAACATTTTCGGCAAGATTTGCAAGGTCTACCTGATCGATCCTTGAGCTCTCCGCAAATTCACGGGTAGCATATCTTGCATCTGAAACTTCCTTGTATTCGTTGTTGCTTATTTTGCTGCTTACTGACTTGGCGAATGCAGAAAGCTTTGAAGGAACGGTATTGGCAAATTCAGCAAGGTCGATAACGGAGAGAGTGGTCTTCTGACCTCTGCACTTTACAGCGCACTCTGAAACGAAGTCATCAACGATATTCTTACCGATATCAAGAGTAGGAGAAGATGTGTTTTCGCCCAGTTTAGTGAGCCATTTTGTATAGAACCAGCCGATACCGGGCTCAGTTTCTTCTGAAGCGATAAGGTAGTCAGCGTGTTCATTGAGCATGAGAGCTGTCTCTGCTGTAGCCATAAGGCAGGCATCGAAGCCGATGAAGTCGAACTTGACTCCGCCGTTCTTGAGAGCCTTATTTATGCCTGCAAGATCCATAGAGCCCTTCTTGGCATTCTTTTCGTCGTAGCCGTAACCGCTTACAGATCCGCCGCCGTGATCCCAGAGGATGAGGTCGTTTCTGTTAGCAGGGAAGTTCTTTGCACAGAATTTGATGAAGTTGGAGAGGTTGTCAGGGTCTGTCATAGCAGCTGTGCCGTTGTTGTCAACGAGTCTGTAGATCTTGCCGCCCTTGATCTGGTAGATCTGGTTTACGGAAGAGCTGATACCGCTGTTTTTCCAGCCCTTGCATCCGCCTGTGTAAACGATGACATTGATGTTGTCGCCGTATGTAGCTGCACGGATCTCCTCCATATCGGAAGAAGCCATACCGTACTTGGATTCAAGGTCAGTACCGCACATATAGATCATAAGAGTGATCTGATCCTGATTGTTGCCTTTTATAACAGTTCTCTTCTCTCTTGAGCCGCCTGCAACAGATGTATCAACATTTGTGTCGCCTGTGAAAGCGCCTGATGAAGCAGTATCCTGTGTACTGAAACCGAAGCCTGATGGAACTGAACCGCTGCCCGAAGAACCGGAGTTCTGAGTAACAGAGCCGAGAAGATCTCCGGCGCCGCCGCCGCCTCCCTTGAGGAGCATCATGACGATGAATATGATGATGGCAAGTCCGCCGCCTCCGCCTACAGCAGCACGCTTTGCACCGCCGCCTCCGCCGGAACTCTGACCTGAATAGCTGCCTGAGCCGACAGGTCCGGTGCCGAGGCCGTCGCCTCTTCTGTGAGCGCCGCTGCCGCCTGAAGTGACGTCTTTTTCACGTCCACGTGGTCTTTTCTGATCCATAAGTACCTCCGTAATTTATTTAAATAATATATGTATGATACTTCTTTAGGTTACATACATTTACATTTTACACTATAATCCGTCCTTTGTCAAGTATGAAGATCACTAATATTTTGCCTGTAATGGGAAAAGAATCGGTCAGATCAGTGCCCTCAGCGTCTGCATTTATTCTAATTAATTTCCGAAAATTGTATAATTTTCCGATTTTTTACCATATGTATTGAAATATCGGTTTCTTGTGATATAATTAGAAAGTATTCATGAATATCTCAGATAAACGGTGCCTCCGATGATTTATCAGTCCGGAGGGTAAAAGGGAAGCAGGTGTGATTCCTGCACGATCTCGTCACTGTGATAGGGGAGCAGACGGCTATATGTCACTGCGCAAGCGGGAAGGCTGTCGTCTGCGTCTGACCTTTAAGTCAGGAAACCTGCCGTTTATTGGTACACAGGCTAAGGCCTGAGATCACGAGGCATTGATCGTACCGTAAAGCACAGTTTGTGCTTTTTATTGCTCTGCCAATAAACTTTGCCAAGCATTGGCCGGTAAGGTTTAGTCGGGGGAGCAATGGTCATGCCTTCCTTTCGGGAGGCTATTTTTACGCACGATTGTACCTCTATGATGTGAAATTATAGGAGGAACTGAAAATGAAAAAATTAACAGCTATGGTATTTGCACTCGCTTTTGCAGCAGCAGCTTTTGCTTCATGCGGCGAAAACGAGACAAGCTCAGTTTCAGAGTCATCTTCTGAGGCAGCAACTACTGTTGAGGAAACAACTGCCGTGGAGACTACCGAGGAAGAGACAACAGAAGAGGAAACAACTGAAGCTGAAGAGGAAGAAGAAGCCGATGACGAGGAAGATTACGACACAGGCGACGCTTCACTTGACGATGTCCGCAACGGCGATGATATCGGTGATAATGAGCTTCTCGTTGTAAGCTTCGGTACAAGCTTCAACGACAGCCGCCGTCTTACTATTGGTGCTATCGAGGGTGCACTTGATGCTGCATTCCCTGATTATTCAGTACGCAGAGGCTTTACTTCCAATATCATCATCGATCACGTAAACAGCCGTGACGGTGTACTCATAGATGACGTTGACGCTGCTTTACAGAGAGCTGTTGACAACGGCGTTAAGAATCTCGTTGTTCAGCCTACTCACCTTATGAACGGTCTTGAGTACGATGAACTCAACGAGAAGGTAGCTTCATATGCAGATGCTTTCGAGAACGTTGTTTTCGGTGAGCCTCTCCTTACAAGCGATGAGGACTTCGCAAAGGTCGAGCAGGCTATCGTTGACTGGACTGCTGATTATGATGACGGTGAGACTGCTATCGTATTCATGGGCCACGGTACAGAAGCTGCTTCAAACGGTGTTTACGCTAAGATGCAGGATCTCCTCACTAAGGACGGACATACCAATTACTTCATCGGTACAGTTGAAGCTACTCCTTCACTTGATGATGTTATGGCACTTGTTCAGGCAGGCAATTACAAGAAGGTCATCCTTGAGCCTCTCATGGTAGTTGCAGGCGACCATGCTAACAACGATATGGCAGGCGATGATGAGGATTCATGGAAGTCAGCATTCACAGAGGCAGGCTACGAAGTTGAGTGTCTGCTCAGAGGTCTCGGTGAAAACGAGGACATCCAGCAGATGTATGTTGACCACGCTAAAACAGCTATCGATTCTATAAACTGATACGAAACAACGGCCGTCTGAAAAGGCGGCTGTGCTAATATAGGAGTAATTATGAAAAAGATCAAAGCATTATTATGTGTATTCGCAGTTATGACATCTATGGCCTCATGCAGGAACAATGCAGAGGTATCTGTTCAGGAAAGCTCCGAGACCGTAACAGAAACATCCGCTGCCGTGACTGAAACAGATGCGGAGACAGAGGCTGAAACAGAAGCAGAAACAGAGCCTCAGACCGTTCCTGCTCAGGAAGTGGGCTATGAGGGAATGGAGGCTGTGACAGCTGATGCCATCACTGACGGCGAATACGATATAACCGTAGATTCAAGCTCATCCATGTTCAATATCGAATCCTGCAAGCTTATCGTTGCTGACGGCGAAATGACTGCTGAAATGACAATGGGCGGCAGCGGCTATAAGTACCTCTATCTTGGTACTGCTGACGAAGCAGAAAATGCTGATGAAGCCGAGTACATCCCGGCTGAGGAAAAGGACGGAGTAAGCGTGTTCACTGTGCCTGTTGAGGCTCTCGACAAGAAGATAGCCTGTGCTGCATTCAGCAAGCGCAAGGAACTGTGGTATGACAGAGACCTGGTTTTCCGTGCTGATTCTCTGCCGTTTGAGGCTCTCGGTGAGGGCACTGTCGATACTGCTGAATCTCTCGGACTTGAAGACGGAGTTTACAGCTTCGATGTTACACTTGAAGGCGGCTCAGGCAAGGCAACTGTGCAGTCTCCTGCAAAGGTAACTGTTGAAGGCGGAAAGGCTACAGCTGAGATCATATGGAGCAGCAACAAGTACGACTACATGGTAGTTGACGGCGAGAAGATCATGCCTGTCTCCACAGAAGAATTTTCAGTGTTCGAGATACCTGTGCCCGGCTTCGGATACAAAATGCCTGTGTCCGCTGATACTACAGCCATGAGCACCCCTCACGAGATAAGCTATACGCTTTTCTTTGATACCGATTCTCAGAGTACATGGGAAGACTGAGATCAGCTTTTATGGTGACCGCCTGTTTTCTGCTCGTTTCATGTTCGGGCAGAAATACAGGCAGCTCTGCTTTATCGGGATTTGAAGTAAGTGAACATATCCCTCTTGAACACGCAGAGCAGTTCACTGCCGACCGACTTGAAAACGGCTGTACTCTTGTTGATATCAGCGGCGAGAAGTACCTGATAAAGCCCGAAAATTCAGATGTTGATACTTCTGCTGTCAAGGATATGACCATTATTGAACTGCCCCTTGAAAATGTGTATTGCGCCGCATCATCAGCTATGGACCTGATAGACTCGGCAGGTTCCCTTGACATGGTATCAATGACATCCACTCAGTACAATGACTGGGGACTGGATAATGTCCGTCAGGCATTTGAAGAGGATATGCTGGTCTACGTAGGAAAATACAGCGCTCCCGATTATGAGTACATCCTCAGCGAGAATTGTCCCCTTGCAATAGAGTCCACTATGATCTACCACAGCCCGCAGGTAAAGGAAAAGCTGGAAGAACTGGGGATACCTGTACTTGTGGAGCGTTCAAGCTATGAAAGCGACCCGCTGGCACGTCTGGAATGGATAAAGCTTTACGGCATCCTTTTCGGAAAAGAAGCAGAAGCTGAGAAGTGCTGCAAGGAGAATTTTGACAAGATAGGCGATATACTCACAGGTGAGGGAACAGGAAAGAAAGCCGCATTTTTCTACATCAATTCATCCGGAGCGGTAGTTGTCCGCAAGCCCGACGACTATGTGGCTGAGATGATACGTATGGCCGGAGGAGAGTACATATTCAGCCGTGAAGACCTTAATGCAGAGGAAAATGCCCTTTCCACAATGTCGATACAAATGGAGACTTTCTATGAAAAGGCTCACGATGCGGATATTCTCATCTATAACAGCGATATCGTTGGCAAGGTCGATTCCCTCAGTGAACTGGTGGAACGCTACCCAATTCTCGGTGATTTCAAAGCTGTCAGGGAAAATAACCTATGGTGCACTGAGAAGAATCTGTTTCAGCAGACTACAGGTGCGGCGGAAGTCATAATGGAGCTTCACGATATTTTTACGGATAAAGACGCAGATGACATGGAATTTTTATTCCGTCCGGAGGCATGAATGAACAACAAAATCAAAAGAGCGGCGGCTTCATATATATTGCTGGCAGTACTGCTCGGAGCAGCAATCGTGCTGAATCTCTGCATGGGAAGCACCGATGTTTCGCTTCATGAGCTTATATCCGCATTAAAGGATCCCGATTCTTCACCTGTAACGTACAGGATACTCACTCAGATAAGGCTGCCCCGTACTGCGGCGGCATTGGTGCTCGGAGGAGGACTGGCAGTTTCGGGACTTCTGCTTCAGAGCTTCTTTTCAAATCCCGTGGCAGGCCCGTACATACTGGGTATCTCATCGGGAGCAAAACTGGCAGTCGCACTTATCATGGTCTATTCACTGGCGAAAGGGATACTTCTCAGCTCGGCGGCTATGGTGGCGGCGGCATTTGCGGGAGCGCTGGCTTCGATGTTCATAGTGCTGGCAATATCGGCAAAAGTCAAGCGTATGTCAATACTCATAGTCTGCGGCGTGATGATAGGCTACATCTGCTCGGCGATAACCGAATTCATTGTCAATTTTTCCGACGATTCCAATATCGTGAACCTCCACAACTGGTCTATGGGAAGCTTTTCGGGGATACGTCCCGATGAAGCGGCTGCGGCTGCTTTCATAATTATTCCTGCGGTTGTGTGTGCATTTTTTCTCTCAAAGCCCATGGACGCATACAGACTCGGCGAGAGTTACGCTGTAAGTTCGGGAGTAAATGTCCGACTTTTCAGAGCAGCGCTGATACTGCTGTCAAGTCTGCTTTCAGCCTGTGTTACGGCATTTGCAGGCCCTGTCTCCTTTGTGGGAATCGCTGTTCCTCACGGCGTGAAAAGTCTGTTCGGCACGTCAAAACCGATAGTGATACTCCCTGCCTGCTTTCTGGGCGGAGCGGTTTTCTGCCTTTTCTGTGACCTTATCACAAGGACGGTCTTCGCTCCTACTGAACTGAGCATAAGCACTGTTACGGCTGTTTTCGGCGCACCTGTTGTCATATGGATGCTGACTGGCCGTGAAAGGAGAATGGACAATGAATGACGCTGTACTTTCGGCTAAAGGATTATCCGTCGGCTATACGGGAAAAGCCGTTCTCAGCGGCATAGAGATAACGGCGGAAAGGGGCAAGATACTGACGCTTATCGGCCCTAACGGAGCAGGCAAGTCAACTCTGCTGAAAACCCTTTGCCGTCAGCTTGAGCCTGTGGGAGGTACGGTCTTTATCGGAAAAGATGATATCTCCCGTATGAAAAGCCGTGACCTTGCAAAGAACATGGCTGTACTGCTTACTCAGAAGGTAAAAACTCAGCTCATGACCTGCCGTGAAGCTGTTGAGACAGGGCGATTCCCTTATGTGGGCGCACTTGCAGTCATGGGTGATGAGGACAGAAAAAAAGTGGATGAAGCCCTTGAAATGGTGGGGGCTTCCGAATTTGCCGATAAGGATATTGACAAGCTCAGTGACGGTCAGCGACAGAGAGTGCTGCTTGCCCGTGCGATATGTCAGGAGCCGGATATACTCATACTTGATGAGCCTGCGACTTTCCTCGATATCCGCTATAAACTGGAGCTCATGGCACTTCTGAAAAAGCTGGCGTCAGAACGTGGAGTGAGCATAATCATGTCCCTTCATGAACTTGAACTTGCGCAGAAAGTCTCGGATATGATACTTTGCATAAAGGGCGAGTCTCCCGACAGATACGGCACTCCCGAGGAGATTTTCTCAGGCGGATATATCGAAAAGCTGTACGGCACGGAAGAAGGCAGATTCTGCGAGTATTACGGCTCGGTTGAGCTTTCGGCTGCAAAAGGTGAGCCCGAGGTTTTTGTCATAGGCGGAGGCGGAAAAGGTCTCGGTATCTACCGTCAGCTTCAGAGAAAAGGGATCCCGTTTGCTGTGGGAGTGCTGCATGAAAATGACATTGAATTTCCTGCTGCAAAGGCACTGGCTTCGGTGCTTATTGCAGAATCGGCTTTTGAACCTGTATCTGTTGAAAAAGTTTCGGACGCTATGGCAGTTATGGATAAATGCAGGTATGTGCTGTGTTCCAACCATAAATTCGGGACTATGAACAAGGAAAATGCAAAGCTGCTGGAAAAGGCTGAAAACTGCGGAAAACTCATAAAGGATGTGGAAGATATTGGCTAAGGCTGAAACAATGACAAAACGAAGCGTGGTACTGCTGTTTACAACGGTCTGCTGTCTGCTGTGGGGAAGCGCTTTCTCCTGCGTTAAAATCGGCTACCGTCTGACAGGGATAGGCACCGATGACAGGATGTCACAGATGCTTTTTGCAGGAATGAGGTTTTTCCTTGCAGGCATTCTAACTCTCATATTCGGCAGTATAATCAGCGGAAAAATGCTTCTCCCCAAAAAAGGTTCAGGCCGTGAAATAGCCATATTATCACTGTTTCAGACGATCTTGCAGTACACATTCTTCTATCTTGGGCTGGCACGTACATCCGGTACGAGAAGCTCAATAATCACGGCATCGAATGTGTTTCTTTCCATAATGGTGTCATCCATCATATTCAGGACCGAAAAGCTGACACTGAGAAAAGCTTTGGGATCACTCATAGGTTTTGCAGGAGTTGTCGTGATAAACATGGGAACATCCGACCTTGGCGGTGCAGTTCATTTCACAGGTGAGGGATTCATATTCCTCTCGGCGCTGTCATACGCCTTTTCTTCGGCTTTTATCAAGCGTTTCTCACAGCACAGCGATCCCGTTATGCTGAGCGGATGCCAGTTCGTAGTGGGTGGCGCAGTCATGATGATGATCGGCATTATCATGGGCGGAAGGATCCCCGTTGTCAGTCTCAGCGGAATGGCGATGCTGCTTTATCTTGCCTTTGTTTCGTCAGCTGCATTCTCATTGTGGGGACTGCTTCTGAAGTACAATCCCGTTTCAAGAATAGCGGTCTTTGGTTCGATGAATCCCGTTTTCGGAGTTATCCTGTCAGCGGTGCTGCTTGGTGAAGCGGCGGAAATGAATGTGCTGAGGACGGCTGCGGCGCTGATACTGGTAATATGCGGCATTATAATAGTGAATGCGGTTTCAGCTACTGAGAAAGAGAAAGTATTAAGATAATTTTAAGGTTTCTTGTTTATAATACATCGTGAGGAATACGGAAGGAGAGAGTTCTATGAAAAAATTCATTGATCTGTTGGCGATTTCCTCGCTTGCCGCAGTTATTCTGACAGGCTGCGGTCCTACTCGTATTACTGTTGATGAGGATGATAGCAGTAAGGTGTCAGATTCTGTTGTGTACGTTACACCTGTGGAAACAGATGATTAAGGCGACATCGCACAAAGCCCGCCTGATGGCTTTGCACTGAATCTGCGGACATATTTTCCGTCATCTTGCACAGAAATCCCTTGACATACGATAGTATGCCTGCGGAATTTCTATACAATCTGACGGAAAAATCTGTCGGCGCATCTTCAGCACAAGCTTTGTGTGGTGTTGCCTTAACGTGCATTTTCCTGCATAAAAAACGCTCTTTCAGGCATTTTGTCTGAAGAGCGTTTTTTATTTCTTTTTGAATTTTGCTTTTATGGAAGATGCTTCCGAGAGTTTTACCCTGACATTTTTTCTTCTGCCGTTTGCAAGTCCCGACCATCCGTCAAACTCATATCCGTCGTATGGGATGGCAGTGATTACGAGTTCGCAGTCGTTGAAATACAGACCTTTCCAGCCTGTGCTGCTTATTTCCGGAGCGATAGTATTGATGGTGACAGTGCCCCATTCATTGTTATTGACGGTAACGGTCAGTTCGGATGTACTGCGTCCGAGGCCATAGCTTATCAGCGCTTTTGCAAGCTTTTCACGTCTGCCGTCAAAGAAATTCCTGAATGTGTTGATCTGATTCGTGTAGAAGCCGTTGTAGAGATTTCTCACTCGCCATTCGGGACCGAAACGCTTGACGTGTTCTTCCATAAGCGGAGAGTAGAGCTCATAGTATTTGTCAATCACTTTGTCAGTGTTTTCCTTGGTGTAGTTGAGGTTTGCAAGGTCCATAACTGTATTCAGGAAAAGTTCACGGAACTCTTTGTTCTGTCGGAGCGTTTTTGAGAAAATAACGCTGTCTGAGTTTTCAAACATGGCATTTTTCAGAGCATCGAAGTCTCCGCCTCTGCCGTAGAGATATGTGGAGTATTCGGTATCATAGAGCATATACCTCCATCTTCCGTCGCCCTGTGCATCGTCCTCGGGAGTGCGAAGTTTCCACATTCGTGTATTGTTCATCCAGGCGTCGCCGTAGACATCCTGATTGTTTATGTATATCTGAGAAGCATGATAATCCGCCATACTTTGGAGATCCACCATTTCGCCAAGCTTTTCGTAGTTTTCTCTGACTGACATATCATTGTTTCTGACAAACTTTACCAGTTCCTTGTAGTCGTCAAAGTCGCTTTGTAATCCGTCCTCAAGGTCGCCGTTTTTGATGATAACGGTATTGTCCTTGCCGTAGCCGTAGCGGTTATGGATGTAGTTGTCGCTGTAGTCCTCGGTTATCTGATAAAGCCCCCAGTATTCGCCGTTGAGAAAAGCAATGGCAGGTCTGCCGCACTGAGTCTCAAAGTCACGGTCACGGACAAGTTCCTGAAGTACAGGGTCACGGAGTTTTGTCCACGAAGCGTCATTTGCTCCGCAGCGAAGGATGAATGAATCGTATTTGCCGAGAGTATCGCCGTCCGAAGTTTCTGCATCGGGGATAAGCTCATAGTCCACTTTTCCGCTGCCGTATTTTTTTCGTGCGATAAGCTTCAGGGATTTCTGAAGATTGGCACGGGATGAGGCTCCGAAAATACGTACTCTCATATCCTGAGAGAATCCCAGGCTTCCGTCGCCCTCGAACATGTCCACATGGACGGCTTTTTCCCATGTATTATCGTCAGGAGTGCATTTCTGAGTGAAATTCGCTGCCATCAGCCATGTTTCGTCGTTGTTGATGATACCGAAATTGCGTCCGCCTGATTTGAAGTAATCGTAATACTTGCCCGTTGTGTATATGCCCGTATCGTAGTCGAAAAGGTCGTCGGGATCAACTGCAAGGGAAAAAACAGGCATACTGTTGTACTGCTTTTCCTGGTCGATACCCACGAAATAAGAACGGGTCATAATGTCGCTGACCTGTCCGTGACTGTCGATCTCGACTGCACGTATGACCGTGGATTTTGTGATATTCTCCGCCGGGACATAGTTCATGGCTGAACGGGGATAGGTTGCAGTCCTGTTTGCAGAAATATCATTTGGTTTATCCGAGCGGTCGTTGATCTTTATGGGACGGGTGTAGTGTTTTGATTCGGCAGTGGGTACAGAACCATCGGTGGTATAGTAGATCTCACAGTCGGGACTTCCCGTAAGCTTTACGGAAAATGAGTCCTTGTAGAATCCGCTTTCTGCCGAAAAAACAGGTCCGTTCAGATATCTTATGATACTGCTGTTGTCCTTGTCGGGAGTAGGCTTCATAACAGATGGCGATTCGTCCCATTTGTAGTAACCGAAGGAAGTATCCTCAGCAAGGGCAGGGACGTTCAGCGAATAAGTCAGTGTTCCGTCGGGGGCGGTGAGAAAGATACCTTCGCCGTCGGAGCTGATACCGAAAGGTGCAGTTATTCCGTCTGAAGCTTCTTTATCAGCGAAGATCACAAGATAGCCGTATGCGTCGATAGTGACATCGGGAAAAGTGAATTTGTATGGCTTATCCACGTTGTCGGACAGACCGTATCCTCTGAGTGAGACTGCATCAGCAGAGCCGTTGTAAAGCTCTATCCAGTCGTATCTGCTGCCGTCTGAGGCGGTTTTTCCGCTGACATTGTCCGAGCAGACCTCGCTGATCTTCACAGCGTAGATATCGTCGGGAGCGCATGAAGTGACATTTTTCAGTGAGAGCGGTTCATCACTGCGGTAACTGCTGACAATGTCTGCGATATTGCAGGTATCATCCTCAGCGTATGTCAGGGCAGGAGAAATCGCAGACAGGATCATTCCTGACAACAGTATATACTTTGCTTTATTCACTTTCATACCTCCTTCCTTGAAAACATACTAAAATCTATTATAGCATAGTCTTAGCCGTTTTTCAACAAAAAAAGAATATAAATTTAGGTTATGAATTGCAATTTCTTTGATTTTGTGATATTATTATATTATTAATTTTTATGAGGTGAGACAATGACAAAGCTTCTTCTTGTTGAGGATGACAAAGAAATAATCGTGAATCTGACTGAGTTCCTGTCCAACGAAGGATTCACAGTCAAGAATGTTACAGGTCAGGCTGCGGCTCTTGATATTATAGAAAAGGAAAAATTCGATCTGGTGCTTCTGGATGTTTCGCTTGCTGATGGAAACGGATTTGCTGTTTGTTCGGCTATAAAGTCAGACGGCGCAACTCCCGTGATCTTCCTGACAGCTTCAAGCGACGAATTCAGCACAGTCACAGGTTTTGATCTGGGTGCTGATGACTATATTGCAAAGCCTTTCAGACCGAGAGAGCTTATTTCACGTATCAAGAATGTGCTGAGACTTACAGGCAATACGGGAAGTGTCACTCAGCTGGGAGATGTGCTTGTGGACACGGTAAAGGGTACTGCAAGCAAAAACGGAAATGATCTCTATCTTTCGGCGCTGGAGTATCGTCTGCTGCTGGTGTTCATCAATAACAGGGGAGCTGTCCTTTCACGTACAAAGCTGCTTGAATCTATCTGGGATATCGCAGGCGAATATGTCAACGACAACACGCTTACGGTATATATCAAGCGCCTCAGAGAAAAAATCGAGGACGATCCTCAGGATCCGAAGATAATCAGGACTGTAAGAGGTCTGGGCTATAAGGTGGATGTATGAAAGGACTGTTCAGAAATAAAGAAGTGATGCGCAGCTTTATTATTTTTACGGCTGCATCTCTTGTGTTCATAACTGCTGCTCTGGTATGGGATGTGAGATTTGGCCTTTTCACTGCTGTAGTATGCCTTGCTCTCGGAGGTATCAGCCTCTTTACAGTGTACAGAAGATACCGTAATATCGCTGAACTTTCAGGCAGGATAGACAGGATACTTCACGGTGAGGACTACCTGTCACTGGAAAAAAATACCGAGGGCGAGCTTGCTATTCTTGAAAGCGAGATACACAAAATGGTGGTGCGTCTTCGTGAACAGCAGAACCGCCTCAGGGATGAAAAAATGTATCTGGCGGATTCCCTTGCTGATATTTCCCATCAGATACGAACTCCGCTCACTTCTATCAATATAATAGTATCCATGCTTTCGGAGGAAGGAATATCCGGGGACAAGAAGCGTGAACTGCTTCTGAAACTGAAAAAGCTGCTGTCACGTATCGACTGGCTTATCACCGCACTGCTCAAAATGTCAAAGCTGGATGCGGGGACTATCAAATTTCAGAGCGAGACCATGCCGATGAAGGATTTTATCAACAAAGCCTGTATGCCGCTGTTTGTGCCCATTGAGCTTCACGGGCAGGAGCTTACTGTAAGAGCTGAGGGTGAATTCAGCGGTGATATCAGATGGAGCGGCGAGGCTGTGGCAAATATACTGAAAAACTGTATGGAGCATACTCCCGAGGGAGGCCGTATAAATATATGTGCGGAGGAGAACGCCATATTCACCGAGATAGTCATTTCCGACAGCGGAAGCGGTATTGCTGAGGAGGACCTGCCCCATATTTTCGAGCGATTCTATAAAGGCGCTTCCGACGAGGACAAGGGTGGATTCGGAATAGGTCTTGCCCTTGCGAGGATGATAGTCAGGGAGCAGAATGGTACTCTTAAAGCCGAAAACTGCGAAAACGGCGGTGCACGTTTTATCATGCGCTTCTATAAAAGTACTGTGTGACTTTGAATATGATCTGCGGGCGAACATGGTTCGCCTGTATTTATGTCTGAAAGTGACACCGAAAGTGACGTTTTTGTTATTTTTAAGTCACGGTAGTGTCATATAGAAACGGTATAATGATTACAGTAAGAAATACAGGAGGCATAACACTATGGAAATATTACGTGTTGAAAATCTATGCAAGATATACGGCAAGGGCGAGAATGAAGTCCGTGCACTTGACGGAGTTTCTCTTTCGGTTGAACTTGGGGAATTCGTTGCTATCATCGGCCCGTCAGGTTCGGGAAAATCAACTCTTCTCCACATTCTCGGAGGAGTTGACAAGCCTACAAGCGGCAAGGTATTCATGAACGGCAAGGATGTCTATTCTCAGTCGGAAGAAGAACTTGCAGTATTCCGCCGCCGTCAGGTGGGGCTTATCTATCAGTTCTACAATCTTATCCCCGTGCTGAATGTTACGGAGAATATGACACTTCCCGTTCTTATGGACGGCAGGGAGATCAACACTGACAGACTCAAAGAACTGATCGATACCCTCGGTCTGAACGGCAGGGAAGAACATCTCCCGAATCAGCTTTCGGGCGGTCAGCAGCAGAGAGTTTCAATCGGTAGGGCGCTTATGAATGCGCCTGCGGTGGTGCTTGCAGATGAACCTACAGGAAATCTCGACAGCAGGAACAGTCAGGAGATAGTTGATCTTCTCAAGCTGTCAAACAAGAAGTATAATCAGACCCTTATCATGATAACTCACGATGAGAATATTGCACTTCAGGCTGACAGGATAATCGCCATCAGCGACGGAAAAATTACCCGTGACGAGGTGATCAGAAAATGAACATCTTCAATAAAGTCACTATCGAATCCCTGAAAAAGAACCGCACACGAACTATCGTTACCATCATCGGTATCATGCTTTCCACTGCGCTTATCTGCGCCGTTACCACATCAGTTTCAAGCGTTATACAGTTCGGAAGGAATTATTTCGCATATGAATCCGGTTCATGGCATGGACAGGTCGATTATCAGCCATACGATTCCTTTGAATATATAGAATCATCCGATAAGGTGGATAAGGCGGTATTCAGCAAATACGAGGGATACGCCCCCATTGAAAGTGAAAATGAATACAAGCCTTATCTTTATCTCATGGGTGTCAGCGACGGCTATGATGAGATTATGCCTGTTCATATGATGGAGGGACATTTTCCCGAAAATGACAGCGAGATACTGATCCCGTCACATCTTTCCGATAACGGCGGAGTGTACCTGAAAACAGGTGATAAGATCACTCTTGAAGTCGGTGAAAGGATACGTGATGACCATGCTGTGGGACAGGAAAATCCTATGTTTGAAGTGGGAGCTGATTACAACGAAGACGGCACTATAAGCGAAGATTTCAGCGTCCGTACAACTAAGGAATACACTGTCTGCGGAATCTATGAGCGTCCAGGCTATATGATCGAGGATTCTGAGGCGCCCGGCTATACCTGTATTGTCAGAGCGACAGACAGCGAATACCTACCCGAGACATACAGTATCAGCTTTTCCATGAAGAATGCAGAACAGATCTACGATTTCATGGAAAGCGAAAGGATAGACGGAAGTACTAACTCCGATCTGCTTATGTTCTACGGAATATCAAGATATAACAGCATAGAGCAGACACTTTACGGACTTGCGGCAGTAGTGATCGTTCTCATCATGTTCGGTTCGGTAATGCTTATCTACAACGCATTTTCAATTTCCGTTGCGGAACGTACCAAGCAGTTCGGACTTCTTTCCTCTATCGGCGCAACAAAGAAACAGCTGAGAAAAATGGTTAGGTTTGAATCATTTGTAGTAAGCGGTATCGGAATACCTCTTGGTATTCTTCTCGGAATCGCAGGAATGTGGGTCACATTTACCTGTCTCGGAAGCAAGTTCGGTTCATTCTTCGGCGAGGATCTCCCTGATGAAGTCAAGATGAAGCTGTCGGTATCCGTGGTTTCTATAATTGCGGCTGTAGTCATCGCAATTGTTACTATCAGCATTTCCGCATGGATACCGTCTAAACGTGCCACAAAGGTCACAGCTGTTGAAGCTATTCGCATGAGCAGTGATATCAAGGTAAAAAACAAGAAGCTGAAAACTCCGAAGCTGGTGTACAAACTGTTCGGATTCTCGGGAATGCTGGGACACAAGTACTACAAGAGAAGCAAGAAGAGATACCGCACAACTATCATGAGCCTTTTCATGAGCATAGTACTTTTCGTTTCAGCATCGGCATTTACCGATTATCTTATCAAAGGTGCAGAGATATCCTCGGAAACATCGGGTTATGATCTTGTATACCATTATTCCGGTGACGATATGATAAACAGCGCTCCTGAGCTGCTTGAGAAGATAAAAAATGTTGAAAGCGTGGATAATGCGTCTTTCGCATTTAATACAGGTGTCAACTGCGATGTTGAAAAAAGTGTAATCAATCCCGAGCTTCTGGAGATGCTGGAAATGGATATTGCAATGTCCGGCGGAATCGTTAACGCTGACAGCAGTAAGATAAATATGTACGTTGTTTCATCTTTTGTGGACGACGAAACATATCTGAGGCTTCTTGACGAAAACGGACTCAGCAAAGCTAAGTTCATGTCGGCTGAATCGCCCCTTGGAATTCTCTATGACGGCGATGAGATATTCGACCGTGAAGCAGGCAGATTCGTCAAGAGTTCATCCATCATAGCAGAAGAATGCTCTTTTGACTGCCATATGTACGAATCTTTCAAGGATTACTGGTTCTACATGGATAATGGTGACGGCACTGCGACATACATGAATTATAACGACGAGGAGAAGATAATCTCCAATGAGGACTGCCGCACTAATTTTACTCTCAGGACCGGAAAGACCATTCATAATAAGCCTTTTTACAACAGCTCCACAGGAGTAATACTGGCTGTTTATCCTTTCAGTATGATGGAGGATCTGATGCCGAAAGAAGATAACGATTACTGCGAGATCTTCATTAATTCCGCTGAGCCCGAAGAATGCGAGAAGGAGCTGACTGCATTTCTCAAGGACAATCATCTCCATACAGATTCACTTCACAATGTTGCAGAGGCTGAAAAGCAGGAGCGAAGCTTCATTACTATAATAAAAGTGTTTGCTTACGGATTTATAGTACTTATATCCCTTATCGCCGCAGCAAATGTATTCAATACAATTTCCACTAACATAGGACTGCGCAGACGTGAATTCGCAATGCTCAGGTCTGTTGGAATGACACAGAAGGGTATCAGGAATATTCTCAATTATGAATGCATACTGTACGGCCTGAAGTCTCTGGCAGCAGGACTACCTGTGGCAGCGGTGGTAGTGTGGTTCATATTCAGATCAGTTGATATCTCAATGGATGTTGATTTCTATCTGCCGTGGGAGGCAATAGGAATTGCGGTATTCAGCGTGTTTGCAGTAGTATTTGCAACAATGATGTACTCAATGAGCAAGCTGAAAAATGACAACACGATAGACGCACTTAAAAACGAAAACTTATAGGCAACACCGCACAAAGCCCGCCTGACGGCTTTGCACTGAATCTGCGGACAGATTTTCCGTCATCTTGCACAGAAATCCCTTGACATACGTCAGTATGCCTGCGGAATTTCTATACAATCTGACGAAAAATCTGTCGGCGCATATTCAGCACAAGTTTTGTGCGGTGTTGCCCTATAAATAATTGGTTCGGGAGGCTGACTTGAAATCAGGCCTCCCGATTTTTGTCAACACGAATAATATTGCTCCGCCAATTAAACATTGTCAAAAAGGCGAAGACAGAGAGGAAAATTATCAAGAAAGGAAAACGCAGAAATGCTGACGCATTTCAAGTTTTTCTGACGCTGAGAATTTTTCTTTATGTCAAGCATTTGAAGGCAAGGTTTAGTTGGTGGAGCAATATCTTTGACATATGAGGGGAATAATGGTATAATGTTTATATGGATTTGTTTTCGTGAGAAAAGTGAAGACGTCCCTGAAGAATGGAGATGATGGAATGTCGGCTAAAGGTGCTGTAAAGGAACGCAGCGACAGCATGGTGAAAGAACCGAGACTGTACAGCGTAATAATGATAAACGACGATTTTACGACAATGGAATTTGTTGTGGGAGTTCTTGTGGAAATCTTCCATAAGGATGAGATCACCGCTCAGGCGATAATGATGCACGTCCACAAAAACGGACAGGCTGTGGTGGGAAAGTATCCTTATGATATAGCGTCCACGAGAGTGAAAAAAGCTCTCGAACGTGCAAAGGAAGAGGGCTTTCCATTCAGAATGACCATAGAGGAGGGGTGATATGGAATTATCTAATGAAGTACTTGATATAATATACAAGGCAATAGATTATGCACAGAGCAAGGGCTACGAATATGTAACTCCTGAAATAGTACTGCTCATGGTGCTGAAAGATAAAGTCTTTGCAGAAGCCTTTGAGGAATGCGGCGGAAATGTTGATATTCTCAAAAAATATCTCAAGGAGTATGCCGAGACATATATGGACAAGGCTGAGGTGGAAAAGCCCGAATTATCTGAGGGAGTGAACTCTTTGCTGAATTTTGCGGCGAAAAGTGCATACAGCAGCGGAAGCAAGGAAGTCTGTCTCAGGCATCTCATACACGGACTGTGGAATCTTGACGACTGCTATGCTGTGTATTATCTTGAAAAGCAGGGAATATCCGAAGCTGATCTGCTCCAGGAAATGGCGATAATCGAAGAAAACGAAACTCAGGCTGCCGAGGCAAGCATAAAAATAGGCGAAGTTGATGACAGCCGCAGCGGATGGAAGCTTTATGCGCCCTGTCTGAATGAAACTCTGACTGACGTCAATCCTCTCATCGGACGTACAGAAGAACTTGACAGAACTATTCAGATACTCTGCCGCAAGGACAAGAATAATCCGCTTCATATCGGCGAACCCGGCGTCGGAAAGACTGCCATAACATACGGGCTTGTTCAGCTTATCAGGGACGGGAATGTGCCAGAACCGCTGGCAGGAGCTAAGGTATTTGCCCTTGATCTGGGCGGTATGCTTGCAGGTACACAGTACCGTGGCGATTTTGAAAAGCGCTTCAAGAAGGTGCTTACCGAGATCAGCAAAGAAGAAAAACCGATCATTTACATAGACGAGATACATAATCTTTCGGGGGCAGGCGCAGTTGGTGAAGGAGCGTTTGACGCTTCAAATATGCTGAAGCCGTATCTCTCTGACGGCCGCATCAGGTTCATCGGTGCTACAACTTTTGAAGAGTACAAGAAGTATTTCGAGAAGAACAAAAGCCTCGTCAGACGCTTTCAGAATATCGAGATAAAAGAGCCCGGTGAGGAAGAAACAGTGAAGATACTCAGCGGACTGCGTGAAAAATATGAGCAGTTCCACGGTGTCAGGTACGGCAAGGACGTTTTAGAGTATGCTGTTCATATGAGCATGAAATATATCAACGACCGCTTTCTTCCCGATAAAGCCATTGATCTTATAGACGAGGCAGGTGCATACCGCAAGCTTCATCCTACCGTTAAGAAAAGGCAGACTGTTGATAAGGACGTTATAAATCAGGTGTTGACTACTATCTGCCGTGTGCCGGTGGAAACAGTCTCAAATGAGGATATCACCGGACTTGCAGGCCTTGAAGACCGCATGAAAAAGCGCATATTCGGGCAGGACGAGGCAATTGCTCAGGTGGTCAATGCAGTGAAATTCTCGAAAGCAGGACTTCTTGAAGAGAATAAACCGCTGGCAAGTCTGCTTTTTGTCGGACCTACAGGCGTTGGTAAAACTGAAATTGCAAAAAGTCTTGCGGAAGAACTGGGAGTGAAGCTGATACGTTTTGATATGAGCGAATACGGCGAAAAACACGCTGTTGCAAAGCTTATCGGTTCGCCTGCGGGATATGTTGGCTACGAGGACGGCGGTCTGCTGACCGAAGCAATAAGAAAATCACCGTCGGCAGTTCTGCTGCTTGACGAAATTGAAAAGGCGCATCCCGACATTTACAACGTTCTTCTACAGGTGATGGACTACGCAACTCTCACAGATAATCAGGGACGAAAAGCGGATTTCCGAAATGTTGTCATAATCATGACATCAAATGCGGGTGCTTCACGTATCGGAAAGAGCACTATCGGTTTCAGCAGCTCAAGCCTTAATGAGGCTGTTATTTCCGAAGCTGTCAAGCAGACATTCCAGCCCGAATTCCGCAACCGGCTCAATAAGATAGTGGTATTCAACAGCATGGATAAGAAGATGGCGGAACTTATAGTTGGCAAAAAGCTGGGTGAACTGGCATCTCAGCTCAGAGCAAAGAAAATAGAGTTCAGCGCTGATGATAAGGCAAAGGTTCTTGTTCAGTCCAAGGGTATTACTCCTGAATTCGGCGCAAGAGAGGTTGACCGTGTTATCCGTAATGAGATAAAGCCGCTGTTCGTGGATGAGATACTTTTCGGCAAGCTGAAAAACGGCGGACGTATCCTGCTTTCAGCGCACAAGGAAAAATTCGTGATATCGGCTGATAAGTCGAAAAAGGCGTAATTATGGCGGTATACAGACTTGATGATACGATATGGCTGCCAAAGCCCGAACTGGCAGATGATGATGGACTGCTTGCGGTAGGCGGAGACCTTTCCGTTGAGCGTCTGGTACTTGCGTACAGCAACGGCATATTCCCGTGGTTCAATCCTGATGATCCGATACTGTGGTGGTGTCCGAAAGAGAGGTTCATCATAAGGCCTGAGAATATCCATATTTCCCATAGCATGAAGAAATTCATGAAGCAGCACAAAGTTGAGATGAAGCTTGACCGTGACTTTGCGGATACGATACACCGCTGCCGCATGAAAAGGGAAGCAACCGTAGGAACGTGGATAACCGACGACATGGAAAAGGCTTACTGTGAACTTCACAAGTTCGGGCTGGCAAACAGTGTTGAAGCCTATATCGACGGCGAACTTGCAGGGGGACTTTACGGCGTTTGCATCGGCAGATGCTTTTTCGGTGAGAGTATGTTCTCAGACAAGGAAAACGGCTCGAAAGCGGCACTGATACTCTTTGCTCAGTTTCTTGCAGAACGGGACTTTGTAATGATTGACTGCCAGTTCCATACAGACCATCTTGAGAGTATGGGCGGCGAGAGGATAAACTGGGAGGAGTACCGAAGGCTTCTTGATGAAGGAGAGGTGTAAATGCATGAACTTACTCACAAGAGAAGAGATAATCGATATTGTCAGCAAGCTTCAGAACGGCGGATATGGTTCTGCCGAAGAAGTTGCCGATAAGGCACTGTCATACAAACCGATAATACTATAAAGAAAAAGCCGTAAAGCGGAATAATGCTTTACGGCTTTTGTGATCATATTACCATGTTATGGCTGAATGACTATGGATGTAGAATTCCTCCTGACTTGGCTGCCATGCTTTGACTTTGGGCGGAAACTGCGAGTCAAACTTTTCAACAGCTTCTTCGTCTTCGCAGGGAGCATCGGCATCGCACTGATAGTAGTACCACTTGCGGCCGTCCAGAGCGCCTTCCGTCAGCTCCTTTACCAGCAGAGCAGCAGGGAAAACCTCGCCTTCAAGGCACACGTTGTACTTCTTGCAGCTTTTATAGCCACGAGCCACATAGTTATCGGGATTGCCGAAATTTATGACAGTATCGTAGCCCATTTTTCTGCCAAGGGCAAAAGTATACTCAAGGAGAGCCTTGCCAATGCCCTGACGCTGATAATCGGGATGTACACAGAGGGGACCCATTGTAAGGACGGTCTTTTCATTTCCTTCCTCGTCTTTGAGCAGACCTTTGCAGTACATAACGCAGCCGACGATCTTTCCGCCGATTTCGAGTACATGAGCAAGCTCCGGGATAAAGTCCTTGTGGTCACGCATAACGTGGACGAAATAGTGCTCGCTGCATCCGGGAACACTGAGATTCCAGAAAGCTTCACGGTTGAGATTTTCTACTTCACGGTAGTCGTTTTTAGTTTCCTTGCGGATGATATAGTCTGATTTATTCATTATTTTTTTCCTCCTGAAAATGTTGACTGAAACAACGGGAGGCTTGTGTGAGACAGAATTCGCAAACCTTCCCGTTTACGCTGCTATCTCCTTTTTCATAGTATTCTTCAAACAAAGAACTCCTTTTAAATAAAAATTAAAGCTTGAATATCGGGAACTCCGGTTTACGGAAAAGATATCAAACTACAGCTTTATTTTAGCATATTGGTGCAGCTCTGTCAAGCGTTTTGGCATAGATGTGAAAAATAAAAAGAGCCGCAGGGATAACTGCGGCTTAATTGTTAGTGCGGGTGACAGGACTTGAACCTGCACACCTCTCGGTACAAGAACCTAAATCTTGCGTGTCTGCCAGTTTCACCACACCCGCATAAACACATCTTTGTAATTATACATGAAAAAAATAAATTTGTCAAGTGCTGAAGAACAGAGAGTTCCCGCTGTATGTGCACAGCGGGAACATTTTGTTACGTTTATGAAGCCTGATCACTCAGCCGCTTTTGTGTTATCAGAGGACTTTGAGTCGTCAGCAGATTTGCTGTCAGAGGCTTCTTTATTAGCTTCTTCTTTTTCTTCACGGTCGCTCTTTGACTCGATATAGATATCATCGTCAGCGATACTTCCGACAAAATTAAGCTGCTTTACAGGGATCCTCTTGAGAGGGGAGTAGATGAACTTATTACATGAATAAGTCTGCTGAACCAGACCTCTTTTCTCGCAAAGGACCTTGTTGCCGTCTCTTGTACGCTTGCCGAACTGGCAGTAGTCGCATTTCGGATCTATATGTTTATCGAAGTACTTAGTGCCGCCTGAAAAAATAGAGAATAAACCCATTGATGATCACCTCATGAATATTACTATTGTTTATTATAACATATAAATCAGAATTTGTCCAGTAAAAATTGAAATAAATATATAAAATTTGTGTAATGTTCTGCAACTTTGTGAGGAATGTATAAATTGCAAGACATTAATTGTGCAATTGACGCAAAAATATTAGTGCTAACTAACAAATTTGAGTTGACTATGACGGTTTTTTACATTATAATAATATAAGCGGCTGCGGGGATTTCATTCCCGTATCGGCAGTACTATTAATATTATGTTTTCGGGCAGCAGGGCAGTAACTCTGTTATCGGTCAGCAGAAAAGAATTATGCTATGATCACGTCCGTACTATGTGCGGACGTTTTTATTTGCCGCTCAGTCTGTGCAAAGGAGGAAAAATGGACGGAAAAAGGATAGCTGTAGTCGCTATTGTCATTGACGAGACGGATGCAGTCACGGATGTGAACCGCATACTGCATGATTACAGCGGTATAATCATCGGGCGTATGGGTATTCCCTACAAGGAAAGAGGGATTTCCCTGATATCGGTAGCTGTGGATGCAGACCCCGACAGTATCAGCAATCTTACGGGAAAGCTGGGAAGAATAAGCGGCGTTTCGGTCAAAGCCGCAATATCAAAAAAGTGAGGTAAAGTTTTCGGGAGGAAGATAAAATGAAAATGTATATCATTAAAGCCGATATAACAACACTTAATGTAGATGCGATTGTCCTTCCTGCAAACCCGCAATTAAAGAAAGGGGCTGGAGCCTCACAAGCAATTTTTGAAAAAGCTGGTGAGGAGGAATTGCGGAAAAAATGTAAATCCATAGCTCCTATTGATGTGGGTTCTGCAATTCCTACAGGAGGTTATAATTTACCATCTGAATTTATTATTCATGCTGCGGTTCCAAGATGGGTTGATGGAGGACATAATGAATATGTTTTATTGAGTTCCGCTTATCTATCAAGCTTGAAAGTTGCAGATAGAATAGGAGTTTCATCAGTTGCTTTTCCACTTTTGTCAGCTAGTAATAACGGGTTTGATCCAAGGGTGGCTTTCTATGTCGCTCAAAAAACAATAGAGAGTTTTAAAGCTGATAAAACATTAAAAGATGTTTATCTCACGATTTATGATAAAACAGCTGAAGCATTGATTATGAATTTGGGATATGAGATTGCTGATACACCGGAGAAAATATTATTACCGGAAATCGGACTGAAAAAAGAACCGTTTAATTTGAAAAAAGAAGTTGCTGAAGCAGTAGAAATTGCTATTAATAATGCAAGAAAAATGTGGGATGACAATAAGGAAGAAATTATCAAAAATGGCATGATTATTGCTATGGATGCCGTGAAAAGATTACTAAAATAATTGGAGGTAAAATTATGTACGACGTAAAATCATTAAAGGCAGAGGAATTCATCAATGATGAGGAAATAAAGGCTACTCTTGAATATGCCGAGCAGAACAAGCACAACAAGGAACTGATCGAGTCTCTCCTTGAAAAAGCACGTCCTAAGAAGACAGGCAGAGGCGTTGAATGTTCAGGACTTACTCACAGGGAGGCAAGTGTGCTTCTGGCCTGCGATCTTCCTGAGATGACCGAAAAGATATACGCACTTGCAAGAGAGATAAAGGAGGCTTTCTACGGAGACCGCATCGTAATGTTTGCTCCTCTTTATCTTTCAAATTACTGCGTGAACCAGTGTGTCTACTGTCCGTATCATCAGCAGAACAAGGAGATCCCACGTAAGAAGCTGACACAGGACGAGGTACGTGACGAGGTCATCGCTCTCCAGGATATGGGACACAAGAGACTTGCTATCGAAGCAGGAGAGGATCCTGTAAACAATCCTATCGAGTACATCCTTGAATGTATCAACACTATCTACTCTATCAAGCACAAGAACGGCGCAATCAGACGAGTAAATGTCAACATCGCCGCTACAACAGTTGAAAACTACAAGAAGCTGAAAGAGGCAGGGATCGGTACGTACATCCTTTTCCAGGAAACATACCACAAGGAAAGCTACGAGAAGCTCCATCCCGCAGGACCAAAGCATAACTACGCATACCACACAGAGGCTATGGACAGAGCTATGGAAGGCGGAATCGATGACGTAGGCCTCGGCGTTCTCTTCGGCCTTGATATGTACAAGTACGAATTTGCAGGACTTATGATGCACGCTGAGCACCTTGAAGCTGTTCACGGCGTAGGACCTCATACTATAAGCGTTCCGAGAGTAAAGAGAGCATCCGACATTGATCCGTCCGTATTTGATAACGGTATCGATGACGATACATTTGCCAAGATCATAGCCTGTATCAGAATAGCTGTTCCTTACACAGGAATGATAATCTCTACCCGTGAGAACGAGACCTGCCGTGACAAGGTTCTCGGACTGGGCATCTCGCAGATATCAGGCGGTTCAAGAACATCAGTAGGCGGCTATGCAGGCTACTCGGCAGACGAGAGACCTCATGATACCGAGCAGTTTGATGTATCAGACCAGCGTTCACTTGACGAGGTTGTTCAGTGGCTTATGAAGGGCGGCTATATTCCGTCATTCTGTACAGCCTGCTATCGTGAAGGACGTACAGGCGACAGATTCATGGCTCTGTGCAAAGTAGGTCAGATACAGAACTGCTGCCACCCGAACGCACTTATGACACTTCAGGAGTACCTGACAGATTACGCTTCGCCTGAGACAAGAAAGATAGGTGAGGAGCTTATCGCCCGTGAGATACAGAAAGTTCCTGATGAAAAGCGCAGAAACCGTGCTATCGAATATCTTGATGAAATAAAGAACGACGGCAAGAGAGATTTCCGTTTCTGATCTAATAGTTAACAGTGATAAGCGATCAATGCTTAGTTTGCGGACTATACAACTTAGTATGAGTGAGCGAAAGCAGACTAACGCAATGTAAAGAGTAAGCGAGTATACGAGCGTCAGCGTGACTGCGGGCGGAGGCTCTCCGCCTATTAAAACATAAACTCACATTTCTATTTAGTAAGAGTGAGCGAAAGCAGACTAACGCAATGTAAAGAGTAAGCGAGTTTACGAGCGAAACGTGATTGCGCCGCCGCTCGCTCAGCGGCTTTACGAGCGAAACGTGACTGCGCTGCCGCTCGCTCAGCGCCTTTCACATACATTTCATTTGACATTTCATGGACAACGTGATAAAATTGTAAAAAGGAACAGGAATGTTCTGCAAGATACAAATGAAAACACAGGAGGACAAAGAAAATGACAGAAATGATAAATGCACTTACATTACTTGCAGCAAATGCTCCTCAGACAGGAGATAATTTCCCGAAGGGAATACTCATAGCAGTAGTTCTTATTGCGGCAGTTGCTGCTGTGCTTACAGCACTTGCATCAAAGAAGAAAAACGACGACGATAAATAATTGAACGGATGTCCCTCCGCATACAATGTTATATAGTTTAGCATTGAGCGGAGGGATAGTTTTGTTATGCAGCTTTGAAGAATTGCGGAGAAAAGAAGTCATCGATGTCAACACTGGCGAAAGGCTGGGCTATATTGATGATGTGGAGCTTTCCGTTCCGGACGGCAGGGCTGAGAAGCTTATTATTTACGGCAATTCAAGGATATTCGGATTCTTTGGCAAAGAGGATGACATAATAATAAAATGCTCTGAGATAAGAGTTGTGGGCAGGGAGATTGTACTTGTGGAGCGTGAAGAAGGAATTGTGCACAAAAAAGATGACTGAGTGTTCTTTAAGTCTGTCTGAATATCCAATGCAAAAGTACTTGATTTATCCTGCATGAAATGTTATAATATTAAGGCAATTCGCACGCTTGTACTTTTACGGATTGGTGCGCTCGGTGAGCGTTGTCCGTGAGCTAAGTCGGGCGGAGGATTAAATAATAACCAATTTTAAGGAGGACTACACCATGGGAGTAGTATCAATGAAGCAGCTTCTTGAGGCTGGCGTACACTTTGGTCACCAGACAAGAAGATGGAACCCGAAAATGGCACCATACATTTTCACAGAGAGAAACGGCATTTACATCATCGACCTTCAGAAGACAGTTAAGAAGCTCGAAGATGCTTATATGTTCGTTCGTGACATCGCAGCACAGGGCGGCGAAGTACTTTTCGTAGGTACTAAGAAGCAGGCTGGCGATTCAGTTAAGGAAGAAGCTACAAGAGCAGGCGCACACTACGTTAACGCAAGATGGCTCGGCGGTATGCTCACAAACTTCAAGACAATCCAGACAAGAATCAAGAGACTTGAGCAGCTCCACACAATGGAAGAAGACGGCACATTCGCACTTCTCCCTAAGAAGGAAGTTGTTAAGCTCAACCTCGAAATAGAAAAGCTCGAGAAGTTCCTCGGCGGTATCAAGAACATGAAGAAGCTCCCTGCAGCTCTCTTTATCGTTGACCCACGCAAGGAAAAGATCGCTGTAGCTGAGGCTAAGAAGCTTAACATCCCGATCGTTGCTATCGTTGATACAAACTGCGATCCTGATGAAGTTGACTACGTAATCCCTGGTAACGACGATGCTATCAGAGCTGTAAAGCTCATCGCCGGCACAATCGCTAACGCTGTTATCGAAGGCAGACAGGGAAGCGACGTTACTGAGGAAGCTCAGGAAGCTCCTGCAGAGGAAGCTGCTGAGGCTGAGACAGCTGACGCTGAATAATCAAAGACTTTTATGGGGCTGCTGCGGATCCGTTTGCGGCAGCCCTGCGTTATATAAACTATAATCTACACAATATAATACAGGAGGTAATCACAATGGGTAAGGTATCCGTTGCAGAAATCAAGGAACTCATGAAGTCCACAGGCGTTGGTATGATGGACTGTAAGAAGGCACTCGAAGAGAACGATGGCGATATGGACAAGGCTATCGAGTTCCTCAGAGAAAAAGGTCTCGCTACACAGGCTAAGAAGAGCGGCAGAGCTGCTGCTGAGGGCGTTGTAACTGCTGTTGTTAAGGGCAATGTAGGCGTTCTCCTCGAAGTAAACACAGAGACAGACTTCGCTGCTAACACAGATGATATCAGAAACTTCGTTGCAAACGTTGCTGAGACTATCATCGAGAAGAATCCTGCTGACGTTGAGGCTCTCAAGAACGAGGCTATCGCTAACGGCACAGGTACAGTAGGCGAGGCTCTTACAGAGCTCGCAGGCATGAAGATCAGAGAGAACATCGTTATCCGTCGTTTCGTAAGAATGGAAGGCAAGCTTGCTTCTTACATCCACAATGGCGGCAGCATCGGTGTTATGGTAAAGATGGACACAGACCTCGACGCTGACAAGGTTGCTTACATCGGTAAGGACGTTGCTATGCAGTCTGCTGCTCTTAACGCTCCTTATGTTAAGAGAGAGGAAGTTCCTGCTGAAGTTATCGAGAACGAGAAGAAGATCATGCTCGCTCAGATGGCTGAGGATCCTAAGATGGCATCAAAGCCTGAGCAGGTAAGAGTTAAGATCGTTGAAGGCAAGGTTGGCAAGTACTACAGCGAAAACTGCCTCCTCGAGCAGGCATTCGTTAAGGATGACAAGCTCACAGTTCAGGGCTATGTTGACGCAGAGGCTAAGAAGCTCGGCGGTTCTGTAAAGATTGTTGACGTTGTTCGTTACGAGCGTGGCGAAGGCGTTGAGAAGAAGGAAGAGAACTTCGCTGACGAGATCGCTAACATGATCAAGTAATTGAAAAATGATACGGAAATGCAGCAGTGAATTGCCACTGCTGCATTTTTTTATGTGTTGAACTGATGAAACTTTTCTTTCACAATTGGATCTCGGCAGCTCACGGCTTGTCTCAGCGAACGACGAAATATAAAGAAATGGACAATTTTTCCACATGATTTTCTTTGTGATATAGTGGGAATCAACAATAATGAGTATGAAAATTTGTCTATTTGTCTATTGCGCACATTGCCGAAATATGATATAATATACCTAATTGGATAATATGCTCAATAACGAGGTAGCTTTTTATGAACAGAAATGTCAGCTTACTTGCTCAGACAGTTGGCAAGGTAATTGTCGGCAAGGATGATACTATTATAAAACTTATCGCATCACTTCTCTGTGAAGGCCACGTTCTGCTGGAAGATGTTCCCGGCGTCGGCAAGACTCAGCTGATTACAGCTCTTTCACGTTCCATAGGCGGTAGATTCAATCGTATCCAGCTTACACCTGATGTAATGCCGTCGGATATTGCAGGATTTACCATGATGGATCAGTCAAGCGGCGAATTTATCTATCGTGACGGCGCAGTTATGTGCAATTTTCTTCTGGCTGACGAGATAAACCGTGCTTCGCCGAAGGTGCAGTCGGCACTTCTTGAAGCAATGGAGGAGAGACAGGTTAGTCTGGACGGAGTTACTCATGAGCTTCCGAAGCCGTTCCTTGTAATGGCTACACAGAATCCGGTAGAGACTTACGGTACATTCCATCTGCCTGAAGCTCAGATGGACCGATTCTTTATGAAATTATCCATGGGTTATCCTTCTGCGGAAGAGGAATTCAGCATCCTCGAACGCACCGAGAAGTACAACCCCATTGAAAATATAACCGAACCCGCCATGACTGTAAACGATATCCTTGATATGCAGAAGGCTGTCAAGGAAATACGTGTTACTGATGACGTAAAGAAGTATATCATAACTATTGTAAATGCAACAAGAGGCGACAGAAACACGACCCTCGGAATCAGTCCGAGAGGAAGCATCGCTCTTTATAAGGCTTCAAAGGCTTTCGCTTACATTTACGAAAGGGAATATGTCACACCTGATGATGTGAAGAATACAGCTGTTGCTGTTCTTTCGCACAGGATCATCCTTTCACCGCAGGGCAAGACTGCTTACGGTACTAGTGAGGGATATGTGACAGAGCTTCTGAAAAATATTCCTGTTCCTGCAATGGGCGCCAGATAATGAAAAATCTGAAATACATCGTCAGCGCTCTGATGGTTGCTTTTCTTGTTTATATCTTCACCTTCTATATCGACGGTGAGATGGGAGTTATCCTCCTTGCATTCGTGCTCTTTGCACCGCTTGTTTCTTTGGGATTCGCCCTGTATGCAAGGAAGAACGTAAAGGTCTCCATTGACTGTGACGCTTACGTCAAGAAAGGCGGCAAACTGAAAGTCAGAGTAACTGTTGACAAGAAAAATTCCGTTCCTCTTGCTGTGCTTGAGATAAAGCCTTATGTGTCGGAGGTGTTCGATAAGAACATCAAGACATACAAGCTTTCGCTCATGGATATCGGTGAGAATGAGTTCGTTTTTGAGACCGATGCCGTTTGCGGCGGCAACGGTGAGGTTGGCATAAAAGAGATCAATTCATGCGGCTTTCTCGGTTTCATGAAGTTCAAGATCGATGCCGTTCCTCAGCCCGTTTCAGTCGGCGTTATCCCTGTTATCCCCGATATCAAGGCTTCATCAGCTCTTGTGCGGTCGATAGCGAATGTTGTTGCTACCACCGAAAATGAAGAGGATAACGAGACGAATATGATGTTCACGTCAAATACAGTTCCCGGCTACGAGCACAGGGAATATGTTCCCGGAGATGCCATGAAGCGCATCAACTGGAAGCTTTCCTCTAAAAGATCCGTGCTGATGGTCAGACTTGACGAGGCGGCTGCTTCTGTACAGCCGGTTATTATACTTGATCTGTACCGGCCCTCCGGTGCTGATCCGCAGCAGGCAGTAATTGCAGAAGAGAAGCTCATTGCTTCTGTATTCGGCCTCATCAATGCTCTTATCAATCACGGGATTGCCTGTACCTTTATTTTCAGAGGTGATAACGAGGAGATGTACACCATAAGCGTTGATAATCCCGATTATCCGCCTCAGATACTTCTGAAAGTGCTTGCAGTCAAGGTTATCGAGGGCAGGCGTGTTGACGTTTCAGCGCTCAACGCAAGTGCCTGTGCCTGCATCCTTGCTACAACGGATGCGGGGGCGAGTTTCGCTCCGGTGGCCGAAAGCTTTGCGGGCTCGAATAATGTAAATCTGCTTGGTATATCAGACAGGATGCTGAACACAACAGCGTTTCCGCTCTGGTATCTTGATGATGACAATAACTTTAAGTTGGTATAAATATGTATGAAAAAAAGGACAACGTCCTGAAAAGGTATCTTTTCAGAACTATGAGAGATCCTGTACTGATATATCTTACGCTGATAATGATATCGATAATGTATCATTACCGCAGCAATCTCGCTCTGGTATACGGACTTTTCACTTATATCGGCGGTTGGTTTGTGTTCAGGATCTTCGATTTTATTCAGAAGCATAAGTTCATCGGTTCCATAGCGTACTGCGCTCTCGGAGCGGCGATACTTACGGCGGCGAGAATGAGTATCAACAAAGGCCATGAGAATTATCCCATTATTTTCGGACTGTGGTTCCTTTCTCCGCAGGATGCCGTTGAGTACAACCAATGGTATACACTGGCCATCTACTTCCTGTTCTTCATGTTTATGGCTTCGGTCATATACTACTTCACAAGAGTAAGGTACAGGATATTTATGAATTTCCTCATATTTATCATACCGTTTGCTATCTTCGGTAAGGAATATGAGCAGATGCCCACCATCTACATCATTCTCCTTTCAGTTGGATATGTCCTGCTTATGGCGAGATTCCGACAGTTTCAGGACAACGACGACACCAAAGTCGTATGCAGAAGTGAGATATGGAAGCCGCTTGCAGTTTATGCAGTTGTTTTTGCATCCATCGCTGCACTTTTCCCGAAGCCGGCTATCGAGGCTGACAGAAACTATATCGAGTCTCTCATCAATGCCGAACAGATTACAGACAGACTTGACGCTATGCTGAATGTTTTCCGTGATACTTCAACTGCTCAGCAGTTCAGAACAAATATAAGAGAGAGGCTGATGTATTACGCTAATTCCGATGAAGAGCTGAGGCTGAAGACTTCAACAAGGACACAGTATTTCTTCTCGTCGGACGAGTGGCGTATTTCGGATATTGATACAAATGTCAGAAATACCACATCGGAATATCCCCTTGAGATGTATAATCCCGGAGATATCCTGAAAGGCTATCTGAAAGCTGCTGAACTTGACAGCAGTTTCGCTGATAAATACGGCCTGCGACAGTACACAGGAACAGAGGTTGTTATACCTCCTTCCAAAAGAATTGTTCTGCAAAGTGCTTACCGCACTACACAGTATGCTCCTGTACCTCAGTTTGCGACTGCATTTACTGGGACTTCCCATGAAAAGAGTGTCAACCTGACAGATTCAGGTCTGATATTTGCCCAGAATCCACAGTTTGCCAACAACGATTCATTTACCTTCAATTATACAACAGACAGGTTTATGTACATGGGCAGCAATAAGGAGATAATCGATTCGCTGGGCGGATATGATTACAAGGAGCTTACTGATGATGCCATTGAGGTGCTTGATGCTGCTGCTGAAGATACTTCTCTTGCGGAAGATGAAAAGCAGGAAGCTGAAAAGCTTGACGATGCACTCAAAGCTCAGTATGATTCATTATTCAAAGAAGAGGAGGCTCTCCTCGATTACGGTGACAGAAAACGGATCAAGAATCTCTCCGATCAGATAACTGAAGGCATAGATTCTGAATTCGATAAAGCAAAGGCGTTCGAGACCTATTTCTACAAGAACGGTTACAACTATGACCTTAACTATATCAAGGAAAAAGGTGAAAACGCCGAGGATTTTATTTTTGATACAAAGACAGGAGTATGCTATGAGTATGCTACCGCTATGGTCCTTCTGGCGAGGGCTGCCGGTATCCCTGCAAGGTTCTGTATAGGCTACAATATGTCAGAACCAAATGAGGGAAACACCAAAATCTATAATTTTGTTGTTACTACCAAGGATGCTCATGCGTTCCCTGAGCTTTATATAAAAGGCTATGGATGGATGTCCTTTGAGCCAACTATAGCCGATGTTGTAGAAGAAAGTAAAGACACAAGCGCCACGGATCTGCTTGCAAGAGCCGGTCTGATCATTCTCGGATCATCACTGCTGATACTTGCTTTCATTATGCTCTACCCAAGGATATCGCACAGGATATTCCTCCTTCTCAGCAAGAAAAAAAGACCCGCTGAGACTGCAAGAGCTGCAATGAAGAGGATCTGCCGTATGTACGGGATAGAAGGCGGATGCACCTCTAAGGAGGCTGCGGAGCTTGCTGCCGCTTATAGCGGAACGGACATCAGCAGAATAGCTGAGTTGTTCGATAAGGCTGTTTACGGTGAACAAGAACTCAACGAAGAAGAAAAAGAAACAATCATGGAAGAATATGTACAGGCTTATAAGCTGTACATGGAAAAGAAAAAACTCCGCCGTAAACCAGCAAATTCTCAGTAATTGGAGGTTTTTATGGAGGAAACGGTCACACACAAGGGAATAATAGGCGTTCTTCTTGCGATAGTGCTTCTGGTAAGCATGATCGCCGGTGCCATTAGTCCCACAATGAATGTTCATGCTGCGGAAGATTACCGCACATGGAGCCAGAAAGACGCAAGATGGGCAGCTACAGCAATGGGGGGCTCTACTGTCATGGATTCGGGATGTTACATTACATCCATCGCTATGGTAGCAGCAGCTTCAGGTGCAAGAAATACGGAGGATTTCAACCCTGGAGTATTTGCTCAGCAGCTCAACAGCATTGGTGCTTTCGGATGGGATGGAAGCCTTATGTATTGGGCTTCGGTGAACGCAGTTATTCCCGAAGTAAAGATTGAAACTGCAAACCTTTCGTTCAATTCATACTCTCATGAAGGAAAGGCTGCAGAAATGAAGGAGTGGCAGAACAAGGGCTATTACGTTATCTGCAATGTAGGCGGACACTGGGTATACGTTGAAAGTATCTCAGGCGGTAATATCACAATGGCTGACCCTGCCAAGACAGACACAGATCTTTTCAGTGCGTACTACGATGTGTATGCTTACCAGGTTCTCTCAGGTAAGAATCCTTACGGCAGCGCTGAAGAAGAAAATGCTGCTCCCGAGACAACAACGACCACTACTACCACAACAACTACAACCACAACCACAACTACAACAGCAGCTTCAACTGCTGCACAGACAACTACAACTAAATCACAGGCTTTGAAGTCGGCATCTGCTGCATCAGCTGATACTGAAACAGAGGCAACGTCCACAACAACGACTTCAACAACCACGACCACTACAACAACTGTAACAGAAACTGCCGCAACTACAGCAGTTTCTGAAACAACTATGCCCGTGACATCGATCCCTGTGGGCGAATATTACTGCTCAGACAGCGAGGGATCCGATATCTATCTTGAACCTGATGTGTCGGGCAAAGTTATCGCTGAACTCAGAAAAGGCGATATCGTCAATGTTACAAGAGTGCTGTGCGGATGGTGCGGCGTCAATATAGACGGCTCGGATGCATGGATCCCTCTTGAAAAACTTACGTATGCAGGTGAAGGCATTGAACTCGGTTCAGGTGACATCAACGGCGACGGCATTGCTGATGACGTTGACCTCGCTCTCCTGAATAACTACATCAAGAATTACAATGAGCGCCCCGAGGGTATTTCAACTCTCAGACGCTGTGAGATCGAAGCAGCTGATATCAACTGCGACGGAGATATCAATGATTCTGATGTACTGATGTATCTCATGCTTATCTGCGAATAAGGAGAACTATTATCAATGGAATGGACAGAAGTAAACATCTATACCGCTACCGAAGGTATTGAACTCATTTGCTCAAAGCTGGAAGATATCGGCATCAAGGGTTTTTCGATCAGGGATGCCGAGGATTTCAAGGAGTTCCTGGAGAACAAGTATGGCAGATGGGACTATATCGACGATGATCTTATGGGGCTTTCGGAATGTGAGACCTGTATCACGGTCTATCTCCCTTCAAATGAACAGGGAAGTGAGACCCTTACAGCTATCCGCTCGCTTCTGAAGGAGCTGAAAGCTTCCGATACGGAAGGCCGCTACGGCAGACTTGAAGCCGAGCTTGCCAGCCTTCGTGAGGAGGACTGGGCAAACAACTGGAAACAGTACTTCAAGCCCTTTACTATCGGTGAAAAGCTGGCTATCAAGCCTTCATGGGAAGAGTATGAAAATACTGACGGCAGAGTTGTGCTGGAGATAGACCCTGCTTCCAGCTTCGGAACAGGCGCTCATCATACCACAAGGCTTTGTCTGGAACTTATAGAGAAGTACCTTAACAGCGGTGACAAGGTCCTCGATCTTGGCTGCGGAAGCGGTATACTGTCCATTGCGGCAATGCTTCTGGGTGCAGATCATGCTGTGGCTGTGGATATAGAGCAGAACGCAGCTGAAACTGCACAGGAGAATGCGGGAAAGAATCATATCGATCCCGCACTGTATAAGACCTATTATGGCGACATCACAGTCAACGAAAAACTTGCTGAGGAAATTCACGATAAATACGATATGATCACAGCAAATATTGTTGCCGATGTCCTTATAGCCATGAAGGATCACTTCAGACGCTATCTCAGAGACGGAGGTATTCTCATAGTTTCGGGAATTATCGAAGAACGTGCTGAGGAAGTTATCAACGCTATCCTCTCAGCAGGATTCAAGGATCCCGAGATGCAGCTCCGTGAGGGCTGGGCAGCAGTTAAATTTACGTTATGACCTGCATTATGCAGAACATGAATATCAAAGATGACGTACTCGATGCGGCATCATAAAAATCAAATGTAAGGAGATTTAGCACAATGGCATTATTCAAGAAGAATAAGAATCAGCAGGCAGAAACCGAAGAGCAGAAGGACACAAATGCAGAAGTAAAGCAGGCAGTCCTTGATAAGCTCAATGAAAAGCTCAAGGGTACTATCTATGATGACTGTATCATTCTTCCGAAGGGATACACAATTGATGTTCAGATAGGCAGAACTCAGGAGGCTGAGGGCGTTAAGATGATCCAGATCGTGTTCATCGTAAAGAACGACGATTTTGACGAGCCGCTTATCGAGCCTGTTGACGCACAGGGCAACTCCGAAGAGGAGGCTGCACAGATGGCAGCTGATATGTTCTTCGGCGCAGTTTGGCATCCTCTCGATCAGGCAATGTCCAAGAAGAACCCTGTTCATATTTCAGTTGATTACCTCAGACAGCACTACGATTTCGATATGTACTGCCAGTCTGTTATCAGGATCGGTATAAAGGAAAAGCAGCCTGTAATGCTCATGAACTACATCAAGACAGACCTGCCTAAGTACCTCGGTTCAAAGAAGTATTACTGGATCAGAGTTTATCTTGCTAAGTTCCAGGATAAGCAGGTTTGCGAAGTCCGTGTAAACGGCAGCGTATGCACAGAGCTTTCAAAGCGCTTCCAGCCATACATCGACGGTTGGGATGCAGAAGAGAACTTCCTTGCTGAGAAGCAGTACGCTATCTTCGTTCAGCGTGAAGATGATCAGTGCCCATATAAGAAGGAGATCGTTATCGACGGTGCTAAGGAGTGCATCGAAAAGATGGTCAAGCTCACAAACCGTGATGAGTACATAGCAATGTCCAAGGAGCTTGAAGAGAGCATTACTGCAAAGCTTTCAGAGGATATCGAGGATCACGATCAGGCTGATGCTCTCGGCAGATCTATCGCTGCTGAGATCAGAATATTCATCCCTGAGATCCTTGCAAAGCTCACTCTCGGCTATACCGAGGGAGACAGCCTCTTCCTTCTCGAAGGTGAAGGCGATTCACAGCAGAGCATCGAGTTCAAGAAGACTCAGCTCCGTTCATACTTCTATCTCCAGCAGGCAGTGCTTGAGTATCTCAGCACAAGACCTGAGCAGCAGGATGTAACACGTATCGTTACAAACAGCGTTGCTTTCCGTGAGATGAGAAAGGTAATGGATCAGGCTAAGGAGCAGAACAAGGAGCTCAATCCGGCTGACCTCTTCGTTCCCGGTACTTCATACAAGATCGGCGTTGACGGCTACAAGGTTTGGTAATTTCAGAGAGGCGGAGCGATCCGCCTCTTTTTTGCAGATTTTTCGTAAAAAAAGCTTGACAAATCCTTTTGGATGTGTTAAAATGTTATTGCCGCTTGTAAACGGGCATTTGAAGTCGTGCCTTAACGACCCCGTCACAGCGAGTTTATTGAAAAGGCAGGTGCCAACAATATGTACGCAGTTATTGAAACAGGTGGAAAGCAGTATCAGGTAAACGAGGGCGATATCATCTTCATCGAGAAGCTTGCAGCTGAGGCTGACGAGACAGTTACTTTCGACAAGGTAGTTGCTCTTGGCGCAGACGATGGTCTTAAGATCGGTGCTCCTTACGTTGACGGTGCAGCTGTTGAAGCTAAGGTTCTGAAGAACGGCAAGGCTAAGAAGATCACAGTTTTCACTTACAAGCCTAAGAAGGGCGAGAAGAGAAAGATGGGTCACAGACAGCCTTACACTCAGGTAAAGATCGAATCTATCAAGGCTTGATCGCAACTATGATCCGTGCTGAATTTTATGGATCAAAGGGACTTCTGACAGGTTTCAGATTCAGCGGTCACTCGGGTTATGCCGAGAGCGGCAGCGATATAGTCTGTGCAGCTTTTTCTTCAGCGGTTCAGCTTACCGCCAATCTGCTGGATGAATTCGGCTTTTCTCCCGATATCACCGTGGAGGACAACCTTATAGAGTGCAGAGTGGAGCCCGATAAGGATGCTTCACGTATGCTCACTCAGCTCAGACTTCATTTTGAATCGATTTCAGAAGAGTTCCCGAACACAATTAATATCACAATTTCGGAGGTGTAAGTATGTTAAAGATCAGTATGCAGTTCTTCGCTCATAAAAAGGGTGTTGGTTCTACAAAGAACGGACGTGACTCTGAGGCTAAGAGACTCGGTGTCAAGAGAGCAGACGGCCAGTTCGTAAAGGCTGGTAACATCCTCGTTCGTCAGAGAGGTACACACATCCATCCGGGTGCTGGTGTAGGCATCGGCTCTGATGATACATTATTCGCTACAGTAAGCGGTAAGGTTAAATTTGAGCGCTACGGTCGTGACCGTAAAAAAGTCTCTGTTTATGAGATCGAACAGTGATCACGCAATAACGTGACATAAATCCCGAGCGTTATGCTTGGGATTTTTCTTTAGAAAACAGGAGGTCGGAAAATGTTCGTTGATCAGGCGAAAATTAAGATCAAAGCGGGTGACGGCGGCGACGGTGCCGTATCATTTCACCGTGAAAAATATGTAGCTGCCGGCGGTCCCGACGGCGGTGACGGCGGCAGAGGCGGAGATGTTGTTTTTCAGGTCGATGACAATTTCTCGACGCTTATCGATTTCAGATATAAAAGAAAGTATGTGGCAGAGCGTGGCCAGAACGGCGCAGCAAGAAACTGCACGGGAAAAAGCGCTCCGCCCCTCATAATCAAAGTTCCGAGAGGCACTGTTATCCGTGACGCTAAAAGCGGAAGGATAATGGCAGATATGTCCACTGACGAGCCAAAGGTACTCGCAAAGGGCGGCAGCGGCGGCAAGGGAAATGTTCACTTTGCTACATCTACCCGTCAGATCCCGAAGTTTGCAAAGCCGGGATTCCCCGGTGAGGAATTCGAGGTAACTCTCGAACTGAAGCTTCTTGCCGATGTGGGCCTCGTGGGCTATCCGAATGTTGGAAAATCTACACTTATCTCGGTTGTCAGTGCTGCTAAGCCAAAGATAGCTAACTATCACTTCACAACTCTTACTCCTGTACTTGGTGTGGTAAGAGTGGATGAGGAGAAGTCCTTCGTTATGGCTGATATTCCCGGCCTTATCGAAGGCGCAGGCGACGGTGTCGGTCTGGGACATGAGTTCCTCCGCCACGTTGAAAGATGCCGTCTTATCGTCCATGTGGTGGATGTTTCAGGCATCGAGGGGCGTGATCCATGCGAGGATTTCGAGGTGATCAATGCCGAACTTGCCAAGTTCAATGAGGAACTTGCAGAGCGTCCGCAGATCGTTGCTGCAAATAAGGCTGATATGGCTACTGAGGAGCAGATCGCTGCTTTCAGAAGCTATATCGAAGGTAAGGGACTGCCTTTCTTCTGTATTTCGGCCGCAACAACTCAGGGCACTTCCGAGCTTATGAACAAGGTGTCAGAGGTGCTGGATACTCTTCCGCCTATCAAGGAATTCGAGGCTGAGCCTATTCCTCAGGAAGAGCTTGACGAGATGCTGGGTGTGGACAAGAAGTTCACCATTGAGGTCGAGGACGATGTCTACTATGTGGAGGCTCCATGGATACAGCCTATCATGCGTACTGTTGACCCGGATGACTATTCATCGCTCCAGTACTTCCAGAGAGTTCTTATCAACAGCGGTATCATCGCTAAGCTGGAAGAAATGGGCATCAAGGAAGGCGACACAGTAAGCCTCGAAGGATTTGAATTCGACTTTGTTTATTGATATGGATAAAAACTTTTTAACAGAACGTGAAGCCAATAATTACAGTCCGCTCAGCCTCGCTTTTCTCGGCGACAGCGTTTACGATACGCTGGTGAGGGAGCATCTTCTCAGACAGGCGAATATGCCTGCTGCAAAGCTGCATTCCGCCAAGATAAAGCTTGTGTGTGCTGAGTATCAGTCCGATGCTTACGGAGTTCTTGAGGAGAATATTTCCGAGCATGAACTGGCTGTACTTAAAAGAGGGCGCAATGCTACGGGAAATACTGTCCCGAAACACGCAGATGCTGCTCAGTACCGCCGTGCTACTGCGGTGGAGTGCCTTTTCGGGTATCTCTTCCTGACGGGACAGACTGAGCGTATATGTGAACTTTTCAGGATCATAATTGATCAGGTCGGAACCCCGGCGGAACCTTCCTGAGAATAATATATAAAGGAGTGTTAACCAATGTCAGGTCATTCAAAATGGAACAATATCAAACGTAAAAAAGAAGCTACAGATGCTGCAAAGGGTAAGATCTTTACCAAGATCGGCCGTGAGATCACAGTCGTTGTAAAGGAAGGCGGCCCGGATCCCGCTAACAATGCTAAGCTTCGTGATCTTATCGCTAAGGCTAAGTCAAACAACGTGCCTAACGACAATATTGAGCGTATCATCAAGAAGGCAGCAGGCGACGGCGACAAGAACAACTACGAGAACATCACCTACGAGGGATACGGCCCTAACGGTGTTGCTGTTATCGTAGAGTGCCTTACAGACAACAGAAACCGTACAGCAGGTGAAGTACGCCACTATTTCGATAAGTTCGGCGGCAACCTGGGTACTATCGGCTGCGTATCCTTCATGTTCAGCAACAAGGGTATCGTAGTGCTTGAAAATACAGGTCTTGACGAAGACGCTGTAATGGAAGATGTATTCGAGTTCGGTGGTGAGGACTTCGATATCAACGAGGAAACAGTGGAGATCGAGTGCGCTCCCGAAAATGTAAGTGCTCTCAGAGAGGGTCTCACAGGCAAGGGATACAACGTTCTCTCTGCTGAGTCTGAGATGATCCCTTCAACTTATACGACTCTCACAGATGAGGATCACATCAAGAAGATGAACCTTCTCCTTGAACACCTTGAGGAGAATGACGATGTTCAGAACGTTTACCACAACTGGGAAATGCCTGACGAGGAGTAACCGCCATGAAAGATATCAGGACGTTTACTCTCGAGAAATACAGCGGAGACAATTACCGTGAAGCGGCATTCGGAGTTTATCTCAATAAGGAAGCCGATAATTATTGTTTCTGCTTTACAGCTGACGAAATGGATCAGTATCCACTTGAAGATCTCCTCGAGCAGTATAATCTTACTGCTACAGAGGATTGCGGAGTAGTTATAGGAAAGAACGGAAAGAGCCAGTACATAGCTGAGGTCGAAACAGTGTCCTCAGACAAGAGCGATTTTATCCAGCTTATGAATTTCACTACCATTGTCGGCAAAGAGATAATCAATTACGAGATAGGCGATTACGTTTATCTCGGCGTCAAGTATGCCGACAGTGATTTCAGCATCAACGGTAAGAAAGTAATTGCGCCGATTGTCGGCTACAGAACCGATAACAGCGGAATGATGTCCTTTGACGTTATATATCCTGATATGCAGTTTGAAAATATGTTTACATCGGGCAATGATTACGAAGCTGCCCTGTCCAATGCAGATATCGAGAATATTTCTCTTATCTGCATAAAAGACGGTCATGCAAAGCTTTACAGTACCTATGAGGGTATCTCACGCATGATAATATTCAATTCTGACGGTTTTATCAATGTTGAGAATACTGCTGTTATCTGAGAGGTCGGATAATTATGGCAGTAACTATTGAAAAGATCACGACTGATGAGGAACTCCGTGAAGCTGCTGTGCTTGCCGGAAAGATATGGCACGAATGCTTTGTGGGGATCATATCAGAAGAGCAGATAGACTATATGGTTGAAAAATTCCAGTCATATACCGCCATGAAAGAGCAGATATCCGATCAGGGATACTGCTACCATTCAGTTCGTGACGATGGCGAATTATGCGGATATATCGGTATGAAGCCGGAAGAGGGAAGCAGATTTTTCCTGAGCAAGCTTTATCTGCGCAAGGATAAGCGCAATAAGGGAATAGCTTCACAAATGCTGGAGAAGGTTTTCAGCGAGGCGAAGTCAGCAGGGAAGTCGTCGGTATATCTCACCGTGAATAAGCACAACCGTCATGCTATCGATGTATACATAAAGAAAGGATTCCGTATGATCAAAGATGCCGTTACCGATATCGGCGGCGGATTCGTTATGGATGATTATATAATGGAATACTTTTTATAAAATAATACTTTTGCATTTAGCAGAAGTTCCTGACGCAGCGTTTCCGTGGATTTCCGGGAGCGCTGCGATCTTATTATAAGGAGGAGAGAATAACGGAAAATAAAGAGAAGTTCAAAGTACTTGATGAAAGGTATCTGCCGCAGATGGCACAGCTTTACAAGGAAGCATTTCAGGGCGAGCCGTGGAATGATGACTGGAGCGATACCGGGCAGCTGAATGAGTACATTAAAGAAATATCCTGCGGCTACCGTGCTCTGAATTACGGATTATTCATCAACGGCGAGCTGACCGCTATATCGGTCGGAATGATCCGTCACTGGTGGGAGGGGACAAACTACAATATCGAGGAATTCTGCGTAGCCCCTGATAAGCGTGGGCAGGGGATAGGTTCACGTTTTATGGCGATGATAGAAGAAGATATCCGAAGGCGTGGACTTTGCGGCATTTTCCTGCAAACCGACAGTGATAAGCCCTCTTACGGCTTCTACCATAAAAACGGTTTCTTCGATCTTGACGCTCATGTCAGTCTTTATAAGCGCTTAAAAGGCTGATTTTTATATAGTATCATGCATTATTCCATATTCCACCCCATATAATGAGAAAAAGGGGAGAGGTTATGGGATTTACAGAGATTCTTCTTACTGCCGCAGGTCTTTCTATGGACGCATTTTCAGCCGCAGTATGCAAGGGGACTGCGTCAAGAGGACGTGTTATTATTACAGCTTTGTTCACTGCGTTGATGTTCGGAGCATTTCAGGCGGTTATGCCGCTGACAGGATATATTCTTGGCAGCGGATTTATGTCGCAGCTTGAAAAGTACGATCACTGGACAGCGTTCATACTTCTGGCAGTGCTGGGCGTGAAGATGATAATTGATGCTCGTTCCGGAAATGAATCATCAGGAGGTATAGCTTTTTCGGAGCTGTTGATGCTGTCGGTGGCTACAAGTATCGACGCAATGGCAGTGGGACTTGTGTTTGCAGCAAATGGTACTGCTCCGCTGTTTCCGTCTTTTGTAATTGGAGCTGTTACCTTTGCGGTGTCGTTTGCAGGAGTGCTTATCGGCAGAAAATTCGGCTCGGATGCAGGCTCAAAGGCAGAAACAGCCGGAGGTGCAGTGCTCATACTCATTGGAGTGAAATTGTTGCTGGAAGGCATAAAATAAAGCGGTATGCTTAACCTCGGTACTCATATAGAAACTTTATACGCATTTATCGGGGGAAACCCTTTTTCAAAAGGGTTTCCCTCAATAGACTCGTGTAAAAACTTCTTTATGTGTACAGCAGTTAAACGTACCGCCTTTATTATTCCTCGGGAAGCTTGTCGATAAGCTTGAGCATTAACTTCTGGATAGCGAGAGCGTCGTTGTTTGTAACGCCGTCATTCTTACCTGTAACATCCGCATTCTTTCTGCCTTCTTCTGTAAGCTTATACTTTGAAGGATTTGAGATTGACTGCATGATGATTACAGCATCTGATATGTCAACTACTCCGTCGCAGTTTGCATCGCCGTAAAGTACAGCTTCGGCTTCCTTGACAGTGATAATATAGATATCGATATTCTTGTCCTTGTCGTGAGTTTCCTTGATATTTGCCTCAGGAATAGCCTCAACAGTATGCTCTTCAACGTCAGTCAGGATCCTGAATGAATCAAGATAGCTTGAATCGCCTTCATTTGTTCCCTTTGTAAGGATAACAGTATTTCCCTTGCTTGTATCAAGTGTCTCGATAGGACCGGTTGAGATCTTCTGGCCATCTGGTCTGATCATTGTGATGTGGTGGTTGTATTCGATAACAACGCCCTTTGCAGGCTCACCCTTTTCGTTAACGACTTCGAGCTTGATGTAATTGCTTTCGGGATCGGCTTTTTCAGTTGTAGTAGTTGTTGCTGCTGTTGTTTCAACAGGAACGGTAGTTATGGCAGTGGAGCAAACATCCTTTGTTGTGGTTGTTTCAGCTGTGGTTGTTTCGGAAGTTGCAGCAGATGTTGTTTCTGAAGATGTGGTTGTAGTTGCAGCTGAAGTTGTAGTAGTGGCAGCAGCTGAAGTAGTTGTTGTTACAGGCAGTTCTTCGCCTTCCTTTAGCCATACTGCCTGGAGAGCGATGCCCATTCCGGGGAGAGCGCCCTTGATGAGGAAGTGAGTCGCCGGGCTGATATATAACGTCTTCGTAAGTCCAGCCGCCGAATGTGTAGCCTTCACGCTGTGCATCCATCTCAGGTACCTTAATAGTTTCGCCTGTCTTGCCGGGAACCTTGATGTTCGCAGCACCTGATACTCCCGGGACGAAAACTACGTTATAATCCATAGGTACCCAAACAGCAGTCATTGTAACATTTACATCAGGCATAGTAAATGATGAAAGGAAAGCATAGTCCTTATCGTCGTAATCGCAGTGCCAGTGATCTATCTTATAGCCGATGCGGGCGAATCTTGAAGCGGTTGCGATGTCCTTTTTCTGTGATTCGATAACATCGAATTCAGCAGTAGTAGCACCAACGATATCATCAAAATCGCCTGCATAATATTTCAGTGTAAGGCGGTTGTGCCATATAGGAGTAACTGTGAGATCGTGTGAAGGCATAATGAGGAGCTGTTCCTGAAGGAAATCATGCTCGCCGTCGGTCCAGCCTGTGGATTTCTTGAATTCGTTCTGATAGCTCATAAAGCTGAGTTTGATGAATTCGTTAGGATGAGCTGAAACATCCTTGAGCTGCTTTGAAGTATCGACTATGCCGTTTCCGTCGCCAAAGTCAACTTCGTAATGGATCTTGTAGACTGTCTTGTCCTTGTATACGGAGAAAACAGGCTCCAAAACTATGTCCTGATCTGATGTACGGATAATAGAGTTAGCGGCATGGCCGTAAACTCCGTCAGAAGTCCAGCCCTGGAAAACATATCCGTCTTTCTCAAGAAGGACATCCGGAAGTTTTACGGAATCATTAGCGTTAGCGGTAAAATCCTTGAGCTCGGGGACGTTTCCGTCTTCGTCCTCGGCTATTGAGATGTCGGGATCGTTGTACTCAAAGTGGATAGTTACCTTCTCTGTGCTGTCTTCAGCGAAAACAGGAAACACATTGAGTGTGCAGACTGCCATAACAGCTGACGCCGCTACAGAAGTCATTCTGGAAAATAATGTATGCATAAATACCCTCCCATCCGACAATTAAGTCGGCCCGGCTCACAGAATCTTCAATGCACCGAACATTTATGTATATTTATTATGTCAGGAATGGTGCAGTGAAATGAGCCTATTTGAATGAATTAGAATTTGTGTCGTAAGCAAAACCCACAGACGCAAGTTTTTCTTCGATCTGTTCTTTCGGAACACAGAGGCTTTTACACAGCTCATCGAGGCTGGAATATTCGTCCCTGAGCAGCGTATTGATATAGCTGAAAAGAATTATAGGATCATTTGGCAAACTCATAATTACTCCTTTCACAAAACAGATACGGATATATGACCGAAGCAGTGCAGAACCACGATGATATATCATATGCATCACAAGTAATACTTACTAAAATTAATATACAATATGAATCAGGGTTTGTCAATAAAAATCGAAGAATCAAAAATACGAATTTTTTGTAAATTTGTATTATCAGATTATGCAAACATATTTTTGTGTGATAATTATTGACGCAGGATGGGAGAAAAAACAGTAAACATATCAATTATGTAGGCTTAATACTATAGCACATTTTCGGCAAAAAAACGCAATTGTTACCTCCGGTTAGCCTAAAATTGTTAGTACCGTAAAACGGTGTTATAAAAATATGTACAAAATCGACAAAAAATAAAAGGCGAATTAGGTTAAATTAGAAATAGAAATTTCCCGCTGTATATGTTATAATACATAAAGATATGTGAGAAGTAATATGGTTTCTGCGATTAGCTTTGTTACATTTTTCACAGTTTTATTAAGGAGGTTCATTTAATGAATTCAGCTAAATCAACTGTTCCCTTCAAGGGTACTCCTGAACAGGAGAAAGAGCTTCTTAAGGTCATAGAGGAAAAGAAGAGCGACAAGGGCGCTCTCATGCCTATCCTTCAGAAGGCTCAGGAAATCTACGGCTACCTTCCTATCGAGGTTCAGGCTATTATTTCCGACAATACAGGTATCCCGCTCGAAAAGATCTATGGAGTAGTTACCTTCTACGCTCAGTTCTCTCTCTATCCTAAGGGTGAGTACACCATTTCAGTCTGTCTCGGTACAGCCTGCTATGTTAAGGGCTCAGGCGATATCTACAATAAGCTTCAGGAAAAGCTCGGCATCGGCGGCGGCGAATGCACTCCCGATGGTAAGTTCTCACTGGATGCTTGCCGCTGCATCGGTGCTTGCGGTCTCGCTCCCGTTCTTACTGTAAATGAAGATGTTTACGGACGTCTTACAGTTGACGATGTAGATAAGATCATCGCTAAATACGCTTAATTTTACATACTACCATTTAGGAGGTTAACTTATGAAGACTCTTGAAGAACTCAAGGTTGTCAGAGACAGCATGGAGGGTGAAGTCGCTCTCAGAACCCATGGCAATGCTTCTTCAAAATATGAAAGACACGTGCTCGTTTGCGGCGGTACAGGATGTACCTCTTCAGGCTCACCCAAGATCATAGAGAAGCTTGAAGAAGAGCTCGCTGCAAATGGACTCAAGGATAAGGTACAGATCGTTAAGACAGGTTGTTTCGGTCTCTGTGAAAGAGGTCCTATCATGATCGTTTATCCTGAGGGTTCATTCTACTCTCGTGTAAAAGTTGATGAGATCCCACGTATCGTTGAAGAGCATCTCGTCGGCGGCAACCCTGTTAAGGAATTCCTTTACGAAGAAACAGTTGACGGTGACGATATCAAGTCACTTGATGATACATCATTCTATAAAAAGCAGCACCGTGTAGCTCTCAGAAACTGCGGTGTTATCAACCCTGAGTGTATCGACGAATACATCGGACGTCACGGCTATGAGGCTCTCGGTAAGGTCCTCACAGAAATGACTCCTGAAGACGTAATCCAGACAATCCTCGATTCTGGTCTCCGTGGACGTGGAGGCGGCGGATTCCCGACAGGTATGAAGTGGAAGCTCGCAAGAAACATCGTTCCTGACGCTGATCAGAAGTACGTTTGCTGTAATGCCGACGAGGGTGACCCGGGTGCATTCATGGACCGTTCAGTTCTCGAAGGCGATCCACACGTTGTACTTGAGGCTATGTCTATTGCAGGTTACGCTATCGGTGCTACACAGGGCTATATCTATGTACGTGCTGAGTATCCTATCGCTGTTGAGCGTCTTAACATCGCTATCAAGCAGGCTCGTGAAGCAGGTATGCTCGGTAAGAACATCTTCGGTACAGACTTCTGCTTCGATATCGACCTCCGTCTCGGCGCAGGCGCTTTCGTATGCGGTGAGGAAACAGCTCTTATGACTTCTATCGAAGGCAACCGTGGTGAGCCACGTCCAAGACCTCCTTTCCCTGCAGAAAAAGGTCTCTTCCAGAAGCCTACTATCCTCAACAATGTTGAAACATACGCTAATATCCCACAGATCATCCTCAACGGTGCTGAGTGGTTCGCATCAATGGGTACTGAGAAGTCAAAGGGTACTAAGGTATTTGCTCTCGGTGGTAAGATCAAGAACACAGGTCTCGTTGAAGTTCCTATGGGTACAACTCTCCGTGAAGTTATTGAAGAGATCGGCGGCGGCATCCCGAACGGCAAGAAGTTCAAGGCTGCTCAGACAGGTGGTCCTTCTGGCGGATGTATCGATGCTTCAAACTTCGATATCCCGATCGACTACGATAACCTCATCGGTATCGGTTCAATGATGGGTTCAGGCGGACTTATCGTTATGGACGAAGATAACTGTATGGTTGATATCGCTAAGTTCTTCCTCGAATTCACTGTTGATGAATCATGCGGTAAGTGTACTCCATGCCGTATCGGTACAAAGAGAATGTGGGAGATCCTCGACAAGATCACAAAGGGCAAGGGAACTCTCGAAGACCTTGACAAGCTCGAAGAGCTCGCTTACCACATCAAGGCTAACTCTCTCTGCGGTCTCGGTCAGACAGCTCCAAACCCTGTACTTTCAACACTCAGATGCTTCCGTGACGAGTACATCGCTCACGTTGTTGACAAGAAGTGTCCTGCAGGCGTATGTAAGGACCTCCTCAGCTTTGAGATCGAAAAGGATAAGTGTATCGGCTGTGGTATGTGTGCTAAGCAGTGTCCTGCTTCCGCTATCACAAGAACTGACTACATCGCACCCGGCAAGAAGCTTGCTGCAATGGAGATAGACAAGAACAAGTGCGTGAAGTGCGGTGCTTGTATCGCTACATGTAAGTTCAAGGCTATCATCAAGAAATAAGCGGAGGAATAACAATGGAAAATATCACAGTTAAAATAAACGGTGTTGAATTAGAAGTTCCTAAGGGCACTACAGTTCTTGAAGCTGCTCATCAGGCTGGCTTTGAAATTCCTACACTTTGTTATATGAAAGAGATCAATGAGATCGGTGCCTGTCGTATCTGTGTTACTGAGGTAAACGAAGGCAGAGGCTTCCGTCTCGTTGCAGGTTGTGTATACCCATGTTCAAACAATATGGAGATACTCACAAGCTCACCAAAGGTCATCGAGTCAAGAAAGAGAACTCTCGAGCTCATCCTTTCTACTCATGACAGAAAGTGCCTCTCATGCGTAAGAAGCGGCAACTGCGAACTCCAGAAGCTTGCTAAGGATTACGGCGTAGAGGATGCTACAAAGTATGATGGCGTAAATGAAACATATGAGATCGATAATTCTGCTGCTCATATGTACCGTGACAACAACAAGTGTATCCTTTGCCGCCGCTGTGTAGCTGTATGTGCAAAGACACAGGGTATCGGTGTTATCGGTGCTAACGAGCGTGGTTTCAAGACATATATCGGTTCTGCATTTGACATGGGTCTCGGCGAAACAAGCTGTGTATCATGCGGCCAGTGTATCGCTGTATGTCCTGTTGGCGCTCTCTCTGAGAAGGACTACACTAAGGAAGTTATGGCAGCTATCGCTGATCCTGAGAAGACAGTTCTCGTTCAGACAGCTCCTGCTGTACGTGCAGGCCTTGCTGAGTGCTTCGGTAATCCTATCGGCACAAACGCAGAGGGCAAGATGGTTGCAGCTCTCAGAAGACTCGGTTTCGATAAGGTATTCGATACTGACTTCGCTGCTGACCTCACAATCATGGAAGAAGCTAACGAGTTCGTTGAGCGTGTTCAGAACGGCGGAGTTCTTCCTATGATCACTTCATGCTCACCTGGTTGGGTCAAGTTCTGCGAGCACTACTATCCTGAGCTCCTCCCACACCTTTCATCCTGTAAGTCACCTCAGCAGATGTTCGGCGCTACAGCTAAGACATACTACGCTGAGAAGATGGGTCTCGATCCTAAGAACATCGTTATGGTTTCCATCATGCCTTGTACAGCTAAGAAGTTCGAGATCGGCAGAGACGATCAGAGCGCAGCAGGTGTTCCTGATGTTGACTATGCACTCACAACCCGTGAGCTTGGCAGAATGATCGAGCGTGCAGGTATCCTCTTCAACTCACTCCCTGAGGAGAAGTTCGATGATCCGCTCGGTATTTCTACAGGTGCAGGCGTTATCTTCGGTGCTACTGGCGGTGTTATGGAAGCTGCTCTCAGAACAGCTGTTCACACACTCACAGGCAACACTGTAACTGACCTCCCTGAGGTTCGTGGTACAGAGGGCATCAAGAAGGCTACATACGAAGTTGGCGATCTCAAGGTAAATGTTGAAGTTGCAAGCGGTCTTTCAAATGCAAGAGAAGTTCTCGAAAGCATCAAGAACGGCACTTGTGATGCTCAGTTCATCGAGATCATGGCTTGTCCCGGCGGCTGTGTAAACGGCGGCGGTCAGCCACAGGTTCCAATGGGCGTTAGAAACTTCGTTGACATCAGAGCTGAGAGAGCTAAGGTTCTCTACAACCTCGATAAGTCAATGCCTCTCCGTCAGTCTCACGAAAACCCAGCTATCAAGAAGGTTTATGAAGAATTCTTCGAGAAGCCGGGCAGCCACAAGGCTCACGAAGTTCTCCATACAAGCTATGTAAAGAGAAAGGTAAACGAAATATAATCGTTTTTGTTCATACGAAAAAGGAGCGGACTGTATGTCCGCTCTTTTTGTTGTATAATCATTGAAGATCTGCGCATAATACTTTCAAAAGGAGGTATTACCATGCAGACAAATTTTAATGACAGCCAGACGAAAATTAACCTTATGAGGGCATTTGCAGGCGAATCCCAGTCACGGATGCGTTACTATCTTGCGGCACTGACCGCTCAGAAGCAGTTCCTTGTGGGATTGGAGCGAATGTTCCGATTTACCGCCGATCAGGAGGAGCATCACGCACAGGTATTTTATGATCTGCTGAGAGATGCGGCAGGTGAGGATATTACGATAAATGCAGATTTCCCGGCGGATCCGTTTACCGATCTTACGCAGCTTCTTGATGCGGCAGCAAAGGGCGAAGAAAAGGAGTTTTCAGAGGTATACCCCGACTTTGCACGTATTGCCGCTGAGGAGGGATTTACCGAGATCGGCAATAAATTCCGGATGATCGCTGAAATTGAGGATTCTCATAAGCACCGTTTTCAGTACTATGCTGATCTGATGCGCAGTGATATGCTGTTTCGCTCCAAGGATACAACCGAGAGATGGATGTGCCTCAACTGCGGTCATATCCACACAGGAAGCGAACCGCCGCAGAATTGCCCTGTTTGCGGCGTTAAACAGGGATTTTATGTCCGTGAAGCAGAAGCGCCGTTCACAAGCTGCGGGATAATAGATCAGAAATAAAAAAAGGGCCTTTCAGTGAAAGGTCCTTTTACTCAGGTATTGGCGTTATTTTTTATCCTCTCGATCTCCTGATCTTTTTTCCATAGGAAGCTTATATGTGCCTCTGTGCCGTTCTGGATCCTCTTGAGGTTCTCGGTATGTTTCCATAGGATGATCACTGCGACAATTGCGAGTATGAGAGTACCCATCGGATCGCCTGTTGTAAATGCGTATATCAGCGTGAAAATTGCCGAACCCGAGATCGGAACAACGCAGACATAGTCGATTGTGATTGCGAGTATGAGTTCGCATACAAGAAGCATTGCAAAAATCAGCGGATCGTAAGCGAGGATGAATCCTCCGAGACAGGCAAGTCCTTTACCGCCATGGAATCTCATCATGACAGGAAAAATATGGCCGAGTATACAGCATACGCCCGAGACCAGTCTGGCAAGCTTAACTTGCGGGAAAAGCTTTATAGCTATAACTACTGCGAAAAAAGCCTTGAATATGTCGAAAACAGCTATGGCTGCACCGACTTTTTTGCCCATGGTCATCATAGCATTTGATGCACCTGCGTTGCCTGAACCACGTTGACGTATATCAAAGCCTTTGAGTTTTGATATAATATAAGCAGGGTTGATACCTCCGATGAGATATCCTAATAATCCGCATAATGCAGTCTGCATATCAGCACCTCCGATCAAATTATTGTTCGCTTGTAAATGATTATATCATACTTTGGAAGATTTGTAAAGATATTTGGTATGTTACAATTGTCATGATTTTTGTAATGGGGAAAATCGGGATTTTTGTAAATTACGGAATGGATCGATGTTACCTAAGTCTAACTTTTTTCATGCGCATTTTACAAGTTTGACAGTGCAGGGGAAAAATGCTATAATGGAATAAGCATTTGATATATAAGATCCGTCTATGAAAGGAGTTTTTATGTACGATACAGCTATAATCGGCACAGGCCCTGCAGGGCTTTCGGCGGCCGTCAATCTAAAGATACACAACAAAAACATCATATGGTTCGGCTCGAAAGATATCTGCGAAAAAGTCGCACTTGCCGAAAAAATAGAGAATTTTCCCGGCTTATACGGCATAAGCGGAAAAGAACTTGCAGCTTCGTTCCGTGAACACGCCAAAAAAATGGGACTAGAAGTCAATGACCACGTTGTAAACAATGTTGTTCCGATGGGAAATAAGTTCGGAATTCTGGCAGGCACTGAGTTCTGCGAAGCAAAAACTGTTCTGCTGGCAACGGGAGTTTCAGCTAAGGGACAGATTAAGGGCGAGAGCGAACGCCTCGGACGTGGCGTCAGCTACTGCGCTACCTGCGACGGAAGACTGTACAAGGGCAAACGTATCGCCGTTATCTGCAATGCGGCAAGACTTGAACACGAAGTGAGATTTCTTGCTGAACTGGCTGAGCATATCGATTACTTTCCGTATTACAAAGAGATAGGTATAGATATGGCTAATGTGACAGTTCACACTGCTAAACCTACAGAGGTTACAGGTGATGGACAGGTTGAGACTCTCAAACTTTCAGACGGAAGTGAACTTGAGATAAGCGGTCTGTTCTGCCTGCGTACATCTGTTTCACTTGCGACTATGATAAAAGAGGTCGAGACTGAGGACGGACATATCAAAGTCGGCCGTGATCAGAGCACAAATGTAAAGGGATGCTTTGCAGCAGGGGACTGCACAGGACGCCCCTATCAGTACACCAAGTCAGTGGGAGAAGGCAATGTTGCGGCTCACAGCATAATAGATTATCTTGCACAGGAGGAGAAATAATGACACTTAACTTAGACGAAGAAATACACGGATTCAGAGTAACACGAATAAGAGATATCGAACAGCTTGACGGCAGACTTGTCGAGATGCGTCACAAGGATTCAGGAGCAGAGCTTTGCTGGCTGGATAACGGTGCTTCCAACAAGCTGTTTTCAGTGGCGTTCAAGACTATCCCGAGAGATGATACAGGCGTTTTCCATATTCTTGAGCATACCGTTCTTTGCGGCTCTGCAAAATTCCCTGTAAAGGAGCCTTTTGTTGATCTGCTGAAGGGAAGTATGCAGACATTCCTCAACGCCATGACATACCCCGATAAGACGGTTTATCCAATCTCCAGCCGCAATAAGCAGGATTTCCTCAACCTGACAGAGGTTTACCTTGATGCTGTTTTTGCTCCGAGAATCAAGGATGATCCCAGCATTTTCATGCAGGAAGGCTGGCATATGGAATTCAGCGACGAGGGAAAGCCGCTCTTCAAGGGTGTCGTTTTCAATGAGATGAAGGGAGCTTTATCCAGTGTTGATGAAGTTATCGACATCGGAATGAACAATCTGCTGTATCCCGACAGCTGCTATAAATATGTATCAGGCGGTGCTCCCGCTGTTATTCCTGATCTTACATACAAGCAGTACTGCGATACATATGATGAGTTCTATCATCCTTCCAACGCACGTTTTTATCTTGACGGCGATGTGCCGCTTGATGAAACTCTGGCTATGATAGACAGCTATATTGCAGGAGTTGCTCCGCTGACAGAGCTGCCTGAGGTTCCCGTACAGAAGCCTGTTGGTGGCAGCGCAGTTCAGCACTATGAGATCGGAGCAGAAGAAAGCTCCGTGAACCGCACACATTTTACAATGGGTAAGATCATAGGCGATCATCAGGATAAAACAAAGAGCATGGCTGTGAATGTGCTTGCTGATTATCTGGCAGGAAGCAATGAGGCTCCCATGAAGAAGGCTATAATCGAAGCCGGTCTTGGTCAGGATGTTATGATAAACCTCATAGATGGTATCGCTCAGCCATGGCTCATGATCAGTGTGAGAAATCTCAACGAAGATCAGACTGATGAACTGAAAAAGCTTATCATGGCCACAGCTGCTGAAATGGTCAGCAAGGGGCTTGATAAGAATGACATCAACGCTTGCATCAACCGCATGGAATTTGAAATGCGCTCAATGTACGAACCGCAGGGACTTACCCGCTGCATCAACGCTCTTGACAGCTGGCTTTACGGCGGTGATCCTGTACTCTATCTGGTTCATGACGACAATTTTGCAGAGCTGAGAGAAATGGCAGCAGGTGACGGCTTTGAGAAGCTTATGGCTGAACTTTTCTCTGAGAATGGTATGTGTACTCTTGTCAGCGTTCCCGACAAGGATCTGGGAGCTGAGCAGGCTGCCGCAGAGGAAAAAGTGCTTTCTGACAGAGTAAATGCAATGTCAGATGATGATATGGCAGCGCTGAAAAAAGCCAACGAAAGGCTGTCCGCATGGCAGGCGGCAGCGGATCCGCCTGAGGCAAAGGCAAAACTTCCCGTGCTTCCGCTCAGCGAGATCTCTCCCGAGCCTGAGATGACCGAAACTTTTGTCAATGAAAAGGAAGGCACAAAGATCGTCAGATATGCAGTTCCAAGTCACGGGATCACACATTTCACTCTGTATTTTTCTATGCCTGACTTTGATCTGTCACAGCTTTCGGCTATATCAGGCATATCTGAGCTTCTGGGAGAACTGCCTACAAGAAAACATACAGCATCAGAGCTTCAGCAGCTTATAAAGTTCTACATCGGCTCACTGTCATTCGGCGTAAAGGTATTTGCTGAGAAAGGCAACAGGGAGGAGTGTATGCCTAAGCTTGCTGTAAGATGCAGTGTCCTTGACAGCAATATCGGAAAAGCTGCGGAGATTATCTGTGAGATACTGACGGAGACACATTTCTCAAATAAGGAGCTTATCAGAAATATTCTCCTTCAGCTGGAAGAGGGCAATCGTCAGAACGTCATAATGAACGGTCACAGAATGGGCATGAAGGAAACTCTTTCCCATTATTCTGCAAGTGCTGCTGCTGACGAGGCAGTGAACGGATTCGGTTTTGTTAACTGCATTCACGAACTTGCTCAGAATTTCGATGACAGAGCCGACAGCTATACAGAGCTGCTTTCTGATGCACTGAAAAAGGCCGTAAATAAGAAACGTCTTATTATCAGCATTACTTCAGACAAGGAACACGACATTCTTTCACTTCTTGATATACCGACAGGTGAAGTAGTTTCACCTTACAGAAAGTATACCACAGAAGTACCCGAAAAGCTTGGGATCGCAATTCCTGCACCTGTTTCCTACGCTGTACAGGGCTGGCACGTTCCCGAGAGAAAGGGAAGTATGCGTACAGCTGCGAATATTCTTTCACTGGATTATCTCTGGAATAATGTCCGAGTACAGGGCGGAGCATACGGAGCAGGTCTGACGATGCTGCTTAACGGCGATATGGCTTGCTATTCATACCGTGACCCATCGCCTGACAGATCACTCTCTATTTATGCTACACTTGCAGATGCAGTTGAGAAGTGGTGCGGCGGTGACGAGAAGCTGGATAATTACATAATCTCCACAGTTGCAGCAACTGAGCCGCTGCGTTCTCCTCAGAATTTCGGTCCGGTAGAGGATGAGTTCATGTTTGCCGGCATAAGCCGTGAAGAAAGAGTTCAGCGCAGAAAGGAGATCCTCAGCACTACTAAGGAAGATCTTCTGGCATTCTGCGGCGCACTTCGTGAACTCGGCGAAAAGGGAAGTATCTGCGTTGTAAGTAACAGCGATACTCTCGAGAGCTGCAAGGGACTGGAGATCAAGTCACTTTGATAATCATAAAAGTTGAGGGAGCTTAAAATATGCGGGTGAGCGTATCTCTAACAGAAGCTTTTACAAGTGTCTGTTGAGGAAAATACTGCTGCCTTGCGAACAAAAATGCGATAAACAGGTGATTTTGCCATAAAAAAGCAGTGCCGCTCTCCGCTGTCGGAGAATGGCACTGTTTGCATTTGAAAACGATTTTTTGGGAGCATATCCTGTTCATGCTTTATGCTTATTGATCTTTGTGCTCCATGTTACATTGCCGTTTTCCAGATATCTTGTGATCATATTGGAATACGCTTCGGGAAGCAATTCGGCATCAAGGCAGTTTCCTTTGCTGTCAGGTATCATTGCAATACGATGTGCATCAGCTTGCTGCACATCCAGGAGGGATATATCATCATCGCAAACAATGTAAAACTTCCCCAGATGGTAATGACCGTATACAAAAACGTTTTCCTCAGTCGGACCGTATATGATGGTTTCTTCTTTGGCAGTTCTTACTTTGCCAATCCAGGGGAAGCCGAGCTGTGTTTCTGTGTCTGCAAGCGCATCGTAGAGTTCCTGCACAGTTTTATTCATATTGGCTACAACACTGACAGGCGTGAATGATGAATTGAACGGATCGTTGCCGCTGCCGATCGCCCAGAATACAATGCCTTCGACCAGCAGAAAAACTCCGATGGCAATATTTGTGCCGGAAAAAGAGGAGATGATCGAATGAACAATGGCGGCGATCCCTCCAACCGCCAATGAAACTGCTGCTACCCGAAAAATCAAGGATATGATCCACTGAAAGCGCAGTGTGACCGCACGGCTTGCGGCAGCAGAATACATTACGATAGCTTCGATCAGCAGCAATACTGCGATACTTATCCCACGTTCCATGCTATGCGTTTTTAATATCGCAAGCACACCGGAACAGTTCAGCACGATACCGGACAGTATAAGCAAAATGTTAGAGTATCGCTTCACTTTTTTTGTCTTGTATTTATCTATGACAGCTCCCATACGGAAAAAGCCGATACAGAAGAAAAACGCTGAAACTCCAAATATTATCCAGAAAAGTATATTCATCTTTTGCGGCAGCATGAATATCAGTCCGTAGGAAGCCAAGAGACACAAGATGTCTATCGTCAGTTCTGAACTGATCTCCCGATCGTTTCATCCATGCTCTGATTTTTTCTATGATTGCGGTCATACCTGATGCTCCTTTGTCGTAATCTGAATTTTATATATTATACCATAGATATGTCAAAAGTTCAAGAAAAAGCAAGAAAATTATGTGCAGAATCTTGCAAACGATGTGAAGATATGATATAATAAGCGTAACCGTTGTTTCAGTGAAAAGATACAGCGTAACATACAAGGAGAAAACTGTCATGGAAAACCGAAAATGCCCCTCCTGCGGCGGCGAAATGGAACTGTCTGTTTCAAATAAATGTCTGGTGTGCCCTTTCTGCGATTCTCATATTGATGTTGAGATCGAAGATGACGGCAACGGCGCTTTGCTGGATACAAAGATGTTCGACATTCTGTGGGATATCAAGGCTCTGAAAAAGCATGAGAATGTTGTGACCTGTCTTGACTCGTTCTGCTACTGCCTGAACAGTCTGAAAACAGTGGACAGCGTGACGAAGTACATCCGCACCACACTCATCAACGACGAAGATGTGGCAAGTGAGGGCATCAATCAGAACAGGATAGACAAGATCATGCCGAAGATCGCTGACCTCCTTGATATTGGCGAACATATCATCGTGTACGGTGATGACGGTCTGTTTGCAAGAGGAAAATGCTTTTTCGTTGTGACAGACAGGCGCAGTATCTTTGTTGAGGGAAAAAGTCGGAATTCCGTGCTTCACAGCGATGTGTCCGCCCTGCGGCTCGATCCGAACGGCGGTTATCCACGCTGGAAGGTGAATAAACAGGACGCACAGTATATCCCCGGTGTCGGTACGAAATACCGCCTGCAAGGTGCTGTGGCAGCGCTGATCTGCCTATATGCAAGGGAGCATATCTCCGATAAGATCAAGCTGATGTAAAATAACAGAGGTCAGAACGCCTTGTCCTGACCTCTTTTCATTTTAATGCCGCCATTTGGAATCCTTGTCGGAAACATGGTCGCAGATGACTGCAAGTGCGATAACAATATCCTGCACGTCCTCGTCCTTGATGCTGATGCGGTAGCAGTCCGACCAGTGAGCCTTGTCCTGATCGACGTGAGCAACTGTTCTGCCGCCGATCTTAATATCATAGTCAATGCCCATCATGTCGCCTGCGATACGCAGTTCAGCACCGTTTACGGTTCCGCTGACTTCGGGATTTATGATACGGAATTTCTTTTTCAGCTCGGCAACGGTCTCGCCGTTTCTGACAAGGACATATTCGTCCATTATCTTAGCAATTTTACGTTTCAGTTTCAGGACCTCTATGCCATCCTGCTGAATGGTGAAGCTGTGGCTGGTAATATCCCCCTCCACATGGAACACCACATTTTTCTCCTGATCGAACACATCAAATCTCGGTTTGAGTGAGAACAGCTTTTGCTCCATATACAGCGAGATCGGTTCGCCCGTTGCAGTATTGGCAGGCATTGCCTGATCTGTTATCGTAACAAATTCGCCGTTTTCCAGTTTTTTGATGACCTCCAGAAGCTCGTCTACGGCTCTGTCTGCATAGGAGCTTTCCTCGTCCTTGCTGCCCATTACCAGTTCAGACTCCATTTCCATTGCCGTTCCCACGCTGTTAGTACCGTCAGTACCGATCTTGCCCATGATGATCTTGTCCTTATGTACCCGAACGAAAATGTCATAGTACGGTGTGGCGTTCTTGTACATGACCGACTGCGTACCGAAAATATCGCCCATGATCGGTGTACCGAAGCTGACCTTGATAGCTGACAGTTTCTCAAAAAGCTGTTCATTTGTAAAGTTCTGCACGTTCTTCACGCTGCCGAATCCCATATTTCCTCCGCCGGAAAAATCAAAAAAACCCATAAATACTCCTTTCAATCGCTGTACCTTGTACTGTCTGCCTTGTCGGAAACGTGGTCGCATATCACTGCAAGTGCCACAGCGATTTCCTCTGATGTGCTGTCAAAAATCATTATCTCATAGCGGTCGTGGAAGCTTGCATTTTCCTGTTCGATACGGCACAGCTTATGACCGTCCACCAGAATGTCAAAGTTATATGACTCATAAGCTACACGTATCTCAAGGCTTTTGTCATAAACATTTCCCGATAAACTGCGGAAAAGTCCCTTTTTGATATGTGCGATCTCCTGACCGTCCTTTTCTATGGTGTATTCTGCAAACAGCTTTGCGACCTTCCTGTGAAGCACAAGCACTTCATTTTCGCCCTGACGCACCGAAAAGCGGTGTCTCGTCACATCGCCCTCGATGGTATAGACCGCATTCATGCCGTCACGGTACACCTGATACTGCGGTCTCACAGCGAATAGAGACTGTTTCATATACATCATATATGGCTTGTTTTTCTTTGTTTTTTCCATTTGTTATGCTCCTTAATCTGAGGGGTATCTTTATTATACCATAACAAATAATAAAATCAAGTCAAATTATCGATCATTCACGAAAATCCTGCTGATTTTACTGCTATGATATATCGTTCTGATTCCATCTTTTTTTGATACCGGCAGACTGCTTTGAATATGTGGTTGACTTTTAGTTTCCTTTTTTGTATAATGACTATATACGATATTTCAGTGTCTCATTTACTCAGCGGAAGTGTAAATGTGAATTCCGTTCCTTTGCCGAGTTCGCTTTCAGCCCATATCTTTCCTCCATGAGATTCGATTATGAATTTGCATATGAATAATCCGAGACCTGTGCCTGTTTCGGAATGTTTGCCTTTGTAGTAGCGTTCCCAGATATGCGGCATATCTTCCGGAGAAATGCCGCTGCCTGTATCCTTTACAGTTACCTTGATGAAGCCTTCATCTGCTTCTGCCTTTATAAGGATAGTGCCGTTATATGTGTGCTTCAGTGCATTTGAGATAAGGTTTACGAATACTCGTTTTAATCTTGACGGATCGGCTTCTACGCTCGGAAGTTCAAGAGGGATACGCAGCGCAAGGCGGTTGTTGTTCTTGTTGAGAACTGAAAAATATGTTTCAACAGTCTCACGTACAAGCCCGTCTAAATCGCAGGAGGAAAGTTCAAGCACCATTCGGCCTTCTTCGATACGGGTAGCATCAAGTATCTGTGTTACCATAAGCGCCATTCTGTTAGCTTCGGAGGATATCCTTTTCAGCTTTTCCTGTACAGATCTCTTTTCGCCGCCGTTCAACAGCTCTATTTCCGCATTCTGTGCATAACCTGACATTGCGGAAAGAGGTGTTTTCAGTTCATGGGAAGCATCTGATAAAAAAGCAGTTTTCATCTCGTTTACCCTGACAAGCATATCATGTTCGGAAACAACAGGGTCGGACAACTTTTTGGAAAGTACGGCTGAAACGATGATAAAAACGATGAATATGCTGAAAAGAGAGGCTATCATTATGTATATGTACTTTCTGAACAGTGAATCCATATTATCAATAAGTGTGGATGCTTCTTCACTTGCAAGAGTTTTTATCGGGGTAACGGATGAGTTAGCTTCACATTTTAAGATGCCCACACATAGTTCTGTATCAGTGAAGTTTATCATGTTATCCCATGCGATCATGTAGCCTTTTCCTTCTTTCAGGAAGTCACCCGAAGCGTTCTCTCTGCATTTGTTCATGTAGCTAAGATATGTGGTGAAATCGCCGTAAAATGCGGTATCTGCATTTATCTTTGTATCGAATGCCGCAATTGCTTCGGAAATATATTTTTCACCGTCACTTCCGTTTTCTGCCATGAAACCGCTTATCCCGTCGTCTGTCAGAATGAAAAAAATACAGGATTCAAAGAAATCGTAGTTGAAATATGCGGCAGCTTTCTGATTCACATAGCTGATGAATTCATTATGCTGTGACGGAAAATAACCGTATGCCCGCATTTCAAGGCTTGTCTCATTGCAGAAACTGCGCAGAACATTTTGTATGGCACTGAGATCGTGCTGATATACGGAATCTGAAATAACGGAAACTGTATCGTCTGCGAGTTCGTTTGAATGATGTATGACGGTTTTCGCTGTCTGTTTATATGTTATATTGAATATTGCGGTACATAAAATGAAAACTGTCAGCAGACAGGTTATAAGTGCGATAAGAAGCTTTCTCCGAAGTGAACGGCTTTTGGATATTTCTTTTTCCATTTATTTCCCTTCTTTCTGCAATGAAATTTTAATAAATTATAATGAATGTTTATATTCATTATACCATATTCAGCGCAGATTTCAATAACAATTACATTTTTGTAATTTAAGAGGTGTATTATGCCACATATATTATTAGTTGAAGATGATTCGGATATCATGCGAATCAACAGGTCATTCCTTGAAAACGAAGGATATACCGTGCATTGTGCGGATTCGGTACAGTCAGCTGCATTCAAGCTTGAAGAATGCGTTCCCGATCTTGTAATTCTTGATGTCATGCTTCCCGACGGTGATGGTATGGAATTCTGTAAGCTGCTCCGCACCAAAACACAGGCCCCCGTTATTTTCCTTACTGCCCGTGATGAGAATGACAGCGTTATAATGGGATTCAGAAGCGGCGGTGATGATTATATAACAAAACCCTATGACCTTAATGTATTAAAGGCACGTATTGAGGCGCAGCTGCGGCGTAATACCAATCAGCAGGTTCAGCATCCGAAAATTGAACTGCCGTATCTCACAGTTGACCTTTTTTCGGGGACCGTCACACTTGACGGCAATGAGTGCTCACTTCCTCAGCGTGAGCTCCAGATACTCTATTTGCTGGCATCTCATATAGGTTCACGTATCAGTTATCATGACATATACAAAAATATTTACGGCTGCGATGTTGAGGACAGCAAAAATACCATAAGAGTTAATATATCACGGCTCAAGAAACATCTTTCCCTGGACGATATGAGTACATATGAGATAGCCTCGACTTCCGAAGGCGAGTATGTTCTGCGGCGTGTAATATTCTGAATCCATAGGTGGGAGCGTCATGAAAAAAATAATTATCTGCATTGCTTTTTCTCTGGCAATGGCTGCTATGACATCATGCGGAAAAATCGATAAAGAACCGATTCCTGACAGAACTATCCCAAAATTGGTAACAACATTGAAAACGACAGCTGTGACCTCATCTGATGAACATATATTGACAACTACCGTGACGGCAGACACCATCAAAATAAAGAAACTATCTTCTTCTGAGGATGACGAAACAAATGAAGGAACTGTCTCAAAGCCTGTTCAGATCATCTCTGCAAACGGCGATTCAGCAAACACAAGCGGCAGCACCTCTGCTGTAAACAGCGGTAACGCAGAAGAAAGTACTGCTGTTGTCACGACTGTATTTGAAAGTTCGGTCAGAGTGACAACAACAGCCGAAGTACATGACAGCTACCCCGAATTCAGTGAAATAGAAGGCAAATGGGTATATCAGAAGCGTATTTCCGAGCATCAGTATGTCAGTGACGGCTATATGGTAATAGATAAAGACGGTTCATTTGAATTAAGTACAGGCGATGGCAGCAGAAAGTATGGAACGATAAAAAGAGGAAAGAATAATTATTTTGATGGTACGGAGTATCAGACCTATGTTTTCCAGGAAAAAAACGGTACGCTGCTTGCAGAGTATCATTTTGCTGATGACGCAGACGATATCCTGCTTGTCGGAGAAAATGAAGCCGCTCGTCTTATAAGAGAAGATGATATTGCAGACAACGCTGATTTTGATTCACTTGCAGGTGAATGGGAATATCAGGAACGTGACCGTTCAAGCGGAGAATATACAACACTTGGCAGTCTTGTGATCGAGGAAGTGGGGAATTATACTTATTCTCCCTATGCTGCCCCTGATGAGAGAAGCGGAAGAATTATTTTAAGATCCGAAAAATACTCCGATGGCAGAGAAAAGTATTATTATGCTTTCTGTGAAGATGGCGATCGTGGCAATATATGGACATCCTGCTTCTGTGAACAGTCGGATGATAATGTATACTATACAGGAAACGTCGGAGAGTCACGTATAGTTCGTGTTTCTGAATATGAATCATGCTATGATATCGGTATTATTGCTTACCACTGGGAGTATCAGGAAGTAAGACACGAAAACAACATTTCTCATGAATATGTAACTATCGGATACCTTGACATCGAAGCTGACGGACATTATACATATTCTTCACTTGACGGCAGTGAAAACAGATACGGTATAGTAAGACAGGAATACAATAACGAGGGCTATCCCATATTTGCGTTCTATGATTACGGTCAGTATCTCTGGTCTTTCTGTTACTGCGAACAGCAGGACTACGACAAGATCTATATGGATGATAATGTGAATCTGCGTATAAGATGTTCTGAAAGAAAAAAATCACCGGGTGAATGTTTTGTAGGCTTATGGGAAAACGAAAAAACAAGTATCAGGGTATCAAAGTACAATGATCTCTTTGTCGTCGTTATATCAGAGAATAAGGATAATATAGTATGGCACTATAACTGCGGATACGACGAAAAAGAAAATATGCTTGTATGCCTGGGAGAAGGAAAAAAAGAGTGTGATATTACTTATCCATATGAACTGCTGGAAGATAATTGTTCAGCGAAATTTTATTTTGACGGCGAAGATCTCATATGGGAAGATATCACTCACAATGAAATGAAACAGTGTTATCCGGCGGAATCATTCGGTTGATACGTATAATTACAATTTTGTAATTATACAACATAACCTTTGCTGATGTGTTATAATAGTGATGTCAGCAGAGGTTATTCTTTTATTCCGATATATGAGAAAATCTCAAAAACCTTAAGGCAACACCGCACAAAACTTGTGCTGAATATGTCCGCAGATTCAGAACCTGTCCACATAGGGTGAATGTACGGATTATCAGGCATAATTTTGTCGGTGACAAGGCAAAAATCCGCCGACGGGCTGTCGCCCTTCAAGGATTTTTAACGCAGTCACCGGCAAAATTTGACGAAAAGACGTGCATGAATCCCTATGTGGACAGGTTCTCAGTGCAAAGCCGTCAGGCGGGCTTTGTGCGGTGTTGCCTTAAATTCAAAGGAGAATGATCATGAAAAAGAAGATAATAATGATAGCTATGATAAGTTTACTTACAGCATCAGTTTCAGGCTGTTCGGCAGATATGAACGCTGCTGATCAGCAGAACGGTAATTATTCAGCAGCTGTAACGAGCACTGCTGTTGAAACAACATCAGCACAGACAAATACGTCAGCTGAATCATCAGAGTCAGTTCAGGACAGTACAGCAGCTCCGACTGAAAATACAGATACTGCTGCAAATACTCAGCAAAACGAAAATACAGCAGAGGTAAGCAGCGATGCTCAGCAGGATACAAATATCGATCAGCCGGATGACGACATTGAAACAATCGAAGCTCAGGCAAATCAGTACGGCTTCTATCCTGTTGCTGACCCACCGGCAACTTCAATAAGCGTTGCATCTTTAGCAGGCACATGGAAAGCCGACGAGGATATCCCGTCAACGCTTGAAATATGGAGCGGTTCTGATATTTACAGCGGCAGTTTCACATGGACAGGCAGTGACGGTTATGAGATCAGCGGAAGTATCCGTCTTGAATATCTTATCGACCATGATGTTAAGCAGTTTTTCTATACTTTCTATGATAACAGCGGAGCATTATGGAATGCATTCGGAGCTTCGGGAGAAGTTCCGCTCAATGATATTTATGCAGGCCAGTCAGGCTTGCCTCATTTCATACGCAATTGATATAATACAAAGGAAATTATTGTCAGATATAAATAGGAGGTCTTATTATGAAAAAAATAGTTACTTATCTCGTTACTCTCGGCATGATGCTCACTATGATGCCGGCAACTGTTTCAGCAGCCGATACAGCAAGTGCACCTGCTGTCACTGAAGAAGCTGCCGAAAAAAATGCTGACAAAGAAGGTGCCGCTGTTGAGGCAATGAAGAATATGAATACTATATTCTCACTGACAGACGGTTCTGACAGCGATCTTGAGGATTACTCCAAGGTAGGTGATGAGCGTTTCACTGATATTGAAAGCGTAAAGAAGTTTATCGCCGAGACCTGCACAGGCAGCCTTAAAGATGAATTTATCGAAAAATGCGAAAAGAGTCTGGTCGAAAAAGAAGACGGACTTTATAAAAGAAATTCGGGACGTTTCTTCTTTACATTCCTTACAGATGAAGGTGTTGAGATAGTTGACCCTGCTATGGACGCTTTTACCGCAGTTACAAAGAAAAGAGACGAGATGAATGACTATGGTCAGGCCGTATTCAAGGCTGACGGCAGCACATGGAAGATCAGCAGTTATTCATTCAAAAGTTCGCCTGCTGAAACAGATAAAAATGCAGATCTTAAAGAACTTGCAGGAAACTGGATCTACGAAGATGCAGAAGGCGGCTATACTGTTGATATTTGCTCAAAATATAACGGAAGGGTAACTGTAAATGAGGACGGAACATTTACATTCAAAAATGCTGAGGGCATCGTATCAAACGGAAAATTAACCACGGCTGCCGAAACTTATTCAGACGGAAGCAGTATCCCTTACCTGTTATTCTCTACAGGAGATACTCGTACAGATTTTGGCGGATATCATAATGAAGGCTCTGATATTATTACTCTTGGAAACGGCGGTATGGCCCGGCTCGTTCGTGATAAGAACTTCGATCAGGATCTGAACGATCTGGCTGTTCAAAGAATTGAAAATTATTTGTTGATAGAAAAGATCACATCAGGCGGACTGGAAAGTGATACAGAAGAATTTTTCAAGAAAGATGATATCCTGTATTATAAGGTAACAAATAAAGAGTACACTTCAATTGCCGCTGTAAAGAAACTTATAAACGATAACACAACAGGGGATATGAACAAAACGTTGCTTGAATACTGTGATGAAAGATTCATAGAAAAAGACGGTGTTCTCTATGAAAGCTATGCAGGCAGAGGGTCAGTCGGAACAGATACAGCATACGGGGTAATAATAACAGATAAGACTGACAAGTCATTCAATGCGACAACCATAGCGCTTAACGGGATCAAAGGATCAGGTCATACAAGAGCAATATTCGCTGCTGACGGCGATACATGGAAGATAAGCGGTATTGATTATGATACTTATACTTACAATAAATCGATAGACGATTATGAGATATGCGCTGAATCAAGAGTTGCATCAATGATTTATTGCATGAGGTATTTAGAAAAAGGCGCAGATACGGATGCAAAGGAGAAAATTAAGATAGATGGTGTTGAGTATGCAAAGGATGCAGATCAGATGTACACCATTGATGAGCTGAAATCACTGGTTGCGAATGCCTGCACAGACCAGCCGAGAAAAATGCTCTTTGCAAATATCGAAAAACGCCTTGTTGAAAAGGATGGCACAGTTTACAGAATAGCAGATGAAGGTCAGGTGTCTCCTGATTTCAACCTGAATGACGGAATGAAAATACTCGGCATAACCGATAAAGGATTCAAGGCTGCAACAGTGGGATTCAGTCAGAGAGACGGATACGGAATATTTGAATTTGTTAAGGATGGCGACAGATTCGTTCTCAGCAGCTATTCGTACAGCCGTTTCAATGAAGAAAGATTATTCGGCGGCTATGTCGATACACAGTCAGGCGGACTCAACCTCAGAGAAAAGCCGGATATCAAATCAGCTATAATAGATGAGATACCGCAGGGAACTCAGCTCGATATCTATATGTGCGATACAAACGGCTGGTATAAGACTGAATTTAAGGGGAATACGGGCTATGTAAGTGCAGAATTTATTAAAAAGATCCCGGACAGCGATATCCCTGATACGTCAACTACTACATCCGCTGTAACAACTACAACAGCTTCAACAACAACTACATCAGCCAAAAACAACGATATAAAAGCAGGCGATGTAACAAAGGATGATGTGATCGACGGCAGAGACGCAACAGCTATCCTTACACACTATGCCAAAACATCAACAGGTCAGAAAGGCGATTTTGACGAGGATCAGTTAAAAGCCGCAGAAGTTAATAAAGACGGAATAGTGGATGGAAGGGATGCAACGATAGTTCTTTCTTATTATGCATATACTTCAAGCGGTAAGTCTGTGACTCTTGATGAGTACATCACAAAAAAATCTGATTGATCGTGAACTATCTTGAAAAGCAGATGACCCTTAACCGCTGTACTCATATAGCAGCTTTATACGTATTTATCGGGGGAAACCTTTCTGAGGAAAGGTTCCCTCTGACGGAGGCCGTCCCCTCTGTCAGCTATGCTGACATCTCCCCACACTGTGGGGAGTCGGCCCCGCCCCCCTTTTCCAAAGACTTTTAATAGAATTTTGCCCCATAGAGGGCGCTCCACATAGGAAGTGAAAACCAGTAGTTTCACTGGGAGCGCCCTCTATGGGGCAAAATTAAAAGTCATGGGAAACAGATTTGAGAAGAATCTTCTTCAAAACGTCTGCCTCAATAATACGTAAAAACTTCTTTATGTGTACTGCGGTTATACTTCACGGCTCTTTTCGTCATTCGTTTTTATTGAGTATCTTATAAAGGATCCTGTACAACTCTATAGCCTCTTCCGGTTCAAGAACGATACAGCCTCCCACACGAGGCGGAATAGTCACGGCTTTTTCTTTCAGCTTTTCGCCCTGTTCGGTTATTTCCACCATCAGTACACGTTCATCTTCTGTGCTTCTTTTTCGTGTGATGAGCCCTTTTGATTCAAGGCTTTTCAGCACAGGAGTGAGAGTTCCCGAATCAAGAAACAGTTTTTTTCCAAGTTCTTTTACGCTTATGCGCTGAGATTCCCACAGTACCATCATAGTGATATACTGAGTGTAGGTCAGATCTATTTCGTCAAGGAACGGGCGGTACTTCTTGATAATCTCACGGGAGCAGGCGTAAAGCGGAAAGCACAGCTGATTCTCAAGCTTCAGAGCATCATAGTTGCAGAATTCTTTGTTCTCAGGCATTTTTCTGAGCCTCATAAGCTTCACGTACAGCCTTTGCAAGCTGATCTGCACATGAAGTAGGACGTCTGCCGCAGAGGTTGCCCTTGAGCTTTTCCTCGATCTGTTCAACTGTCATTCCGTCACAGAGCTTGGAAATTGCCTTCAGATTACCGTTGCAGCCGCCGTAGAAAGAAATATTGGTGATAACATTTCCCTCGATGTGAAAATTGATCTCCTGTGAGCAAACCATTTCAGTCTTGTATGTATAATCCATAATAATACCTCCGTAATAAAATTGTTTATATTTGGTTGAGTTCAATTTAATTTTACATCATTATTCCGAATTTGTCAAGAGGTATTTTGTTATTTCACAATAACATCTCAGGAATTATTATCTGCCGATGATTTTGCGTAGTCAGTCAGCACCTTTGAAGCGTCGATCGCATCTATATGGCCGTTGAAATCGTAATCAGCAAGTACCGGGTCAAGGTCGGAATCATCACCGACAGACATCATTGCATAGCCTGTGAGGATATCCGAAGCATCCCTTGCGTCAACGATCATGTCATTGTTGACATCGCCCATATGATCGGTGCATTTAGGAGTTTCTTCTTTCTGGAAGCTGTGGAGCGAGGACGGAGTTCTTATCTCCCATTCCATATGATCGCTGTTGATGCGGATCTGATCGTCTGAGCGCATGAACCAGTCGTAGATCGTGACATCGAGATCGTCCCAGGTAGGGTCAACGTGGAAATAGTGACCGCCTATATTTGCAATAACCCATGCGTGATCGGGATTGTTGACATAGCAGGATTCAAAACCTGCCTCATGGAGAAGCAGATTCATTGCACGGGCGTATCCGTCGCATACACTGGTATCGTTAAGAAAAACGGAAGCGTCCACATGGTTTTCCTGAGCAAGCGGGACTGAATCGTCAAATATGACCAGACTGCACAGTTTGTCATGAAGAGCCTTGACTTTCTGAACATCTGTCATATCATCGGTAATTGTATCCGCCACTGTCTTCTTTACGATGTAATTGACATAGCCATTGATTATCCCGTTGTCATCAGCGTTTGAGAAATTCTCTTCAATGTATCTGAGCAAATCTTTATCAGCATTGCCGTTACTGTCAAATACAGGCTTTCCGTTGATGCTTGTCAGATTGGTGCAATTGGTGAAAGCTCCGCCGTTTATCGGGGTTGAAAGATCAATGTTTATGTTGGTAAGGGATGTGCAGTCAATAAACGCTTTATTTGCGATCTTGGTTTGGCCTCTGAATGTTGCATCAGTAAGAGCTGTGCATGAGTCAAATGCTTTTTTGTCTATTGTAGTTTTGTCAGAAATTGAAATTGATTTCAGAGCATTGCAATAAGCAAAAGCAGAATCGCCTATGGTAATATCACCGTCAGGCAGATCAAGTTTCTCTATGCCCGATCTGTAGAAAGCGTCATTTTCTATTGTAAGAAATGCCACTGAATCAGGGAAAAGCAGATCCCTGAGGGCTTCATCATACCAGAATGCACCGAACTCGATATGTATAATAGGGTCGGTCCCGTTAAAATTAACACGCTGTAGTTTATTGCAGAACTGGAAAGCAGATCCGCCGATTTTTATTGTTCCCGGAAAATTGAGATCGGTGATGACGGAATGTGCAAAGGCCTGAGGGAAAATATAGAGGTGCTTGCTTTTTACAATGATCTGGCGTATCTTTTGGGGCTCGAAAAAGTCTAAGCCTGATAAATCCTCTGTTCCTTCAGGGATCGTAATAACAGGTATCCCATAGGGAGGGGAGGGATACAGTTCTATGTTCAGGGGGTATCCCATATATTCGGAAGGAGGAGGCCCCTGGAGATCAGGTGCATATACAAGGGTGACTTCCACTTTGGAATTATTCGCAAACAATTTGTAGCACCATTCTGTTTCAGGATCAAATGTGTATACTTCAGTGTCACTCACATACACTTCAGAAAGATTGTCAACTACTTTTTCTTTAGGATAATCGAAAAGGGGATCATCGGGAAGTGCATCAGCAGGAATGAATTTTATATCCTCCGGGAAAATAACTTCTTCTAGGGATGGGGCATCATTCATTGTATGAGAGGGGAGAATATTGATGTGTGCGGGTAATTTAAGCTTTTTCAGAGATGTGGATTCGCCTAATAAATACTCATCAAAATATGTGATGGTGTCAGGAAGCTCTAAAGATTCAGCATCTTTTGCATATTGCAGCAGATAGATCCCTGTTTCACTAACAGGGAGATTGCCTATCGCTTCGGGGATGACAATGTTTTTTCTGTTGCCGCATTGGAGAAGTCTCAGATGTTTCGGGTCTGCGCCGGTATTTTCATTGAAATAGGAATAGCACAGATATTTATCTCCGCTTTCGGTATAAATAAGAATGCTGTTTTCGTCAGGCATGAAATTCCTGTCAAAGTGCTGCAAACTGTCAGGAAAATATATGGTAGACTCTTCAAGATATGGATCAGATGAAAAAACGCCTTGTCCGAGACTTACGACAGGAAGCCCCTCTATTTCCGAAGGAACAACGATTGTTTTATCGGTGGAAGAACAGTGTGTCAGTTCAATGCAAGGCTTATCATAAACACCGTCAAGGCTGTCAAGAACTTTATATTGCCACAGCGAAAGATCAGCCTTATCGTATGGATAATTAAAGCTGATGGAAGACTGCGAATGATAGTCTGAGCTTTCCGCATCCGCAGTTATAGATGCAGGCATAGATAACAGCAATGCCGCAGTAAGAACCGAAGCGGCTTTAAATGATCGTTTCATATGTCTTTCTCCTTTGTGTCTGTGTATTATCAACGTAAAGCGATTGGCAAGAGGGATTATCTTAATCATATTATACAACTAAAACAGAGCAAAATCAACACAAAAATGAAAAAACTTTCGTTCAGCCTGAATAACAGAACTGATCGAAAGTTTTTTCAAGAGAAATGGAAAGACTTATTCTCAAAAGGTACGCTATTATTAATGGCGAAGCCAAGAAAGGATAAGCCGGAGCTTTCAGGGGAAGTATCAGATCTGATGATACTTACCGTATCAGAAGTGGGATCACTCTGGAAGATTTCCGATAAGATTCAGCAGATACTTCTGGATAGCGAGAGCATCAGCGTTTGTAATGCCGTTGCCGTTTTCGTTAACGTCGCCGTTAAGTTCGCCCTGAGCTGTAATGTGGTGCTCGTCATTGCCGTTTCTGCCGAATTTGCTTGGGTTGGAGAGTGACTGCATGATTATAACAGCGTCAGAGATATCAACGATACCGTCACAGTTAGCGTCGCCCCAGAGAGTAACATTGCCTGTAGATGATGTAACAGTAGTTGTTTCGGTTACAGGAGCCTCTGTTGAAGTTGAAGCCTCAGTTGTAGTTGTTTCAGCTTCTGTAGTAGTTGTAGCTGACTCAGTAGTTGTTGTGGTAGTAGTAGTAGTAGTTGTTGTTGTCTCGGTTGTAGTAGTTGTTACAACTTCTTCCTGCTGCTGCTTTACTGAAGGATCAGTAAGAGAGATCAGGTATGTAAGAGGTGAATTCCAGTAAATGGTTATCTCGTTTGTTGAATAGCTCTCTGAATTATCGATGAAGCACTTAGCAGGGGGGAGTTCCTTGCAGTAAGCCTTAGCAGCGCTGTCTTCGAGATTCTCGTTAACGCCGCCTGCCAGCATTCCCTTCATAGCGTGACCTACAGCCATAGATGGACGGTGGTGAGGATTCTCAGGTGAAACTGTACCGTAGCCTGAAACAAAGCTGGTAGCAACAGGGTTTGTACCGAGGAGGTAGTTGAGCTGTGCCTGAGCAGCGAGGCCGTAGCTTGCGTCACCTGTGAGCTGCTGAGCAAGACCGAATATGATACCTGCGTTAGCGATTGTCATATTGCTGCCCCAGTTGTAAGTAGTGATAGGTGAGCCGTATGGTGAGCTGTTTACATTGCCTGCCATTTTATCAGCCTGCTTTATAACAGCGTTCTTAGCGTTTGTATAAGCTGAAGAGCTCTTGTCGATGCCGTTCATTGTGATGAGAGCGATGTTGCCGTAGTCGCCGACTGTTGACCAGTCAAGACCTGTTGAAGCGATACCGAGAGCGGAGAGATACTTCTCATCGCCTGTAGCACGGTACATCTGAGCAGCAGCCCAGTAACGCTCGTCTTTGTCTGATCTGTCGCCGTATTCGCCTGTAACGATATCCTCAGGGTTCTTGAATACGAAATTAGGATTAGCCTGGAGCCATGCCCATGATTTTTCAGCAGCATCCATGCACTTCTTAGCGAAGTCCTTGTCGTACTTCTCGTAGAATTCAGCAGCAAGTGCCATAGAAGCACAGAAGTCAGCTGTAGCAGTTGAGCTTACAGGAGTAACGATGAGTTCACCTGTTTCTGCTGTAGGCATTACATAGCCGGGGAATGTAGCGCATGATACCTTGTGGTAAGCACCGCCGTCCTGAGCCTGCATCTTCATCATCCATTCAAGCTCGAAACGTGCTTCGTCCAGAATATCGGGAACACCGTTTCCGCTTTCGGGGATATTGATGTTGTCTGAGTAAAGATCAGGAGTTGCCTGATATGCGTAGAGAAGATCGGCAACAGCCTTAGCAGCAGGAACTACATAACGGCCGTAGTCGCCTGCATCGTGCCAACCGCCGCTGACATCGATCTTATTGTTTGTGCCGTATACAGTAGCCAAGCTTGTGTGGCAGGCAGCGTGACCGAATTCGCTGTCATCTACCTTAACGCCGCAGCGCTGTAAGTAGAGCATTCTTACGCTGTCGTCGAGGAGATTGCTGTAAACCTTGTCGCCGATCTCGAATGTGTATGAATTATCGAGACCATCGCAGGAAATGTAGTACTTTCCGGGAGCAGTAACAGATGAGAAATCGCCTGTGTAGTTTGTTTCGCCGGCACTCTTGTTTTCAGTTCTGTTTTCGAGCTTGCCTGTGAATACCTTTTCCTTGGTATCAGCGTTCACAACAGAGAATTCGGACTGATTTGTCACGTCACGGAAAACAGCAGTCTTCTTGCTGTTTGGTCTGTAACCGACCTGATTGATATTTATTGAAGGAGCGTATGGGCGGTTAGAATTATAGTCAACCTTGCTGTCGTCCACAAGCTCAAGTGATACGTTGTCGATGTAGATAGTATGCTCGGGAAGAACACCTTCATATTTCTCCTGGATACCGCAGTTGAAAACGAGCTTAGCCATGATATCTGTTTCGTCTTCCATGGTGAACTCATAATCAACGGTCTGAGGAGCAGAAGTAAGGTTAAGGCCCTTCCATGTGTAAGCTCTGTAGTCGCCGCCGTTCATCTGGATCATACCTTCAACGAAACGGTCGGTAGTACATGAGATATCGTACTTGAGGCGGTAAACACCATTCTGATAAAGAGGAAGGATATCGTAGAATACCTGAACAGCGTAGTTTACCTTGCCCACATCTGAAACTGTGAGAGCGAGCTTGCCGTCCTCAGCTTTGAGAGAACATTTTCCGCCGCTTTCCTTGTAAGTGCCCCAGTCCTTTACACCTGATTCAAAAGTTGAGTTGCTTATGAGATTGCCTGCAGCTGATACCTGTAAAGAAGAAACGGGCATAGCTGAAGACATGATAGTGCAGGCTGCAAGAACAGCTGCACATCTTCTGAATGTGCTTTTTTTCATAATTTTTCCCTCTCAATCTGTGGATTAGTCCACGTTTTCTGATATTAATTCTATCAAAACGAGAAAGAAAGTTCAATAACCTATTGTGCTTGTTGTATTACTTTTTGATTCGTTTTTTGAATTCGGAAGGAGTGATCCCGTTTTTCTCCTTGAATTTCCTGTTGAAGTGAACATAAGTCTTGTAGCCGCTGAGTGATGCGATATCGTCGATGGGGAGATCAGTTGTGGTCAGCAGCATTTCCGCATAAGTCAGGCGGCTGTTGTTCAGATCCTCGATGAATGTGACACCGAAACTTTTCTTATATGCCCGCTGGAATGCAGATCGGCTCATCCTTACTTCATGGGCGGCAAAATCAACATTGCGGTGCTCGAACGGCTTGCTGTATATCTTGTTCCTGATAGTGGAAAGCATCTCATACTGAGTATCGGGGATTATTTCTTCCTGGAAGATGAGACTTTCGTGGAGCTTTATGAATATAAGCTTCATGAAGCAGTCAGTACTCATTTTTCTGCATGGATTGGCGGAATAATTCTCATAGACTATGGATTTGATACAGTAGCTGAGGAAGAGGATATTCATAGGGATAGCCTTTTCCGTGGGGATAGCCAGCGAAAGGAATTCCTCTTTTTCCTCGTCAGATTCAAAATCGAAGTGTACCCAGTCGTTGGCGAAAACCTGACCTTTCAGACATCTGTAATACTGCGGTCTTCCTTTTGGGTACAGAAATGCCGAGCCTGATGGTACAAGGATATCCTTGCCGTCTATGGTAAAGATGGTATCGGTTTTCAGCAGCAGAAGGAGATTGTCTCCGCTTCCTTCAGGGCGCTCGATGAAAAAATCTGCATCATGGCAGTGGTCGTAACCGGCATTGTTAATGATCATGGTTCAGTCCTCATAAAAAGCAACAGCAGGCCGTAAACAGCCTGCTGAGACAAGTGATTATTCGTGCGTTTCTTTTGCGGCAGACGGCTTATCCTTGATTGCGGTAAACTTTACTATTGCCGCAGGACGCTTATTGTTAAGTCGTCCTGTGTAAGTTTTTACCGTAAGCTTTGAAGGCGCATCGTCTGTGTTTTCGTTGTTTTCACCGCTATTGTCCTTACAGTCAGTTACAAGGAATATGTCAACGCTGTTATTATTTTCTTTGGTTTTGTCTTTATCCTTTTTGTCAGAGTCGGATTTTTCATTCTCTGTGTTCTCCTGAACGATCTCATCGCAGAAGCAGTGCTTATCGAGAACTATATAGGTGCCGCTCTTTGATATTTCAGTCTCGGAGCTTACAGGCTTTCTGTATTCTTCGTCACTGTCTTCCCTGACAAGCTTCAGTTCAGTTTCCACGAGCTTCTTTGCAGCTGCATCGTAGTAATACAGTGCAGGGACCTTCTCCTTCGGGATATCAAGCTCTTCAAGCGGGATTGTCAGCTTTGTCTTTTTCTCGTCATCAAGTTGTATGCGGAACGGCTCGATACCCATATATCCCGGAATATTCTCGGTGAGGTATACCTCGTCGATAACAGGGAATATCTTGACATTCTCATCTTCGCATTTTACGATGCTTTCGTCAGTGATAAGATCGCCGAAATCCTCGTCGGCCTTCAGCGGATCGAGTTTATTTCTGATCTCCCATGCGTCGCTTGCCTTGTCGCCGTCTGTATCTGTGCTGACAGGTGAGGTCTTGTACTTGTTTATCTCGTCATTGTCCGAGATACCATCACCGTCTGTATCAGCAGAAACGGGACTTGTAAAGTGAACATAGATCTCGTCATAGTTGGAGATGCCGTCATTATCGGCGTCTTCTTCGTTATCGTCCTTTTCGTTGCCGTCAGAATCCTTTTTCAGCGGATCGGTGCCGAGAATGTTTATCTCATCGCCGTCGGTAAGTCCGTCGCCGTCAGTATCGGGATTCTCCTTATCGGTGTGGTAGATATCCTCAATGAAGTTGAGTATGCCGTCCTCGTCGGAATCTTCCTTATCTGCGTCTATGGAGCTCATATTCTCTTCGCAGAGGTTGTTGATCTTTATGGTCTCTTCTTCGGAAGAGCCGTCTTCAAATTCCATGGAGAGAGTAAGAGTATTTTCTCCCACAACGAATCCCGGATCATCGATATTCCATGTATCGTCAGCTTCAAGATCACCGCTCATCAGCTCGTTTTCATTTTTATCGGCAATGGTATATGAAACGCTGCTCAGGTCTTTGTACTGACTGAGCGAACCGCCGATATTGGTAAGTTTGCTGAATAGGTAATAAGTGCCTGTTCTGTTGTCGAGAACGGAATCATTTACATCGAAAACAGCGCCTGAGGTAGTCTGTTCGCCTGTGGGATAATTGTAGGTGAGAGTCACCTTTACGGTGCAGTCCTGATTATCACCATTGATAGTTTCCTGTATCTCAAAGGTGTGAACTTCATACTGCGGCTCGGTCGTGGTAGTTTCGGTCTGAGCAGTGGTTTCTTCTTCATCTGCACGGACATTGAAACGGGGAGCAGCTGCACTTCCGCAAACGGCAGTACATACGATGATAGCCATGACCTTTCTGCCGTTTTTAGTTCTGATACATAAAGCGATTCCGCCGCCTGCTGCTGCCATAACAGCTGCAATGGTCTTCAGCGGGAAATTATCACCTGTGGAAGGAGTGCCCGACGAGTTTTTGGAATCCTTGGTATTATTGCCGGACTTGTCGGAACTGTTTGACGAGCTGTTATTCTTGGCTCTGTTAAGGGTGAGAAGGTAGGAACCTCCTCTGTCGTTTTCATCGGAAGTAAAAGCTCCCGATCTGCTGCTGCGTGAATTTTTTCCGCCAGAACCGAAGTTCGGTCCCCAGACCTGTCCGTCATCTTCCGTAGGTTTTATAAATTCAGCCTGAAAGGAGAATTCCTCACCGCTTTTGATGATCTCGGTCTTTTCGGGGAAAAGCTTTGATTGATCCTTGTCATATCCGTCCGGGATAGTGACAGTCAGATCAATATTATCTATGTCGAAGCTGTTGTTATTCTTTATTTTCAGATCGCCGTTGATCTTACCATTCTCTGCTTCACTGAGAGAAAGTGAGGCGTCTATATTATCATTTGAAGCATCTGCTGCTGAAGCAGGAAGACAGTACATTTCTGCGGCACTGAGTGCGAGTGTGAAAGGTATAACTGCGGAAATCAATCTTCTGTAAAGTTTACTGCTGTTCATCAGTTACCATCTCCTTTTTATCTGTGAGTGCAGACGAAAATCCATGATCCTGCACTTCATTTATTATAACACATCTCATCAAAAAATTCAAATAATAAGCTGTGAACGAGGTGCTAATTGTATGATCATACAAATATTAAAATAATCATTTATACATAATGCCGATGACAGACACCGCTTATATGTTGGCTGTAAGGAATATAATTATAACGGGACAGCTAATTCTATGATAATATTCGACAAAAACCGACAAGATACATTATTTATATGAGTTATTATTTCACAATCACTGAGTTTAATATGATAAAAAATATGTAAATACCGTAAAATGATTTAAACAGCTATTGATTTTAACCTTTTTGTTTGCTATAATGCAGTTATTGAGATAAGAAAAAACGAATGAGAGAAATGGAAATTATTTTGGAGGAAAAAATGATTAAGATAGCAGTGGCAGACGATGATCTGTCGATACACGAAAAAATGCAGCTTTTGCTGAGCAGATTCGAGATGAACTATGATTACGATATCCAGTCCGAATACTTTTCTTCCTGCGAAGAACTTGCTGACAAGATAAACAAAGGCAGCAGATACGACCTGATATTTCTGGATATAGAATTCTCAGGCATGAACGGAACCGAATTCGGTACAATGCTGAGAAGAAAGATGAAGAACTACGATACACAGATCGTATTCATATCATCTGTGGAAAATCACGCAATGGAGCTTTTCCGCATACATCCGATCGAGTTCCTTATAAAGCCCATAAAAGAAGCGGAGTTCCGCAGATGTATGCTTTCTTACATGGATTATTACGGATGCTCCGATACTTTTCTGGAGTACACTCTTGACAACATCAGGCACAGGATACGAAGCAGCGAGGTGCTGTATCTTGAGAGCAACAGGAAAAAAGCCATCTTCCACACAAAAAGAGGAGAATTCTCATCATACGGTAAGATATCAGATATAATCCGTGATGACAAGGAGCGCTTTATCTGTATCTCACGGGGAGTATACGTGAATATCGATCACATAATTGATGCGACGGCTAAAGTTGTGCGCCTTACTGATGATTCGGGGCTTTACATAAGCCGTGGATGTCAGAGCTATGTCCGTGACAGACTTGCGGGCATCTGAGGTCGGTGTCATGAATGTATTGCTTTATATCACGTCGAATATAATACACGTCTATGCAATATACATATTTCTTGATTCATTTCTGGGCAGATCAAAGCTCAGCGTCACTATCAAATATCTTACCTATACGGCATATTTTTTCATCAGCACAGTGGGATGGCTTATATCAGGCGAACCAATGCTGAATATAGCATTGAACATAATATCTCCTCTGCTGATATCACTTCAATACGAAAACTATATTATGAAAAAGCTTTTCGGAGCGGTCTCCTCGTGTGCGGTCTGTATGTTCACTGACTGGGCGGCAGTGACGCTGGCAGGGGAGAACATTATCTCTGAAAGCGGACTATTACAAGGAATAACGGTATTGATACTGTCTTCGCTTTTCAGGCATTACATCTGCAACAGATCGGAGCTTCCGTTCCGTTCAAAGTATTCATGGTTCCTGATATTTACGGCCGCAGGAACTATCCTTATCGGACTTCTGACAGTCGACGACAGTTCAGAGCACGCAAGTCTTATTGTACTGGTGCTTCTGTGTATCAATTTCCTGAACTTCTATATCTACAATCTTGAACAGACTCAGTGGGAGACAAGATACCGACTGAAAATAATCGAGACACTGAACGGCTATTACAAGGATCAGCTGACGGTAATGAGCGAATCACAGGAGAAAATGCGATTTCTCCGACATGATTTCCGCAAGCATCTCAATAAGCTCAGGGAGCTGTCATGTTATTGCAGCAACAAGCCATTACAGGATTATCTCTGCCAGCTTGAAGGTGCCATAACCGAGAGCAAGGAGTTTTCCAGGACGGGCAACTATGATATCGACTGCCTGATGAATTACGAACTTACTCTTGCATCCGAAGCAGGAGCAGAAATAAGCTACAAAGCCGAGATACCCTCTGTGCTGAACATATCATCTTTTGACATCACCATAATTCTCGGCAACCTTATGGATAATGCAGTGTATGCGCTGAAAAACACATCCGAGCGCATACTGAATGTTTCAATGATTTACAGCAAGGGCATTATCAGGATAGACATAGAGAATACATTTGATCCTGATTTCAGAAGAACTTACGATGGTCAGGAACACGGGATAGGTCTGCTCAGCGTGAAAAATGCGCTTCAGAAATATAACGGAAAACTCAGCAATTCACGTACAGGCAGCCGTTACAGAACAACAGTAGTGATGTACAACAGCAGCGAATGAATCTCCGCTGCATCCCGTACCGTTAAAGCTTACATTTTGTACCATAAAAGCGTTGATTGAAGCGAAATATGGTATTATACGATCAAGGGCACGGAACATTGCTCAGCCATGGATCGATCACATTAACTGAAGAGAGGAAAAACGATGTTCGCAAAAACAGCTGAAAAAGCTGTAACAGCTCTGATAATTCACGGAGCAGCCGATGAACAGCGGAAAACAGTGTACATATGGGGAATGACATACATTCTCGATACTATTTTTAATCTTGCACTTTTTGCGCTAATCGGTGCACTGACGGGAATGCTTGCGGAAACATTCGTGTTTACAGCTGCATATATTATCCTGAGGATATATGCAGGCGGGTTTCATGCAAGCACTCCGCAGAGGTGCTGTCTGTTTTCGATGCTGCTTCTGACAGGTTCACTTTTTATGATAGCAACAGCGGAGAAAATGGGAATGGTATTATACATCATGTCAGCTGCGGCAGCGGCAGTGATCACGGTAATGTCGCCGGTAAGCAGCAAAAACAAGCCCCTTGACTCTGCGGAGCAAAAGAATTACAGAAGGAAGGCGAGACTGATACTTCTTGCGGAAGAGCTTATTGCTGCTGCAATGCTCTGCTTCAACATCAATAGATTCTTTTACGTATTTGCAGCAGCGTGGACAGCTCTTGCTCTCATGCTCATTCTCGGCTGTGTGCGGAATGCAGCAGAATAACGGATTTTTAGATTGAAAGGGGGAATAACAATGAAAAGCAGACTTTATTCTTTATCCGTAAAATTCGGCTCCTTAGCCGCTGCAATGATGGCAGTTTTTTCGGTGATATCGGTAAAAACAGCTTGTATGTGGCTGACTTATCAGCCGGAAGAACCTGAAGAGATCAGGGCTCTGAAAAAGAGGTAAATAACAAAGCCCCGTTTTAATGGCGGTACTGATAAAGAAGTTTTGTATGTATTATTGAGGTAGACATTTTGAAGAAGGATCTTCTCAAATTTGTTTCCCAAGACTATTAATTTTGCCCCCATATAGGGCGCACACCAGATAAGTTTGGATTTATCATTTCTTGCAGGTGCGCCCTATATGGGGGCAAAATTCTATTAAAAGTCTTTGGAAAGGGGTTCGGGGGCAGACTCCCTACGGGGTAGGGAGATGTCAGCGAAGCTGACAGAGGGTACCGCCTCCGTCAGAGGAACCTTTCCTCAGAAAGGTTTCCCCCGATAAATACATATAAAGCTGCTATATGAGTACCACGGTTAAAACGGGGACTTGTTATTTTACCTTATTATGAAGAAATGTATCTGCGGTTCAGCCATTTTCCGTTTATGGTGCGGATAAGCATAAGTATCCCACGGCAGCACAGCTCTATTGCCATAGCGAGCCAGATGCCGATAAGTCCCATGCCGGAAACGAGTATAAGTGACAGAACTATTCTTACGCCCCACATACTTACAAGATTTATTATGCTCGGAGCGAGTGTATCGCCTGCACCTCTCAGAACTCCCGAGCATACGATGGATGCGGCGTAAAGGGGCTCTGCAAATGCTTCTATCCTGAGAACTTTCACTCCGAGCTGCCTTACTTCAGCTGAAGAAGTGAGCAGGGAGAACATCCACGGAGCGGCAAAATACATCAGCACAGCGGCAGCGGTCATTATACCGGTGCCTACGGCTATAGTAATAAATGCATACTTTTTTGCAAGGTCCTGACGTTTCGCTCCTATGCTCTGACCTATGAGAGTTGTTGCGGCAGTGCCTGTACCGTATCCCGGCATATAGCAGAAGCTTTCGGCAGTTACCGCAAGTGAGTTTGCTGCTATGGCAGTGCTTCCGAGGGGAGCGATTATTTTTGTGGCGGCAACATATGCGCCGCAGGTAGCCGTATGTTCAAAGGCTGCGGGGAGAGATATCCGAAGCGCATTGGAGATGCATTTCCGCCGCAGTTTCCAGCTTCCGCCGTGTCTGAGTGAAAGCTTCTCTGAGCGGAACAGCAGGAAAAATGTCATTGCAAGCGATATGGTCACTTCTGAAAGAGATGTTCCAAGTGCCGCACCTTTAACTCCGAGACCTGCGCCGATCGCTGTGAATTCTGTACCGAGAAGCGGCAGGGTGACAGTCCTCGTCGGGAAAATGAAAAAGAAATTGAAAATGACATCCAGTAAGCACAGCACTATATTCAGCATACTGGGAGTTTTAATATTTCCGCTGCATTGCAGCATCTGTGCCGAAACCATTCTCAGCTGCTCGAATGGCAGAGTAAGGGCGAATATGAAGAAATAAGCCGATGCGTCACGCAGTATCTTTTCTTCGCCGCCCAGCCATTCGGGAAGGATACCGCTCAGCAATGCAGCAGCTGCGGAGAGAATGACTCCGAAAAATACAGACACGATAAGCGACTGCCTTAGAACATTTCTTGCTTCGGCTTCCTTACCTGCGCCGATGAGATGGGCGACCTGAACCGAGAATCCCATAGCTGCCGATATGCACAGTCCGCCGATAAGCCATGTGGATGTACTGACCAGACCTATTGCGGCAGTTCCTTCCTTGCCGAGGCTTCCCACCATTGCGGCGTCGATGTACTGCATGATGACTGAGGTTATTTCAGCAAGTATTGCAGGTATGCCAAGCTTGATGACATTCTTTGTAAGCCTCCAAAGCGAGGTGCTTTCAGTAATTATCTCACTCATTTTCAGTGAATGTGCGGATGCCGTTTCTCAGGCGGTTGAGGCCGTCTTTCAGCATTTCTGACGGGCAGGCTATATTCATTCTCAGGAAGCGTTCACCGCCGATGCCGTACTGCTTGCCTTTGGAGAGAAACAGACCTGTTTTGCTTCTGATGTGAGCTGCAAGTACTGAGGAATCATTTGTGACTGCCGAACAGTCCAGCCAGAGAAGATATGTTGCTTCTGAGGAGATAAGCTTTATTTCGGGGAGTTCTTTCTTTATGAAATCAGCAGCTATCTGCTTATTGCTGTAAAGATAATCTCTCAGTTCATCCAGCCATTGTCCGCCCTTATTGAACGCTGTCACAGCTGCCTGAACAGCAAAGGCATTGGGTTCGGCAACTTCATCGGTATTGAGTGCACGCCATACTTTATGCCTCAGCCTGCTGTCAGGTACAACAGCCGCTGAAGTCTGGATTCCCTGCAGGTTGAAAGCTTTTGTAGGGGAAATACACACTACGCAGTTCTCCCGGCATTTTTCTGACACAGAAGCAAAGGGCACATAACTGCGTCCCGGATCGGTGATATCGCAGTGTATCTCATCGGAAATGACGGTAACGCCGTTATCATAAGCAAGTTCGCCTATTTTTGCAAGGGTATCCCTGTCCCATATTTTTCCCACAGGATTATGCGGATTGCAAAGCAGCATCAGAGTGGTCTGTGGATCTGCAAGTTTTTCTTCAAGCTTTTTCATGTCTATGCTGTAGCTGCTGCCGTCATAGTCAAGGGGAAACTGCACGATATTTCTGCCGTTGTTCCTGATGCAGTTGAAGAAGATGTTGTACACAGGCGTCATTATCAGCACATTCTCGGCAGGAGTGGTAAGCTTTCTTACGCAGCTTGAAATAATGGGAATAACGCCAGTGCTGAATATGAGCTGACTTTTTTTATATTCGATGCCGTGGCGTTCTTTCCACCAGCTGATGTATGCCTCATACCATTCGTCGGGGATATCTGTGTAGCCGAATATGCCATGCTGTGCACGTTCGGTAAGTGCGGTGATTATTTCAGGCGCTGTGCGGAAATCCATATCAGCCACCCACATAGGAAGTTCGTTATCCGAAACATCCCATTTAAGCGCATATGTACCGCTTCTGTCAGTAATTGAATCAAAATCGTATTTCATTGCTTCTCCTCTGTGATAATAGTGGTTTTTGACGGATCGATCCTGTCGCTCTCCATTATGAGTTCGCCGATGGACTTTGCACGTATGATACCGCTTGAGGGATTCTTCACGCTGTCGATATGGCTTGTTATCTCAGCATCAACATCGGAATACTCTAATGCTAGGGTAGTATTTATGAGATTGCAGTTCTTCGTAGTGAGACCCTTTATGAAGCAGAATCCCTGAAGGCTTTCAGCTGCGCAATTGACAAGTGTGATATTTACTGAGTTCCTACCGAAGTATTCTCCCAAGATAAAGGAGTTTTCCACTGTTACGTTCATGCAATTCCAGAAAGCGTCCTTTGAAAGCAGAATGGAATCCTTCACAGTTATGTTCCTGCACCGCGTCCAAGCTGTAATTGCCGGTCTGTTTCAGGCCTCTGACGGTCAGTGTTCTGGAGTTCAAATCGAAAGTTATCACCCTTTTGCCTAGAACGAACCGAGAGTTACTTTTGCGCATTCCCATACAAGTTTCTGGCTGCCTCTTTAAAAAGCTACATTTCCAAGTTTTACACCGTGGCAGCGGCGGAAATTCTTAGGCGCTTCGATCATAGTATTTTTTACGGTTATATCGTCAGTGTACCAGATGCCTGCACGTCCCATGGTGAAGATCGAGCAGTTGTTCATTGATATATTTTTGCTGTACCATAGCGGATATTTCCATTTGAACATAGAATTTTCAAGGATGATATTGCTGCTGTGTTTCAGGGGAGATTCTCCGTCGTCAAAGATGGTATCTGTTATCTTCATGTCAGAAGCACGGAAAAGCGCACGTTCTCCGCTGAGATACTGCTGTTCTGTTGTTGTCATATTATTCCTCCTGTTATTAATTTGTCAATATCATTATAGCACATTATTGCATAACTTTCAAGCATTGGAATGAATAGCATTGCCGTCTTGTAATTATAATGAAATTATGGTATAATGAATGATGATCTTTTGGAAGGGACGGTGAAAATTTGGATAAACTTGCGCTCAGGGCTTTTGCGGTCAGGATCAGGACAATGCTGGGATCTGAGGATAGTTCCTTTGCATGGTTCAGCAGACTGCTTGCTCTGCGGTATATGGCGGCAAACGGGATGGCCGGAACAGAGCTTTTCAATACGGTTTACGCATCGGATGCCGAAGCTGCGGAAAAAGCTTACGATGATTTCGCCGTTCTCGGAGAATTTTTCCCTGATATATTCGGCACTGACATAAACGGGGATACCGTTCCCGTGAATATTGCGGAGGTCATAGCGCTTTTCGGAAGCGGCCTTCATGACAATGTGCTGAATAAAAATGTGCAGATCATCGGCTGGCTGTATCAGTTCTATAATTCCGAGGAAAAGCACAGGGGCAGCGGTACGCTGAAACACAGCGGAAGGATAACTCCCGAAAGGATACCATCTGCCACACAGATATTCACTCCCGACTGGATAGTGAAATATATGGTTGAGAATACTCTTGGCAGGCTGTGGACGGAAACTCACAGCCGATGCGGAAACTGGGAATATCTGGCGGAATGCGCTGAGAGAGGCAATATTGCAAGGAATCCGGAAGGTATAACCTTTATTGATCCGTGTATGGGTTGCGGAAATATTCTCGTCTACGCTTTTGATGTTTTCATGGATATTTACCGAAGCTGCGGATACGATGACGATAAAGCGGCTGAACTGATAATCAGGAATAATCTCTACGGCCTTGACATTGACCGCCCTGCGTATACTCTTGCAGTGTTCTCGCTTCTCATGAAAGCTGCTGAGTACAGTCCTTCCATCCTGAGCAAGGGCATAGTGCCGAATCTGGCTGAATTCCGTTCGGTAGCGGATAAGATGCATGAAAGCAATGATGATGAACTGAAGAACTGTCACATTTATGGTTCACTCATACAAAAAAGCAGGCGCAAAGAAAAGCTGTGGGATATCCTTACACGGCAGTACGACGTTGTAGTTACGAATCCGCCTTATATGTCGGTAAGTGCCATGGAGCCGAATCTGCTTGCGTACATCCGTACAAATTACAGCGACTACAGCGCCGATCTGTTCTCGGCATTCCTTTACAGATGCGGATCGTTCACCAAAAACGGCGGATATTCGGGATTCCTTACGCCTTATGTATGGATGTTCATACAGAGCTACGAAAAGCTGAGAAGACACATTTTCTGCACTCATACAATTGAAACTCTTGTACAGTTCGAGTATTCTTCATTCAGGGACGCAACAGTTCCCGTTTGTATGTTCACTATGAAAAAAGACGGTCTGCGAAGAAGCGGTATCTACATAAGACTCTCCGATTTCAAGGGTGATATGGATGTGCAGAGGGAAAAGACCATGGCTGCGCTTGATGACCGGAACTGCGGATATGTTTATGAGGCGGACAGCAGTATATTCGAGATGATACCCGATGCCCCCGTGGCTTACTGGGTAAGTCCTCATACAGCAGGGCTTTACAAGGATCATCCTCCGCTTGCAAGCTATGTATCACCGAGAAAAGGCTGTTCCACATCCGACAACGAAAGATTTCTCAGGCGATGGTTTGAGGTGGACAAGCATAAGATAAATGTGAGATGCACTGAACTGAGGCAGGAAGACACTATCGAGAAATACTGGTTCCCTTATAATAAAGGAGGGGGCTACCGCAAATGGTACGGCTTCAACTCGTATCTGATAAACTGGTATGATGACGGCGCAGAGATAAGGGATATCCCTTCCTCAGTGATCGCAAACTATAAATATTTTATGAAGCCGGGACTTACATGGTCAACTCTTACAAGCGGAAGTTTCAGCATAAGAAGTTTTGGTGAAGGATATATATTCGATAACGGCGGATGCTGCATTTTTGACCTTGACGAGAAAAAGGACTACTTCTGTGCACTTCTCAACTCCAAGGTATTCAGCTATATTTTCGGTCAGCTGAATCCAACGCTTAATTTCCAGTCGGGTGATGTGGGAAAATTTCCTGTGATATACAATCCCGACAGCAGGATAGACCAACTTGCAGAGGAATGCATAGCCATCTCCAAAGAGGAATACGACTGCTTTGAAACAAGTTTTGATTTCCGCAGACATCCTTTGCTCTGACGGGTTGACAAACCGCCGATATAGTGGTAAAATTTTATTGGTACTTTTGTTAAAGGGGATAGGACAAATGTCTGACAGAAGAAAAACAAGCAAATCAATAAAGGCACTTACAGCCCTCAGCGTGGCGCTGATACTGCTGGATATCATCACCGCAGGCTACTTTATAATAAGAAACATGAACAAAGACAGTGAAACCGAACAGACGGAAGTGACGTCTCACGATACTGAAACAACCGAAACTTCCACCACTGCTGAAGAAACTACAGAACCCACTACAGAGGCTAAAGATGAGATCGACATTATCATTGAGGGTATGAGTCTTCATGAAAAGGTGTGTCAGATGTTCATTATAACTCCCGAGGCGCTAACTAACGATGTGGATGTTACGGCGGCTTCAATGGCAACCGAGAAAAGTCTTGCGGAAAATCCGGTGGGAGGGCTTATCTATTTCGAGAAGAATCTGCTCTCACAGACACAGATAACCAATGTTATAGATACTATCAAGGATTACGCCGAAGATCAGGGATGCATCCCGCTTTTCTACAGCGTTGACGAAGAAGGCGGACAGGTCGCAAGATGCGCTGATGCACTGGGCACGGCTTACGTTGAATCTGCGTATTACTACCGCTCAATGGGAACGGATGCCGCATACTCAAATGCAAGAATGATCGCAGGCGATATAAAGGGGCTTGGATTTAACCTTAACTTCGCTCCTGTAGCTGATACATGGTCGAATCCGAATAATACAGTAATAGGCACAAGAGCCTACAGCGACGATTTCAAGGAAACAGCCAGACTTGTCTCCGCAGCGGTAAAGGGATTCAGTGACGGCGGAGTTTACTGTACTGTTAAGCATTTCCCGGGACACGGCGACACCGCTGAGGATTCACACTACAGTTCAGCTGTTTCCTACAAAACAGCTGAAGAGCTGAGAGCAAATGAGTATCTTGCATTCAAAGACGGAATCGAAGCCGGAGCTGACATGGTAATGGTCGGACATATCATAGTCCCTGAAATAGACGAGCTTCCTGCTACGCTGTCCGAAAAAATGATACAGGGCGAGCTGAGAGGACATCTGGGATATGACGGAGTTATCATTACCGATTCACTTGGAATGGGAGCTATCACAAACAGCTATAGCAGCGCAGATGCAGCAGTCATGGCGGTACAGGCCGGAAATGACATACTGCTCACTCCCGATAATTTCCTTGAAGCCGTAAATGGCATAGAGGAGGCTGTCAACAGCGGAAAACTCACAGAAGAACGTATCAACGAAAGCGTCAGAAGAATACTTACTTTAAAAAAGGAAACAATGAATATCGGATAAATTATCACATCCCGAAACGGTCTGCTTGATCGTTTCGGGATTTTTTATTATCATCTTGTATTAATATTTTCTTAATAATAGGTATGTTCTGATTATAGATTTTACTTATAATCTACTATCGCTTTTACGTATTGGACATTTACCTATAGGTATGGTATGATATACACATAGAAAAACACAGGGAGTGAAAGAAACATGAAAAGAAACATCATTTACTCGGAACGAATGCGATGTTGCAGCTTGGCTTAACAGATCGTGATTAATAGTATTTTTGATTATTGAAAGGTGATAAATATGAATAACAAGGTAAAACTCATTTCTGCTCTTACAGCAATTTCTCTTCTCACAGGCTGCGGAGCACTTAATTCTTCAAGCTCAACATCAGAAACAGGTTCCTCAGTTGCTGATAATACAACAGTTGCTTCATCAGAGGAAAACACAAAGGACTGCTGTGAGGGCAGCGAAAAGGACTGCTGCACATCTGACACTGATGTACCTGACTGCTGCGAAGGCGGAGATATAACATCCTCAGAGATAGGAGCTCCGGAAAAGACTGACATCAACATCGGTCACCTCAACTCTACAGCTCATCTTCTTGCATTCGTTGCAAAAGAGGAAGGCTACTTCGAGGAGGAAGGTCTTAACGTTGAACTGACACAGTTTGCAAGTGCTGCTGAACTGGTGAACGGTCTTGAATCCGATAAGCTTGATGTGGCATTCATTGGTTCGGTACCTACACTTACATTCCAGAGCCAGGGACATGATATCTCAATATTCGGCGGCGCAATGACAAACGGACACGGATATGTTATTAAGTCGGAATTTGCCGATAAGGACGAACTGGGCGTTGAGATCCTCAAGGGCAGAAATGTTGCTTCGGTAAAGAACAGCGTACAGGATGCCGAGTTTCAGATACTTCTGAAAAACGCTAACATCGAAATAGGCGAGGGCGATGACAAGGTAAACATTGTCTACTTCGACAGCCAGAAGGATGCATATGCAGCACTTACAAACGCAACTATCGACGCAGCTTCCGTTTATTCACCATACGCTTCACTTGCAAAGTCTCAGGGCTACAAGGTGGTTTACTACTGCGCTCATGAAGAGGCACTTGAGAATCAGCCGTGCTGCCGTCAGGTCGCAAAGACAGATTCCCTCAGCAAGTATCCAAACACATACGCAGCTATCGAGAGAGCATTCATCAAGGCTTAACACTTCTCTCAGACTGACCACGACAAGACTATAGAAGATGTAAAGAAATACATCGACATCGAGAAAGATCTCATCAATATCGAGCTTTACGACGGATTCGGATTCTCAGTTCCCGATCCTGACAAGCAGGGAACTGTTGCTCTCAAGGATGCTATAGTTGAACTCGGATATACAGAAGATTACGACATAGAGCCTCTGTACAATACAGATATTTACAAGAAAGCACTTGAAAGTATCTTAGCTGAGGACTCTGACGATATTTATAAGGAATTAGAGGCGCATTTCAATGAGTACGAATAAAATAGAAATAAAGAATCTCACCGTTAACTATACCGAAAACAAAAAGAGCTTCAATGCGCTGCATGATGTATCTTTCGGCGTGGGAAAAGGTGAATTCGTAAGCGTTATCGGTGCAAGCGGCTGCGGAAAGTCCACGCTTCTCAGCGTACTTGAAGGACTGTATACTCCCGCAGGCGGAAGAGTGGAGATCGACGGAAAAGAACTCCACGGCACAGGCACAGAAAGGGGAGTAGTGTTTCAGCACTACTCGCTCTTCCCGTGGATGACCACAAGAAACAATATAGCTTTCGGCATCAAGCAGGCAAGACGTGATATCAAGAAGACCGAGCGTCTGAAGATAGCTGATGAATTTCTTCACAAAGTAGGACTTGACGGCTTCGGCAGCAAGTACCCCTCACAGCTTTCGGGAGGAATGCAGCAGCGTGCAGCAATTGCAAGAGCACTTGCAATGAATACTGAGATACTTCTGATGGATGAGCCGTTCAGCGCTATCGACGCTAAGAACCGTGTTATATTGCAGGATCTTCTCCTTGATCTTTGGGAAGGCGACGGACTGGATCAGCGCAAGACAGTTGTATTTGTAACACATGATATTGACGAAGCAATACTTCTTTCAGATAAGATAGTAGTTCTTACCGCACATCCGGGAACCGTACATGAGGTTGTACAGGTGCCTTTTGAGCGTCCACGCAGACGTGAGGATCTTGTAAAAACTGATGAATACGGCAAGTTCAGAAACAAGCTGCTTTCTCTTCTCTATAATGATATTGCTGAGCGTATCGGCGGAGAAGAGGTGGTATTATGACATGGAAGAAGCGTTTTCTGAGAATAACACATCTTCTTTTCGTGATACTTGTACTCATACAGTTCCTGCCCGATAAATCAACAAAGGAAGTGTTCACAGGTTCACTTCTGGTATTTGCAATAGCGGCAGAAGCGGTAGTTATAATATCTTCATTCTTCATCAAGAAAGAGGAAGGATTGTCTCTTCTTCTTGATATAGCCGGATTCATATATGTTTTTCTCATAATATGGACCCTTGCAACTGCCAAATTCAACATACTCAACGGATATGCTTTTCCCGGCCCCTGGAAAAGTGATACATCAGTTTGCAGAAGACAAGGGTAAGATACTCATTAATATAAAAAGCTCCGTGGGCATAGTATTGCAGGGATTCCTCCTTGCCATAATCGTAGCTATACCGCTCGGACTTTTCATCGGATGGAATGCAAGGCTCGGAAATGCGGCATCGTACATTACAAAGTTTTTCAGCTCGATACCGCCTATAGTGTACATCCCTTACGGAATCGCACTGCTCCCCACATTCCGTTCTGTATCGGTATTCGTAATATTCCTGGCAACGTTCTGGCCTGTATTTGCAGGAACCATGAGCGGTGTACTGGGAGTTGACAAGAAGGTCATAGATTCGGCAAAGGTACTGAATGTCAGCAAGCCGGAAATGCTTTTCTCGGTAATACTTCCTGCTTCATTGCAGCAGATATTCTTAGGATGCAATCAGGGCCTGAGCGTATCATTCATACTTCTTACCTCAGCCGAGATGATTGGTGCAAGGGATGGAATGGGTTACTACGTGAAGTACTACTCCGACTTCGGAGATTATACACGCACCATCACAGGCCTTCTTGTTATCGGATTTGTGGTAATAGCAGTTACATTCCTTTTCAATAAGCTTCAGAGCTATCTCCTCAGATGGAAGCGCTGATGAAAAGGTAAGGCCATAGTTTTCTGATTCTTATATCAGAAGTACTATGGCATTTTTTATTGAACAGTATGAATTTACAAAAAATGCTGTTGAAAGAGAAATAATATGTGATGATTGTTGAATATAGATTTTACCTATTGACAAAGTAAGAATTAAGTGATATAATACATATAGTTCCGATAGGAATACAGAGTTTATCGAAAGGAGAGCAAAAACATGAGAGCTGTTAATATGATTATGTGCTGTTGTTGCTGTAATAACAATATGAATATGATCCATTATCCTCATGCTTATGCTCAGCGATGTTGCACTTTCTGAACGTTTACAGCATAATATATCGGACGCTGTGCGTCTGTATCTGCGTGGGATGTGGAATTACGTCCCACGCTTTATTTTTTGGAGGTTAATATGGTAAACGAAAGAGAAAGCATCACTGCAAAGCTTTGTGCATTTGCAAGAGCATGGCATTCAAATATATCCCGTGAGAAGATCTACGACGATCATCTTGCTTACGATATGATGGGCAAGGATGAATACAACGAAATGTACGACATGGTAAGCCGTGGATTCAAAGAAATCGGCGATCCGTTTTCAAGAGAGGATACGGAACAGATAATAAACGAATATATCGCTCCCATACCGCTGTCAAGAATACATTTTTCCGAGAGCAGACTTCTGAAGCTTGCTGCTCAGGAGGAGAAAATACAGTATGTTATATGCGGAGCAGGTTCAGATACGTTTTCATTCAGGAATACCGATCCGAATATAGAGGTATTCGAGATAGACCATCCCGATACACAGAGGTACAAACTGGAGAAGATAAAGGAACTTGAATGGGTGATACCGCAGAATGTGCATTTCGTATCCGTGGATTTTGAAAAGGAGCGAATGTGCGACAAGCTTATAAGTTCGGGATTTGATCCATCGGTAAAGACATTTTTCAGCATTCTCGGAGTGTCCTATTATCTTACACTTGATGTATTCACGGATACACTTTCACAGATAGCTGATATCTCCGCAATAGGAAGTGTCCTTGCATTTGATTACCCTATGAAAAGCGGAGAATTCCCACAGAGAGTTTACAGACTTGAAGAAATAACCAGAGCGCTGGGAGAAGTAATGAGAGGCGGATTTGACTACGGCGAAGTATCAAGAGCGCTTTACCGTCTCGGTTTCCAGATAGATACGTATATGTCCCCTGAAAAAGTGCAGAAGGAGTACTTCAGCGGACGCAAAGACAATATGAGAGCATTTGAAAATGTAAGCCTGATCTCAGCAACTTACACATCGGGCTACAACTATGAATAAGGAGTAATTATCATGAGCAATTATAAAAATACAGAAACAGCACTTATCCACGGAGGCATCTCCATCGACGAAAGAACAGGAGCAGTAAATATACCGATCTATCAGACATCCACCTACAAGCAGGACGGTCTCGGAAAGATGAGAGGATATGAGTATTCACGCACAGGCAATCCTACCCGTGAAGCCCTTGAATCCCTTATCGCAGAGCTGGAAGGCGGTGTTGCAGGATTTGCATTTGCTTCGGGAATGGCAGCACTTACTGCTGTACTCAGTCTGCTTCACAGCGGCGACAGAGTGCTTATCTCAAGCAATGTTTACGGCGGAACATTCAGACTTCTCGACAAGGTCTTTGATCATTTCGGCATAACATACACCATTGCAGATACCACAGACCTTGCTGTATTCGAGTCACAGATTACCGATGACGTAAGGGCAGTAGTGATTGAAAGCCCTGCAAATCCGCTTATGACAGTGACCGATATCAGAGCAGTCGCAGAGGTATCACACAAGCATGATCTGCTTGTCATCGTTGATAATACATTCATGACACCATATCTTCAGAAGCCCCTTGAACTTGGTGCAGACATTGTTGTGCACAGCGCTACGAAATATCTCGGAGGACACAGCGACGTTGTATCCGGTCTTGCTGTAGTAAGCACAAAGGAACTTGCAGAAAAGATAGCATTCATTCAGAATTCTTCAGGCGGAGTGCTTGGTCCGTTCGATTCGTTCCTTCTCATCCGTGGCATCAAGACCCTTGCAGTAAGAATGGACAGACACGTTGAGAATGCTGAAAAAGCTGCGAAGTTCCTTTCAGAACACAAGGCTGTCAGGAACGTTTACTATCCCGGACTTGAAAGCAGTCAGGGCTATGAGATAAACAAGGCGCAGGCTAAAAACGGCGGAGCGATGATATCATTTGAGCTTCATGAGAATTATGATATAAACGTATTCTTTGAAAGCTTACAGCTTGTATCGCTGGCAGAAAGTCTTGGTGGTGTGGAGTCACTGGTATGCCATCCCGCAACAATGACTCATGCATCCATCCCAGCTGACATTCGCAAAAAAGTCGGCATCACAGACGGCCTTATCCGTCTTTCAATAGGCATAGAAAATATAGACGATATACTTTCGGACCTTTCACAGGCTATCGACAAATCAGAGAGAAAGTGAGCGATAATTATGAATTATTATGAATCAATGCAGGCGCTTATCGGCAATACACCGCTGGTAAGACTCGGAAATACAGTCAGAGAAGAAGGCGTGAACGTCTTTGCAAAGCTGGAATTATACAATCCCTCGGGAAGTGTCAAGGACCGCACAGGCCTTTACATGATAAATGATGCGGAACAGCGTGGACTGCTGAAACAGGGCGGCACTATCGTTGAGGCAACGGCAGGCAATACAGGTCTGGGAATCGCTTTTGCAGCGCTGAACAGAGGCTACCGTATCATATTTGTAGTTCCCACAAAATTTTCGGCGGAGAAGCAGTCACTTCTCCGTGCACTGGGAGCGGAAGTTATCAACACTCCCCGTGAACTCGGAATGCTTGGTGCAGTTGCAAAAGCAGAGGAACTGAAAGCACAGATACCTGATTCCATTTCTCTTGAGCAGTTCAAGAATCAGAGCAATCCGCTGGCACATTATGAGACTACGGGAAAAGAGATATATGAAGCCCTTGACGGAAAGATAGACTATGTAGTCGCAGGTGCGGGAAGCGGTGGTACATACACAGGAATACTCCGCTACATCAAGGAAAGAGTCCCGTCCGCAAAGGGTGTTCTTGCTGATCCTGTAGGCTCAACTATGGGCGGAGGCGAACACAGCGACTACAACATCGAAGGCATCGGCAACGATTTTATTGCCGAAACTATGGATATGTCTCTGGTAGATCAGGTCATAAAGGTAAATGATACGGAAGCATTTGAGACTGCCCGTCTTCTTGCTGCTAAAGAGGGCGTTATCGCAGGTTCGTCATCCGGTGCTGCAATGGCGGCTGTGCTGAAGCTGATTAAGAGCGGTGCAAAGGGAAATATAGTTACTGTATTCCCCGACAGAGGAGACAGATATTTCAGCACAGGATTATATGATTGATTTTTTTCTGCTGAAGTGATATAATTATCTGGATACATTGTTATCCTATATTTTTACGAGGTGATATTATGACTTTACAGCAGCTTAAATATATACTTGCCATATCCGAAACAGGCTCGATGAATAAGGCGGCAGAACAGCTTTATGTTTCTCAGCCGTCACTTACTTCATCGGTACAGGAACTTGAAAAGGAAATAGGCATAAAGATCTTCAACAGAAGCGGCAGAGGCGTTACCCTTACCAATGACGGTGCGGAATTTTTGCAGTACGCCCGTCAGGTTTGCGGACAGTTTGACATACTTGCGGAGAAGTACATTCTCAAAGGCAATATCAAGAAGAAGTTCGGAGTTTCAACTCAGCATTATTCCTTTGCGGTCAAGGCGTTCGTGGAAATGGTCAAGGATTTCGATACAGCGAAATATGAGTTCGCCATAAGAGAAACAAAGACCGCAGAGATAATCAGCGATGTTGCTACAATGCGAAGCGAACTGGGAATAATCTATCTCAACGATTTCAACCGCAAATCAATGACAAAGCTGATAAATTCCAACGGACTTGAATTCCATACTCTTACAAAGTGCAGTCCCTTTGTGTATTTATGGAAAGGGCATCCGCTGGCAAAAGAGAAGAAGATAACCTTTGAACTGCTCGGTGATTACCCATGTCTTTCCTTTGAACAGGGTGATAACAGCTCATTCTACCTTGCCGAGGAGATACTAAGCACCAACGAATATGAGCGTATAATCAAAGCCAATGACAGAGCGACAATGCTCAATCTGATGATAGGACTTAACGGCTATACCCTCTGTTCGGGAATCATCTGCGAGGAACTTAACGGTGACGATTATATCGCAGTTCCGTTTGAAAGCGGATCAGCTGATGAAGTAATGGAAATAGGCTATATCACGCTGAAAAATGTGATACTCAGCGAGATGGCTGAGATATATCTGAGTGAGCTGAGACAGTATCTGGGAATAGACTGAAACAAGGGCGGGATGACCGCCCTTTGAGATAGCTATAATACCTATCTTAACTATAGGAAAAGTCTATAACTAACAATAGCACTTACGTATTGGACATACAGCCCGTGCGGTGATAAAATTAGTACATACGAAAAATGATAGGAGATGTCTGCATGAAAGAGATAATCTGGCTCGGCCGTGGAGGTCAGGGCGCATTTACTGCGGCAAAGCTTCTCGGAGCCGCTTATACCAGTGACAGCGATGATAAATATGCCCTTGCTTTCCCGTCATTCGGACCTGAGAGAAGAGGCGCCCCCGTAAGAGCTTTCACAAAGCTTGACGGCAAGCCCGTGACTGACAGAAGTCAGACCGAAAAGGCCGACTATATAGTTATACTGGATGATACACTTTATTCTCCGCAGCTCAGCAGTCTGCTGAAGGATAACGGAAAGATAATCGTCAACTCGAAAAAGGCTATAGAAAATGCTGATAGCTATGACGCTGAGAGCATTGCTTCACAGTTCAGGCTGCCGACAGTAAACACAGTCATGTTCGGCATTCTCCTTGCAGTATCGGGCGTTGTTTCCGAGGATGAAGCAGTCAGCGCAATAAAGGGATATATGCCCGAAAAAATACAGGAGCGCAATATCGGCGCATTGGCAGAAGCTGTCAGGGAGGTGCTTTCATGAGACCTTATATCAGAGAGAAAAAGGATTTTGCATTCAATGAAGTGCCTGTTGATACTTCCTTTGAGGCAGGTTATCTTGTTTCCGTTAACAGCGGATGGAGAAGCATACGTCCTGTTGTTGCAAACGAAAAATGCGTGGGATGTGAGCAGTGCTACCTCTACTGCCCTGACGGCGTAATATCCATCAATAACGGCAAAGCAGAGATAGATTATGACTTCTGCAAGGGATGCGGAATATGTGCTAAGATATGCAAATTAGGAGCTATAGGAATGGAGGCTGAACGCAAATGAAAAAGTTTTTATCAGGCAATGAAGCGTTTGCTGAAGGTATCAGGCTTGCCCGCCCCGAGGTCATATCGGCTTATCCTATAACCCCTCAGACTATCGTTGTTGAGCGTCTTTCAGAAATGGTAGAGGACGGCAGTTTGAAAGCAGAATACGTTCATGTGGAATCAGAGCACTCCGCTCTCTCGTGTGCGATAGGAGCAAGTGCGGCAGGAGCGAGAGCTTTCACAGCTACATCATCCCAGGGACTTCTCTACATGGCAGAATGTCTCTACTACGCATCAGGCGGACGTTTCCCCATTGTTATGATGAATGCGGACCGTTCAACTGCGCTTCCGTGGAATATCTACGGCGATCAGCGTGACAGCCTTTCACAGCTTGACAGCGGATGGATACAGGCTTATGCTGAAAATGCACAGGAAGCCCTCGACCTTGCGCTTATGAGTTATAAAATAGCCGAAGACAAGAGAGTTTCCACACCGTTCATGGCTAATCTTGACGGATTCGTGCTTACACATACATACGAAACAGTGGATATCCCCGAAAGGGAACAGGCAGATAGATTTCTGCCGCCTTATGAAACGGATAACCGACTTGACTTTGATAACCCGAAAAATATGGCATTCTCGGCAGGTCCTGATTACAACTATATTTTCAAGTACAAGGAACACGAAGGCGTTCTCGCTGCCCGTCAGGTAATAAATGAAACTGAAAAAGAGTTCAGTGAGATATTCGGCAGAAGCTATACAGGACTTATAGAAAATTACCTGACAGATGATGCTGACTATATCATCGTAACTCTCGGAAGTATCGCAGGTCTTTGCCGTGAAACAGCGGATGATCTCCGCAGTCGGGGCGTGAAGGCAGGTGTCCTGAGAATACGCTACATGAGACCTTTCCCGAATCAGGAGATAGCAGATACACTGAAAAATGCAAAGGTATATGCAGTTCTTGAAAAGGATGTTTCTTTCGGCAATGAGGGAACAGTTTTCACTAACGTCAACTCTGCACTGAAAAAGGCCGACGTAAATGTTAAAGGCTATAATTACATCGGCGGTCTCGGCGGCAGAAACATTTCTTCCGCTGATATTGAGAAGATCTTTTCCAATATGGAAAACGGTGCAGAGACAGTGAATTTCATCGGCATAGGAGGCGAAAACAATGGCTAATAAAACAGCAGACAGCATTTCCCGTGATGAATTTTTCTACGGACATAAGGCCTGTGCAGGATGCGGAGGAAGTCTTGCTGTCAGGGCGGCACTGAAAGTTCTCGGACCGAAAGCAGTTTCCGTACTTCCTGCCGGATGTATGTCGGCAGTAGGATTCAATTTCCCACAGCTTTGTTTCTCAAACAATTCCATAATCTCCACATTTGCAGGTACAGCTTCAATGCTTACTGGTGTAGAAGCCGGACTTCGTGCAAAGGGATACAAGGACTTCACAGCAGTAGGATTCGCAGGTGACGGCGGTACAGCAGATATCGGAATACAGGCACTTTCCGGTGCAATCGACCGCAATGATAATATCATATATATCTGTTACGACAACGAAGCCTACATGAATACAGGCATACAGAAAAGCGGACTTACTCCATTCGGTGCGAAGACAACCACCACTCCCGCAGGAAAGAATATCCACGGAAATATACGTCCAAAGAAGAATATGTTTGAGATCGCAGCTGCACACGATATTCCTTATGCGGCAACTGCAAGTGTGGGATATATCAACGACTTTATTGCAAAAGTACAGAAGGCTTCACAGATACAGGGAACGAAGTACATCCACGTAATCGCACCATGTCCCACAGGATGGGGAGTTCCCGTTGACGAGACAGTGAACATCGCAAGGGAAGTAGTAGACAGCGGTCTGTGGTATCTTGCCGAATATGAAAACGGCGAGTTCACTCTGAACCACAAGCCCAAGCAGTTCACAAGCGTCGGGGAATACCTGAAAAAGCAGGGACGTTTCCGCCATCTCAGCGATGAGGATATAAAGATTATTACAGATTCCCGTGACAAGAAATGGGAATTCATTGAGAAAAACTTCAATTATAAGTAAAGCTATAGACATTATTTATAACTCATGATAAAGCACAAGTATTGGACAAATGCAGGATCATGAGGTATAATAAAAACATACCAAACAGATAGAATAACTAAACTATGGAGGATAAAGCAATGAGCAGAGATATCAATAATAAATACTGGGATGAAGAGCTTGAGACTCTTCCCCGTGAGGAACTTCAGAAGAGACAGCTTGAGGATCTCAAGGAGATCGTAAAATTCGCTTACGACCACGCTCCTTACTATAAGCGTTCATTTGATGAGGCAGGGGTAAAGCCTGAGGACATCAAGACTCTGAAGGACATCGAGAAGTTCCCGTTCATCAATAAGAAGACACAGCGTGATACTCAGGGCGTAGGATCATTCCTCGGCGAGCTGGCAGCTGTACCGGAAGAGGATGTAGTATTCATCTCAACTTCATCCGGTTCAACAGGCGTTCCTACAATGAGCCCGTTCACAAAGAAGGATTTCGATGAGTTCCAGGAGACAGAGAGCCGCTGGTTCTGGCAGATAGGAATGAGACCAAATGACAGATACGTTCACGCTCTCAACTTCTCACTCTACGTTGGCGGTCCTGACGTAATCGGCGCTCAGAACCTTGGAGCACTGTGTATCTGGGGCGGTACTCTCCCAAGTGAGAGACTTCTCTTCATCCTTAAAACTTATCAGCCTACAGTTATCTGGACTTCTCCCTCATACGCATGGCAGCTCGGTGAGAAGGCTCTCAAGGCAGGCTATGATCCTAAGAAGGATTTCAACATCAAGAAGATCATCGTTGCAGGTGAGCTTGGCGGTTCTATCGATGCTACAAGAAAGGCTATCGAGGATATCTGGGGAGCTGAGGTATTCGACTTCTACGGACTCTCTGATATTTTCGGCGCCTGCGCTGCACAGTGCGAATACCACGACGGTCTCCACATCGCAGAGAACCATATTCTCGTTGAAACTGTTGACATACATACAGGCGAGGTTCTTGAGCCCGGTCAGACAGGTGAGCTTGTATTCACAACTCTCAGAAAGCACGCTCGTCCGCTTATCAGATTCAAGACAGGCGATATCGGTCGCATTGATACAACTCCCTGCAAATGCGGACGTACACACGGAAGGATCAGTATCCTCGGCAGAAAGGACGATATGTTCATCGTTTCAGCTGTTAATGTATTCCCAAGTGACATTGAGGCTGTTATCCGAGAGCAGAGCGACCTGACAGGTGAGTATCTCATCCGTATTTTCGAGAAGGACTTCACAAGCAAATATGCAGTTGAGGTTGAGAAGGCAGCAGGCGTTTCCAAGGATGACGAAGCAGTTGCAGCTGAGGTTTCAGCAGCACTGAAGGCACGTATCGGTGTTAAGCCTGCAAAGGTAGTAGTTCATCCCGACGGCGGACTTGATACACGTTCCGAGCACAAGTCAAGAAGAGTTATCGACGAAAGAAATATTGACTACAGTATATAATAATGTTATAATAATGTGATGATTGTAGGGGCTGATGCCTACATCAGCCCGTAAAAATCGGGGCTATGTGGGCATCGCCCCCTACAAATTATTTTTGCAGGGGCGGATAATATCCGCCCGATTCGTTTAATATATTTTAAGGAGAAAAATATGCCAGAACTTTCAAACCGCACAGCCACATTTACCGATTCCGTCATAAGACGTATGACGAGAATCTCAAATAAATACGGAGCAGTTAATCTGTCTCAGGGATTTCCTGATTTTGAGCCGCCAAAGGAGATACTCGACAGGCTTGCTCAGGTCACAAAAGAGGATTTCCACCAGTACTCCATCACATGGGGTGCTCAGAATTTCCGTGAGGCACTGGCAGAAAAGCAGTCACGTCTCATGGGAAGAAATATCGACCCCAACGGAGAGATAGTCGTTACCTGCGGAAGCACGGAAGCAATGATGGCTGCAATGATGTCAGTGACAAATCCGGGTGATAAGGTAATAGTGTTCTCGCCTTTTTATGAAAATTACGGAGCAGATACCATACTCTCAGGAGCAGAGCCGATATACGTACCGCTGATCCCACCTGAATTCAGCTTCGATCCCGAGGTGCTGGAGGATGCTTTCAGACAGCGTCCAAAAGCGCTGATACTCTGTAATCCGTCAAATCCATGCGGAAAGGTGTTTACATACGATGAGCTGAAGTTAATAGCAGACCTTGCTAAAAAGTACGATACATTCGTTATCACAGACGAGGTCTACGAGCATATCGTATATGAGCCAAACAAGCACATCTATTTTGCAAGTCTGCCTGATATGTGGGAGAGAACTATCTCGTGCTCGTCACTGTCAAAGACATATTCCATCACAGGCTGGAGACTCGGCTACGTCATCGCACCTCCTTACATTATCGACACAGTAAAGAAGGTGCACGACTTCCTCACTGTGGGCGCTGCTGCACCGCTCCAGGAGGCCGCTGTAACAGGCCTGCGATTCGGTGATGATTACTACAAGTGGCTTCAGGATAAGTACACAGAAAAGCGTGATCTTTTCCTCAAGGGGCTTGACCGCATAGGTATACGGCATACCGTACCGCAGGGCGCTTACTACATCCTTCTGGATGTATCAGAATTCGGCTATGATAGCGATCTTGACTTCTGCGAAAAGCTTGCTGAATACGTAGGAGTTGGAGCAGTTCCGGGATCAAGCTTTTTCAAGGAGCCCGAAAACCGCTACATAAGGCTTCATTATGCCAAAAAGAATGAGACACTGGAGAATGCTCTTGAACGTCTTAACGATATCAGGAAGAAAATGCCGAAAGCTTAGGCAACACCGCACAAAGCCCGCCTGACGGCTTTGCACTGAATCTGCGGACATATTCAGCACAAGTTTTGTGCGGTGTTGCCCTAAATAAATACACTCTGAAACTCCCGGAAACAGATACTTGTTTTCGGGAGTTTTGCCTTCTTGTATTCGACATTTTATTTATCTCCGCCGTGATATAATAAACGTAAAATATACGGTGAAGGTGATAGATGTGAAAGTAAAGGACATAATAAACAACAGGAAAAGGACTCTTCCGGTACTGATATTTCTGGGAGAACTTGCGGCAGGATTTGTGTTTTCGGGAGCGAGTATGGTGGGGACATCGGCATTTGCTGATATATCCATAGCCGGAGCGGCAGGACTTGCAGGCAGCGGATCGGTATTCATGGGCAGTCTTCTGCGGGCATTTGCGGATGCTTCCATCGGGAAAAATATAGTCAAGCTTTCGGCTATGGTAATGATAATCATAGCAAAACTTCTTATGGATAATAAACGTTCGCCTATGCTGTGCGGAATATACACAGCTGTCAGCGTTCTTCTTTCGGGAGCGGCAGTTTCGGTGGTTATAGGAGAGCTTATCTACAAGCTTGCGTTCTATATTTTCTACAGTGCAGCGGCAGGCTTCACTACATATTCGCTGTGCAGGATAATACGTGATATCGAGAAAGGTGCAGCTGTTAAACTGACAGCTTCATCGGGCTGCTATTATGCAGTGGTGTACACTATTTACACAGCGTCACTGTGTTCTGCTCAGCTGCCTTTTCTCAATGCCGGAGTAGTTTTAGGCATAGCTGTGACCATGCTTGCGGCTTTTTATTACGGTAGCACAGGCGGTGTTGTATGCGGAGCGTTGACTTCCTGTGCGGCTTATCTGTCTTCACCCGAAACAGGAGCTCCGCTGGTACTGCTTGCGGCGGTGGGGCTGTTTTCGGGATTCATCCGTCAGCGGAGGATTTCGCTGGCAGCAGTGATCTTTATGTTGACAGGTTTCATGCTTACAGTGCTGACAGGGACATCCGATGACGTGATATACAGTCTTGCAAACTATGTTGCAGCTGCGGTATTATTTCTGGCTTCTGCGCCCTATTATTCCGACAGGCATATCCGTGTCCCGCAGAGCACGGCGGATTCGGACAGCGTAATACAGGCTCGGCTTGCATTTCTGGCTGATTCAGTTGCCGCTGTCAGAGGGGATACGAAAATGATAGCAGAAAAGCTGACGAAGAAAAATGAAAACTCCTCTGCAGCTAAGGATGATACCGAAGAGGTGTGCGGAAAGTGTTACCGCAGATGCATATGCAGACGTCAGGGAAGTTCGACTATGAAGGGACTTGAAGCTCTTGCGGTAATGCCTGAGATCTCCCTTGAAACGTTTCCGGCCGAGCTTGATACCTGCATTCGCAGGAACGAACTGATGGCGGCAAGGCAGAAAGGTATAAACGATGAAACTCTCGGGAAACTGATGGATATGCGAAGATCCGATTGCCGTGGGATACTGTCCGAGCAGTTTGCGATCGTGGAAAAAATGGTCAGGGACATATCGGAAAAAAATGAGATATTCTATTCGTCGCCCGTAAGCATCACCATAAAGAACAAACTGCTGAAATTCGGCTTCTCTCCGTCATATGTGAACGCCTGCTACAACAGCAGAGGCCGTCTTATTGCGGAGATATACTTCACAGCGGAGGATGCTCCGGCTTCGTCTACGAGGATATGCGACCTCATTTCCGATGAGCTGAAACTGAAGCTGACAAGCTCGGATATTATCAGTTCGGGAAGTGAAGTCAGACTGCGGCTTTATGAAAAGCCGTCCCTTAATCTGGAGGTGTGCACAGCTTCAAAAAAAGCCGATGAAACAGATGAAAGCGGCGACACATTCTGCATTTTCAGCGACGGAACAGGAACGGGATATATCGTCCTTTCCGACGGTATGGGAAGCGGCAGGGAAGCTGCTTTTGAATCCGCACTTGCATCAGGGCTGATGCGCCGGCTGATAAGCTGTGGTGTCGGTGAGGAGGCTGCTGCGAGGATAGTCAATTCCGTCATGTTTTCAAAGTCGAAGGAAGAAACGTTTGCGACCCTTGATATAATCAAAGCAGACCTTGACCGCTGTATGCTGACATCACTGAAAGCAGGCGCAGCGGCTACACTTGTCCGTCACGGCAATGAAGTAATCAAGATATCCTCCGACTCATTTCCTGTGGGAATGTACGAGGAATCCGACATTACCGAAAACTTATGCGTATTTGACGAGGGTGACATAGCCATAATTTTCTCGGACGGAATAAACGAAGGGGAGTATCGCTTCATCCGTGAACTGCTGATGGGTGAGAATGATCTGAAAAGCATAGTCGATGAGATATGTGCAAAATCTGAAAAGTTCAGCCCTTTTAACAGGTCTGACGATGTAACTGTGATAGGCATAAGAGCTGTTAGTGCATAATGCATAATCGAGGGAAGCAGCTGACTGATAGACAACATGGCATTATGTTGATTATGTCATAATTTAGTCATAATCTTGCCGTTATCCCATGTTATAATTACCAAAGGTTAACGGGGGCTTTTCTTTTTTTATATGTCAAAATGCACAGTTTCCTCTATGCAATATTAGCATACTGTATGAAATTCTGTCCGTTTTTACAAAAATGCTTGAATAATTCTTCCGTTTCTGATAAAATGTATATAGCAAAGGAGGCTGGATTATGTCCGTAAAAAAAAGTAACCCTAACGATTTCCCCCTTTACCTTTTCTATCAGGGAAAGAATTATGAATCATATAAATTTTTCGGAGTACACGTCCGCAAAAAAGGCAGAGGCAAGATCTTTACCTTCAGAGTGTGGGCGCCTAATGCAGTAAGCGTTTCAGTTGTAGGCGATTTTAATAACTGGGACAGAACGCAGAATCCTATGGAACTTATTGCTGACGGAGTTTGGGAGGCTGAAATAACCAAGCTTCAGCAATTCGATTCGTACAAGTATAGTATTGAAACAAAAGACGGAAGATTTCTTATGAAGGCTGATCCGTATGGCAATCATTTCGAGACAAGGCCGGCTACTGCTTCAAAGATTTACGAAAGCAGTTATGAGTGGAATGACGCAGAATGGTTTGAAAAGAAAAAGGTGCAGAGTATCTATAAAAGCCCCATGAATATCTATGAGGTACATCTCGGTTCATGGAAAAATTATGGAGAAGGCATATTCTTTGATTATATCACATTTGCAAAGGAAATAATACCTTATCTTAAAAAAATGTCGTATACCCATGTTGAGTTCATGCCGCTGACGGAATACCCTTTTGATGATTCGTGGGGATATCAGGTCACAGGCTATTTCGCACCTACCTCAAGGTACGGAACTCCCGATGATCTCAGGAAAATGGTGGATCTCTTCCATGAAGCAGGGATAGGAGTTATCCTTGACTGGGTCCCCGCACATTTTCCTAAGGACGAGTCGGGACTTTTTGAATTTGACGGCTCATGCTGCTATGAGTATTACGATAACCGCAAAAAGGAACATAAGGCATGGGGGACCCGTGTCTTTGACTTCGGAAGGGCAGAGGTGTGCTCTTTCCTGATTTCAAGCGCTAATTACTGGTTCGATGAATTCCACGTTGACGGCCTGAGAGTTGACGCAGTCGCTTCAATGCTCTATCTGGATTACGACAGAAGAGACGGTGAGTGGGCTGCTAATATCAACGGCGGCAACGAGAACCTTGAAGCTGTTGAATTCCTTCAGCATCTCAATGAAGCCGTTTTTGCAAAGCATCCCGATGCTCTTATGATCGCCGAGGAGTCCACAGCATGGCCTCTTGTTACAAAACCTACGGATATCGGCGGACTTGGCTTCAACTTCAAATGGAATATGGGCTGGATGAACGATATGCTCAGTTATATGTCCCTTGACCCGATATATCGTGCATTCAATCATGACAAGCTTACGTTTTCATTCTTCTATGCATTCTCCGAGAATTACGTTCTCCCGATCTCTCACGACGAGGTAGTTCACGGAAAATGTTCAATGATAAGCAAGATGCCCGGTGAGTATGAGCAGAAATTTGCATCATACCGTGCATTCCTCGCTTATATGACCGCACATCCCGGCAAGAAGCTCCTGTTCATGGGACAGGAATTCGGTCAGATGAAGGAGTGGAATTTCAAAGAACAGCTTGACTGGGAACTCCTGAAGTACGATTCGCACAGGAATCTTCTCAAATTCTCGGAAAAGCTCAATAAGTTCTACGTGGAAAATGCTCCGCTCTGGGAAAACGATGACTCATGGAACGGATTCAGCTGGATATCCAATGACGATTACAAACAGAGCGTCATTGCGTTCCGAAGGATCGATGATAACGGCGATGAGATAATTGCCGTATGTAATTTTGTGCCTGTCGAAAGAAATGATTACAGGATAGGCGTTCCTTACAAAGGAAAGTACAAGGTCGTTTTCAATACCGATGCCAAGGAATTTGGCGGTTCCGGTATTACTGAAGCTTCCTTCAAGTCTGAACCGGAAAGTATGCACGGCTTCGATGACAGTATCGCAATGACCCTTGCGCCTCTCTCTGTCATCTATCTGAAATATGTCCCCGTGAAGAGGCGGACAGCTAAGAAAGAAGCCTCCGGCACTGCTAAAGAGACTGCTTCTAAGTCAGGAAGAAAGCGCAAGACTGAAAACTAAAATCAAATATGCCCCTGCGGCAGATATAACGGATGAAGAATTATCTCCATTTATCACAGCATATACAATACAACACTCAGGAGGATTATTATGAATACAAAGAAAAGAGTAGTGGCTATGCTCCTTGCAGGAGGTCAGGGAAGCCGACTTTATGCTCTTACAAAAAATGTGGCTAAACCTGCCGTACCATATGGCGGCAAGTACCGACTTATAGATTTCCCTCTCTCTAACTGTACAAACTCAGGTATCGATACAGTGGGCGTTCTCACCCAGTATCAGCCACTTGTACTCAATGAATATATAGGCAACGGTGAGCCATGGGATCTTGATAAAATGAACGGCGGTGTACACGTCCTTCCGCCTTACGAAACACAGGCAGGCGCTTCATGGTATGAGGGTACTGCTAATGCGATTTACCAGAATATAAGATTTATTGAACGATATGACCCTAAGTATGTGGTAGTTCTCGGCGGCGATCACATCTATAAAATGGATTATTCCAAGATGGTCGCTTTCCATGAGGAAAATGATGCAGATTGTACAATTTCGGTTATCAATGTTCCAAAGGCTGAGGCTTCACGTTTCGGCATCATGATCACTGATGACAATGATCAGGTCATAGACTTTGTTGAAAAGCCGAAGGAGCCTAAGTCAACTCTGGCTTCTATGGGTATATATGTTTTCAGCTGGGAAAAGCTGAGAAAGTATCTTATCGAAAATGAAAAGGATGCAAACGCAAAGCGTGAAAGAGGCGAGAAGTGGTCAAAGGATTTCGGAAAGGATATCATAACTTCCATGCTTCGTGACAAGCAGAGACTTTTTGCATATGAATTTGAAGGATACTGGAAGGATGTAGGAACTCTTGATTCTCTCTGGGAAGCAAATATGGATCTTCTCAGCCCGAATGTTCCGCTTAACCTTTACGATCCTAAGTGGAAGATCTATTCAAGAAACAACAATATGCCTCCGCAGTATATCGGAGATGACGCAAATATCGAAAACTCCATGATCTCTGAAGGAAGCCAGATCAACGGCACTGTAGATTTTTCTGTGGTTTTCCAGGGGGTTACTATCGAGAAGGATGCTACTGTAAAATATAGTATCATCATGCCGGGCGCTGTAATCAAATCAGGTGCGGTCGTTGAGTATTCCATCATTGGTTCCGATACCGTTATCGAAAACGGTGTACGTGTAGGTGTAAGCCCTGAAACTCTTGATTCAAAGGAAAACTGGGGCATCGCTGTAGTCGGACATAATGTCACTGTATCCAAGGATAAAGTGATAGAGCCTAAGCAGATCATCAGCGATAATATTTGATCGGAGGAGTTTGACTATGAGTGTTAATTATAATGTTTTAGGATTGATCTTTGCAAGTATACACGATAAACACGTAAAGGAACTGACTGATTCAAGAACAATGGGTTCTATTCCTTACGGCGGAAGATACCGACTTATCGATTTTCCGCTTTCCAATATGGTTAACTCAAATGTTCCCGAAGTCGGAGTAATAACAAAGGCAAATTATGGTTCACTTCTTGATCATCTGGGATCAGGCCGTGAATGGGATCTTTCAAGAAAGAAGGGCGGACTCCACCTTCTGCCTCCCTTTATCCACAGCGCTGATAAGCCCTATGAAGGACGACTTGACGCTCTGAACAAGGTCTGGAGCTATGTAGAGCATTCACCGGCAAAGTATGTTATTCTTGCAAACTGTGATGTTGTCACAAGTATCGATTACAATCCCGTTCTGAAACAGCATATGGATACAGGAGCGGATATCACTCTGATATACAGTCAGGGATATTATGATTTCAAGAATAACCGTGGTGCTACGATAGTTGATTTTGATGAGGATAACAACCTCAAGGATGTACTTCTCGATCCGGGCATTTCCGGTTCATGTAAGATATGGCTGGAAAGCTTTATCGTCAGCAAGGAATTCCTCTGGAATATCGTAAAGGATGCAGACAGCAGAAATGAGCAGAGCTTTACAAGACATATCCTCCAGGCCAACAGACATCAGTACAAGATAATGGGATACGAGCACAAGGAATTCTTTACCCGTATCGATAATATCTCAAACTACTACAAGGCAAATATGATGCTTCTCCAGTCCGAGACAAGAAAGGGACTCTTCAGGGAGAATATGCCGATATTCACCAAGATAGGCGATAACGGTCCTGTTAAGTACGGTGTCAAGGCAAGCGTAAAGGATTCGCTTATTGCTGACGGATGTATCATCGAGGGCACAGTCGAAAACTCCGTTCTTTTCCGTGGAGTTAAGGTCGGAAAGGGCGCTGTGGTAAAGAATTGTGTTCTGCTTCAGGGTACAACTATAGGAGATGATTGCAAGGTAACTGCTCTTATAACTGATAAGAATGTTACGATCAGCGATGCACGAGCTATCACCGGCTCGGAAAGTTATCCGCTGTATATCGATAAAAACGGAACACTCTGATAAGGAGGTGTCCGCTTATGAAAATATTATTTGCTGCAAGTGAAGCTGTACCATATGCCGCTTCAGGTGGACTGGCAGACGTTACAGGTTCACTTCCGAAGGCATTCTGTGAAAAAGGCCATGACTGCCGTGTGGTAATGCCGCTGTATAAATCTATCCCGGATACTCTCAGGGACAATATGATCTTTGTGAAGAATATCACTGTTGATGTATCATGGCGAAAGCAGTACTGCGGTATATTCAAATCTGTTTTTGAGGGAATAACCTATTACTTCATTGACAACGAGTATTATTTCTCACGTGACGGGCTGTACGGATTTTATGACGACTGCGAGCGTTTCGTATTCTTTGACCGTGCAGTTCTTGAAATGCTGAAATATGTGGGATTCACTCCCGATATCATAAACTGTCATGACTGGCAGACGGCGCTTATACCTGTTTATTACAGTATTTACTACAAGTATCAGCAGGGGTACGGCGGCATAAAGAATATCATAACTATCCACAACATCGAGTATCAGGGCAAATACGGCAAGGAGACCCTTACCGAGCTTATGGGTATCCCGATGTATAATGCAAGTCTGCTTGATTACGACGGATATGTTAATATGCTCAAGGGCGGTATCGAAACAGCTGACAGGATAATCACAGTAAGCCCAAGCTATGCATGGGAGATCCTTGACCCGTGGTATGCGCACGGACTTGACAGGATACTGGTCACAAAGCAGTATAAGCTGAAAGGTATTCTCAACGGTATCGATACTGATCTGTATGATCCCGAAAAGGACAGATATACTGTCAAGCATTACTCCATTGACGATCTGTCAGGCAAGGAGATATGCAAATCCGCCCTCTGCGAGGAGCTTGGTCTCATCAAGAGCGATGGTCCGATAATCGGTATGGTTACGAGATTCGTTGCGCATAAAGGCATTGATCTTATCAGATGCGTTTTCGAGGAGCTTATAAATATGGGCATCAGATTTGCTGTTCTCGGAAGCGGTGATAAGATGTATGAGGATTTCTTCTGTGAGATGGCAGCAAGATATGAAGGCAAAGTTTCCGTAACTACAGGCTTTGTACCGGAGCTTTCACACAGGATCTATGCAGGTTCAGATATGTTCCTGATGCCTTCACAAAGCGAGCCTTGCGGTCTTGCTCAGATGATATCCATGAGATACGGTACCATTCCGATCGTCCGTGAAACAGGCGGTCTGCGTGATTCAGTCCGTGACAACGGAGGTTCTGATGGCAATGGATTCACATTCAAGACGTATAATGCAAATGATATGCTTGATGCGATCAGACGTGCAAAACGTGATTATTCAGATAAGAAGGTATGGACAGAGCTGATGAAGCGTGCTATGAAATGCGATTACAGCTGGTCAGCATCTGCCGATATATACCTTGATACTTACAGAGAACTTCTCGATAAAGAGTAAAACATAAAAGACAAAAAAGATGAAGAATCAAAAGAGCTGCCAATTTCGGCAGCTCTTTTGATTTTTATCTGAATCTGAAATATTGCTTGCTGTTACGTGGATCAAAAGTTGAGTATCCGTCTTTTGTGAAGATAACGTCATCTCTGCATTTTGCGGGTGATAGTGTGAATCTTCCCATTTTACGGTGAGCAGCACTGAAATATGTACATACGGATCTTTCGCCAAAGTTTCGGGATATTCGCTTTCCGTCCGACATAAAAGCTATTCCCTTTTCGGTAATATGAACTTTGGCAGATCTGTGAAAAAGCGGACATATCATCCCTTCTGTGATATAGTGGGCTTTTTCGGGCAGCAGGGAAGTGTCCTCGCAGAATCTGACAAGGAATGCAGCCAGCTTTATTTCCGTATCATACAGTCTTGAGATTATTTCACGTTTCGGGTCTGAATAAAGAAGCGGAAGTTCGTCTTTGACGTTTTCAACTATTGCGTTCAGTGATGCCGAGAAGCTGTCCCTGTCTGCAAAAAATGATAACAGCGGACGTGAAAAAGCTGCCGGCGGAACCATGTCAGGATATACATAAGAAGCAAGTTTTTCATATGCCTGATGGATCTTTCGTGACGGCGAGAAGTAAGTCATACATAAAGCGTGAGGAAGACAGCAGATATCCGACAGCATATGCACAGCCCTTGCCAGATATCCCGAAGCCTGCATTATAAATCCGGCTTTGTACATGGTTAACGCCATGGTGTAATCTTCTTCAAGCATTGAACGGGCGCTTTTGCCGAATGAACCTGTGCCGTTTTTGTAGTAGCCTCTGACAGGGGAAACATCAGCTCCCATGTAATTTACAGCACAGTAATAATGTCTGCCCAAGCCGTTTTCACAGTCACTTTTTTTGTCAGGCTTTTTCACGACGTGAAGCATATATTTCATCATCGGCGCAAGAATTCGTGAGTATCCGGGGTAATGGCTGTAAACGATATCCACAGCACGTTCAAGAAGAATATGATGAACTGAAGAACGTTCAATGTCATTATTTTTAGCGAAAGCAGTATGGGTTGACATTTCGCTCAGGGTATATTTTTTTCTGCTCACTGTTTCACATCCTTTCAAGAATAATTATACCGCTTTTTTTATAATGAATCAATGGTTATGAGAAAGATTTTCTTCATTCTGGCGCAGCTTCATTTTTTTCCAGCTGATAAATCCGTAGATATCACAGGCAAGGAAGAGTGCGAAGCATATCACCACTGAAATATATCCCGTATCTGTAAGTGAGGCAAGAGACCAGAGAAGAATGAGGATCACATCGTTTGCGGCGTATGCCAGGGAGAAAAAAGCACTGCGTCTGAATGTAAGGTAAACGGCTATAAAACTTGTTGATACCGATAATGTGCTGAGCGATAGATTTGCTGTACCGAAAAAAGCCAGAATATGATAAAATATATAAGTAACAGCTGCGGTCAGCATTGACATAAGAATTACCTCCGGAAGCCTCAGTGTGTTGACCCTGACCTCAGCTTTTCCTTTTTTGTAGGGATTCCTCAGCCATGAAATAAATGAGAAAAGAGCCATAGGACCTGTCATTCCAAGATAGGTTGCCATCTCGCCGTAGTAGGAAAAGGACCATGATATTATACCGTAGAGAAAACTGAATATGATCATCATAAACTGTCCCAGCGGATGGCCCTTTGCGTTGATAATAATGGACGAAACTCCCAGAATAGAGGCAATAAGTGTGAGCATACCACTGCCCGGAAAAATGAAAAAAGAGCCTGCAATCAAAAATACAGAAGCAGTCCAGAGAATGATGTCGTATTTGGAAAATAGCTTCATTTAGTCACCTCAAATAAAAAAGCATTTGCTGCCCGCATCTTCTGAGACCTAACGATGCGAACGCAAATGCTTATCTGCATTATTCTGCCCGGTGGCAGTGTTATTATTATATCATTCTGAATGAAGTATGTCAAGTGAGCGGGCATTTTTTTTGAAAAAGCCGGCTGTTTTATTTCAGCCGGCTAAATCTTGTATTGATTGGTATTATTCCCACTCGCTCCTCGAACCGTAATCTTAACCAGTTCAAGTTAAGTTTTATCGCTCATGGTATCTCTATTATCTCAGTTGTCTGTCAGATTTGGAGTATCTGATTTTTTGTTGCCATTGTGTTGCCGGTGATGTTTTGATTATAGCGCAGTAATCTGCATTTGTCAATATGTAAATATGCATTTTAAAGCTGACGAATCCAACGATCACGTTTGCTCATATCCATTGCAGTTTCAATGGCATCAAGTTGAGTTTCTGTAAAAATGCCACTTTGCTTCATTAGCTTCTTTAAGCACATCTTAAATGTAAAATTGGTAGCAGAATGGAGGGCTTCATGAAGAAACACAAGTCCTTCCATAATAGTAAGCTGCTCGTCAATGTCATTTTTAGTTTTTTCATCAAAATTGATGTGGCATATACTTAAACCGGTTATATATGACGTTGACTCAATGAACTGCATATACTCTTTGATGTAGCTTTGCAGCACATGAATCTTCTTAGTTTTATCGTCCGATTGTTTTGCATCTTTTAAATTCTGAGTTTTTCTCATTGCTGTTGTATATGCAGAGTGTGTTTCTTTAGCTGCTTTAATGATCAGCTTTACATATTCAAGGGTTTGATTATTGTCTTGAGATTGAATTGTTGCATTTGAGTTCATATTTTTTCTCCATTTTTCTAAAAACTAGCAAACACTTCCAAAATCGCTAAATAGAATTATGACTGTTCTGAATTATTCGCAACAGAAATGCTTGTGTCTTTTATTTTATTGTTATCTCCAATATTAATGCTATTGTCATTGAACACAATTATCCTGATCTGAGAGGCTATATCTTCAATTTGGTCAGTAGTCAGATTGGAAGTATCAATATCTAACTCATCAAGTAATCCAAACTTTTTTTCAAGAAGAATTAAAATGTCAAGGAGCTTATTTTCAATTACTGAGAAAATATTGTTGATTGATTCAGCAGAAAAGATTATATTTGCAGATGTGATAATCATATATGGATCGTTATTATATTTGCTAATCATAGGATAGAAATCAGCAGCAATTGGTTTTACCAGATCGCCTTTTTGGCTTTTGCTCGATTTATACAATTCTTTTAAAGAATCAATTCCATCTCTGAATTCTATTTTTAGTAAAAGTTCTTTGACATCTTCTGGCATTTTCCCTAATGGTAATGGTACATTACTATATGTCATATGTGCGGCAAAAGAACCTTTAAAATATGAACCATTTAGCATACCGCTACATTGCCTGTAACTCGGAAGAGGTGCATTATCAGAATAGCCGACAATCTCGTTGTTTACCCACGTAAGTAGTTCATCATCCTGCAATTCAGATAGTAACACTTTTGTTCGTTTCAGTGCCGTTAGCGTGTCAACATTACTGTTTGCCAAATCTTTAATGATTTTGCTTTTTGCCATTATACTAACTCCTCTATAAAATCTATGATTTTCGACCAGAATGAAAACAATAACACTAAGCCTGCGGCTAGCGATATTAAAAATCCACATATAACAGGGTGCTTTTCGTAAAATGTTTTCGCTTTTGTATCTTTGCTATCAAAACCGCACCCATTAACTGATGCGTTAAGATTCTTTATTTTATTGTTGTTTCCGATATTGATGCTGTTACTGGTTATTGTGACCGATTGACTTCTCATATTGTTTTCATATTCTTGAAGTCTTTCGTCATATGTTCTTGCTGAATTATTGATAGTAACGATATATGGCTTATTATCTGCCCATTTAATATTTATGTAGCCATATTGAATAAGCTCTCTCAAAATGCCTCTAAGGATCTCATTCTCAGAAGAAGAGGCATTTTCAAACCGTTCACATAATAACTGTGAAGGATTATTGGAATTAACAAGTTCTGTTAGAAGCTTGTAAGAATCGCCTGGTAATTTATCAAATTTCATATACGAACGTGTCCTTTTTTATAAACTGTGTCCTAACCACAATTAAAGGGTATTATAATTTGTTATACAAACCCTTTATAGCTCCCAAACCCCAGCATATACACTGCCATAGCTACAGCGAGGTTCTCATCGTCGATGTTCTGCTTCTTAGCAAGCTCCTTCAGCTCGTCAATGACGGTATCGTGCGGAACGATAGAGCCTTCAAGCTCGTCCACAGCCTTCTGAATGATAGACGGCAGCACCATACACATCTGATAAAAAGCGTCCTCCTGACCTGTTACAAGAGCATAAAACTGGTCAAGGCTCACACGGCGTATCAGCTTATGACCGACCTTTTTCTTATCAACGGTAGTTTCCCACTTGATATTCTGCGACCTCTGAGCGATAGCTTCAACAAGGAAACAAGCGCAGTCATCATCGTTGAGGAGTTGATTCTGCATCTTAATAAAGGTCTTACCTGCTGACGCAGAGTTCATTGTGTTGTGCTTATTCTTCATTTCAACATACACGGTATGCACTACGCTGCCGTCGGGCAGAGAAATACCATCGGGATTTTCAAAGATAACGTCCCAGCCGCCCTCTTTTCCGTTATCGGGAACACGACAGTTAGCTATGTACTGGAAGATACGCTGATGAAAATAGCCTATATCATTGTTGTTGGACTTATCACGCTGACGGAAAATCTCGTTGCTGACAATCTCCTCCCATGAAGCCTGATAGACGGTCTTATCAAAGATCAGCTTGATAGGGTCAATGATATTCTTATTGAACCGCTTCAAGTCGAAGGATTCGAGCTTTTCGCCATACTTTTCAATGGTAGCTTTAACGTGCTTTGTAAAATCTTCTTCGCTGATGAAACTAAGTGTCCACATTATGATAATCCCTCCAACGCTATTTTTATCTGTTTTGCAATATCATAAGCAAGGTTTACGGGAACAGCATTACCGACCTGCTTATACTGAGAACCGATACTTCCGCAGAACTGCCACTCATCGGGGAAACTCTGACAACGGGCATTTTCACGGATAGTAAACGGACGAGGTTCAAGCGGGTGACAGCGATCCGTCTGCTTTTGGCTGGGAGAAGTCAGCACCGTGAGCGAAGGCTCATCAAGGCTGAGTCTTCGGAGAATACCAGTCCTGCCGCCTTCCATGTACCAACAGCTTTTCATATACTCTTTAGCTATATCCTCGGGAATATCTCTCCAATATCCGCCCGGAGGAACAAGCTCGAATATCTTACGTTTATACTCCGAATAGGGCGTACCCTCGCTCTTAGGACAGTCGAGCAGCACATCACGGAGAACAGGCTTATATTCATGTGGTGTGGGGAAAGTGAACTTGATCTGATTTGTAAGATCATTTCTGATACCGATAGTGATAAGTCGTTCACGCTTCTGAGCAACACCGTAGTCCCACGCATTCAGCACTTTCTTCTGAATGGTGTAGCCTGTGCTTTCAAAAATATCTGTAATAGTCTTGTATGTTCTGCCCTTATCGTGAGTCAGCAGACCACGAACGTTCTCAAAAAGAAACATCTTAGGCTGGAGCTGTTCCAAGAATTTAGCATAGTGATAGAACAGCGTTCCACGGGCATCTTCAAGACCGAGCCTTTTTCCCGCATATGAAAAGCTCTGACAAGGTGCGCCACCCGAAAGCAGATCGAGTTCGCCCTGCTTCAAACCGAAGTATTCTTGCAGATCAAGGCAGGAAACGTTAGCAATATCATCGTTGATAACACGCCATTCGGGTCTGTTCCTGCGAAGTGTGTCGGATGCGTCCTTGTCCACCTCTACAAGACCAAGTGTGTTAAACCCTGCTTTTTCCACACCGAGAGCAAGACCGCCTGCGCCTGCAAAAAGCTCAATGGTCGAGAATGTCCTTGCTTCTGTTTGTGTCGTAATGTCCATAATATCGCCGATATTGCAATTCAGCACCATACATATCTTTTCAAGGCTTTCAAGGGAAACCGTTTCATTCTTCCCCATACGAGCCATAACATTGAAGCTGATACCCGATGCTTCTTTCAATTCGGTCTTATTCATTCCTTTGTCGATAAGTAATTTCCAGAGATTATTGTAGCTAACTGCCACCATGTTTCATTCCTTCCTGTATCCTGTGATACAATAATGGGTTATAAAAATTATAGCATAAAAGGACGAAAAAGTCAATGTTTCTCACGAAAGTGTTAGATTATCTTTTGCAAAAAAGGCTACGCTCGATTAAGCATAGCCTTCCTCTTGTGATTATGTATATGATTACCTTTTAGGTTTCCGTCTGTTGTCTTCTTTTCCCTTGTCCATCATCTGCTGCATATTTACCAATAGGCTATTGTATGCTTGCTGTGACTGATTCTGATTAACGATTTGCTGAACCATACCATTTGGGATATAGGGGTTTTGTATCGTTTCCCATGTTACTTTATCTTTGTAACCGAGCGAATGTGCCATCGCTTCTAACAATTTATACTGTGCGTTATGAATCTTCTTCAAATCTGTTTCTGTAGGGTTCTCAACGCAATACTTATCATATAACTCCTTCCAAGCAGCTCTTACTCTCTTATCGTCCGAAAAAACAATATCAATGAGATTTAAGCAATGAACACTTTCAGGTGTCCAACCGTATAATCGAGAAGTCATTAATGTTTTAAAGATGTGCATTTTATCTTTTCTTTTTTCAGATTTATTCAGTAAAAACTGACCGATAATAACTGAAACAATTGGTGCAAGCATAATTGCAACTACATTAATTATATCCATTTCTGCTCCTTTCTACTGAAAACAAATTAAAAGGTTTCTTGTCTTATTATACCACATTTCAGCTATTATTGCAACAACCCGAATCTATAAATACGAACAAGCCTAAGGACTCACTCAGAATCCTTCGGCTTTCTATTTATGGGGAAATCACAGCATCACACATACACCATAGCCGCATACACAGGATCTCTGGCAATCAGGCGATCCATGTTCTCCAGACCTCTTGCTTTGGCAAGATCACCGACCGCTACGGCTCTGAGATACTCAGTATCATTTTCGAGCATCTTTCCGACCTGGCGTTCAATGGCTTCCGCTACGGAACGGTCGAGCTCGGTCAGGTAGCTGAGAATCGTGCCGTCATTGACGAGCTTTTTCAGCCTTGCAGGACGGTACTCAGCCGAATAGTGCAGGTGATACTTGATGTGGTCGGAGCTGAACGTTGTCACGCTCGGTTCAACATCTGCGGTATTGTGGGTAACGGTCAGGGCATCAGTGTCAAGCACCCATACGGGCTTGTTCTTGCCATTTACCTGTACCTTGTCTTTGCTTCTGATAATCATAATAAAACCTCCATTCATTCAAGTCCCCACGATTTTTTCTTTCTGGTGGTGGACTGCTGTACTTCCTGTTCACGCTGAGCCTGTATATTCTCATACACCTGCTTGACCTCAGCATACCTCTGAGGTTCACGGCTCTTGAAAATGCTGATAAATTCAGCTTGTGCATCATTCTGCACTCTCAGCTCTGCGTTTTCACGGGACAGCTCATTGATACGTCCCGAACGCTCCATAGATTTGTGCCAATTGTCGGAGCTTTCCTTTGCAGTCTTATCGAGCTGTTCACGCAGTGCAAAGATCGTGTGACTTTTCTTGTGCGAAGCATCAGCCGCTTTTGCTGCGATCTTGCCGAGCTTTTCAACTTTGGCAATGATATCGTCCTTGTGTTTCATGATAGACAGCTTACCGTCAAGCAGACTGTCAAGCTCCTGCCTGATAGCAAGACAATCTTCCTCGACCTTGTTGTCTTTTTCAAGGTCGGGCAGATAGCTCATGATCGCATTGACCGTGGCAGTCTTTTTTTCAATCTGAGCATCGAGCTTTTCACTCTTTGCCTGCTTCTCCGAAAGCTCCGCTTCGACCTGAGCATTCTGCTCTGCCAGCTCATCAGCCTGCTTGCGCTTCTCCTTGTATTCCGGTATCTCTAAAGTCCCTCTCGCTTTTTCGGGAGCGAGGGGCTTAATACCATGTTCAAGGCATATAGCGTTCAGCACTTCTACCTCAGCAGCTCGCCAACGGGCAATAGCCTGCTTGCCCTCACCGTACCCCATTTCTTTGAGTGCCTGGGCGATGCCGTTCTGAACGTCCTGACCTCGCTTATAGTGACCGACAGGAATGTAGTCGATGTGAAGGTGCGGGGTCGCCTCGTCCATGTGCAGAACGGCATTGAAAACATAGAAGTTCGGATTGCGATCCTGGAAACTTTCCATGTACTCTTTCAGGCAGTCAGCCACGAGCTGAAAGTCCTCTGTGCCGTAACCCGAATCCTCACGCTTGCCGATCTGCACAACGTCCTCATAAAAACTCTTGCGTTTGTCGGCGGCGGTGCGGACAGTGTTGCAAGGTTTTATCCCAAAGAGGTGTTCGTAATAGCTCCCGTGAACCTTGCGATCGTTACGCTTCTGCTTGGCGTTGTAACGTGTAGTGGATTCAGCAAAAAGCTGATCGTATGCTTCGCCTATCGGCTGACGCACGAAGGTGATGTTCTGCGGAGTGCGGAGAGGATCAACATTGTCCGCCATGAACTCCCTGTTATTGTGAGTCAGAGAGCCCTTGCCCTGACCGAATGAAATTCTTTTTTCTTTCATGTTATTGACCTCGTTTCTAATTGGATTTGGTTATCTCTTTCTGTTAAATCCAATCATTTTTACATGGGCAACACTTCCTTTCATGACCGCTGAGGCGGAATGGCTATCGCCAGCCCTGACGGGCAAATTTTCCTTGAACGACACAAGCTATGGTCGCAGGAAAAAAGCTGCGGAGCAGCGATTACAAGGGTGCAGAGCGCCGCTTGTAACTCCGTAGTACTTGCGGCAGCATCAGACCGCCACAAGAACTACTCCGCCCTGCGGGGCTATTCCTGACGGGAGAAGAACGGCTGTCGGAGCAGCCGAAAAATGTGGACACAGTAATGCAAAAATCCGCATTACATTTTTTGAAAATCAGCATTTCAGAAATGATGATTCTGCTCATGAACTTTCGCTCAAAAGTGAGCTAAAGTCTATGCGATTATCCTCAATTTTAACTCGGACAAAAATGTCCAAGTTCGCTATCTTGAATCAGAACGGCGGCTCCTCCTCGACATCGAGAGTTTCGAGCAGATACTTTACCTCATCACGATAGAGATAACTCTCATAACCATCAAGGTAGTGAATGTTGCGAGCGACAGCTTCACGAACATCAAGACCACTTCTTTCTTCAAGGATAGAAGTAAGCTTTTCGACCTTTTCCATATCAGGCATTTTTCACACCTCCTTCCCGTATATTTTTCTCTACCCGTGACGATGCGTGTCGATGGTGACGGTCTTTTTGAGACCTCACAAACATCGTCACGACCGTCACACATCGTCACGCTCAATAACTTGTAGCGAGAAAGTTTTCCTTTTCTGCATTAGTCATATCATGAAAAGACTTGTTTCCGCTATCACCTCTGACATAACACACTGTTGCTTTCGGATCGCCATCAACAGGCCGATACTGAAACTCATCCTCGGCAGTATCATCGGTATCTGATTCAGGATCAATGATGATAGGGTGATCCTCGTCATAGCGAAGCGTAATCTTTCTGCCTTTATGACTTCTGCTGTTGCTGTACTGCACGAAGTACAAATTATACAGCTTTGCTTTAGAGGACTTATACGGTTTCAAGATCGACCGCCTGGACGATGAAATATGTATCCGCATCAACAGGCAGAACGGCTCGACCTTTGCAAAGATGACAGGTCTGCTCGAACCCTGGGAGGAAATGGCTCAGAAGTACCGCAATGGGGAGATCAGCCGTGAGGAGTATGACCAGTGGAGGTATAGGTATCCGAGGTCGTAAGCGGAGCGGAATGAAAAAGAAAGACTTAATCTCAAAAAGGTGGAGGAATAATCATGAAACCAATCTCAATATCAGAACAAATGATGTTTACCACAGTTAGATTAACTGCTGGCAGTTCATGTGGAACGGGTTTTTTTTACAATTTTATATACGGAGATAAATTTGTACCGACTATCATAACTAACAAGCATGTTGTTAATAATAATCCAATTGAAATGGTTTCTTTTGCTTTGCATTTAATGTCAGAGGAAGGAGAGCCTATTGAAAACAAAAATATAACTTTATCAACAGAATGGCATTTTCATTCAACTCACGACCTTTGTTTTTGCTATATAAACTCAGTATTAGATAAAGTAAGGGAAATAACAGGAAAGAGCGTGTTTTATATTCCCATTACAGATTCAATCATTCCATCATTTGAGCAATTAAATGATTTAAGTGCGATAGAAGAGATTGTAATGATTGGTTATCCTATTGGTTTATGGGACGAAACCAATAACTTTCCGATTTTCAGAAAAGGATACACGGCATCACATCCAGCGTATGATTTTAACAGAAAGGGAATAGGCTTGCTTGACATTGCTGCTTTTCCTGGTTCGTCTGGTTCTCCAGTATTTATACTAAATGAAAATAGCTATTCTGATAAAAAAGGTAATATATTCATGAATCGTAATAGAGTTTATTTCTTGGGTATTCAATTTGCTGTTCCAGTTTATAACGCTAAAGGAAATATAGGAGTTGAAAATATACCTACACAGCAAGTGCTTAAATCCGAAACTCCTTTAATGACTAATCTTGCATATTATATTAAGTCCGATGCGTTAAAAGAATTTAGAGACATTATAGAGAAAATGATATGAAAAAAGAGCTATCCGATTCGCAAATGAATCAGATAGCTCTTATCTTTTCAGACAAATATTTATATACTGTTGCCGATAATCGAGAAATGTTGCCAAAACGTTGCCGTGATAACGGTTTGATAACGGCTTTCGGCGTGTTTACACCCTGTTTTTCGGGGCGTTTATTATTCCCACTCCACAGTTCCCGGAGGCTTTGAAGTGATATCGTACACAACTCTGTTAACGTGTTCGACTTCGTTGGTGAGACGGTTAGAAACACGTGCGAGGACATCATAAGGGATGCGAGCCCAGTCGGCGGTCATGAAGTCATCGGTAGTAACAGCACGGATAGCGATGAGATGGTCATATGTACGATGGTCACCCATAACACCAACTGTGCGTACATCAGGAAGAACAGCAAAGAACTGCTTGAGCTGGTCCTCGATACCGCTCTTGCGTATCTCATCACGGAAAACAGCATCAGCTTCCTGTAATACCTTTATCTTCTCCTCAGTTATTTCGCCAAGGATACGAACTCCCAGACCGGGGCCGGGGAATGGCTGTCTCCAAACGAGGTCATGAGGGATGCCAAGCTTTTCGCCGACTCTTCTTACTTCGTCCTTGAAGAGGTCACCGAGAGGCTCGATAGTGCCTGCGAACTTGATATCATCTGGCATTTTTACCATGTTATGGTGAGTCTTGATAACAGCGGTAGAGCCGTGACCTGACTGGTTGCCCTTTCCGCTTTCGATACGATCGGGGTAGATAGTTCCCTGGGCGAAGAAGCCGTCTGTGCCCTGTTCACGGATCTTATTCCAGAATACGTTGTAGAATTCGGTGCCGATTATCTTACGCTTCTGCTCGGGATCTGTAACACCATTGAGAGCGGTAAGGAACTGATCCTTGCAGTTTACACGAACAAAGTTCATATCAAACAGCTTAGTGAATGTTTCCTCAACGAAATCGCCTTCATCCTTACGCATAAGACCCTGATCCACAAAAACGCAGGTGAGCTGTTTACCGACTGCACGGCTGAGAAGTCCTGCTGCAACAGAAGAATCAACACCGCCTGACAGACCGAGGATGACTTTCTTGTCGCCGATCTGTTCACGGAGCTTAGCAACTGTAGTTTCGATAAAATCGTCCATTACCCAGTCGCCTTTGAAGCCGCAGACTTCATAGAGGAAGTTGTGGAGGATCTGTTTGCCGTATTCGCTGTGGGTAACTTCCGGGTGGAACTGAACGGCATAAAGCTTCTTTTCGGGACATTCAAAAGCAGCGCAGGGGCAGTCATCTGAGTGAGCCTTTACTGTAAATCCCTCGGGAAGCTTGCTTACATAGTCGGTATGGCTCATCCATACCACATTTTTTTCGGGAACGTCCTTGAAAAGCAGTCCGCCTGTCTGGGATATCTCGATCTTGCCGTATTCGCTCTTAGTGCAGCTTGATACTTCACCGCCGAGGGTGTAGGCCATAAGCTGACAGCCGTAGCAAATACCTAATATCGGGATACCGAGGTCGAAGATCTCTTTATAAATATGAGGAGAGCTTTCGTCGTAAACGCTGTTTGGGCCGCCTGTGAAGATAATTCCATCAGGGGCAAGAGCCTTGATCTCCTCAATGGGAGTCTGATAATTCTTGATCTCGCAGTATACGCCGCATTCACGTACTCTTCTTGCAATGAGCTGGTTATACTGTCCGCCGAAATCCAGAACGATACAGAGCTGATTTGCCATATTTTCCTCCTTCTTCCGCCTAAGCGGATCTGCCATATAGGTTATAAATATTATTATACTACATCTTGCAAGAAAATGCAATAAGAAATTTCCGCTGTGGCTGTACATTAAGTATTTGGAAATTGCAATGACTTGTATTTGGAAATTGCAATGACTTATATTGACAAACCAAAACGCCTGTGATATAATAACTATGTATATTGATAAATGATAATTTTCATTATAAAGGAGAATCGTTATGACAAGGAAAAAGAAAAAAAGAAGTGTACTCAAGACTATTCTTGTTATCTTATTGCTGCTTGTACTGGCAGCATTTATAGCGGGTTATGTGTTCACAGCTCAGCAGATGAAGGGAATGTTCAAGAGATTCGACCAGCCGGCACCTGAACTCACCTGCGCTTATCAGTATGACCACTATCAGGAAGCATATCCGAGACAGGAAGTAAGCTTCCGTTCGGGGGATAACGTACTGAAGGGCTATATCTACGGACTTAACAATGACAAGGGCGTTATCGTATTCGCTCACGGCCTTGGCGGCGGACATGATGATTACTTCCCGCTCATCACATCTCTCGTTGACAGAGGCTGGAGAATATTCGCTTACGATGCAACAGGCAGCTACTCAAGCCAGGGCAAGAATACAGTTGGACTTGCTCAGTCAGATATTGACCTTGACAGAGCTGTTTCGTATATAGAGAATAACAGTGTATTCGCTAATATGCCTATATTTGTAATGGGTCACAGCTGGGGCGGCTATGCATCAGCAGCAGTTCTCAACTTCGACCACAACATCAAGGCCTGCGTATCCATGTCAGGATATGATACACCTATGGCTGAGTATTGTGAAGCAGCTGATAATATGTTCGGCGACAAGAGCTTCATTGCTTACCCATTCCTCTGGGTATACAACAAGCTCCATGCAGGAAGATTTGCTTCCTACAGCGCTGTAGACGGAATCAATAAGAGCGATATACCTGTTCTTGTCATTCACGGCGACAACGACGAAGCTATAAAGTATTACGGAGCTTCTGTAATTGCTCAGCAGGGAAGGATCAAGAATCAGAACGTTGAATACTACACATTTGAAACTGAGGGCAAGGACAGCCACAACGGTTATTTCCATACTTCCGATTATCTTGAGTATTATAATAATGAGCTCAAGTCAAAGGTAGATGAGCTTACAAATAAGTACGGTGACAAGATACCGGATGATGAGACAGCTGCTTTTGTTTCATCAGTTGATAAGGAAAAGTTCAATGCTATCAATCCTGATGTTGTAGATATGATCGATGCATTTCTCAGCAAGCAGCTTGGTGCTGTATCTGAGACAGAAGAGTCTGAAACTGCAACAGAAGCTGCTCAGGAAGAGACAACTGCTGAGGAGACTACAGCAGCTGAAGAGACATCAGAAGAACCATCAGAGGCTGAGGAAACATCAGCTGAAGACGAAGGCAATGCAGAATGAGCAGACTGAAGAAAATAATAATAATTCTGGCAACAGCGGCGCTGGCAATATGTTCAGCGCCCTTTGTTTCTTATCTGATGACTGACGATATATCTATCGAACTTGCTGAAAATTACAGCGGTCTTACCTTTGCTGACGGTCTGTACTATTATCTTGACAACAGCAGGGGATTGATGGTTTGCGGTATTCCTGACAGGCTTATTACAGATGGAAACTTCAAAGGCTTTTTTATTGACGGCGAGAAGATCTACTGCTATAAAAAAGTTGATAATAAGAAGTCATACAGAACAGTTCTGTACGCATATGATAAGAATACAGGCACTCAGCTCGGAGAATTTGAGGTTCCTGATGATATTTACGGCGAGATCCATGACGGCATTGTTTACGGAAAATATACTCAGAAAGTCACCAATAAGCCATATCTGCGATTCTATGATATAAACAACGATTTCAGGGAAGTATTCGTTGAAAATGAAAGGCTTGAATACGGCGATATAACCGTGTTCCGATTTGATGACGGACGTGAAATTATCGTCTCTCCCGATAAAAGTCTGATTGAACTCGACAGTGATCATCTTATTACTCTTGAAAAAAAGAAGGACGGTATCAGCCAGCTTGTCTTTGACTATTTTGAAAAAAGAGCACCCTCATATTCTGATATTCCCGATGTGGGGACATGGAAAGTTGCAGGAGATAAGCTGTACACTGTTTACACGGAAACGAGATTTTTTGCAAATACCGAGCAGAAGAAAAATGAGCTCAGACATAACAGATACGACGCTGTCAGAGTCTATGACACGGAAACAGGAGTGGTAGTCGGAGAGAAGCAATTCCGCCGTGCAGAGCGTGTCATAAGCGTTAATGATGATACGATAATAACCTATTTTAGCAACAATTATTTCTGGTACGACAGCACTACATTTGAGGAGATAAAGTCTCAGCCTGCTGATGAGATCAGGTCGGGCGGTTCGTATACCTTTACCACTGTTGAGGGAATAGTCTTTATCTTCGATGATGAAAAGATGATAAACAGGCTTGCCCATAAAGCTGAGTGAAGAATAAATCACATGAAAAAACTCCCGAAAGCGTATGCTTTCGGGAGTTTTTCAGTCACGATGCTTTTTCTTTTTGTCGGATTTGAATTTCAGCAGAACGAGCCCCGTAACAGCAGCGGCTTTGACTGCTGAAACAGCGATCTCTTTGGGATCATGTTTAGTTCTGATATGCTTTGGCACAGTTTCCGTAACCGAAATGTTGCCTTTGCCTGCGGTCTTGAATGAACCGCCGCCCACTGTGAAGTTTCTGAAGTGCTTTTCAAATTCCATTTTGATCCTCCCTGATGGGTTCAGCTATGAGAAACTTTATTTTCTTGCCTTCTTCCGTGAACATATTCTCATGTTCGGTAACAAAATTTTCGTATGGACTTTCTGCGTGAAGATCGAAAGTCTTGTACTTTATCCTGAATCCGGCCTCCTCAAAATACTCAAAGCTCTCCTCAAAAAGCTCGTCATCATCTGTCTTGAACCAGAGTTCGCCGCGCAGAAATTTTTTGTAGTTCATCAGCTGGCGGGTGTGGGTAAGTCTGCGTTTCTTGTGCTTCTTCTTAGGCCATGGATTGCAGAAATTGATGTAGATACGGTCTGCACGGTCATTTTCGTCCCATGCAAGCTCAAGTCTTTCAATATTCTGTATAGCTATGCGGACATTTCCGTCGGGAACAGTGCCCTTTTCCTTGAAAGCTTCTTCCAGCTTGCGTTTAGCCAGCACCAGCATTTCATTCTTTATATCCATAGCAATGAAGTTGACTTCGGGATGTGCAGGGGCTGCCTGTGAGATGAATCCGCCTTTGCCGCAGCCAAGTTCGACATAGAGCGGTTTTTCGGGTTTATCGAAAAGTTCACGCCAGTGACCGATCTGTTTCTGCGGCTCCGCTACATAGAATGAACATGATTCAAGTTCGGGTTTAGCCCATGGTTTGTGACGTATTCTCATATATTACCTCGCTTATTGGTTTATCAAAGATTTTTGAATACAAACGGTGTTATAAGGATGAGTATCATGCAGACAGGGCAGATGTACTTTATCATAATGTTGTACAGAAGCTTTGAACGGAATGCCTTTTCGCCATACCGAATATCTTGACCGTATCCCATACGCTGTAGCCCATAACCGAGAGCATACCTATTATAAGTGTAGCGATAACAACAGCTATACAGCTCTTTGTTCTGTTGAGCCTGAACTTTTCCATTACAACAGCGGTTACTGTTTCCATAAGGGAGATGGAAGATGTAAGAGCGGCAAGGGCAACAAGAATAAAGAAAGCTGCACCGATGAACTGACCTGCCGGCATTGCGTCGAATACCTTAGGGAGAGTTATGAACATAAGTCCGGGGCCTGCATTGAGAGCAGCAGCATCTCCGCCTGAGAAAACGAACACAGCAGGGACGATGATGAGACCTGCAAGGAATGCTACGGCAGTATCGAATACTTCGATCTGACGTACAGAGCCTTCGATAGCGTCTTCTTTTCTCATGTAAGAGCCGTAAGTTACCATGATTCCCATAGCGATGGACATTGAGTAGAACAGCTGTCCTACAGCGCCTGCGATAGTTTTAAGCAGTTTTTCAGCAGTGAAGTCTCTGAAGTTGGGGAGGATATAATATCTGAGTCCCTCGCCTGCGCCGTCAAGGGAAAGAGTGTATGCACTGATACCAATGATAAGGATAAGTAGTACAGGCATCAGTATTTTGCTGACTTTCTCAATACCCTTTTCAACGCCCATGATAACGACGATGGCAGTAAGTGCAACGTATATCACAAAGAAAAGGGCAGGCTGTCCGAGATGGCTGATGAAATTCTCAAAGAATGTCAGCTCTGTGCCGTCAATTGATGTGAAAGCAGCATTAGCCATGTCCCTTCCGCTGCCTGTGACAAATGAGGTAGTGTATTTCAGCACCCATCCGCCGATAACGCAGTAGTAAGGGAGTATGAGTCCCGGGATAAGAGCGGCAAGATAGCCGAGGAAAGAGAAACGCTTGTTAACAGCTTTGTAAGCGCCGATAACGCTTTTGCCTGTTTTGCGTCCGATGGCTATTTCCGTCACCATCATGGTGAAGCCGAAAGTGATTGCGAAGATCAGGTAAATCAGAAGAAAAATGCCTCCGCCGTACTTAGCGGCAAGGTAGGGGAATCTCCAGATGTTTCCGAGACCGACAGCCGAACCTGCGGCTGACAGTACGAATCCGAGTTTTGATGCGAAACCTCCACGGGAGGAAGTTTCCGTAGTTTTTTGTGACATGTTTATAACGTCCTTTCCTGATTGTCTTGATGATCATTATAGTATGGGTCCGGAGAATCAGACGCAGACTATAAAAGAATATGTATATTGCCCTGAACATCAGCATATCTGAGAATTGCCGAATGTATCGGGATCAGTGCTTGAACTTGCAGGTCTTGTCCCGGCAATTGGCACATTGAAGTATTTTGTTCGAGCCTTCCCAGAATCTTTCGGGATGTTTTGCGTAAAGGATCTCCCATCTGATGAGAACGATGACTGATGTGAAGAAAAGGCTCCATGAGAAGAAATTCTTGATGAACAGCATAGGTGTGAACATCATGAAGTGTCCCCAGTCATAAATGCGGCAGTTTACACAGCATTTGTTTTTCATTATCTTTGATCTGAAGGGGCAGAAAAAGAGTATGCATATGTAATCGCAAAGGAAATAGAAACCTGTAAGCAGGAAGAGTTCAGCTTCGCCTATAATACCAATAAGGTACACAAGTGCCCATATGCCGTTCATTATAAGCCAGACCAGCATAACCGTCCATGCCTTCTGATTCTGCTTCTGAACATATCTGAGCAGATCAAATTCCGAATAGTTTTCAACAGGAACATAGGATCTTTCCTTTGATTTGAGAAGTGCCATTGATCTGAGCTTATTAGGAAAAAGGTGTGATACCATTATGACCATGAACATTGCCCAGATTATATGCAGAGGAGTGATACTTTTGAAAATGTTCATGGTCAGGAAGTCTGTCATTTTCGTTTTGTCACTTAAATAAAGCGCTGAAAGAAAGCCGAAAGCGGCGATACGTGTCAGCAGTTTTAATATATAAAGTCTGAGCTTGTTACTGATGCTTACACCTCCCTTGAAATGGGAAAAAGATTATGTGTATTGACATTTCGTATTCTGTTCATATAAGAGCGAACATACTTATTATATCACAGCTTTGTCAGCAAGTCAAATATAAAAGGGCAAAAGAAAAACCGCACCCATCCGAGCACGGCTTCCTCTGATTTGTTCCCTTACATTGAACAGGATAGCTGAAGAATTATTACATTTCTGACATGGGCTATCCACCATATCAAAAATTTATTATGAACCTGAGCGGCGACGAAGATGTCTGCGTTCCGTGCAAGTTCTTAACCCGGTGCGGCAAAAAAATTGTGCAGATATCTTCGCCGTTTGAGAGGGTTATCATAATTAATAAAATCAAAGTGTATATTTTTAATATTGTTACATAAAAGATGCGGTAACTTGATGCGATGTATATAAATGAGGGAAAAGGTCTTGTAACAAACGTTATAAGAATACGCTGTTTGTACGGAGCTGAGCAGAGAGGGGAGGGACTCAGCTCCGTAATGCATTGCGTATATGCGCCGTACTGAGTACGGAATAACATCGGAGTTTTTTTACCCCTTTGTTATATCTTAATTATAAACAATATGTTAATTACATTCAACTCACAAAACAAATAATTGGTGGACAAAATGAGGAAATTTGTGCGTACAATTAGAAATGTTTGTCTGTACTTTAACATTCTTGTATTTATAAGCTGATAATGAATTTTTTTGATCGTTGATACATTATTTGGCTATTATGTACTTTTTATTAAAATTTCCATACTTTCCCTTGACATTTTACAATGAATTTGATATAATTATTTTATCATGTTTTGCGAAGCGGACAGATCTTAACTATTTCAGATTTGTTATTATGTCTGCTTTATTAAGATGTATGCCGGTGTGATGGAATTGGCAGACGTGACGGATTCAAAATCCGTTGGTGGCAACACCGTGCGGGTTCGACCCCCGCCACCGGCACTATAAAAATAATATGTATCTTTTAAACTTCGTCTCAGATAAAACTGAACGGAGTTTTATTTTTTCAGTATTACAATGCTGCTGCGAAAGGAGTGCGGAGAGTATGGTAGAATTTATTACGGGACAGGCAGGAAGCGGAAAAACCACTCTCATGTTTGAAAAGATCAGAAATGACAGCCGCCCGAAGTGTATTATAGTTCCCGAGCAGTTTTCACACGATTTCGATAAGAAGCTTTATTATTTTCTGGGAGCTGAAAAGTTCAACGAGCTGTTTTCTCTTACCTTCACAAGCCTTGCCCGCCAGCTTTTCCAGCTTTACGGTGATCCCTCAAGGAGCGGAGATTACGCTGACGAAATGGCGAAGATGATCCTCATTTATCAGGCTGTGAACAACATTCAGAGTATGCCGGGAGGTCTGAACTTCTTCAGGTCCGGTCACAGCGGATTTGCCGAGGATGTGCTGAAGCTTATAGGCGAGATGAAACGTGCAGGTCTTACTCCCGAAGCGCTGATGGAGAGATCGCAGATGTTCGGCGACCGCCTCAGATTCAAAACGTCCGATATTGCTATGATATATATGGAGTATCAGCGCCTGATGAATGAGTACGGCTTCAAGGATTCTATTGAGAATATCAAGGTTGCAGCCGAAATTGCTGAGCTTCAGGGATATTTCCGTGGAAGAAGCGTATATCTGGACGAATTTGAAAGCTTTACTGCCGATCAGATCGCTATGCTTCGGGTGATGATAAGCTCAGCTGAAAATGTATGTATTGCGCTTAGAACCGATGACGTGACCGCAGGCAGATTCACGCTTTTTGAGACGGTCAACAAGACATACGAGGACATCAAAAGCATATGCACTGAATTCCGCAAGGAAACGGTGCTGACTGAGTGCTCTGAGAGTTATCGTTTCATTTCGCCTGATATCGCCTATCTCAGTTCCCATGTACTGCGTAACAAGAAGTATTCGCCGGAGGAAGCTCCGAAGCCTGACAATATCAAGATTTTTGAAGCGAGGGATATGTACAGTGAAGTGGAGTATGTCAGTGCATCTATAAAGCGTCTCATCCACAGCAGAAAAGACCTGAGATATAGGAATATAGCTGTGATCTCCAATGACATAACGGCGTATGCAGGCATCATCAAGGCCGCATTCAAGCGCTACGATATCCCGTATTTTCTCAGTGTGGAAAAACCTGTTACACATACGGCTGTCATGGTGTACTTCACATCGCTGATTGATCTTCTTTGTTCGAGAAAATTCAGGAGCGAGCTTATCTTCAGGATGCTGAAAAGCGGACTTACCGATGTTTCGCTGACGGATATATCAGCACTTGAGAATTATTGCTATAAATGGACAGTTGACAGCGAGATATGGGAGAGTGAATTTACCGCTCCAGATGATGCTCTTGACAGCCTTGAAGCCATCAGGAAAACAGTGATAGAGCCTGTATTTGCACTGAGAAAGAAGCTTTCAAAAAAGTGTACGGCAAAAAAGATCTGCACTCTTATATACGAGCATCTTGTCAGCGGCGGCATAGAAAAAAACGTAGGCAGAATGATGAGCGGACTTATCAACAGTGACCGTGCATATGAAGCTGCTGAGATAAAAAGGCTGTGGGGATGCCTCATCGATATCCTTGACAGTATATGCGAGACCCTTGATGAAAATGAGATGTCTTTCAGCGAAGCTGCAAAGCTGATGAAGTCAATGATCGGCAGGATCAATTATTCAGTTCCTCCTCAGACTCTTGACGCTGTTATGACAGCTTCCGCACGTACAGCACGACTTAACGCTCCGAAAGCAGTTTTCATCATGGGAGCGAACGACGGTGATTTTCCGAATCAGGTAACTGTCCACGGCCTTTTTTCCGAGCCTGACAGGCAGAAGCTGGCGGAAAAAGACCTTCTCGTTTCTACGCCTCTTGCCGATCTTATCGCTGCTGAAAGGCTTGTGGTGTATAAATCTGTATCTGCGCCGTCGGAAAAACTTTTCATCAGCTATCCGCTTTCTGATCTTTCGGGGCAGACGAAATATCCTGCACAGATCATCGACAGCATTATAAAAATGTTCGGTACTGACAGGATCAGACTTACCGAAGATGATATCCCCGTGCATTACTATGCGGCTACTCTTCATTCCGCATTCTATCATTATATGCAGAACAGGGAGAGCAATACTCCTTCTGCGGCAGCCGTTGAACAGCTGCTCATGAGCCGTCCCGACTACAAACGCAGGCTTATCTACGTCCTGAGCAGATCGGGGCATGAGCAGGAATATCTGATCGAAAGCGAGATCATGGAAAATCTGAAAAGTTTCTCGCCGCTGCGGCTTTCGTCTACGGGGCTTGAGGAATATGACCTTTGCCATTTCAAGTTTTTCTGTGACAAGTGTCTGGGGCTTCATCCCCGTGAAAAGATAGAGCTTGATGCACGTATTGCAGGTGAGCTTACACACGAATGCTTTTTCGGACTTCTCAGCTCACGCAGCAAGCAGGAATTCATAAGCATGAGCTATGAGGATATGCGTGAGGAGATAGGGCGAAAAGCTGAGGAATACCGCAATAACAAGCTTGCAGGCGATTTCGGAAAGGACGCTAAATTCGGACTGATATTCTCAAAGCTGACTGACAGGCTTTCAGAGGTGTTTATCCACACTCAGCAGTCACTTATGGCCTCGGATTTTGTTCCGCATAAATTTGAACTTGATCTTCGTGAATCACACAGCGTTGTTCTTCCGTTCGGAAATGGAAAGCAGCTGAGTTTCGGCGGTATCGTTGACAGAGCGGATATCTGCAAGATCAATGGTAGGGATTATGTCCGCATAGTGGACTACAAGAGCAGCAGAAAGAATATTACCGCTGAAACTCTCGGCTGCGGTATCAATATGCAGATGCTGCTGTATCTGTTTGCTTCGGCTGATAAAGGCGGTATCTATGAGGGATGCGAGCCGGCAGGAGTTCTGTATTCACCTGTACAGGTATCGGAGGTAAAGCTTGAATCCCACAGAGTGGACAGCTTTAACTCGTCAGCAGTTGAATCATCTCTCAAAACCAGCGGACTTGTCCTCGGCGATATGGATGTGCTGAATGCCATGGAAAAAGATATCGCAGGAAGATATATTCCGGTCAAGCTGACAAAGAGCGGCGAGATCGACGCAAGATCGGGCTGTATCAGCGGAGAGGGCATGGAGAAGCTGAAGGAGTACACCTACGGCAAACTCACGGCTATGGCTGAATCCCTGTACAGCGGAGATGTGGCGGCTGAACCTCTTCTTATAGGAGGCGCTTTGCCGTGTGCTTACTGCGACTACATTAATATATGTGATAATTCCAAGCTTGAACGGTTCAGGCTTCCCGATGAGGCGGAAGTCAGCAAAGCTGAGCACATACTTAGTATGAAATTCCCGGGAAAGGAGAGCGGAGACAATGGCATGGACTGAACAACAGCAGAACGCTATATCAGCAAGAGGTTCATCCGTAATAGTATCAGCAGCGGCAGGAAGCGGTAAAACTGCGGTCCTGACAGAGCGGCTTGTGCAGCTTATGGCTGACCCTGAGTCAGGAGTGCGGGCTGACAGGATAGTTGTGGTTACTTTCACAAATGACGCTGCATCGGAACTGAAAAAGCGTCTTGATATGAAACTGCGAGCGCTGATAAGCGAAGATCCGTCAAACGGTCATCTTCTCAGACAGCAGACACTTCTGCAAAGTGCGAAGATCTCCACTATCAACTCTTTCTGCTTCGACCTTATCAGGGATAACATATCCGATCAGGGAATAACTACGGGTTTCGGAGTCCTTGACGAGTCGGACAATACGGTGCTTAAAGCAAGGGCGATGGATGAGCTTTTTGAAGAGATGAGCAGGGATGAATACGATAAGATATCCTTCCTTTACGACAAATTCTGTATCAGAAACGAGAAGAGGCTGAGAGAGGTAATATCCCTTATGGATGGTTTCCTTGCGTCGGTTTCACTGAGAGAAAAGTGGCTGGATACCCTGACATCGGAATATGAAAAGCCCCTTGAGGATTCGGTATACTATGAAAAGCTGAGGGTATCGGTAGCTTCGATTCTGGAAAAAGCGCTCAGGACCGCCGACAGCTGTATGGCTTTGATAGGGCGGATCTTCCCTGATATGTCTGCGGCTGCCGCTGTTAAATCAGCAGCACAGGCAGAGGATGACTACGATAAGGTTTCGGATCTTCTTGCGATAATCAGAAAAGGAAGGATACCTGACAGCGAAGAATGTGAACGTGCATCGTCTTTCTCCGACCTTGTCCGTGTTGGTAAAACGGCTCACGATAAGCCTCTGCGTGAGATGTACAAGAAAAAGCGTGAAAGCGTGAAGAAACTGGTACTGAAAGCGATTGACAGCATACGTTCGGTTGAAAGCGATTATGCAGAATCTGCTGAGGTGTCGAAGATGCTTGCCGATGTTATGAGGAAGTATCAGGATATAGTGTGGGCTATGAAGTGCGAGAAAAACTCCATAAGCTTTGACGACGGAGAAAGACTTGCACTTGAACTCCTTGCTGATACTGACGAGAACGGTAATATCATTCAGTCGGAAGCGGCGCTGAAAACGTCGGAATACTATGATATCATCATGATCGACGAGTATCAGGATTCCAACAATAAACAGGACCTCATCTTCAAGCTGCTGTCGAAAAACTACCGAACAGACGAAAACGGTCAGCCGCTTTACGGCGATAACGTATTCCTTGTGGGAGATGTGAAGCAGTCGATATATCGTTTCAGACTGGCTAATCCACGCAATTTTATCGGAACTCTGAAAAGCGCTGAGCCATATTCCGTGGAAAGCGATGCGCCGATAAAGTCGATACTTCTCAACAGAAACTTCAGAAGCTCCGAGAATGTCATCGACTTCGTAAACTATGTGTTCTCCGAAGTAATGTCTGAAAAATGCGGAGATATCGATTACAGCGACGATGAAAAACTGTATTTCGGTGCGGAGTATTACCGTGGCATTTCTGACGAAAAAAGCAGGACTGTCATAAACTTTATCAACGATGACGCTGATGAAGAAGAGGAAGACGGGAACATCAACAAAGAAGCGGTATTTACCGCTCAGACCATTGCGGAGATGCTTCATAAGGGAACAGAAGTAGTCGGAAATGACGGCAGCACAAGACCGTGCAGACCTTCTGATTTCTGCATACTTGTCCGCAACAATGTACATATAAACAAATACGCCGAACAGCTGTCACTTCTGGGGGTACCTGCAAAGGGCAGCGAGGAGAGCGGCTATCTCCGTTCAAGGGAAATAGCTGTGCTTATCGATCTGCTGAGAGTGGTCAGCAATCCGCTGCTGGATATTCCCATGGCGGCAGTCATGACCTCACCTATGTATATGTTCAGCATCCGGGAGCTTGCATATATCCGCTCCCTTGAAAAAGGCAGACCGCTGTATTCGGTGCTTCGTGGACTTGCAGACGGTGAGTATGAGGAGTGCTTTGATATGTTCCTTCGTGAAAGGTGCAGAGACTTCCTTGATTCGCTTGATTCATTCAGAATGGACTCGGTAACTATGACTATAGGCGAGCTTATAAGTTCGATCTATGACACTACCGACTTCATTTCGGTTATGCAGCTTTACAGTGACGGCGAGAAGAAACGTGCGAATCTGAGAGCGCTTATTCAGTACGCTCAGAGTTATGAGGAATCAGCTGCATTTGAAGGCTCGGGCGGTCTGGGAGGATTTCTGCGGCATCTGGACAAGGTAATGGAAAACGGTGATTATGCACAGGGAAAAGTTGCGGCATCATCGGGAGATTATGTTTCCGTCCTCACTCTCCACCGCTCAAAGGGACTTGAGTTCCCCTTTGTTTTTATTGCTGAAACTTCAACAAAGTTCCAGTATGATTCAGATATCGTGATGTGTTCATCAGACGGCAGAGCAGGCTATATTCTTTATGACCCTAAGATCTACCGCAAGTACCGGACTTTTCAACAGTCCATACTTGCTTCCGAAGAAGAGCGTGATACAAGAAGCGAGGAAATGCGTCTGCTTTACGTTGGACTTACAAGAGCAAAGCAGAAGCTGTTCGTAGATCTGAAATGCGGAGAAAAGGCGATGAAACGTGTTCGTTCAAAGCTGGAAAGCTGTATCATAAATGACGGAGATATCAGCGAAATAGTGGCTGAGGCCGATTACTTCTCGGACTGGATATGGGCTGCTCTTATGCATCACAGCGATTTCTCAGCCATTGCTGAGAAGCTTGGGCTTACAGAAGCAGGGGAGTCTGTCCCTGATGTGAGATGTGAAGAGAAGCTGTTTGACTGCGTGTTTGCGGAGAATATCTCGCCGGTATATATTGATCGGGATGAGGCTGCTGAAAAAACGACGGCTGATGAAGCGGTGTACACAGAGCTTGAAGAACTCGTTTCTGACAGCTACGACAGAACTCTTTCGGAAACTCCTGCTAAACTCAGCGTTACCGAAATAACGAAAAAGCTGAAGCAGGAGAGTGATAACTTTGACTATAAGCTGAAGCGTCCGAGGTTTATCACCGGAAGCGGAAAGCTTACGGGCTCCGAGAGAGGTACGGCGATCCATACCTTCTTTCAGTACTGCGATTTCGATAATGCTCAGGCAGATGTTTCTGCTGAGATCGAAGCTGTTGCAAAGCGTGGATTTATAACCTCTGCTCAGGCCGATGTGATATCTCCCGAGAAGGCGTCTGCATTCTTTGCGAGCGGACTGTATAAGCGTATCAGAGCGGCAGGCGATAAGGTATGGCGAGAGAAGAAATTCATGGTTGCTGTAGCTGATCTTGATATAGGCAGTGATGCTCTTGACCAGCTGAAAAAGTCTGACGGTATGATAAAGGGTATCATGGATCTGGTGTTTGAAGAGGATGACGGACTTATTATCGTTGACTATAAATCAGACAGGGGAGCGTCTGCAAAGGCGCTCAGCGAACGCTACAGTATGCAGCTCACACTCTATAAAGCTGCGGCTGAACTCACTATGCATAAAAAGGTGAAAGCTGCTTATCTCTACTCCTTTGAACTCGAGAAAGAGATCGAGGTATTTCTGAACTAAAAAATAGATTTGTACAATTTAGTGGTGCTATGGTGGTCTGCCGTGGTGCCGCTTTTTTGTTTTATGCACATCAGATTTGGGTGTGCATATTTTATTTTGCCATTTTCAGCCGATTACAGAGCTGTAAATGATGCATTCATCAAAAAATAACACAGAAAATCCGTGAAATCAGTGGTTTACAAAGCGTATATTTTTTGATTTGTGTAGAAACGGAATAAATATTCATTATGCACGTTTTACTGTATAAATATTCATAAAACTGGCTTTTTTATTCTCAGAACAAATATTCGGTGTTGGAAATTGCACAAACCTATCGAAAATATTTGTGCAATACGGAAAATTTAAAAAAATTGTTGACTTGATAGTTTTTTTATATTATAATTATGTTTGTAGAGATATTCAGCGAGGTGTAGAATGAACAAAGATAGGAAACGTTCAAAAGGGCTTAACCTGTTAAGAGCAGGAGCGGCAGCTTCCTTATTAGTTCTGATATCATTCGGTGTTGTTCTCGCTGCCCTCAGGTTCAATGAGGAGCGAAGAGAAGGTTCGGTACAGACTACAGTCGGTACTACGATCACAGCAGAAATCACAACAGATACCTCGACAAAAGAGGCTGAGTTGCTTTCCGAACCGGTTACAGAACGATCGGAAAACGCTGCAGAGCCCTTTTTGGTATATCCTGCAAAGACTGAAAAGTCTGTCGAGTTTGCAAAAGAATTCGACGCCAGAAATGCAATACTTATTAATGCAGATCAGAACGAGATCATAGCTTACAACGGTGAGAGGTACAGGATGTACCCTGCGTCACTTACTAAGGTGATGACTCTTATCGTGGCTGTTGAGAATGCTGAAGATCTGCACGATACAGTTCTTATAACCGATAAAATGGTAACGCCTTATATAGAGCAGGACGCTTCAAGAGCGGGCTTCCTTCCCGGAGAGACACCTTCGGTGGAGGCCCTTCTCTACGGCATGATTCTCAACTCGGGTGCGGACGCAGCATCTGCGGTTGCGAAGTATGTTGCAGGCTCTGAAAAGAAGTTCGTTGAGCTCATGAATAAAAAGGCTGAAGAAATGGGCCTATATGCTACACATTTTACTAATGTAGTGGGGCTTCATGATCCACAGCATTACAGTACTGCCGAGGACATGGCGATGATACTGAAATATGCTATCGGAAATAAGACGTGTAAAAAGATCCTTTCTGCATACGAGTATAAATTCCCCGAGACTGAACAGAATCCCGAGGGCCTGACTTTCACCAGTACTCTTTTTACAAGGATGTATGGTGACGAGATTGACGGTGTAAAAATACTCGGCGGAAAAACAGGCTTCACTGATAAAGCTGGCAATTGTATTGAAAGCTTTGCGGTGATTAACGGTGAAACGTACATACTGGTGCTCTGTGGAGGTACGACAAACTGGAACATGGTTTACGATACGCTCAGTGCATACAGCGTTTACTGCGTTGGAGGGGAGCCTTATAAATCCTCACGATCAATCAGATGAAAACATAAAAAGATCATCAACAAGCGGAGACTTGCTCCGCAAATCGTAGAACAAAATCGGAGGAAAGGGAAATGGCTGACAGAGCGAGAAAGGTTAAATTCAAGCCACGCCGGTTCGTCGGTGCGGTTGCGGTGATTTTATTGGTTACGTTCGGTGCTGATACAGTTTGGCGCAGTTTGTCAAACGATGAGCACCACAATCTTGTTATAGACGGGGATTTTGCAGAATACCCGACTATGCCCGAAACTCCTCAACAAGAAAATGCTGTTACTCTTGCTAACGACGACAGCACATCGACCGAGACTGTCGGTGTCGAAAACGTCGGACAGCATCAGCTGATATTGTCTGAAGCTAAGGTGGCAGAGGGTAAATTGGCAGTGTATGCTCCAGATCGTCCTGTAAAATCCGGATACGCAGGCGATATGGTCAATCTGCTTAGTGTTAAAAATGAGTACTATTCGCTTTATTCCGAGTCGATACAGCTTGAATCAGACGCTGCGGAAGCGTTCAATCAGCTTATGGAGGACTACAATAACGACACAGGTCTCTCTGACTTTGTTGTTTATGGCACAAACGATACTTACACAGGTGAGGATTCGTGCTGTCCTGAGTCTTTCACGGAATCGGATCTCGGAACATCAGTAGATCTTGCGCTTAAAGCATATGGTGAGGTCATTGAATATGACGGCCTTGACGACGAAAGCTGGGTGGTGGAAAACTGCTGGAAGTATGGCTTTATCGTAAGATATCCCGAGGGCAAAAACGATACAACAGGTCATAGCTATTGTCCTTGGCATTTAAGGTACGTGGGAAAGGTACATTCAGTTATCATGCACGAGAAGGATATGTGTCTGGAAGACTATATCAGGTTCCTGGCAGATTTCACTCTGGATAAGCCGTATCAGTATAAGTACGATGATGTGGATTATACCATCTTTAGTGTGAAGTCAACAGGCGAGAGCACAGTGACATATGTGCCGCTCTCAAGTTCCTACAGTGTATCGGGTAATAATAAGGACGGTTTTATTATTAATACTCCGAAAAGCTGAAAATCAAAAGAAAGATGCTTTTCAAGGCGATATTGCGTATATTTGCAGTATCGCCTTGAAGTCGTGTCCCGATGTTTCCTGCATCGGGACTTGTTATATTCTGCCCTTACATGGAATATAATGCTGACAGAAACATTATTCTCGGAGGGCTTTATGAAAAAACACATCATTACAATAAGTGTGCTTGTTCTTGCATCGTTTATGTTAGTTATCGGTGCCGGAACAGAAAACAGTGATACGAAATACAGAGCGAGTGTACTGATGGAAGTCGGAACAGGCACGGTGCTTGCTGAGCATTACAGCAGCGCACCTTTTAAATGCGAGGCTACCTCAGCAAGCTGATGTCACTTCTTCTTATAGCTGAGGATATCGAAATGGGGAAGTATTCGACATCAGATGTGCTGACTGCTTCTGACAGTGTGAAAGGAACGAAAGGGGCGGTGGTGTGGCTTGAACCCGGTGACAGTATGACGGTGGATGAACTGCTGAAAAGTGTCATTCGTTGGAAATGCGAACGATGCTCTGACTGTGCTTGCCGAAAAGTCTGAGAGGTCAGCGGAGGAATTTGTAAAGCGTATGAATTCGGAAGCTTTTGATCTCGGACTGCGGGATACGGCCTTTTATTCACCGGATGGCTATCATGATGACCGTGAATACACAACTGCTCATGATATTGCGGTCATCTGCGCTAAGCTTGCAAAATATGATTTCCTGGCTCCGTTTTTTTCAACATGGCGTGATTTTGTCGGAGAGGGCAGAACTGAGCTTGTCAACGAAAACAAGCTGTCACGAACTTACGATCAGCATATCGGATTCAAGGCTGTTCATTCTGATCATACAGGATACTGCATAGCTGAGGGCGGAGATAACGGCAAAGGCATGAGGTGTGTTGCTGTTGTGCTCGGTGCTGAGGATGCGGATACAATGTATGACACGGCGAAGCTTCTGCTGAAAAAAGGTTATACCGAATATAAAGTCACATCCACCATGTTTCCCCGAGGGAAATGGTGAAGCCGATTCAGATCCGCAACGGCGAAAGAATCTGCTGTGGAAACTGATGATCAGCTCGCAGAATAGTCTTGCAGTTCCGAAGGGGACGGCGCATCTTGACACTGTAGTGGTGATCCCCGAATATATGCAGGCGCCTGTGAAAAGGGGACAGCAGGTGGGGACAGCTGCATTCTATAACGGTTCATCACTTGTCTGTGAGATCCCATTAATAGTAAAATCAGATGTAAAAAGGCTGAGTTTTGGTTATGTATTAAAGAATATGTTGTTAGAAAATGATTAAAAATCGTTGTTGAAAATGTCTCTGATGCACAAATGTTTCTTTTTTGGCCTTCATGTACTGGAAAAAAATCCGAAAATATAGTATCATAAAGATGGTAAATTATATTGTATGGAGTACCGTACATATTGGAGGTAATTTTCAATGTCATTAAAACTCAACACAAAATATCTCAAGGATTTCGTCAGCGCTGGCGAGCTCGCAGGCATCAAGGCACAGGTTGAAGCACGCAGCCTGAGTCTCTTCTCAACAAGACAGGTCTAGGCAATGATTTCTTAGGTAGGGTGGATCTCCTCTACTTCTTACGATAAGGACGAATTCGCAAGTATCAAAGAGGCTGCCGAGAAGATCAAGAAGAATTCCGATATCCTCATCGTTATCGGTATCGGCGGTTCATACCTTGGCGCAAGAGCAGCTATAGAGCTCCTCAAGTCGCCCCTTTACAATAATATCAAGAAGGATACACCCGACATCTACTATGTCGGCAACAGCATCAACCCTGCTTACCTTAACGAGATCATCGCACTCTGCGAAGGCAAGGATTTCTCTGTCAACGTAATCTCAAAGTCGGGCACAACCACTGAGCCTGCGCTGGCATTCCGTATCTTCAAGAAGATGGTCGAGGATAAGTACGGCAAGGAAGAAGCTAAGAACAGGATCTTCGCTACTACCGACAAGGCAAGAGGAACTCTCAAGAACCTCTCAGATGCTGAGGGCTATGAGACTTTCGTTATCCCTGACGATGTAGGAGGACGTTTCTCAGTTCTTACAGCTGTTGGTCTTCTTCCTATCGCTGTTGCAGGCTGCGATATCGACGCACTCATGAAGGGTGCTGCAAAGGCTCAGAAGGATTTCTGTGCTGATTTCGATAACAATGACTGCTACAAGTATGCTGCTCTCAGAAACATCCTTTACAGAAAGGGCAAGTCTGTTGAAATGCTCGTTTCTTACGATCCAAGCTTCGTAATGATGAGCGAGTGGTACAAGCAGCTCTTCGGCGAGAGCGAAGGCAAGGACAACAAGGGTATCTTCCCGTCAGCTGCCGTATTCTCAACTGATCTTCACTCTATGGGTCAGTACATCCAGGACGGCGCACGTATCCTCTTCGAGACAGTTGTGGATATCAAGAAGCCAAAGACAGATCTCTTCCTTGAGCCTGACGCTGAGAACCTTGACGGCCTCAACTTCCTGACTAACCAGAATATGTCAGTTGTTAACAGAAAGGCTTTCGAGGGTACTGTTCTTGCTCACACAGAGGGCGGAGTTCCTAACATGATCATCGAGCTTGACGACACAACAGAAGAGAGTGTCGGATACATGATCTATTTCTTCGAGAAGGCTTGCGCTATCTCAGGTTATGTTCTCGGTGTAAATCCGTTCAACCAGCCCGGTGTTGAGAGCTACAAGTCAAATATGTTCGCCCTCCTCGGCAAGCCAGGTTACGAAGGCGCAAAGGCTGAACTGGAAGCTAAGCTCGGCTGATAAAGTCATTTATGGCCTGCCGCACATATCCCGTGCGGTCAGGCTATGATATATTAAATCCTTTTGCCGTATGAAGGGGATTCCGTATTCATGGCCACGGCAGAAGGTGCAAAATACGTCATAGATGCCGCAAGGCACGGAAGGAGTAAATTATGATTAAACTTATCACAGGAAAAAAGGGTACAGGTAAGACCAAGATACTCATAGATCAGATCAACGACGCAGTAAGATCTACAAACGGAAACCTCGTATGTATCGAAAAAGGCGACAACATCAGACGTTCTATCAGCTTCAGAGTAAGATGGTGCGATACTGAGAGCTTCAACATCGAAGGCTTCGATGCTTTCTACGGCTTCGTAGCAGGTATCATGGCCGGTAACTACGATATCAAGGATATCTTCGTTGACGGCATCCTCAAGATCGGCGGCCGTGACTATGCTGCTTTCGGCACACTTCTTGAAAAGCTGGACAAGCTCACAGGCGAAGAGGCTACTGTTGTATTCACAGTTTCTGCTGATGATTCAGAGCTTCCTGAGAGTGTAAAGCAGTTCATCAAGTAATTTTACTGCCTGATAACATTATTTAAGATTTTTTCACGCTGAACCCTTGACATATCTCGGGATTTGGTGTATAATGTAATTTGTGGTGCTCTGAAGGATTATTATTATGAAAATTAATTTAAAGCAGCTTTTCAATATTGTCGGAGAATCAAAGGATATTGATTATTCCATTACTCAGGACGAGCTCTCGGATATCCGTGGCTTCAGCTTTGCTTCACCTGTCCATATAACAGGCAGGCTTTACAACAGAGCGGGAGTTGTGTATCTTGAGTATTCGGCTGATGTGATCATGTCAGTGACCTGCGACAGATGTCTCAGGCTTCTCGACAGGGAATATCATTTCGATTTCGACCATATTGTTGTTCCTTCCATCAGCGGAGATAACGATGATTACGTCGTTGCCGATGGTGAGAGCATTGAAATGAATGAAATTGCAGTGACGGATCTTCTGCTCCAGCTGCCTACGAAAAATCTCTGTAAGGATGACTGTAAGGGATTATGTATGGTTTGCGGCTGTGATCTTAACGAGACTCAGTGCAATTGTCTTAATAACTGAGCTGTGAAGCTCTGTCTGTAAGGAGGTGCCGAAATGGCTGTACCAAAGAGAAAAACTTCCAAGGCAAGACGTGATAAGAGACGTTCTGCAGTATGGAAGCTCGAAACACCCGCAATGTCCAAGTGCGACAACTGTGGCGCATTTAAGGCTCCGCACAAGGTTTGCAAAAACTGCGGTTTCTATAAGGGCGTTGAGGTCCTTAAAGTGGACGCTGAATAATCGGGTAACACCGATAAATGAGAAGGAGAGGAGGAGTGATCCTTCTCTCCTTTTTGACTTAATGGAGCGATGGAGCTGTCAACATGGTAAAGATCAACAGTGTTATCCCTGAAAGCCCTGCATTCAGGCATGGTATCGTTTCAGGCGATATTCTGGATAAAATCAATGGCCACAATGTCAAAGACGTGCTTGACTATATGTATTACGCCGCAGATACTTCCATAGATCTGGTTATTCTCCGTGACGGTGAAAGTATGGATATACATATAGAAAAGGACGAGTACGACGACCTCGGCCTGGAATTTGAGACTTTCCTTATGGATAACAAGCAGTCATGCAGCAATAAATGCGTCTTCTGCTTTATCGATCAGATGCCTAAGGGAATGCGTGAAACTCTGTACTTCAAGGACGATGACGCAAGACTGTCTTTTTTACAGGGCAACTATGTTACTCTCACCAATCTGAAGCAGTCAGATATCGACAGAATCATTGAAATGAAGCTGAATATCAACGTTTCAGTCCATACAACCAATCCCGAGCTGAGAGTAAAAATGATGCATAACCGTTTTGCAGGCGAGAAGCTGAAATTCATCTGGCAGCTTGCAGAAAACGGTATCAAGCTCAATTGTCAGATCGTATGCTGTCCGGGACTCAATGACGGCGATGAGCTGAGACGTTCACTGACAGATCTGGGCAGTCTTATGCCTAATATAACCAGTATGGCGGTGGTTCCCGTCGGAGTTACCAAATTCCCGTGAGGGACTGTTTCCGCTTACCACTTTTACAAAGGAAACAGCAGGCGATGCACTTGATATAATCGAGGAATTCCAGCAGGTATTTCTCGAAAAATTCGGCACAAGAACTGTGTTTCCATCGGATGAGTTCTACCTTATAGCCGAGCGTGAGCTTCCTCCGCTTGAGGCTTATGAGGACTTTTCACAATACGAAAACGGCGTCGGTATGCTCCGTTCACTCATAGATGAGTTTGAAAAAGCCCTTGATATGGCTGAATGGGAAGGCGGAGAGCGTCATGTTTCTATTGCTACGGGAGCTTCGCCCTATAAAGTCATTGCTGATCTTGCAAGGCAGGCTGAGGAGAAATTCCCGCTGCTGAAATGTGATGTTTACCGTATCCGCAACGATTTCTTCGGCGAGACCATTACCGTAACAGGGCTTATTACCGCTCAGGACCTTATTGCTCAGCTGAAAGGCAAGGACCTCGGCGACAATCTCCTGCTGTCAAATGCGATGGTAATGCGTGATTCTGATATCTTCCTCGATGACCTTACCATAGGCGACGTGGAGAGAGAACTCAATGTAAAAATACGTACCACCCCCAGTGATGGCTATGAACTGCTGGATGCCATTATGGGAATAGAGTGGTGATACAATAAAAGAAAGGAGTGTTGGAAATGTCATTACCAATAGTTGCAGTTGTGGGACGTCCTAATGTAGGTAAATCCACACTGTTCAATAAACTGATCGGTCAGCGCCTTTCCATAGTTGAGGATACTCCGGGCGTTACCCGTGACCGTATCTACTCCAAATGTGAATGGAGAGGCAAGGAATTCATGGTAGTTGATACAGGCGGTATTGAGCCTGACAGCGATGACGTTATCCTTTCACAGATGAGAAGGCAGTCTGAACTTGCCATAGAAAAAGCAGATGTTATCGTCTTTGTTACTGATATCAGATGCGGTGTAACTGCCGATGATTATACAGTTGCTCAGATGCTCCTGAAAAGCGGCAAGCCTATAGTTCTTGCCGTAAATAAGGTCGATAATCTGGGAGAGCCTCCTCTGGAGCTTTACGAATTCTACAATCTCGGACTGGGCGATCCCTTTCCTATTTCTTCTGTACACGGCCACGGCACGGGCGATATGCTGGACAAAGTATACGAATACCTGCCTGCAAGTGATGAGGAGGAGTATGATGATGACTGCATAAAGGTAGCTGTCATAGGTAAACCTAACGCCGGTAAATCTTCGCTTATCAACAAGATTGCAGGCGAGGAGAGAGTTATCGTTTCAGATATCGCAGGTACTACCCGTGACTCAACGGATACTGTCATAGAAAATGAACAGGGCAAGTTCGTGTTCATCGATACAGCAGGCATCAGAAAGAAGTCAAAAGTCACTGAGAAAATAGAGCATTACAGTGTACTGAGAGCCTATATGGCGGTTGACAGGGCAGATGTATGTGTTATCATGCTTGATGCTACAGAGGGCTTTACAGAACAGGATTCAAAGGTGGCAGGCTATGCTCATGAACAGGGCAAGGCTTGTGTTGTCGCTGTGAACAAGTGGGACCTCATCGAAAAGGATGACAAGACTATGCAGGAATTCCGCACAAAGCTTGAAAATGACTTCAGCTTTATGTCCTATGTTCCGTTCGTGTTCATATCTGCAAAAACAGGACAGCGTATCAATAAGCTCTATGAGCTTATCAAGTACACCTACGAGCAGAACAGCATGAGAATATCAACAGGTATGCTCAATGATGTCCTTGCTTACGCTACAACAAGAGTTCAGCCTCCGTCTGACAAGGGACGCAGACTGAAGATTTACTACATGACTCAGCCATCCACAAAACCGCCTACATTCGTAACATTTGTAAACCGTGCTGATCTCTTCCATTTCTCATACAGACGTTATATCGAGAATCAGATACGTTCAACATTCGGTCTCGAGGGAACGCCTGTCAGATTTATCGTAAGAGAAAGAGGAGGAAATGATAAATGAGATTTCTGGCAATACTTATCGCTGCGGCACTGGGATATTTTCTGGGAAGCGTCAATTTCTCCATTCCCGTTGTAAAGATGATGACAGGCAAGGATATCCGTACTCTCGGAAGTCATAATGCAGGGCTTACAAATACCTACAGATGTGCAGGAAAGAAGTGTGCAGCTATCACACTGGCAGGCGATCTGCTGAAAGGTGTGATCGCAGTAGCACTTGCAAGGTGGATATGCGGCACAATGGGTGCAGGTCTTGCACCTGATAATGACACACATTTTATCGGCTATATTGCAGGCCTGTTTGCTGTTTTAGGTCATGTATTCCCTTTGTATTACGGATTCAAGGGAGGCAAAGGAGTGCTGGTAGGCATAGCTTCATTCCTTATCGTTGACCCGAAGGTGTTTATAGCGCTTCTGGCTATCTTTATAGTGATCCTTGCCATCACAAAGTATGTTTCCGCAGCTTCCATTATGGGCGCAGCTTTCTGTCCGCTGGCGACTTTGCTTATGTCATGGGTAGTTGAAGGCAATACCTTCGGAAGAAGCTTCCTGTATATGCTTCTTTCTATCCCTATGGCAGCTATGGTAATCATCATGCACCGCAGCAATATACAGCGCCTTATGGCAGGCAATGAGAACAGATTCTCATTCAAGACATCGGGAACAGCATTATAAATCACAGCATAAACTATAAAAAGCGGCGTATCCGATGAAAGAGGCTGCGCCGATCTCAGCATTCTTTATTTAGAGGTGAACTTCAATGTTTGAATTACGTGACTACAGAGGCCATATCCGCAACTGGAGAGAGCTTTGCAGTGAGCTTGGCATAGATGCCTCACTCAGCCGTGAAGAGCGTGAAAAGGCTATTATTATCAAGGCATATGAGAAGTGGGGACATGATATGGCTGACCATTTCTACGGTATGTTTGCATTTGCTATTTACGACACCGACAATGACAGCTGGTTCTGTCTCCGTGACCAGTTCGGAACAAAGCCTTTCTACTATTACATAACAGCTGACAACAAGCTTCTCTGCGGCACTATGATAAGAGATATCATGGCTCAGGACGGCTTTGTCAAGGAGCTCAACATCGATATGCTCCAGATATACATGACTCTCACATACGTTGCAGGAGAGGATACATTCTTCAAGGGCGTGAAGAAGCTTATGCCCGGCCACTGGATGGAGTTCAAAGGCGGCAAGCTTACTGTCAAGCGCTACTGGACACCTACATTCAAACCTGATGAGAGCAAGTCACTGGAGGACTGGGCTGACGAGATACACACTACACTGACCAATATCTTCCCACAGGTAAAGGACGAGGACGAAGTTGCAGAGTCGTTCCTTTCGGGCGGCGTTGATTCCTCTTATGTGCTGGCTATGAGCGACGCTAAGAGAGCAGACTCATGCGGTTACGATGAGGAGAGATTCGATGAATCAAGAGTTGCTGCAAAGACAGCAGAGCTTCTCAATGTGGAGCACAGCGTGGCAAATATCCAGCCTGAGCAGTTCTTCGAGGTAGTTCCTTACGTAATGTACAATATGGAGCAGCCCCTGGGCGATGCTTCAGCTATCGTGTTCACACTTGGCTGCAACGCAACAGCCGAGCATACAAAGCTTTGCTACTCAGGTGAGGGCGCAGACGAATTCTTCGGCGGATACAATATGTACCGCAATGCTGAGCGTTACGGTGACAACCTCAAGACCTTCTATGTTGGCAATACCAACATCATGAAGGAGGAGGAAAAGCAGAAGATACTGAAGAGTTATAATCCCGATGTACTGCCGATCAACCTTGTAAAGTATATCTACGACGAGACAGAGGGACTTGATCCGCTGACAAAGATGAGTGACGTTGACATTCAGATATGGCTTGAGGGCGACATCTATCTCAACGTAGACAAGATGAGTACAGCCGCCGGACTTGAAATAAGAATGCCGCTGACCGACAGAAGAATATTCGACATTGCATCACGTATGCCTTCAAAGTACAAGGTCAACGAGGAGCAGAACAAGGTAGCATTCAGAACCGCAGCAGCAAAGGTGCTTCCCGAGGAGATAGCATTCCGCAAGAAGCTGGGCTTTATCGTTCCTATCAGAATATGGCTTGCTGACGAGCGCTACAACGCAGATGTAAGAGCTAAGTTCAAGAGTGACATGGCTGCAAAGTTCTTCGACCTGGACGCTATCAACGAGATCTGGGAGGAATACGTAGGCGGAAACTCCGACAACTGGCGCAAGATCTGGACTATCTATACTTTCCTTGTATGGTATGAGGAGTATTTCGTAAAGAGATGCACCCCGGCGTCCAGCGTGGTGGGCTTTCGGGCCATCGTTTTTCTGTTTGGCGGTCCGCGGTGGCTCTGGCTTTTCTGTTGACAGCACTTCAATGCTGTGATATAATTATTCTTACTTAAGGCAACACCACACAAAGCCCGCCTGACGGCTTTGTGCGGTGTTGCCTTAAACCGAATCAGAATTTATAGGAGTATCTCAATGGAAATAAGATTCATCAACCCAAATGATGATTTACTGGAAATCAGCAATATATACGAATGCAGTTGGAAATACGCATATAAAAATATCATTCCGCAAGAGTATCTTGATAGTATCCCGAAAGGCCGTTGGGCAAACAGTATTACAAAAGACGGAATGTTCAATCTTGTTATAATTGAAAATGGACTTATTATAGGAACTTCAGGCATTTGCAGATCGAGATGGAAACAGTATAGTGACTATGGCGAGATAGTTTCAATATACTTCTTACCTGAGTATATGGGAAAAGGCTTTGGAAATCATCTTTTGAAAAGGTGTATTGAGGAATTAAAAAGACTTGGATTTGATAGAATTCTTCTGTGGGTTTTAGAAGATAATATCAGGGCAAGAAAGTTCTATGAGAAGAACGGTTTTGTTTGCTCTGATGAATATCTGAATGACAATATTGGCGGAAAAGAAATAAGAGAAGTGATGTATTCTTATAACTGCGGTAAATTCTGAATAAAACACAATGCCCCTGAGCGTAATGCGTAACGCTCAGGGGCAAAATTACTGTGTTGCAAATTATTCCTGAGAAATGATCTCCTTGTAGAATTCGGATATATCGCTTCTCTTATCCTTAGTGTACTGGATGGCTGTTCTTGGGTGCTGGTTGAAAAGACCTGTCAGGAGGTACTGGAGATCGTAGCCCCATACAGCGCCTTCCTCACGAAGCTTAGGCATATGCTTTTCGATGAACTGGAACACAGGGTATACATTGTACTTGGGGTTCTTCAGGAAGCCGAGGAGAAGCTCCATAGCGCAGTTTCCTGCACCTCTGCCCATAGATGCGTATGTAGCATCCAGCCAGTCCACACCGTCGCCAACAGCTTCAATAGTATTAGCAAAAGCAAGCTGCTGGTTGTTATGAGCGTGGATACCTACTTTCTTGCCGTACTTTTCAGCAGCTTCAAGGTATACGTCAGCAAGTCTTGCAAGCTGCTCAGGGTAGATAGAACCGAAGCTGTCAACGATGTAGAGAACGTCAACAGGTGACTGACCGAGGATGTCCAGAGCAACCTTGAGATCAGTTTCCTGAGCGTTTGAGATAGCCATGATATTGCAGCTTACCTCGTAGCCCTTCTTCTTGGCGTCTTCGATCATATCAACAGCAGTCGGGATCTGGTGGAGGTAAGTAGCCACACGGATGAGATCAACAGGGGAGTTCTCACGCTCAACGATGTCCTGCTTGTATATTGCAGCGTCCAACGTCAGCCATGATAGCGATCTTCAGATCAGTGTGGTTTTCACCGACGATAGAGCGGATGTACTCATCTTCACAGAACTTGCAGGGACCGAAATCCTCGACCTTGAACATTTCCTTATCAGCTCTGTAGCCGAACTCCATGTAGTCAACGCCAGACTTGATGTTTGAGAGGTAGAGATCTCTTACAAAATCGTCAGAGAAGCGAAAATCGTTAACGAGACCGCCGTCACGGAGAGTAGCCTCGACTACTCTTACATCAGATCTGTAGTTCATGAGCTTGGATATTTCTTTCATAATTATTCCTCTTTCTTTATCGCTTTACGCTGTAATACTTTAAAGTGTCTTGATTACAATAGATAGTATATCACAGAATTTTTGATTTGTCAAATACTTTCTGCAATTTTTTCCTGTTTTTCTACATAATTCAATATTTTAAATGTCGGCATATTTCAATTGCACAGATAGTTTTTCACTTTGAAGCGATAAACTATTCATAAAGACAAAATCCCCCGAAAGCCTTTCAGCATCCGGGGAATATAATTTTTAGCATACGATCAATAACCCAGTTCTTCACCGACGATGATGACTTTGATACGTCCCTTATGGCGCTGATGAGCGGAGATAAGGTAGTTGCAGCAGATACGTCCGTCGCTGCCGCATCCGTCTGACATCTGCCTGTCAGCCTTTGAGAGAGACACACATTCACCCTTTTCCTTGCAGTAAGTAGCACAGTCCAGACGAACACAGTTAGGCGGTGCAGCTTCACGCTTCACACGTATCTCAGCCTCTGTAAGGTCCTTGACTATCTTGTTATAGCCGGCAATAATGATGACTGATTTCGGTCCGAAAGCAATAGCGGCAATACGGTTGCTGTTGCCGTCAACATTGTAAAGCACACCGTCCTCGGTAATAGCGTTAGAGCTTGAGATGTACACATCAGCCATGAATGCTTTGTGGTAAAGCTCCACCACTTCTTCGGGAGTAGTCAGCTTTGAGCGGTCCATGTAGTTATACTCAGGCGAATTCAGAAGCTCGCTCAGACCGCATTCTCCCATAGTCATTGAACCGCCGTTAGTGATGACATCGCCCTCTTTGAGCAGTGACTTCACGATAGGACAGACGTCCTCTTTAGTTGCGGCATAGTAGAACTCCATATTGTTCTTTTTGAGATTCTCACCGACCTTGTTGATCCTTTTTTCGATGATAGTCTTTTTGTTATTATCCATTTCAGTAAAATCCTTTCGATCAGTAATCGGCAGTAAGCCGCTCGCCAAGTTCGTTTTCCATGATGAGCTTTTTGACTTACGCCGTAGAAGGTACAATTCGTCAAAAATAGTATATGCGGAGCAAAAAGCTCCGCATATTTTAGTCAATGATCATTCCATATCAGGTTCGAGAACAGAGTAGTTACCGTCTGCTCGCTTATATACAACATTGATCTGACCTGAGTCAGCGTTAGTGAACATAAAGAACTCATGATCGAGGAGGTTCATCTGGAGGATAGCCTCTTCAACATCCATAGGACGCATCTTGAACTTCTTGTGTTTTACAACTTCATAGTCAACGGTTTCAGGAACAGGATAAGCGAAAGCTTCCTTGAAAGCTGAATCCTTGAGCTTCTTTTCGACCTTAGTCTTGTTCTTGCGGATCTGTCTGATGATCTTATCTATAGCATCGTCGAGGGCAACGTACTTATCCTCTGCGGAACGCTCTGCACGGAAGATAATGCTGTTGTACTTTACAGTAAGCTCAAGAACGATCTGTGACTTGTACTCAGAGATAACGATCTTAGCATCAGCGTCATCACCGAAGAACTTGCCAAGACGGGAGTCGATTCTCTTTTCGGCATATTCTGTGAAGTTTTGTGGGATCTGCATTTTCTTAGCTGAGATAGTTGTTTTCATAGTAGTCCTCCTTTAAACTTTGAACATCGGATATTATCCGTCGAACAAAGTATAAATATTATGGTTATATTATACCATGAAAATCATGGTATTTCAAGAGATTTTTGTGAACTTTGTTTATTTTATACAAATGCCATTCCACGGTTTGTGCAAAGCGCAAATAAAAGACACTCA